>NZ_CAKLBX010000001.1:792500-1529239 GCF_920987055.1 Novosphingobium sp. CECT 9465
GATGCGCAGCTCAATGTCGTTGCCTGGAACACTCGCTATGTCGATCTGTTCGGCTATCCGGCGGGTCTCGTACGCGTCGGTGTGCCCGTCGCCGATCTTATCCGGTACAATGTCGAACGCGGCCAGTTTGCCGGATCGGTGGATGACGAGGTCGACAAACGCATCCGGCACCTGAAGGCGCGCCGCAGTTATTCATCCGAACGCGTTCGTCCCGATGGCAGGGTGATAAAGTCTGTCGGCGGGCCGATGCCCGGTGGTGGATACCTGACATCGTTCACGGACATTTCCGATGATGCCGCCGTGCGCGACGAACTGGAGCGGACACTGGACGAGCTTGAGCAGCGCGTGGCCGAGCGGACATACGAACTGCGGCAGGCAAATGTCCGACTTGCCGATGCTACCCGCGAAAAGACGCGCTTTCTTGCAGCGGCAAGCCATGATCTGCTGCAACCCTTGCATGCCGCAAGACTGTTCACTTCAGCGCTGGATCGTAATCTGGAAGGTAATGCCAAAGTGCTGGCAGAGCGGGTGGATCGTTCGATTGTGGCGGCGGAGGCGCTGTTGCGCGCCTTGCTCGATATTTCGAAGCTGGATGCCGGCGGGGTTCAGCCCAGCCCTGAAATCGTCGTGCTTGAACCGCTATTGACAGACCTGCTGGAGAGCATGCGGCCACTTGCCGATGAAAAGGGGCTGTCGCTGCGCGCCGGATCGCTGGCGGGGGCGACATTGACCGATCCCGGCCTGTTGCGTTCGGTATTGCAGAACCTGATGGCCAACGCTGTGCGCTATACTGTTGCAGGCGGCGTAGTGGTAGGTGTGCGGCGGCGCGGGGCCTATCTGCGGATCGATGTGATCGATAGCGGGGTGGGTATTCCGGCTGATCGCCAACGCGAAATCTTTGGCGAATTCACCCGGCTTGGAACTGTCGAGGTGGAAGGCCTTGGTCTGGGGCTGGCGATCGTTGAGCGGATCGCGAAGCTGCTCGGCGTGCGGGTCGAGATGGCCTCGCACGAAGGACGCGGCAGCCGCTTCAGCGTGTGGCTCCCAGCGGTGGAAACGGCTTCTGGCACGGTCGGCAATTCACGCGCAGGACCATCGTCGGGAGGGATGGTAATGGCGCGTTCACTGCGCGTGCTGGTGGTCGATAACGAGGCGGACATTGTCGACGCGACCATGGCGATGCTGGCGGGGTTGGGGCACGACGCGGTAGGCGCGGGCGATATTCCAGACGCCTTGGCTCTGGTGGGCGAATGTGATGTCCTGCTGGCGGACTATCATCTCGACAACGGCGAAGACGGGCTGGCGTTGATCAAGATGGCCCGGAAACTGAACCCTGCGATTGCGGTGGCACTGGTGACCGCTGAAAGCGGCCCGGCTTTGCGCCACACGATCAGCCCGCACGATATTGCCCTTTTCGTCAAACCGGCCGATCCCGCGGCGATCGAGGCATTTCTGGCGCGCATCTCAATTGGTGAGATCAAGCCCCAGTGAACGCGCGACGAGCGCTGCCTGTGTACGGTTCTGTACATCAAGTTTGCGCATGATTGCGGTCATGTGCGCCTTGACCGTGGCCTCGCTCATGCCCAGATCGAAGGCAATCTGCTTGTTCAGCTTTCCATCGAGTACGCAGAGCAGCACTTTCAATTGCGTCGGCGTCAACCCTGCAACTTCGCGACGGACCTGATCGACCGGATCGGCGGAAGTGCCGTGAGCGGATGTGCCGTTCAGCGCCGCGCGCATTGCGTCTTCGATCTGGGAAAGATCGGCATCCTTGCGCAGGAACCCGACCGCGCCAAACGCGCGCGCTTCGTCTGCGGCCAACGCGCCTTCGGCACTGGAAACGACCAGGATGGGCACATCCGGCTTTTCGGCATGAAGCAGCGCAATCCCCGAATAGCCGATGGCGCCCGGCATTTTCAGGTCGAGCGTGATCAGGCGCAGATCGTCGGCCTCTGCGGCTGCCCGCGCCGCGGCATTCAGGGTGCCGGCCTCGATCACGCGGGCAAGCGGGGCGGCATTGGCCACCGCCAGTGCCAGCGCCTGCCGGAACAGCGGATGATCGTCCGCAATCAGAATGGTTTCGCTCACGCCCCTCCACCAGGCTTGTCAAATGCGCCGCCGCCGCCAGCCTGTTGGCATGCAAGGTATCTACAATGCGCGGAACGGCAAGGGGGATGTGCATT
This sequence comes from Novosphingobium sp. CECT 9465, assembly GCF_920987055.1. Classification (NCBI taxonomy): domain Bacteria; kingdom Pseudomonadati; phylum Pseudomonadota; class Alphaproteobacteria; order Sphingomonadales; family Sphingomonadaceae; genus Novosphingobium; species Novosphingobium sp. CECT 9465. The sequence goes on from NZ_CAKLBX010000001.1 coordinate 794,684, forward strand.
TACCGCGTTCGAGCGGCAGGCTTTGGATGAACACGAAATTTTGCGGGACGGTGGGGCGGTCGAAATTCCCGTGAAACCCTCAAAATATATTCGGATACGTCTTTGCTTGCGTGTTCCAGCAATCGCACCCTATCCTGATGACGAGAAATGATTGACGCCAACTCTGAATGGATTTCGTACCATAGCCACATGTCCAACACGCAGGTACTCGAAACCATGCGGTCCGCCCATGTTGGTATGCTTCCAACATATGCGGATACTTATGGCTATGCGGTGCTTGAGATGCAGGCTGCGGGATGTCCTGTTATCACCACCAACGTCCGTGCGCTTCCCGAAATCAATTCCGAAGAAAAGGGCTGGGTGATCAAAGTGCCCCGAAATGCGCTGGGTGAGGGGCGACACCAGACGCCTGAAGGGCGCCGACAGATCAGTGCGGAAATTCGCGCCGGGATTGCTCGCGCCCTTCACCAGATATTCGCCGACCGCATGGTGATCGCCCGGAAAGCCGAAAATGCCATTTCCCACATTCAGGCATCCCATGACCCGGATGCCCACGCGCGCGCTTTGAAGGCAATCTATACCCAAGCGGTTTCCTGAGTACGGGCTGGTTGTGATTGATATATTGGCGTCACAGGCTTGTTTATCTTGTATTAGGTGATTCGAAATCGACGGGGGCGTGATTTTGTGATGATCCGGCATCTGTACAGTGGATTTGCATTTGCCAGGTCAGGCCAGGACCAACGCGCCCAAGCCGGTTATCGATCCGATATTGATGGCATGCGGGCGATTGCCGTCATTGCAGTCGTACTTTTCCATCTCGATTTCAGGATGGTTGGCGGGGGCTTCGTCGGGGTCGATATCTTTTTCGTGATATCGGGATATTTGATCGGAAAATCCATTCTGCAGCAATTGCGGGAGGGGCGATTTTCTCTTGGGGATTTCTACCAGAGGCGTCTGCGCCGAATTGCGCCAGCGCTGGTTGCCATGCTTGCGGCCACGACCGTCGCGGGATGGTTCATCCTGCTTCCCAGCCCCTATGCCGGTTACGGTGCGTCGCTGATCGCAGCGGTGCTCTCGGTCGCAAACATCTATTTCTGGTTCGAAACCGATTATTTCGCAGCGGCGGCGCACGAACAGCCATTGCTTCACACATGGTCGCTCGGCGTCGAGGAGCAGTTCTACATCCTGCTGCCTATCGCGCTTCTGGCAACATTCAAGGCGCGGCGGCTTGACCTTGCATGGCTGGCGTTCCTCGCATTCGCATCGTTTGCGGCCAGCATCGTCATTGCCCGAAGCTCTCCAACCGCCAACTTCTATCTGATTCCGACGCGCGCCTGGGAATTGCTGCTGGGTACATTTTCGGCAGAATTGGGCTTCAGGATCTTGCGTGAACGCAGGATCCTCCGCGAGATACTTGCCGTGATGGCAATCGCGGTGATTGCGCTGTGCATCTTCACTTATGATCGATCCACGTCGTTTCCCGGATTGGGCGCTGCGCCGCCAGTGGTCGCCACAGCCGTCCTGCTGTCCATCGGAGCGCACGGGTCGAGCGTCGTCAGTCGCGCACTTGGCTTGAAGCCTGCTGTGTGGGCGGGTCTGATCTCCTATTCCCTCTACCTGTGGCATTGGCCTGTGATCGTGTTGATGAAGCAGTGGATGGCTTCGGGCTGGCTGAGAATGCCGGACCGGATCATGGCCCTTGCGATCATGGTGATCCTCGCGGTGCTGTCCTGGTGGCTTGTCGAGCGGCCATTCCGTTCGGCGCGAGTATCCAACAGGGCGGTCTGGTGGTTCTCCGGGATCAGCGCCCTGCTGCTTTCGCTGGCTGGCGCGGGGCTGGTTCTGGCCAACGGCGTTGCGCAGCGATTTCGGCCAGATATCGCGCAGGTGGCTGGCTGGCTGGATCGGCCGGAAGGAAAGAGGGACGGTTGCATCATCGGTCTTTTCGCCTCGCCGGGCACTGCCGTATCGCCGTCGTGCTTGCAGCGGGATGGTACGCGGCCCGATGTCCTTATCCTGGGCGACAGCCACGCGAACCATTTGCGCAAAGGGCTGGCCCGCCGATATCCCGGCATCAACTTCATGCAGGCCGCAGCTGCCGGTTGCAGGGTCACCATTGAGCCAGCCCCGAACGAAACGCCAACGTGCAGCGCATTCCGCAAAGAGGTGTTTGGCCACTTGCTGTCGGAAAATCCGCCGCGGCATGTATTGCTGGCGCTTTTCTGGGGTGAGGGGATATCACCATCGCTCAAGCCAACGGTTGACTGGATGCAGCAGCGCGGGATCGACGTGATCATCGGAGGGCCGGTAGCGCGCTATGAAGTGGCCCTTCCGCAAGCCATCGCGGTTTCGAAAATGCGTGGTGATCTGACCATTACAGACCGGACGCGGATTCCCGGTGTCGCCGAAGCGGATGCTGCCTTCAGGACCTTTGCCGAAAGCGAAGGCGTTGGCTACATGTCCAGTTACTCAGCGATGTGCCCGAACGATAAATGCATCGTCGAAATCAAACCCGGACTGCCGATCCAGTTCGATTCGCATCACCTGAACGATGAAGGTTCCTATATCGTTTCTGCAGCCTTCCCGGCAGATCGCGTGCTGGCTGCGGGGAAGGCTTCAGGAGCGGCGGACCGCGCAAGGTGACATCCGCCGATCACGCCCGCGCGAGTTGCGGGCGGTTGGCCAGCAGGTTGTCCACCACCCCCGGATCGGCCAGCGTCGATGTGTCGCCCAGATTGGAGACGTCGTTCTCGCCGATCTTGCGCAGGATGCGGCGCATGATCTTGCCGGAGCGGGTCTTGGGCAGGCCGGGGGCGAACTGGATCACGTCGGGCGTGGCTATGGGGCCGATTTCGTGGCGGACCCATGCGATCAGTTCCTTGCGCAAGGCGTCATCGGGTTCGATTTCGGCATTGCAGGTGACGAAGGCGTAGATGCCCTGGCCCTTGATGTCGTGCGGCATGCCGACGACCGCCGCTTCGGCCACCTTCGGGTGGGCCACCAGCGCGCTTTCGATTTCGGCGGTGCCCATCCGATGGCCGGATACGTTGATCACGTCGTCAATGCGCCCGGTGATCCAGTAATAGCCATCGGCATCGCGGCGGCAGCCGTCACCAGTGAAATACTGGCCCTTGAATGTGCTGAAATAGGTCTGGAAAAAGCGTTCGTGATCGCCCCAGACGCTGCGCATCTGGCCGGGCCAGCTGTCGGTGATGACCAGGCAACCATCGGTGGCACCGTCCAGAAACACACCGTCATTATCGACCAGTGCGGGCTTCACGCCAAAGAACGGGCGGCTGGCCGATCCAGGCTTCAGCGGAGTGGCGCCGGGCAGGGGAGTGATCATCGCGGCCCCGGTTTCGGTCTGCCACCATGTGTCCACGATCGGGCAGCGACCATCGCCCACCACCTTGTGATACCATTCCCACGCTTCGGGATTGATCGGTTCGCCCACCGACCCCAGCAGGCGCAGCGAGGCGCGACTGGTGCGCTTCACCCAGTCATCGCCTTCGCGCATCAGCGCGCGCAGGGCGGTGGGGGCGCCATAGAAGATTTCGACCTTGAACTTGTCCACGACCTGCCAGAACCGGCTCGCGTCGGGGAAGTTGGGCACACCTTCGAACATCACCGTGGTCGCGCCGTTCATCAGCGGACCGTAGACGACATAGCTGTGGCCGGTAACCCAGCCGATGTCTGCCGCGCACCAGTAGATCTGGCCGGGTCGGTAATCGAACACGTACTGGTGCGTCATCGATGCCCAGACCGCATAACCGCCGGTGGTGTGCAGCACACCCTTGGGCTTGCCGGTGGAGCCTGAGGTGTAGAGGATGAACAGCGGGTCTTCTGCGTTCATTTCCTCAGGCGCGCAATCGGCAGATTGCTGCGCCACCGCGCTCGCCCAGTCCACATCGCGGCCTTCCACGAAGCCCACGTCCGCGCCGGTGCGGCGCAGCATGATGACGGTATCGACGCCGGGGCACTGCTTCAGCGCTTCATCGACGTTGGCCTTGAGCGGCACCTTGCGGCCGCCGCGCAGGCCTTCGTCGGATGTCAGCACGATGCGGCTGTCGCAGTCGGTGATGCGCCCGGCCAGAGCATCGGGGCTGAAGCCTGCAAACACGATCGAATGGATCGCGCCGATCCGCGCGCAGGCCAGCATGGCAACCGCCGCTTCGGGCACCATCGGCAGGTAGATCGTCACCCGCTCGCCCTTCCTGACGCCCTTGGCCTTGAGCAGGTTGGCGAAGCGGCAGACGTCTTCGTGGAGCTGGCGATATGTGATTTCGCGGTGCGGCTCTTCCAGGCCATCAGGCTCCCACAGGATCGCCACGTCATCGCCGCGCGTGGCCAGATGGCGATCAAGGCAGTTGGCGGAAAGGTTGAGCGTACCATCCTCGAACCAGCGAATGCCGAAATCAGCTTCATTGAACGAGGTGTTCTTTACCTTGGTGAAGGGCTTGATCCAGTCGAGCCGCTGGCCGTGTTCCGCCCAGAAGCTTTCGGGGTTCTCTACCGATTGACGATACATTTCATGGTAGCGCGGTTCATCCACCAGCGCATCGCGCGCCCATTCCGCCGGAACCGGATAGACTGCCTCGCCCATGTCACGCTCTCCTTTTCGAGTCTTCTCTTGCCACCACGTTACCGCAGCAGGGGCCGCCGGGGCTTTTAGACAATAGTCGTAGATATAAGACCATCCTCTCTCTGGTTGCCACGTCCCGGTCAAGGGATTGTCCCGGCAGGATGTCGCGAAATGCCGGCACCGGGAGAGGGAACATGTTGCACTCACGCTGGCGAACGCAGGCGATCCTGCTGGCAGCCACTGCGCTTACGACGCCGATGGTTGCAAGCGCCGCCGCACCGTCAAAACGCGAGGCAGAACTGGAAGCGCGCCTGCTGCGGCTGGAAATCGAGATGGCGGCGCTGAAAGGCGATCTTGAACAGGCGAAGGCCGAGAAGGCCGTTGCAGTCGATATCCAAGCCCTGCAAGTGGCGCAGGCTGCCGTGGCGAAGGCCGATGCAACCGCCGTGAAGCTTGCGGCGCTTGAAGCAAAGCCGCAGCCCGATGGCTTCAGGGTCGGCTCCACCACATTCAGGATGGGCGGGTTCGTCAAGGTCGTCGGCAGCGCCACGCACTTCAGTTCAGGTGAACTTGCGGGTGGATCGCTGGGCAAGGAATTCTTCCTCCCGCAACAGATACCGGTGGGCGGCAGCGCCAGCACCGATGTGATCGGCCATGCCCGGCAAACACGCCTGTTCTTTGCCACCAGTACTCCGATGGGCGGCAAGGAACTGAAAAGTCATATCGAATTCGATTTCGCATTGGCAGCAGCGCCGCTGGGGGCGCAGCGCGCAACCAATGCCTATACGCCCACCTTCCGGCGCGGATTCATCGCATATGGCAACCTGCTGATCGGCCAGGAATGGACGACGTTTCAGAACGCCGCGCACTTGCCCGAATCCACTGATTTCGTTGGCCCGATGGATGGTTCGATCTTCGTTCGCCAGATGATGGTGCAGTATCGCCAGCCGCTGGGCAGCGGACTGGACCTCTACCTTGCAGCGGAAAATCCGCAGACCGAGACGATCACCTCAACTTCGGCGGCGATGGTCGACAACGATCAGGACCGGATGCCCGATTTCATCGCCAAGCTCGCCTTCAAGGACAAGACGAAGGAACTTCACGTTGCGGGGCTGGTCCGTTCGGTATCGGTGCACAGCGGCGGTGCGGGCGACAATGCTCTGGGCTGGGGAGCAACCGTTGGCGGCAAGGTCCTGTTCGGCCATGACCTGCGCCATGATATCCGCTTTGTCGCATCGGGCGGGCGCGGCATCGGGCGCTACTTCACGGTCGGCTATGCGCCGGATGCGATCTATGATCGTGCCGTGGCAGACCGGCTCAATCTGGTCAGCAATGTCGCGGCATGGGCATCGGTCAAGCTCGGCTGGACTGCGTCGGTGCGCTCGACCTTCATGGCGGGCTATCAGCATGCCGATTATCCCGATACCATCGCCACGCCGGGACTTGCCAATGTCGAGGCGTGGAGCGTTGCGGGCAACCTGTTCTGGTCGCCGGTGCGCAATCTCGATTTCGGGATCGAATACCGTCATGCCCTGCGCGAAGTCGCATCAGGGCTGACGGGCAAGATGGACCGCGTCGAACTGGCAGCAAAATATACGTTCTGAGGGACGAGGGAGAGGAACAATGGCAATAATCGAAGATGGCTTGCCCCGGCATCACAAGGCAACCCACAACGAAAAGCTGATCATCACCGCGTCGTCATTGGGCACGGTGTTCGAATGGTACGACTTCTATCTTTACGGCCTGCTCACCGCGATCATCGCGGCCAAATTCCTGACCGGGCTGAACCCGACCACATCGTTCATCATGGCGCTGCTGGTATTCGCGGCGGGCTTCATCGTCCGTCCTTTCGGGGCGCTGGTGTTCGGGCGCATCGGCGATATGGTAGGGCGGCGTTATACGTTCATCGTCACGCTGCTGGTCATGGGCCTGTCTACGTTCCTGGTGGGTTGCCTGCCCACGTATGAAACGGTCGGTGTTGCTGCGCCAATCATGCTGGTGGTGCTGCGCATGTTTCAGGGGCTGGCGCTGGGCGGCGAATATGGCGGGGCCGCCACTTACGTTGCCGAACACGCACCCGAAGGGAAACGCGGGCTGTACACCAGCTGGATCCAGATCACCGCCACGGCAGGCCTCGCCATGGCGCTGTTGATCGTGATCCTCGTGCGCTCTCCGGTGACGGGCGTTGGTGAAGAGGCGTTCAAGGACTGGGGCTGGCGTGTGCCATACCTGCTTTCGGGCCTGTTCCTGATGGTCGGGCTGTGGCTGCGCCTCAAGCTGCATGAATCGCCCGTTTTCCAGAAGATGAAGGATGAAGGCACGTCGTCCAAGCGCCCGCTGACCGAAGCCTTCGGCGAATGGAAGAACCTGAAGATCGTGCTGATCGCGTTCTTCGGTGCCATCGCGGGCCAGGCGGTCGTCTGGTACACCGGCCAGCTCTATGCGATGTACTTCCTTGAAAAGATGCTCAAGGTCGATGGTCTTACCGCGAACATGCTGATCATCATCGCACTGGCGCTTGCCACGCCGTTCTTCCTGTTCTTCGGCTGGCTGTCCGACAAGATCGGCCGCAAGAAGATCATCCTGACCGGCTGTGCGCTGGCCGCGCTCACGCTGTTCCCCGCGTTCCACATGCTGACCGATGCTGCCAATCCGGCACTGGCCCGCGCGCTTGCCACCGCTCCGGTCAAGGTTACCGCAAATGCTGGCGAATGCTCGTCGCAGTTCGATCCGGTGGGCGGCAACAAGTTCGACACCACCAGTTGCGATATCGTCAAGAACGCGCTCGCCAAGGCAGCGGTGAATTACGAGAATGTTGCAGCACCCGCCGGGACCGTGGCTGCCGTCACAATCGGCGACATGACCATCACCGCGCCCGATCCGGCCAGGCTTTCGGGTGATGACAAGAAGGCCGCGATTGCCGCCTTCACCGCCCAAGTCGCGGGTACGCCGGCCAGCGATGGCAAGCCTGCGGTGATCGGCGAACTGGAAAAGGTCGGCTATCCGACCAAAGCCGATCCCGACGAGATCAACCAGCCGATGGTCGTGGCGATCCTGTTCTACCTCGTGCTGCTGGTGACGATGGTTTACGGTCCGATTGCGGCCATGCTGGTCGAACTGTTCCCCAGCCGCATCCGCTACACCTCGATGAGCCTGCCTTATCACATCGGCAATGGCTGGCTTGGCGGGCTGCTTCCGGCCATCGGTTTTGCCATGGTCGCGGCCAACGGGGATATCTACTATGGCTTCTGGTATCCCGTAGTCGTCGCTGCTGCCACTTGCGTCTTCGGTCTGTTCTTCCTGCCTGAAACTTTCAGGAAGAACATCGACGATTGAACCTGGAACGGGGTGGACGCCGCGCCTGCCGGTATTCCCCCCGTTCGCACGAGAGCGCTTGAAGCAATGGCCTGCGTGGGGCAGGACCGTGTGATGACCCGTTTCGCCGATTACCACGCCCACATCTATTTCAACCCTGACGAGGCCGAACAGGCGGGCGCGCTGTGCATGGCCATGCGCGATGCCCTTGGCCTTGCCATGGGCCGCGTCCATTCCCGCCCGGTTGGTCCCCATCCGCGCGGCTCCTGCCAGATGACCATCCCTTCAGCCCGCATCGGCGAAGCGCTGGAATGGCTGATGACCCATCGCGGGCATTTCACGGTGTTTGCCCATGGCAACAGCGGCAACGATCTTGCCGATCACACCGCGCACGTCATGTGGCTGGGGCAAAGCGAAACGCTCGATCTCAGACAGTTCGGGCCGGTTTGAAGCGGTTTTGCGCTCCAGCAACATTTTGTCGCGACTGCGCCCGCCTGCGGAAAAAGGGTCCGTCCAGCTAGGACGCGCATCGTCGGGCGTCTTACCAGCTGGAAAGGTGCCTGAACTCGTCCTTGGCAGCCCGCGCATGTCGACCTATCGTATGTGCGGATGCCGCAACCTTGCCGGGAATTTATGCAATCACCTTCGATCGTACTGGTGGAAGACGACGGGCCACTGCGGACGCTGACCGCGCGCGCCCTGCGTGAAAACGGCTATGCGGTAAGAACCGCCGCCACCGGCGCGGAAATGTGGGTGGCGCTGGAAAACGAACCGGCGGACCTCGTCGTGCTCGACATCATGCTGCCGGGCACCAGCGGCATAGAGCTTTTCCGCCGCCTGCGCCGCCAGAGCGACGTGCCGATCATCTTCGTGTCCGCCCGTGGCAGTGAGGAAGATCGTGTGCTGGGGCTTGAACTGGGAGCAGACGATTACCTGGCGAAGCCGTTCAGCACCCGCGAACTGGTCGCCCGCATCGGCGCAGTGCTACGTCGTGGCACGACGATGGGCAGCGATTCTTCCGGGGAATCCGGCGGGCGCAGCGGCGATATCCGCTTCGATGGGTGGACCGTCTCCATGGCCCGGCGCGAACTTCATTCGCCCAGCGGTGCGATGGTCGACCTGACCGGCGCCGAATTCGATCTGCTGGCTACTTTCATCGGGCAGCCTCAGCGTGTGCTCGGCCGCGAACGCCTGATCGAATTGTCACGTACGCGGCTGGGTGACAGCTCGGACCGCAGCGTCGACGTATTGGTCAGCCGCCTGCGGCGCAAGCTTTCGGCGGCGGGTGGTCCCGCGCCAATCGTTACCGTGCGCGGCGTGGGGTACATGTTCCGGGCAGAAGTGGCGCGCGCTTGACGCTGTTCCGCCGGTTCGGACTGCCAGAGCGGCTGCTGGCGATCCTCCTGCTGGTGGCCGGGGTGGATTTTGCCGCCAACACCCTGCTGTTCGATCGCGCCAGCCGTTTTGCGCTGCGCGAAGACGATGCCGCGCGCGTGGCCGAACACCTCGTCATCGCCAGTCGCGTGATCGAGCGTACGCCGCAAGCCAGCCGCGCGCGCGTCGCCCGCGATCTCAGCACCAGGCGGTTTTCGCTGGAGTGGCGCGCCAGGGGGCCGCGTCCCGTCGGCCCGGTGGCGCTTGTCGGGATGCGCGAGCAGATCCTCGACGTTGCGACCGAACTCGATCACGCCGATCTGCAATTGCACCTCCGATCCATCGGCGCATCGGGCAATATCGTGGGATCGGTGCTTTTGCCCGATCGCAGCGTCCTGCAATTCCAGACGTATGCGAGCGACGCCTGGACTTTGAATGCGGGGCGCATCGTCACCTTGCTGCTGCCAACGCTGGTGCTGGTCGTTCTTGCCTGGGCCTTGTTCCGGGCTACGCTTTCGCCATTGCGGACCCTAGTGCGCGCCTCGCGCAAGGTGGGGGCCGAATCGCCTGAGCCGATTCCCGAACAGGGCACCGGCGAAGTGCGCGAACTGATCGCCGCGTTCAACCAGATGCAGCAGCGCATTCACCAGTCGATGGCTGATCGCACCCAGTCGATGCTGGCCATCGGCCACGATCTTCGTACCCCGCTCTCACGCATGCAGTTGCGCCTTGAACGCGCGGGGCTGGACCCCGAAACGGTCGAGGACATGACCACGGACCTTGGCGAGATGCGGCACATGCTCGAATCTCTGCAAGCCTTCGTCGAAAGCGGTGGATCGCGCCTGCCGCCCGAAAGAATCGATGTGGCGGTGATGACGCAGACACTGATCGATACTGCCGCGGACGAAGGGCGCGATGCCACTTACCATGGGCTGGACAGCCTTGAAATCATGGCGCGGCCGGTATCCCTGCGGCGGGCCTTGTCCAACCTGATCGAGAATGCGCTCCATTATGCCGGCAGCGTGTGGGTGACCGTCCGGCGCGATGGGGCCATGGCCGAGATCGTGTTCGAGGACGACGGGCCGGGCATTCCCCCCGAACGGCTGGATGACGTGCTCCAGCCCTTCGTCCGGCTCGATACCGCGCGCAGCCGCGATACGCCCGGAATGGGACTGGGTCTGCCCATCGTCTCGCGCGCCATCGCTCTGGAAGGCGGTGTGCTGCAATTGCGAAACCGGGAACAGGGCGGCCTTTGCGTGACCATCCGGCTTCCCTGCGCGACAACCTGAAATGCTGGAAATATTTCGTTACAAAGCGGTCTGACACAGGCAAAGCCGGTAGCATATCTATGTTCGCAATCGCGGCATTTTCGCCGCGGTCAACCGATCCGCAACGGAAAAGGGTGACAACTGTGAACGAACTCCTCGGCCGTGTCTTCAGCTTCGAGAAGACCGTATTCCCCGATAGCCGCGAACTGTTCGGCAAGCTTTCGACCGAGGGCCAGTCGCCCAAGGCCCTGATGATTTCATGCGCCGATTCGCGCATCGTGCCCGAACAGATCATGCAGGCAGAGCCGGGCGAACTCTTCGTCTGCCGCAATGCCGGCAACATGGTGCCCTCTTATGCCACCATGAACGGTGGCGTTTCGTCGACCGTAGAATATGCCGTCGTGGCGCTCGGTGTGCGCGATATCATCGTCTGCGGACATTCGGATTGCGGCGCGATGAAGGCGCTGGCCGCCCCGGAAGAGCCAAAGGGTATGCCGAATGTGGTTGCCTGGCTGCGTCATGGCGCCGCCGCAGAGCATGTCATTTCCAGCTGTGCGCCCCATCTCCATGGTGATGAGCGTGTACGTGCTGTGAGCCTTCAGAACATCATCGCCCAGATCGATCATCTGCGCACGCATCCATCGGTCGCCGCTGCCATTGCACGTGGCGAAATGGCGCTGCACGGCTGGTTCGTCGATATTACGGCAGGCGTGGTGCTGGGTCTTGATGGCGATACAGGGCAGTTCGTGCCCATGCGCGAAGACCGCCCGCTCCCCGTGGCGCTGCCGGCTTATGTTCGCGTGGCTAATGAGCCTTCCTATGCGGTGGCGGCTGAATGACGACGGCACTGGCAGCGGAGCAGGAAAAAGCGGAGGGGACTGGTCCCTTCCGCTTTTTCGCGCGTGATTTTACCGCATCGATCGTCGTTTTCCTGGTCGCCATGCCGCTATGCATGGGCATTGCCATCGCATCGGGTGTGCCGCCGGAAAAAGGACTCGTTACCGGCATTATCGGCGGAATTGTTGTCGGCCTGCTCGCAGGTTCTCCGCTTCAGGTCAGCGGGCCTGCCGCAGGGCTTGCCGTAATCGTGTTCGAATTCGTGCGCGACAATGGCCTGTCCGCGCTTGGCCCGGTGCTGGTGCTTGCTGGCGCGATTCAGGTCGTGGCGGGAGTGGCGCGGCTTGGCGGCGCATTCCGTGCGATCTCGCCTGCCGTGGTTCATGGCATGCTCGCCGGTATCGGTGCGCTGATCGTTATCGGGCAGTTCCATATCCTTTTCGATGAAAAGCCGTTGTCGAGCGGCCCTGAAAATCTTGCGATGATGCCTGCACGCATCCTGGGCCTGACACCGTTCGATCTGCGCTCCACCGAACTCGCCCTGATGCTCGGCCTTCTCACCATCGGCACGATGCTGCTGTGGGAAAAGGTCAAGCCTGCAAAGCTTGGACTTTTGCCCGGTGCGCTGCTTGGGGTGATGGCGGCAACGCTTGTTGCGGCGGGCTTCGGCCTTGATGTCGCGCGTATCACAGTGCCGGAATCCATTGCCGCTGCCTTTGCCTTGCCGGAAGCCGGTGCCTTTTCTGTGCTGGGCAATTCTTCGCTGATCCTTTCAGCCGTTGCCATTGCCTTCATTGCCAGCGCTGAAACGCTGTTGTCGGCTGCTGCGGTTGATCGCATGCACGACGGCGTCCGCACCGATTACAACAAGGAACTGCGCGCACAGGGCGTCGGCAATTTGCTGTGCGGCGTGTTCAACGCTCTGCCGATGACCGGCGTGATCGTGCGCTCCTCTGCCAATGTGCAGGCGGGCGCGATGACGCGGCTTTCGGCCGTTTTGCATGGCGTCTGGATATTGGGCTTCGTCGCGCTTCTGCCATGGCTTTTGCGTGAAGTGCCGATGGCCGCGCTTGGCGGTGTTCTGGTGGTCACCGGCTGGAAACTGGTCAGCATCAAGCATGTCCGCCACCTGTTCCGTGTGCACGGGTTCCTCCCTGCCCTCATCTGGACCGCCACGTTCGTCCTCGTGGTGACGACTGACCTGCTCACCGGCGTTCTCGTCGGCCTCGCATTGTCGGTGGTCGAAGTTCTCCCGCATGTGCGAAACCTTCGTTTCCGCGTTGGCGAAAAGTCTGTCGGTGAAGCGGTCGGGCTTGAACTTGAAGGCGCGGCGACTTTCCTGGGTCTCACCCGGCTGACCAACGCCTTGGAACAGCTCCCGCCAAGCAAAGCCGTTCATGTGAACATGGATCGTGTCCACATGATCGATCACACGACGGCCGAAATGCTTAACGAATGGGTCGTTCGTCGGCGCTTGCGGGGTGATGTGGTCAAGGTGACCGGGCCTGATGCGGTCATACGCACGCTGGCGCCTGCAACCTGATTTCGCCGGCCTGATTTCGCCGGAGCGCCCCCTCCGGCCTTGTGCCGGGCGGTTCCCGACCTCCCTCATCGGAACCGCCCGGCATATTTTTGCATTGCAGCATTGGAAACATTTAGTTACAATATAGACATACTTTAGCAATAAATGGCGTGTATGAATCGGCTTCCGCGGCGACAGTGCTCCATTGAGAGGCTCTGCGCAGCGGACGCAGCTGGAACGTGATAATCCTTACAGGGAGCGTTCCGTATGAAGATCCGTCTGGCCGCAGCCGTGGCTGCAATTGCCATCGCCACCGCCGCGACCCCCGCTTTCGCTCAGGAAGAAGAGTCCGGCCCGATCACCGTTTCGGGCAGTGCTGCCCTTGTGTCCGACTACCGCTTCCGCGGCGTGTCGATGTCCGACAAGGAAATGGCTGTTCAGGCTGGCGTTACCGTCAGCCATGAAAGCGGCCTCTATGTCGGTACCTGGGGTTCGAATCTGGCAGGTTGGGGGACCTTCCTTGGCTCGAACATGGAACTCGACATCTACGGTGGTTACAAGACCACTATCAATGACGTGACCGTCGACGTCGGCCTGACCTGGTACATGTATCCGGGCGGTCTCGACAACACAGACTTTGCAGAACCCTACGTCAAGGTTTCCAGCGCCGTCGGCCCTGCCAGCGTTCTGGTTGGTGTAGCCTATGCTCCCAAGCAGGAAGCGCTCGGAAAGTGGTATAACAATGGTGCCTCGGCTTCCACGGGCGTTTACGACAACCCCGGTGCCAAGGCTGACAACCTCTACCTGTGGACCGATGTTTCTGCAGCCATTCCTGAAACGCCGCTGACGGTAAAGGCGCATCTCGGCTACAGCAAGAGCGGTAATGACGGCCTCGGACCTCAAGGTACGGCCGTTTCGCCAACCGGCGAATATGTCGACTGGCTGGTAGGTGCCGATTACGCTCTCGGACCAGTGGTCCTTGGCGTCGCTTATGTCGATACAAACATCAGCGATACGGAACGCGCTTACCTGACGCCGAACTTCGCGTCGACCAAGGATGGTTCCTCCATCGCCAGCTCGCGCGTTGTTGTTTCGGCAACGGTTGCGTTCTGATCTGACGCTGCAAAACGTCTGACAGAAGCCCTCTCTCCCTTCGGGGAGGGAGGGTTTTTTGTTTGGTCCCGATCTGCGATAGGCTTGTTTCGCCAGGGCGAAGCAAGGGTGCAACCGGATGCAACTGATCGAACATGCATTGGCGGCGCTGGCGATTCAGGCCGTGATCGGTTTTGCAACGCGCAACTGGTGGGCAGGGGCCGCGCTGGCCTGTGGCTATTTCATCGGGAGAGAGCTGGCGCAGGCCGAATATCGCTGGATCGAACAATTCGGCAAGGGCCTTCGCGCCAACCTGCCGTGGTGGGGTGCGTTCGATCTGCGGGTCTGGCCAAAGGCAGACCAATGGGCCGACTGGATCGGGCCAATCGCCGCCACCACTACCGCCGCCGCAATCATCCACCGCCGCCGCAAACCGCGCGGTTGAAGGCTATGCCGATCCGTTCCGAAATTTCCTGCTGGCTGGGGCGGCAGGATTCGAACCTGCGAATGGCGGCATCAAAAGCCGCTGCCTTACCACTTGGCGACGCCCCATCAGGAGGCGCGCTTATAGCGCAGGTTGCGCGGATGAAAAGGGGGGCAAAGCGATACATTGCGGCATTTTGCCCGGCCCCCTTTCCCGGTCAGAAGCCCTTGACGATGCCTTGCAGGCTTTCAGGCGGAAGAACGTCGAAATCGCTGGCGTCGTGGCGTTCGGCAATGCCCTTCTGCGAGTTCACCAACCGCCCGCGCAACACGCCGGGGCGCGCGTCGATCTCGCCCACCCAGCGCCCGACGTACTCGTATTCATGCATTGAAAGGAACGTCGCCGCCTCGCCATAGGCTTCGCCGCGATAGATGTTGCCGAACCAGGTGTAAGTGGCCAGATCGGCAATCGTATAGTCGTCGCCCGCAAGATAGCGCGTTTTGGCCAGCTGGCGGTTGGCCACGTCGAACAGGCGCTTGGTTTCCATGGCATAGCGGTCGATCGCGTATTCGATCTTGATCGGCGCGTAGTTGTAGAAGTGTCCGAAGCCGCCGCCGATGAACGGCGCGCTGCCCACCTGCCAGAACAGCCACGAAAGACACTCGGCCCGCGCGGCGCCCGATGTCGGCAGCAGTACGCCGAACTTTTCCGCCAGATGCATCAGGATCGCGCCCGATTCGAACACGCGGAACGGTTCAGGCCCGGAGCGGTCGACCATCGCCGGGATTTTGGAATTGGGATTGATATCCACAAAGCCGCTCGAAAACTGATCGCCTTCAAAGATTTTGATCAGCCAGGCGTCGTACTCAGCCTCGGAAAAGCCCATCTGGAGCAGTTCTTCCAGCATGATCGTCGCCTTCTGGCCATTGGGCGTGCCCAGCGAATAGATCTGGAACGGATGCTTGCCGACCGGCAGATCTCTCTCGCTCGTCGGCCCGGCAATCGGCCGGTTCACGCTGGCAAAGGCGCCGCCATTAGCCTTGTCCCAGGTCCACACCTTGGGGGGAACGTACTCTTCGGACATGGCCTGCTCCTTCGAATTTAGTTAGTGTTACAAACTATATTGAAACGATGCGAGCGGAACCGCAAGAGCCATCGCCCGTTCGCTCCAACATGGAAAGCAAAGCCGCTTCGCACAAGCCCGGACTGGTCTTCGTCGATGACAGTCTGCCCGGCGTCACCCGCCGCCGTTGCGGCAAAGGCTGGGCCTATTTCGATCCCGCCGGCGCCCGGATCAGGGATCGTGCCGAGATCGATCGCCTGAACGCCATCGCCCTGCCGCCCGCCTACTGCGAAACCTGGTATTGCCCCGCATCCAACGGCCATATCCTCGCCACTGGCATCGACGCCAAGGGCCGGAAACAGTACCGCTATCACCCTGATTTCCGCACGGCGCGCGAAGGCGAGAAGTTCGACCGCTGCGCCGCCTTCGGCCGCCTCCTGCCGCTCGTGCGGAAGCGCGTGGAGGATGATCTTTCCGCCCCGCGCCTCACCCGCGAGCGCTGCATCGCAGGCGTCGTCCGCCTGCTCGATGGCGGCGGCATCCGCATCGGTAACGAGGCCTATGTCCGCGCCAACAAGAGCTTCGGCGCGACTACGTTGCGGATGCGCCATGCCGAGGTGAAGGGTCAGGTCCTGCGCCTGCGCTTCCGCGCCAAATCGGGCAAGGAGCGCGAAATGCGTATCACCGACCGCAGCCTTGCCCGCTTCGTCAGGAAGATGCAGGACCTGCCCGGTCAGCACCTGTTCCAGTATGTGGACGACAGCGGCGAGGCCTGCCCGGTCGGATCGGGCGAAGTGAACGCATGGCTGCGCGAGACGATGGGCGACGACTTCACCGCCAAGCATTTCCGCACCTGGCGCGCCAGCGCGCTCGCCTTAGGCCTGCTCGCCGAAGCGCGCCAAAAGCTCACCCTCAAGGCGCTGCTTGAGCAAGTGTCCGAGCACCTCGGCAATACCCCCGCCATCGCCCGCAAAAGCTACGTCCATCCCGCCGTGCTCGCGCTGGTGGACGATCAGGAGGCATGGCGCGCGTCTCTTCGCTTGCCGCGCGCAACCCGCTGGCTATCGCGCGAGGAAAGGGGGCTGATTGACCTGCTGGAGGGCGGCCCGGCGGCGGCGGAACTGCTGGCAGTGGCCTGAGCTTCGCGCACGAACGAGATAGGAATTTACCCCAACTGCTCCAGCGCCCCCACCAGATCAGCGAAGTGATCCACCACCACGTCCGCGCCCAGTTGATCCGGCGGCAGATCACAGAACCCGAACCCCACCGCCACCACCGGCAACCCGGCCGCCCGCGCTGCGCCCACGTCGAACGTCGTATCCCCCACAAACGCCGCGCGCCCGCCGCCGCAGCGTTCGACCATCGCGTGGAGCATATCGGGGCGGGGCTTGGCGGTGCCAGCGCCCAGCGTATCGCCACCGATGATCGTGGCAAAGCGGTGCGCCAGGCCCAGTTCCTCGAACAGTTGCACCGCCAGATGCTCCTTCTTGTTCGTCGCCACGGCCAGTTTCACCCCGCGCGCCTCCAGCGCATCGAGCATGTCGTAACCGCCCGGAAACAGCGCGGTGTGCGCGGCAATGTTCTCGCCGTAGAACCGCACCAGTTCGGCTTGCAACCCGTCAAAAGCCGCCTCGTCCACCCCGCCCGACTCCATCAGTGCAGACCGCAGCATCTGCGCCGCGCCGCCGCCAATGTGGCGCGCCACATCGTCCAGCGGCACAGGCGCGCGCCCCGCCAATGCCATCGCATGGTTCAGCGCCACGCCAAGGTCGCGGCTGGTATCCAGCAAGGTGCCATCAAGGTCGAAGCCGACCACATCAAAAGGAAATTGTGCCATGGTCGCGTCAACTGGCCTCCCGTTCTGGAAAGCGCAAGATTTGTCTGGCAAGGATACGGGTATGACCGACACGACACCAGCAGCCACCCCCGTAGCCACGATCGTCCTCGCCGCCGGAAAAGGCACCCGCATGAAGAGCGACCTGCACAAGGTCCTTCACCCCATTGCCGGGCGCCCCATGCTGATGCACCTGATGGACAGCGCCGAAGCCCTCGCGCCAGCCCGGCAGGTCGTCGTCGCAGGCCACGGCCGCGAACAGCTCGAAAAGGCGCTCGGCACCCGCGCCACCATCGCCGTGCAGGATCCGCAGCACGGCACCGCCCACGCCGTCCAGCAGGCCGAAGCCGCACTCGCAGGCTTCGATGGCGATGTGCTGATCCTCTATGGCGACGTGCCTTTCGTCCGCACCGCTACCATGCAGTCCATGCTGGATCGCCTCCACGAAGCTGACAGCCCCGCCGCCGTCGTCCTCGCCTTCGCGCCCGAAAACCCTCTGCAATATGGCCGGGTGATCGCAGAAGGCGACCGTATCGTGAAGATGGTCGAACACAAGGACGCCACCACCGAAGAACGCGCCTGCAACGTCTGCAATTCAGGCCTGATGGCCGTGCGCAGCGAAGACCTGTTCGGCCTGCTCGCCCGCGTCGGCAACGATAACGCCCAAGGCGAATACTACTTGCCCGACGTGGTCAACATCGCCATCGCCGATGGCCGCACCTGTGCGGTCGTGGTGACGGACGATGCCGACGAAGTGGCCGGGATCAATTCCCGCGCCGAACTGGCCGAAGCCGAAGGCCGGTGGCAACAACGCCGCCGGGCGCAGGCCATGGCAGACGGCGCCAGCCTGATCGCCCCCGAAACCGTGTGGTTCGCCTGGGACACGCAGATCGGGCGTGACGTCACCATCGAACCCAACGTCGTCTTCGGCCCCGGCGTGACCGTGGCGGACAACGTCGTGATCCACGCGTTCAGCCACCTTGAGGGCGCGACGCTGGCAGAGGGCGTCCAGATCGGCCCCTACGCCCGCCTGCGGCCCGGCGCAGTGCTGGAGGAAAAGGCCAAGGTCGGCAACTTCGTCGAGATCAAGAACGCCGTCCTGCACAAGGGCGCCAAGGCCAACCACCTCAGCTACCTCGGCGACGCAGACGTCGGCGCCGGCGCCAACATCGGCGCAGGCACGATCACCTGCAACTACGACGGCTACTTCAAGCACAAGACCATAATCGGCGAACGCGCCTTCATCGGCTCGAACTCGGCGCTGATCGCTCCGATAAAGATCGGCGCGGACGCGATTGTGGCGGCAGGCAGCGCGGTGTCACGCGATGTGGGCGACGGCGAATTGCGGATGGTGAGGGCGGAACAACTGGTCAAGCCGGGCTGGGCTGACCGGTTTCACGACGCGATGAAGAAGAAGAAGGGGTGAGGGCTTTGTGCGACCCAACAATTACGCTGTTTAGGGTTTGCAAGCGTCTTCGACGGGTTTCAGTTTGATTCTCAGAAAGTATTTTCTAAAATTGATTGCACAAATTATTGATTCTAAATTTGTGAATAGGATAAATTATGCGGGCAAATTTTCTGATCTTCGCATTCGCGATAGCATCAATTACGCCTGCTTTCGCAGCCGAAAAAGGTGGTACATCTGAAGCTCAAAAATTTGCGTCAGCTCGCACATTTTCATTGCCAAACTTGCCTGCGGATAAGCTTAAGTCCGAATTGTTCCGAAAGGTCAATGGAAATGTAGTAATGGCCGACATTGTGGATCTAAATCTAGATTTTGTGAAGGATCATGGAAAACCTTCGTTTATGCCTCCGCAGATGGCTCCACAGACCTCTACTATAATTCTGAAGTTTCCAGACGGCTGGTGGACCATGAATATGGTCAGGTCCGATGGCAACGGTTCGTTCTTGTGTAGAGTCAGTGTGAGTTTGTTTGAGCCAAAGCCGGACGAAAAGGATTTTTCAAAATATGTATTTTGGTGTCAAGCTGCCCTCACATTGTCAGTGCTCGATCCCGCTATATTGGACGGTGGATTAGCGGGCGAATAATGCCAACCTGAAATTACGGTGACACGTGAGTAAATCCCCAAATTCGTCTCGCAACATACGGAGCCGAATCATGAGCGAAGTTTACAACAGCGTTATGGATGGCCTGAATGAAGCGCTGGCTTTCGCGCGTGGCGATAAGACCCGCGCCGTTGTCCATCAGGTCGAAGTGCCCGCCGTTGATGTCGCTGCGATCCGGGCCAGCACCGGTCTGTCGCAGGGCGCGTTTGCGCGTAGTATCGGCGTTGCCAAGGGCACGCTGCTCAACTGGGAACATGGTCGCCGCCGCCCGACCGGCCCCGCGCAAGTGCTGCTGGCGATGATCGCGAAGAAGCCCTCGCTGGTGAGCGAACTCCTGCGCTGAAATTCCCGTCGCCCCGGACTTGATTGGCGGTTATCCCCTTCGAGGCAGCAAATACCCAACTTCGTCTTGCTGAACTTGTTTCAGCATCCATTTATCCCTACGGACCGCCGTGCGACTGGAGAGATGGGCCCTGAAACGAGTTCAGGGTGACGATGTGGTATGAGCAGCATGCAAAAGGGGCCGCCACCGACTTGGCTCGGACCGACGGGTGAGCGAAGGTCGCGCGGGGCAGCGCATCCGCCGCCCCGCGCGCCCAACCTTAATCCGTCAAATCAGCAGGCACCTTGCCACCGTTCTCGGCCAACTTGCGCATCGTTGCCTTGTGCAGCCAGATGTTCATTTCCGCCGAACCGTCGAGCGCGCCGGTGTAGCCGAGTTCCTGCGCGAGTTCCTTGCGGTTTGCGAGGCTGGAATCGATGTCGAGCAGCTTCATCAGGTCGACAATTGAGGTGCGCCAGTTGAGCGACTGGCCTTGCGCCATCTCGGTGAGATTGGCTTCGACATCGACTGGTGCGGCTGGCGCTGGCGCGGGTGCTGCCGGGGCAGGGGCACTTGGCGCCGGGGCGGCATTGGCGGCGGGCGCAGGCGCCGGCTTCGGCGTCTGGCCGGTCTGCGTGGGCCGCGTACCCTTCCATGAAATGGCGTCCATGATCTTGCTGAAAATGCTCATCTTGCGCTCCTGCGTGGGGTTACAGCACAGGCAACCGGCAGTGACGGCATTGTGTTCCGGGTTCGCTGCAAATGCATCGCAAACCCACCCCCAGCCCTTCCCGCAAGCGGGAGGGGAGAAGTTCAAACAACGCCCCTCCCGCAAGCGGGAGGGGAGAAGTTCAAACAACGCGCCTCCTGCATGCGCGAGGGGAGCGAGACTTGCGGCTCTGCAAGAGGCGTTAGTCGCAGCGGGGTGGGCATCCGCGCCTTTTGCCTGGCCGAAGCAGAATCCCACAAGCCATTTTCCTACAGGCCCGCGAACACGGCAGCGTTCGCAGCATGATCCCGTCGCCCATCCACCCCGCGTTCCTGCGCCTTATCCCATAAGCGGGCAGGATGGGGCCAAAGCGCCAGCCAGACCGCCCCAGACCTTCCCTCTGGACTGTGTAAGCTACCTCCGCCCGGACCGGATCAATCCGCGAATCCCCGCTGGACAAACCGCCCGGCGCTGGCGAATGGAAAGACAATCCCAACTTCTTCGTGCGATAGAGTGCGAAACGGCTTCTTCAGGATCAAGCGACAGCCATGTGCGGAATTATCGGAATTGTCGGCAAGGAACAGGTGGCGGACCGGCTGGTCGATGGCCTGCGCCGCATGGAATATCGCGGCTATGACAGCGCGGGGGTCTGCCTTGTCGAAGGCGGGCAGCTCATCCGTCGCCGTGCCGAGGGCAAGCTGAACAATCTGGTGATCGAACTCGCGCGCAATCCGGCGCAAGGGCTGATCGGCATCGCGCACACCCGCTGGGCCACCCACGGCGCGCCGACCACCAGCAACGCCCACCCCCACGCGACCGAACATGTCGCGCTGGTCCACAACGGCATCATCGAAAACTTCAAGCCGCTGCGCGATGCCTTGATAGGGCGGGGCCGCACGTTCGAGAGCGAGACCGACACCGAAGTCGTCGCGCACCTCGTCTCCGAACAGGTCGAGGCGGGCCTTTCCCCGCAGGACGCGGTCAAGGCCGTGCTGCCGCAGCTGCGCGGCGCCTTCGCGCTCGCCATCGCGTTTCGCGCGCATGACGACATGCTGATCGGCGCGCGCCTCGGCTCGCCGCTGGTGGTGGGCTATGGTGAGGGGGAGACCTATCTCGGCTCCGACGCGCTTGCGCTCGCGCCGCTGACCCAGCGCATCACTTATCTTGAAGAAGGCGATTGGGTCGTCATCACCCGCGAAGGCGCGCAGATCTTCGATGTGGACGATAATGCGGTGACCCGCCCCATCGTCGCTTCTGGTGCAACCGCCGCCGCCATCGAGAAGGGCAATTATCGCCACTTCATGCAGAAGGAAATCTTCGAGCAGCCGGTGGTCGTCGCGCAAACCCTGCGCTCGTATCTGCGCCGGGTGGAGCAGACCGTGGCGCTGCCGCAGATCGATTTCGATCTCGCCAGTATCAACCGCGTCACCATCGTCGCGTGCGGCACCAGCTTCTACGCCGCGATGGTCGCCAAATACTGGTTCGAACAGTTCGCGCGTCTGCCGGTGGACATCGATGTGGCGTCCGAATTCCGCTACCGCGATCCGGTGCTGGAACCCGGCGGCCTGTCGCTGTTCATTTCGCAGAGCGGCGAGACGGCGGACACGCTGGCCGCGCTGCGCCACTGCAAGGCGGCGGGGCAGACCATCGCGGTCGTCGTCAATGTGCCCACCAGCACCATGGCGCGCGAGGCGGACCTGCTCCTGCCCACCCATGCCGGCCCGGAAATCGGCGTGGCTTCGACCAAGGCGTTCACCTGCCAGCTTGCGGTTCTGGCGGCTCTGGCAGCGCATCTCGCGGTCAAGCGCGGGCGGATGAACCGCGCCGAAGAGGCCGAGATCGTTGAACATCTGGTCGAAGTGCCCGCCGCGCTCAATGCCGCTCTGGCCCATGACGATGAGATCGCGGGCATGGCCCACCTGATCGCACCAGCGCGCGACGTGCTCTATCTTGGGCGCGGGGCGGACTATCCGCTGGCGCTGGAAGGCGCGCTGAAGCTCAAGGAAATCAGCTACATTCACGCCGAGGGTTATGCTTCGGGGGAAATGAAGCACGGGCCGATCGCGCTGATCGACGAACTGGTGCCGGTGATCGTGCTGGCCCCGTCAGGCCCGCTGTTCGAAAAGACCGTGAGCAACATGCAGGAAGTCCGCGCGCGCGGGGGCAAGGTCGTGCTGATTTCCGACGCGGAAGGCATTGCTGAAGCCGGGGAGGGGTGCCTCGCCACCATCGAAATGCCCAAGGTTCACCCGCTGATCGCGCCGCTGGTCTATGCCGTGCCGGTGCAATTGCTTGCCTATCACGTTGCCGTGGCCAAGGGCACCGATGTTGACCAACCGCGCAATCTGGCGAAGTCGGTTACGGTGGAATAACGCTACACTTCCCCCCTCCCCGGCGGGGAGGGGCTGGGGGTGGGGGCTCCACAGACGTTGAACACCCCCACCCGGCCTCCCCCTCAAGGCGGAGGAGAAGGCTACGCGCGCAGCCTGCGCACCGCTTCATCCTGCGCAATCAGGGGAAGCAGCGCTGCCATTTCCGGGCCGTGGTCCTGACCGGTCAGTGCCTGACGCAGCGGCAGGAACAGCGTCTTGCCCTTGCGCCCGGTGCTGTCCTTGAGCGAAGTGGTCAGCGCGCGCCAGGGATCGGCGCTCCAGTCGAGCGAGACTGCGACGTTCGCCGCCTCTGCCAGAAACGCCCGCGTTTCGTCGTCGAACGCAGGCGGAGCAATCGGTCCGGTCACCACCTGCCACCAGCCCGCAGCCTCATCGATATGGGCAAGGTTGGGGCGGATCGCCTCCCAGGCCGCTTCGCTCATGCCATCGGGCAGGAGGTGTGCGACGCGGGCATAGGGCAGGCGATGCACGATCTGGGCGTTGACGCGGTGCAGGTCCGCCTCGTCAAAGCGCGCCGGTGCGCGGCCGAAGCGCGAAAGATCGAAGCTGGCGGCCAGCGCATCGGCATCGAGCGTCGCGTCCACCGGATCGGACGTACCGAGCCGCGCCAGCAGCGCAACGATGGCTTCCGGCTCGATGCCTTGCTGGCGGAAATCGGCCATACCCAGTGCGCCAAGGCGCTTGGACAGCTTGCCCTCGCTGCCGGTCAGCAGGGCTTCGTGGGCAAAGCGCGGCGGCTGCGCGCCCAGCGCGGTAAACATCTGGATCTGTGTGGCGGTGTTCGAAACGTGATCCTCGCCGCGCAAAACGTCAGTCACGCCCATCGCGATATCGTCAATCGCGGACGGCAGCATATAGAGCCACGATCCATCGGCGCGGCGCACGACAGGGTCCGACATCTGGCGCGGATCGAAGCTCTGGGGACCGCGGATGCCATCTTCCCAGGTGATCGGCTGGTCATGGTCGAGAAGGAAGCGCCAGTGCGGCTTCTCGCCCGCCGCCGCTTTCGCCGCATGCTCGTCCTCGGTCAGCTTCAGGCCGGAACGGTCATAGATCGGCGGAAGCCCGCGCCCCAGCAGCACCTTGCGCTTGAGGTCGAGTTCCTGCGACGTTTCGTAACAGCGATAGAGCCGCCCGGCCTCGACCAGACGCTCGAACTCGGCCTGGTATATCGCGAAGCGCGCTGACTGCCGTTCTTCGCCATCGGGCACCAGCCCCAGCCAGATCAGATCGGCGCGGATCGCCTCGACATATTCCTCGCGGCTACGCTCGGCATCGGTATCGTCGATGCGCAGCAGGAACTTGCCGTTGGTCTTCTTTGCCAGCAGCCAGTTATGCAGCGCGGTGCGGACATTGCCGACGTGCAGCTTTCCGGTGGGTGAGGGGGCGAAGCGGGTTACCGTGATCATGGTTCACGCCCCTATCGCGGAGCGGCGTCAAGGGGAAGGGAGCAGTGCGACCGCGTGGACGGTGGATTCGTAGAGAGCGGCGTGGCGTTCGGGGCGCACGAAACCGTCGACTGCCAATGCAAAACCGGTGCGGTCCGCCGCCAGCGCCGTGCGGACGAGCGCGGATAGCGTCACCTCGTCGGGCGTCATCGCCAGGCAGCAGGGGCGGTTGACCATGAACGGTTCGGGCCAGACCTGCTTGATCGTGGCAACAAGGCCATGGACCGCGCAGGCGGCTTCGATGCTGCGATAACGTCGGGCAAGGTCGGGCACGGGATCGCGGTCGGCCTGATCGAACAGCGCGCACAGGCGCATCGCCATGACCATGTGCAGCGCGGTCAGCGTCAATCCGCGCACGTCGTGCGGCCGGGCGAGCCTTTCGACCGTGCTGGAGAACCGGGTGGTGTATTCGCCTGCTGGCATCGGAAATCCTCTCTTGCGAACGATTCGCAAACTAGGGCGCTTAGCTCTTCCCGTCAATGCGAATCGTTCGCAATAATTCAGCCCGTGCGAAAGCCATGCGTGAGCGGGTAACGGCGATCACGCCCATAATTGCGCGCACCAAGCTTTACGCCGGGAGGGGCCTGCCGTCGCTTGTATTCCGCCACATGAAGCAGGCGCTCCACGCGCACCACGGTTGCACGGTCGAACCCTTCGGCAACGACCTGATCGACGCTCTTTTCGTTCTCAACCAGCCCGGTAAGGATGCCATCGAGCACGTCATAAGGCGGCAGCGAATCCGAATCCTTCTGGTCGGGACGAAGTTCGGCGCTGGGCGGCTTGGTGATGATCCGTTCGGGCATGACCGGACCATCGGGACCAAGCCCGATCTTCGGACGCTTTTCGTTGCGCCACTTCGAAACCGCGAAGACGGTGGTCTTGTAGGCGTCTTTCAGCGGATTGTAGCCGCCGTTCATGTCGCCATAAATGGTGGCATAGCCCACGCTCATCTCGCTCTTGTTGCCGGTCGTCACCAACATCGGGCCGAATTTGTTGGAAAGCGCCATCAGCGTGACACCGCGAATGCGCGACTGGATGTTCTCTTCTGTAAGATCGGGCTGCTTGTCGGCAAATACCGGGGCCAGCATGTCGGCAAAGCCAAGCACCGCCGGATTGATCGGCACGGTATCGAGTTTTACGCCGAGCATGCTTGCACACCCTGCGGCATCGTCGAGGCTTTCCTGACTGGTGTAAATGCTGGGCATCATCACGCACCACACGCGGTCTGCGCCCAGTGCATCCACCGCAATGGCGGCGCAGATCGCGGAATCGATCCCGCCTGACAAGCCGAGAACGACGCCGGGGAAGCGGTTCTTGTTCACATAATCGCGCAGGGCCATGACCATTGCGCAATAGATGTCCTCTGGATGTTCGGCGAGGTCATGGACTTCTCCCGCCTCGCACCGCCAGCGGTGGCCCGACCCGAATTCAGTACGCGTCCAGACGGTTGTCGCAATGGCTTCCTCCCAATCGGGCATCTGTACCCACAGCGCGCCTTCGGGACCGACGACGAAACTGGCGCCATCGAACACGATCTCGTCCTGCCCGCCCACGCGGTTGAGATAGACCAGCGGAATGCCGGTATCGATGGCGCGGCGCTTTGCCACGCCATCGATGCGCAGCACGTCCTTGTCTATTTCATAGGGACTGCCGTTGACGCAGATAAAGATTTCCGCGCCAAGTTCGGCAAGGTGGCGGCAGACATCGGGTTGCCAGATGTCCTCGCAGATCGGCAGGCCCAGCATGGCGCCCTTGAACAGCACCGGTTCGGGCAGGGGACCGGGCATGAAATAGCGCTTTTCATCGAACGTGCCGTAATTGGGCAGTTCATACTTGAAGCGCGTGGCGGCGATGCGCCCGCCTTCCAGCAGCGCCACGCCGTTATGTAGTGCGCCGTCGCGCACGAACACCGAGCCGACCAGCATGGCCGGGCCGCCATCCGCGGTGACTTCGGCCAGTTTCTGCAATTCTGCCGCGGCGCGCTGGATCAACGCGGGTTTCATGATCAGGTCTTCGGGCGGATAGCCGATCAACTGCAATTCGGGATAGACGATCAGGTCGCTGTCACGCGACCTTTCTCGCACGGCCAGCATCGCGGCGGCGTTGGCGGCAAGATCGCCAACCGATTGGTTGAGCTGGGCGAGGGTGATGCGAAGTGTGTCGGCCATGATGGATCACTAGGCGGCAAACCGCATGGCCTGCAAGAGTTGCAAACCTGTCATCTTGGGCTAAGGGCCGCTTGGGGATCGAATTCGAGGGAATCGCACGCATGAAGATCATGGCCGGCAACTCCAATCTGCCGCTCGCTCGCGCCATTTCGGCTTATCTCGAAATGCCGCTGACTGACGCCAGCGTGCGCCGCTTTGCCGATGAGGAAGTTTTCGTCGAAATCCATGAGAATGTGCGTGGCGAAGACGTGTTCGTGGTGCAATCGACCAGCTATCCGGCGAACGACAATCTCCTTGAACTGCTGATCTGCATCGATGCGCTGCGCCGCGCATCGGCCAAGCGCATTACCGCCGTGGTCCCCTACTTCGGCTATGCCCGCCAGGACCGCAAACCCGGTCCGCGCACACCGATTTCTGCCAAGCTGGTGTCCAACCTCATTACCACGGCGGGCGCCGATCGCGTGCTTGCCGTCGATCTCCATGCCGGACAGATCCAGGGTTTCTTCGATATCCCGACCGACAACCTGTTCGCCGCGCCGGTCATGGCAGCAGATATCCAGACGCGTTATGGCGCGCAGGAACTGATGGTCGTTTCGCCAGACGTTGGCGGCGTGGTGCGCGCCCGCGCGCTGGCAAAGCGGCTCAACAATGCGCCGCTGGCCATCGTCGACAAGCGCCGTGACCGCCCCGGCCAGTCCGAAGTGATGAACATCATCGGCGATGTGAAGGGCCGCATGTGCATCCTGATCGACGATATCATCGATTCGGGCGGTACGCTGTGCAACGCGGCGCAGGCGCTGCTTGATGCCGGCGCGGCGGGTGTATCGGCCTATATCACGCACGGCGTCCTTTCCGGCGGCGCGGTTGCCCGCGTAGCGAGTTCGGCGCTGAAGGAACTGGTAATCACTGACACGATCATGCCGACCGAAGCGACGGCAACCTGCGATCGCATCCGTGTGCTGACCATCGCTCCGCTGATCGGTGAGGCGGTGCGTCGCATCGCTGATGAAAGCTCGGTCTCCAGCCTGTTCGATTGATCCTGCGAATGGGTCATTGCGAAGCCGAAGGCTGAAGCAATCCAGAGCCTTTGTGTTCGACACTCTGGATTGCCGCGTCGGCTTCGCCTCCTCGCAATGACGATTCATAATTTGCGTACGCGGGCCTAGTCGGCGGCGGAAGGCTTTGCCGCCAGCCGCAACCGTTCCAGCCACGCGCGGGCCTGCTTCGGTTCGCCCACGGCATGCGCGCCAGGCTTGCCGCGCGCGGCCATGAATTCGTCGTGAAGCGTGAACGGCTCCATGAACAGCGTTTCGCGCGCCACGGCGATTTCGTCCGCGATGTCCTGAAGATTGGCGATAACCGGCGCAGTGGCAGCGCGCATGATCTTGTCGGCAGTGTGATCGAACAGGCCCCACTTGCCCGCAGCAGTTGTGTGCAGCGCCTCGATCAGGGCTTCCAGATAGTCCGCTTCCATTTCGGCGCGGCGCTTGTCGAGACGTTCGAGACGATCTGCTTTTGCCATTGTCCGGCGATAGGCAGCACAAGCGGCTTACGCAACCAGCGCCGTCATTCCCAAGGCTTTATACCGCCGGGCGCAATCCGCTGGATCGCTTCGAGGCGGCGACTCTGCCGGGTTTCGAGGCCGATGGTGATCAGCGGCTGAGGCCGTTCGACAAACTGGCGTGGACTCATCCCGAACATCGCGGTGAATTCGCGGATCAGGTGGCTCTGATCGTAATAGCGCAAGGCCAGCGCGTCGGCCTCGTCCTGATCGGCGACACCACGCAAATGACTGGCCATGTCAAGCGCGCGGGCGCGGCGCAGCACTTGCTTGGGCGTCATGCCGAAGTCCCGCTTCACGATACGCTCAAGGCGACGCTGCTCCACGCCCAGATCGTTTGCCAACTGGGCGACGGAGACGGTCGGGTCCGAAAAGGTGGCAGCTTCGAAACGGGCGGATATCTGGTCCGGTTCACGGACGGCACGGTCCGCGATCAGGCTGCGCATCTCGTTTTCCATTGCCAGAGTCCATTCCTCCGGCGTGGCATCGGGATCGCACAGGGTCAGCCAGCGCGATTCGGGCATATGCAGTTGGGTGAATGTGGCAAGGTTGTCGGTCAGTCCCGATATTTCCGGGCCATTGAGGGCGTGGCATGCACCGGGACGCAGGAAAACGCCAACGCTGGCAAAGCTTCCGGTCACGCTGATCGGCATGCGCCGGGAATGCGGGCCAAACAGCATGGCGGCCTGTTCGGACGTTTTGACGCCTTCGGCAGTGGTGGCCTGCCATTTGCCGCGCAATTGCACTCTGATCGAGGCAAAGTCGCTAAGCAGGCCGCAATCAAGCCGATGCCCCGCCGGCATGTCTACCACCGTAACGTAAAAGCGGCCCACCCAGCGTTCGAGATCTGGCGCAGGGGCGCGGCTGAACGAGATCGGCTGGCCATCGCGGGTAGCCCCGTTGGCCGAGACGACCGCGCTGTCGATCGCGGGTTTGCTGCTGCGACTCACTTCTGCGCCCCTTAAACAACCGTTGCCGCGGCCTAGCCCCCGCCGGTCCATATATCTGTGCGGTTTCTCACGCCCTAACCCATGTTACAGCCAAGGTGTATCGCAAAGGGATTCGTCGGCTTGATCAATTCCCTTTTGCAGGCGAAGAGGCAACGCATGAAGCTTGAACATGACATCGCTCTTGCCATGCGCCTTGCCGATGCGGCGGCGGCGGCAATCCGTCCGCATTTCCGCACCGTGATTGCAGAGCGCAAGGGCGACGATACCCCGGTGACCCTGGCCGACCGGGCCGCAGAAGAAGCAATGCGCCGCATCCTGACTGCGGAGGTCCCGCGCGATACGATCATTGGCGAGGAGTTCGGCTCTACGGCTGGCACTTCAGGGCGCAGCTGGGTGCTCGATCCGATCGATGGCACTGCCGGGTTCCTGGCAGGACGGCCGATCTTCGGTACGCTCATCGCGCTGGTGATCGAAGGCTTCCCGGTGCTGGGGGTGATGGACCAGCCCATAACCGGAGAGCGCTGGGTCGGCGCCACCGGCATGGCGACAACACTGAATGGCAAGCCGGTGCGGACGCGGGTGTGTCGCGAGTTGAACGAGGCGACTCTGGCGACCACCGGACCGCATTATTTCGATGATCATGATGGCGCGCATTTCATGGGGCTTGCTGCCAAGACCGATCACAAGCGCATGGTCATGGGTGGCGATTGCTACAACTATGCAATGCTGGCAACCGGCCAGATCGACCTGGTGTGCGAGGCGGGCCTGAAGCTGCACGACTGGGCAGCGCTGGTGCCCATCGTCGAAGGCGCCGGCGGCACCATGGCGGACTGGAATGGCGAGCCGCTGCATGCAGGGTCGGACGGCCACATTATCGCACTGGGTGATCCTGCGCGGCTCGATGATGTGGTCGAGGCGCTGGCCTGCCATCACTGACCGCCCCTTGCGCATCGGCGGCCCCATGTTCACTGGTGCCGATGCGCGGGCGCTGGTTTTTCTTCTACGGCACCCTGATGCACGATCATGCAAATGCGCTGACCCGCGCGATCCTGCCCTTGTTTGCAGGTGGCGGGCGACGGGCGTTCGTACGCGGGCGGTTGCGTGGTGTGCAGACGCCACAGGGCTGGTATCCCGTGCTTTGTACCGGCGATGGCCGGGTGTCGGGCAGACTTTATCGCGCAGGACACGGCTTTCAGCCCAGGCACTTGCGCGCGCTGGATGTTTACGAGGGATTTGACGGGCGTCGTCCCTCACGGTCCGAATATGTGCGGCGGGCGATCCGCATCAGGGTTGCGGGCGGCGGCATCGTGAATGCGCAGGTGTATTGTTACAATCGCGCCGTCCATCCGGGCTTGCCGATCATTCCGGGCGGCGATTTCACGGCTTTTGCAAGGCGCCGCCGCCTGCGCGTGTTTGCTGCCGATCAGCGGGTATTCACACCGGTCAAAGTCCGGCCTTCAGCATCCAGTCGTGAAACAGGCGAACGGGGCGTGATTGCAGTGCGCGGGGCCGGCATACGAACCAGTAGGAGTAGGGGCTGTCGACATCGATGTCATAGAGCCGGGCGAGGCGGGGATCATGGCTACGGAGATAATGATCGTCATGCATGATCGCGATGCCCAGCCCTTGTGCGGCGGCTTCCAGGATCAACTGGCCGGAATCGAAATGATCGATGGCGGCCGGTTCCAGCTTTTCGAGATGGAGGACCTTCTTCCACGCTTCGAAGCTCATCGGCAGATCGTTGTGGACAAGGAAGGTCTGCTTCGAAAGCCGGGCAACGTCGGGCCGCGGACCAAGTTCCTCGGCCAGGGCGACCGATGTGATTGCGTGGACGCGGTTGTGATCGAGCCGTACCGAATGCAGCGAGGCATCAGGCCCTTCGGACAGGACGATAGCTGCATCGATCGTGTCGCCCAGCTTGGTTTCGGCGGCGTGGCCTGAATCGATGTCAATGTGCAGTTGAGGGTGCAATTTGCGCAATTCACCAAGGCGCGGGAACAGACGCTGGCTGCCGAACAGCGGAAGTACGCCCAGCCGCAGGCGCATGACCTTGCCCGTATCGATCAGGCGGTCCACCCGGTCGGCCATTTCGTCAATCAGGGGCGCAACCGCATCATAAAGCTGCTGGCCTTCCTCGGTCAGTTTCAGGGCCTGATGTTTGCGTTCGAACAGCGCCTTTCCGACGAATTCTTCAAGCGCACCCAGCCTGCGTGACAGCGCCGAGGGGCTGAGCGCGAGTTCTGCCGCCGCAGTCTTTGCCGAACCGGCGCGCACGACACGGATGAACGCCTCAAGCGAACGCAGTGGTGGCAGGCGGCGGATCATCGCTTCGTCCTATTCATCATCAACCGTTTCCGCCTGCGGAGCATGCAGCCGAAGGCGGGTAAGGCGGCGTTCGTCGCCTCCTGTCACTTCCAGCCGCCATCCGCTGGCGTGTTCGAGCACACGGCCGACAGGCGGCACTTCACCGGCCAGCACTACCGCCAGGCCGCCTAGCGTATCCACGTCTTCCTCGACTTCCGCAAGCCGGGGATCGACCATTTCGGCCACGTCGTCCAGTTCGGCACGGGCATCTGCATCCCACGTGTCAGGATCGATGCGGCAGATCATCTCCTGCGGCGCGTCATCGTGTTCGTCCTCGATTTCGCCGATGATCTCCTCGACCAGATCCTCGATGGTGATGATGCCGTCGGTCCCTGAATATTCGTCGATCACCACGGCCAGATGCGTACGGCGGCTACGCATGTCCGCCAATACGTCAAGCGCCCCGCGCGCCTGCGGCACGAACAGCGGCTGGCGCATCAGGCTGGTCCAGTCCTTGGGCGGAGCCTTGCCCGAAAGATGCATGCCCGCCACGATCACAAACACGTCCTTGACGTGGATCATGCCGATGATCTCGTCGAGGGATTCACCGAATACCGGCATGCGGCTGTGGCCGTGTTCGGCAAAAGCGCCAACAATCTCGTCGAACGTGGCAGACGCAGGCACGGCCACGATCTCGCCGCGCGGAATGGCTACGTCGTCGGCGTCATGCTCGCTGAAATGCAGGAGATTGCGGAGCATCTGGCGTTCGAGCGGCACAAGGTCGCCCTTTCCCGCACCGCCCGCGCGCGGCTCGCCCTCGTGCTCGTCGATGGCCTCTTCGATCTGCGCGCGGAGCGACTGGTCATGGTCGGGACCGCGAAAGAACGCCTTGATTGCGCGCCATAGCGGGCGGCTGCTACTGTCTGCGTCTCCAGACCGGCTTTCGCCGGCGGAGTCATTGCCCTCGGGCACTACCTGGAACTCCCTGCTGTCAGTCTTCGACCGCATATGGGTCTGCGATGCCCATCAGCGCAAGCGACTTCCGCTCCAGATTTTCCATTTCCTCGGCCTGGGCTTCACCCAGTTCGTGATCGTGGCCCGCCAGATGCAAAAGGCCGTGAACGATGAGGTGCGTGGCGTGGACCTCCACCGACACTCCCTTTTCCGCAGCTTCGCGGACGCAGACGCCATGGGCGAGGATCATGTCGCCCAACATGCCGGGCGCGCCTTCACTGGCCCCGGCCCTGAGCACTTCCTCGCGGCTGAGCATCGGGAACGACAGGACGTTGGTTGGCTTGTCCTTGGCCCGCCATTGCTTGTTCAGCGCGTGCACTTCCTCGTCATCGGCCATGACAAGGCTGACCAACAGGTTTTCATGGGCGAGCTCCGGGGCCACTTTCGCGGTGGCCTCGGCAGCCCGGTTGGCGAGCGCTTCCCAGTCGGTCGCATCGCCCCAGATGGGATCGATATCGATTTCCAGCGTCGGTGCGCTCACGCGTCCTTGCCCTCATATGCCTCGACGATCCGCCCCACGATGGGGTGGCGCACGACGTCGGCGATGTTGAAGCGCACGGTGGCAATGCCGTCCACGCCTTCCAGACGGTGCACCGCATCGTTCAATCCGCTGGCCCCGACGCCGCCGGGGATATCGACCTGTTTGGGATCGCCGCACACCACCATGCGGCTGTTCTGGCCGAAGCGGGTAAGGAACATCTTCATCTGCGCAGGGGTGGTGTTCTGCGCTTCATCGAGGATCACGAAGGCATCGGCCAGTGTGCGTCCGCGCATGAAGGCGATGGGCGCAATCTCGATTTCGCCACTGGCGATGCGGCGTTCGACCTGTTCGGGCGGCATGCAATCGTAAAGCGCATCGTAAAGCGGGCGAAGATAGGGATCGACCTTTTCCTTCATGTCACCCGGAAGGAAACCGAGCCGCTCGCCCGCTTCCACCGCCGGACGCGACAGGATCAGGCGCTGGACAGAACCAGAGATCAGTTGCGCCACGGCCTGCGCCACGGCGACATACGTCTTGCCGGTGCCTGCCGGACCGAGTGCGAAGATCACGTCATTGGAAATGAGCGCCTTCATATATTCGATCTGGGTGGGGCTGCGCGGGACGATGGTTTTCTTGCGCGTGCGGATCATGATCGGCGGTGTCCCGCCGGGCATGCCGCTGATGATGCCTTCCAGCGTCGGTTCGACCGACATCGCGATCAGCGATTCGACCGCACCTGCATCAAGATCCTGCCCGGTCAGCAGTCGCTGGTGCATGCCCTTGAGAACATCGCGCGCGCGCGCGACAGAATCATCCGGGCCTTCGATCATGACGCGGTTGCCGCGCGCCGAAATGTAAACCCCCAACCTGTTCTCGATCAGCACGAGATTGGTATCGAACTGGCCGAACAGTGCGCCAAGCACGGTCTGTTCATCGAATTCGACTTCGATCCGGGCGCGTCGGTGTTGATCCGGCTTGTGCAAGTCCGACCGAGGGTAGTCCGGGCGATGATGCGCCTCATCATGGGCGCGGGGGAATTTACGGGCCATGCTCTCCTTTCAGGTAAGGGGCCTGGCCATGAGAATAGGGGGGGAAGTTGCAGGCGCAAGGCAGTGCGCGGCGAAATTACCCCGTAAAGCGTTTATTCCACAGGAGTCTGCAAGACACGCCCTGAAAGCGAGTTCGGCCCAGCTTCGATCAATTCCACATCGACCAGATCGCCGATCGCGAAATCGCCGATGAAATGCACCGATTGCAGCCACGGCGATTTGCCGAGCCACTGGCCGGGCAGCTTGCCCCGACGTTCGACCAGCACGGTGCAACGCCGCCCGATACTGGCCTGGTTGAAGGCAAGCGAACTGCGCTGGAGCGCGGCTTGCAAGCGCTGCAACCGTTCGTCCATTTCGACGGCGGGGACATGATCGGCCATTGTGGCCGCCGGTGTGCCGGGTCGCGGGGAATACTTGAAGCTGAACGCCTGCGCATAGCCGACCGCTTCAACGAGTTTCACCGTTTCATTGAATTCGGACGGAGTTTCACCGGGGAAGCCGACGATGAAATCCCCGGAAATCGCGATGTCAGGCCGCACCGCCCGGATACGGTCAAGAAGCGACAGGTAACTGCTGACCGTGTGGCTGCGGTTCATCGCTGCCAGCACGCGGTCGCTGCCCGCCTGTACGGGCAGATGGAGGAAGGGCATCAACTTGTCGATCTCGCCGTGCGCGGCGATCAGGCCCTCGGTCATGTCGTTAGGATGGCTGGTGGTGTAGCGAATGCGGCTGAGATCAGGATCGGCGGCAAGCGCGCGGATCAGGCCATCAAGGCCGATCGTGCGACCCTTGTCGTCCTCGGACGTCCAGGCATTCACGTTCTGGCCAAGCAGCGTGATTTCCCGTGCGCCGCCCGCGACGAGAAGCCTAGCCTCCTCGACCAGGTCGTTGAACGGGCGCGATATTTCCGCGCCGCGCGTGTAAGGTACGACGCAATAGGTGCAGAACTTGTCGCAGCCTTCCTGGACTGTAAGGAAGGCGGACGGGCCGGATTTCCGACGCTTGGGCAGGGCGGCGAACTTGGCCTGTGCGGGCATATCGGTTTCGGTCGCACGGCCACCGGCGGCGGCGCGCGCCACCATATCGGGCAAATGGTGATAGGATTGCGGGCCGACCACGACCTTGACACTGGGGGCGCGGGCCATGATTTCCTCGCCTTCGGCCTGGGCGACGCATCCGGCAACGGCGATCAACGGGGCAGTGCCATCTTCGCGGCGCAAGCGCCCAATGTCGGAATAGACCTTTTCGGTCGCCCTTTCGCGGATATGGCAGGTGTTCAGCACGACGAGGTCCGCATCCTCGCCCCCGCTGACCGCGGTCATGCCCTGCGCGCCGAGCAGTTCGGCCATGCGTTCACCGTCATAGACGTTCATCTGGCAGCCGAAGCTCTTGACGCTGAATGTCTTCGGGAAGCTTTTGGGGGCAGAGGATGCAGGCATGGCCGCGCCGATACGGGATTCGGGGGCGTTTGGCTACCGTTTGCGGGCAAGCGCGGCAAGGATGCGTTCGCGCGCGGCGATCGCCATCGTCTTGCGATTGACGGTTTCGCTCTCGTCCAGGGCCGCAAGGAAGTGAACTGTCACCTGCTGGCGGCGGCGGCGCGCAAGGATCTTGAGGAAGTTGTCCAGCCCCGGCTCTTCGCCGATCCATGCCATGGCGGCCACATCGGGACCATAATCGAGCCAGACCGGCTGGATGGCGATGCCGGGCGGTGGCGGATCGAGCGCAGACAGCAGCGAGGACTTGAACGGCAGCAGGCCGTTACCATCGCTGGTTGTGCCTTCGGGAAATACGGTCAGCGCACCGGTATCGGTCAGCGCTGCACGAACCAGTTCGACCTGGGTGTGCACAGAGCGGCGTTCATGGCGCGCCACGAACACGGTGTCGTTCATATCGCACAGCCATTTGAGCAGTCCGTGATCGGCAAGGCCTGAATGCGCGACGAAGGCGCTGCCGCTGGCCCCTGCGATAACCGGAATGTCGAGCCAGCTTACATGATTCGACAAAAGGAAAGCGCCCTTGCGGGAAGGCGCACCCTCGATCCGCACTTTCGCTCCGGCGATAGTCGCAATCCCGCCAAGGAACAGGCGCGGCCAAGGGTTATGCAGCCGCAGGACCGGCCACACGTAGTAAAAGGGAATGCAAACGATCAGCCACAGCAGCATCGCGGACAGACGCAGGCCGATGCGCAACCTTGCGGCCAGCGAAAACCCGATTCCGCTGGCGGCGTCAGCCGTCCCGTTCAAGCTTGACGCCGTAAAGTTCCATCCGGTGATCGACCAGGCGATAGCCCAGCTTTTCCGAGATCTGGCGCTGAAGCTGTTCGAGTTCGGGATCGACGAATTCGATGACCTTGCCCGTTTCGACATCGATCAGGTGATCGTGATGGGCCTCAGGCGATGCTTCATACCGCGCGCGACCATCGCCAAAATCGTGGCGATCGAGAATGCCGGCTTCTTCGAACAGCCGCACTGTCCGGTAAACCGTGGCGATCGAAATTCGGGGATCGATGGACGCGGCCCGTTCGTGCAGCTTTTCTACATCGGGATGATCGTCGCTGTCCGACAGGACACGCGCAATGGTGCGACGCTGATCGGTGATGCGCAGTCCACGCTCTGCGCAGAGAGCTTCGATGTCGATGGCCTGGTGCACTGGGAATCCGTCAAAAAAACAGCCGAAAAGAAATCGGCCCGCCGAACTATAGAGCGGCGGGCCGAATCTTCAACAGTGCGCAATGCAATTGCGCCGTCTATATTTTTCGCAGGTCACGCAGCGGCAGGCTTGCGTCCACGCTTTGGTGCAGGCTTGCGGCCCAGGCCGATCTTCTTGGCAAGTTCACGGCGCTTTTCAGCATAAGCCGGAGCGACCATCGGATAATCGGCCGGGAGATTCCAGCGTGTGCGATACTGGTCCGGCGTCATGTTGTAGCGCGTGGAAAGGTGGCGCTTGAGCATCTTGAGCTTCTTGCCATCTTCCAGACAGACGATGTGATCGTTCTTGACCGAAGAGCGGATCGACACGGCCGGCTCAGGCATCGGCTCTTCAGCAGCAACAGGCTGATCAAGGCCAGCAAGCGCCGTATAGACGTTGCTGATCAGGACGGGCAGGTCGCTGACGGCGACGCTGTTGTTGCTGACATGTGCAGCCACGATGTCCGACGTGAGCGTGATCAGGGTTTCACGCATGTCGATTTGAACTTCACTCATTGCGAACCAACCTTCTGTGTTTGCTCGTATCGAGCCTTTGGTTATTTCAAGATATAAAAGGTGATGTGGATCACCTTTTATAGTCGAGTCGATCAAGGATACAACCATAGGATTCAACTTTTTTTAATGCGGTTTTGCACTTAGCAAAATCTCGTCAAGTATCTGTTCAATCATCAAAGACCAGTTCCTGGCTGATGGCATCGATGCGACTGCCTGCTGCGGTGCGGTAATAAGCTGGACGAACACCGATTTCCCGAAAACCATGCGCCGCATAGAGATAACTGGCCGGATTATCGCGTCGCATCTCAAGGAAAATCCGCGCCATTCCATTGGCGCGCGCCTGATTGATGAAGCGCTGCAATAGTTGCCGGCCAAGTCCTTGGCGGCGGTATTGCGGTGCGATTGCGAACAGAAGCAATTCTTCTTCGTCAAGAATACTGCGGCCCATGAAGAAGCCAGCCGTATCGGTATTCGGGTCAAGTACATCCGAACCATCAGGTCCGATCAACCCGTAGCGGCAATTGCCGACCGTCAAGGCGTCGCCAACCTGCCTGCGGTTCCAGGCTTCGCCAAATTCAGGGGGAAAAGCGCGCTCCATGACAGACATGATCCGATCAATGTCGTCAGGCGGTGCGATCATCGGCGTGTGGGTCTGCGGTCAGGCCGCTGCCGGCAGTCGCGCATCCGGCGCGCGGCCATAGCTCGGCCTTGGATCGGCATGGAATGCGGTCACTGGCAGCAGTGCCACGCGCCGTGCATCCGGCCGCAGATCGAGTGCCAGAGTGTCCGATCGCGCTTGGGCAATGGCCATTGCCTGGCTGCCCGCGACAATCGGAGCGGTCGAACGTGAGATCGCCTCGGCCGGCGGGAGCGAGGCCAGGGCTGCGCCTGGCAGGCCGTCGGGGCCGAACGGCTGGAAGAACCATTCGCCGTGGCCGCCCGTCATGCACACGTCGACAGGGCTGCGGGGGTGTTCGGCCTGCGCCATGGCGGCGACCAGCCACAGGCTCTCGAAGCCCTCAAGCCGCGCGCCCCATGCCATCGCCAGCGCTCTGGCCGCGGCAAGGCCTACGCGAATGCCGGTGAAACTGCCGGGGCCAACATCGACCGCAATGATGTCCGCGCGGCCTTTGCCGGGCAGACTGGCGATCATCGGAACAAGCCGTTCGGCATGGCCGCGGCCGAGGGTCAGGCATTCTCCGGCGACGAGTCGGCCATCCTCGATCAGGGCGATCGAGCAACTTTCCGTTGCGCTGTCGATCACCAGAGTCCGCATCGCGTCAGGCAGCGCGCACTTCGCTGACTTCGGGGACGTAGTGCTTGAGCAGGCTTTCGATGCCGTTCTTCAGCGTTGCGCTGGATGACGGGCAACCTGAACACGCCCCCTGCATCTGCAGGTAGACCACGCCTTCGCGGAAGCCGCGATAGATGATGTCTCCGCCATCGTTGGCAACCGCCGGGCGGACGCGGGTCTCGATCAGGTCCTTGATCTGTTCGATCACTTCTGCATCTGCCGGATCGTCGCTGAAATCATCGGATTCAGCGGGCACCGCGATGCCAGCGGCACTGCCGGGGGTGAACAGCGGTGCCTGTGCCACGAAATGATCGAGCAGCAGCGAAAGCACCTGCGGCTTGAGGCTGGCCCATTCGACGCCGGGAGCAGCCGTCACCGAAACAAAATCGCGCCCGAAGAATACGCCGGTCACATCGCCCAGATCGAACAGGGCCTGCGCCAGCGGCGATGCCTCTGCCGCTTCGGGCGAAGTGAATTCGCGCGTACCAGTGGCCATCACCAGTTCTCCGGGCAGGAACTTGAGCGTGGCGGGGTTGGGCGTGGTTTCGGTCTCTATGAACATGATTCGCATGTACGCCTGCCACAAGCGGGGTCAAGTGGACGAAATGAGTCGTATTTGCGTTTCGCGCCGGGTTTTTCGATTTATCCGCAAGGCGGCGCATGGCGCAGATCAACACCAGCGCCTATGCGGGAGCCATGACGACCTTCGCCAAGGCTCTGAGCCGCATCGCCCCTGTCCTGTTCATCGCAATTGCATCGACTGCTGTGGCCGCCGCGCCGCCCAAGCCGCCGGTCCCTTCGATGCAGGCAATTCCGCTACCGCTGAACCCGGTGGTGAGCGCGAGCCAGCGTCTGTGCACGATAAAGACCGCCAGCGGGCTGGGGGCGATGACACTGAAGCCTGCCGAGGGGGCAAGACCCGCCAAGGCGGATTTCGCGCTGGTCAATTACATCGGTTATCTTGCCGCTGACGGGACCGTCTTCGATCAGGCGATGCAGGCCGCTTTCCCGGTCGAAGGAGTCATTCCCGGCTTTTCCGAAGGTTTGCAGATGATGGCCAAGGGCAGCACCTGGCGCTTCTGCGTCCCGGCGGTACTGGGTTATGGTGCTGAAGTATCCGGCCCGATTCCAGCCAATTCCGACCTCGTATTCCAGGTCGAACTGGTCGATTTCAAGACTTCTGCCGAAGTCGAGGCGATGCGTGCCGAACAAGGTGCGCAACAAGGCTCGATGGAAAGCCCGCAATAACAGGTCTATTCACTGGTCCTTAATCCCAAGGCTACCTATAGTCGGGCGATGCAATCCCCAAAAACGCGCGCCCTGCGCCTTGGCCTTCTCCTTCCGCTCCTGCTGCTGTCCGCGGCCCCGATCGATGCCCGCGCGCCGGCAAAGGCAGAGGTTCCGTGGCTCTACAAGGGATCGGACGTCCCGCAGGACAAGCAATGGACCTTCGGCGTCCTGCCGAACGGCATCCGCTATGCCGTTCGGCACAATGGCGTGCCGCCCGAACAGGTTTCGATCCGCGTCCTTGTGGATGCAGGGTCGATGTATGAAACCGATGCCCAGCGTGGGTATGCACACCTGCTGGAACACCTGACCTTCCGCGAATCGAAATATCTCAAGGAAGGCGAGACGATCCCTACCTGGCAGCGGCTGGGTGCCACGTTCGGCAGCGATACCAATGCCGAGACCAGCCCGACGCAGACCGTCTACAAGCTGGATATTCCGCAAGCCTCACCCGAAAAGCTGGACGAGACGTTCAGGCTGCTGTCGGGCATGATCATGGCGCCGGTGTTCACCGACCATGGCGTGAAGACCGAAGTACCGATCGTGCTGGCCGAAATGCGCGAACGCACCAGCCCGCAATCGCGTGTGCTGGACCAGACGCGCGACCTGTTCTTCAAGGGCCAGCTGCTCGCCTCGCGCAATCCCATCGGCACGCCGCAGACACTGGAAGCCGCCAATGCAGCGGCGATCAAGGCGTTTCACGACAAGTGGTATCGCCCCGACAATACCGTGATCGTGGTGGCGGGCGATGCCGATCCTGCAGCGCTGATCGCGCGCATCGAACAGTGGTTTGGCGGCTGGAAGGTGGCGGGAAAGAAGCCGCCGCAGCCAAATTTCGGCAAGCCCGTTGCCCCGGCTGGCGTCGATCCGAAGAATCCGGTGGGCGAGGCGAAAGTTCTGGTCGAGCCGGATCTGCCGCGCATCGTCAACTGGGCCATCCTGCGCCCCTGGGTGAAGGTCAACGATACCATCGCCTACAATCAGGGACTGATGGTGGATCGGCTCGCGCTCGCGCTGATCAACCGCCGCCTCGAAGGACGTGCCCGTGGTGGCGGCAGCTATCTCGTCGCCTCGGTTGACGAAATGAAGCAGGAGCTTTCGCGATCGGCCGACGCGACCATTGTCACGGTCACGCCGCTGGGCGAGGACTGGAAAAGCGCCGTTACCGATGTTCGCTCGGTTATCGCCGATGCTTTGGCGACGGCGCCTTCTCAGGAAGAGATTGACCGCGAGGTGGCCGAGTTCGAAGTGGCGTTCAAGGTGGGCGTGGAAACGCAATCGACCATCGCCGGATCGAAGGCGGCGGACGACATCGTCAACGCGGTCGATATCCGCGAGACGGTGGCCAACCCCGATACCGTCTATGACATCTTCAGGCAGTCCATCCCCCGGT
Organism: Novosphingobium sp. CECT 9465; assembly: GCF_920987055.1. Classification (NCBI taxonomy): domain Bacteria; kingdom Pseudomonadati; phylum Pseudomonadota; class Alphaproteobacteria; order Sphingomonadales; family Sphingomonadaceae; genus Novosphingobium; species Novosphingobium sp. CECT 9465. The sequence goes on from NZ_CAKLBX010000001.1 coordinate 835,641, forward strand.
TCAAGCCGGAGGCAGTGCTGGCGAGCACGCGCAAGCTGTTCCAGGGCACGGTGATCCGTCCGATGATGATCACGCCCAAGGCGGGCGAAGCGGATGAGGCGGCATTGCGCGCAGCGCTGACCACTGCCGTCGATGCGGCTTCGGGCAGTCGCGTGGCTGCCAATTCGCTGAGTTTCGCAGACTTGCCACCCGTGGGACCAAAGGGCGCTGTGGCTTCGGCGCGGCCGATCGGCCTGCTGGGGATCGAACAGGTTGAATTGGCGAACGGGGTCAAGGTCCTGTTGTGGCCCAACGATGCAGAGCCGGGGCGGATCATCGTCAAGGTGCGGTTCGGCGGCGGCTATTCGGCGATCAGGCCGCAGGATGCGGTCTATGGCCCGATGGGATCGGTGGCGCTGATGGACAGCGGCATCGGTACGCTGGGCCGCGACGATCTTGATCGGCTCGCCACCGGGCGCAAGCTGAGCCTCGATTTCGATATCGACGACACCGCGTTCCGCATGTCTGCCGATACGCGCCCCGCCGACCTTGAAGACCAGCTTTACCTGATGGCGGCCAAACTGGTGACGCCGCGCTGGGACCCGAACCCCGTCCTGCGCGCCAGGGCAGCGGCAAAGCTGCAATACGAAAGCTACAACTCATCGCCGATGGCGGTGCTGGGCCGTGATCTCACCTGGCTGTTGCGCGATGGCGATCCGCGCTATGCCACGCCCAACCCGGCAGAACTCGACAAGGTAACGCCGGAAGGCTTCCGCGCGACATGGGAGCCATTGCTGGCGCAAGGCCCGATCGAGATCGATCTGTTCGGCGATTTCAACCGCGAACAGGCGTTGGCATCGCTGGAAAAGACCTTTGGTGCCTTGCCTGCGCGGACGGCTGCTCCTGCCTCGGCGCTTGCGCCTTCGATCCCTGCGCATAATGCGGAGCCGCTGGTGCTGACCCATCGCGGCGATCCTTCGCAGGCGGCGGCAGTCGTGGCATGGCCGACCGGCGGTGGGCAGGCGGGTGTGCGGGAAAGTCGGCAACTCGAAATCCTGGCGCAGATATTCAACAACCGCCTGTTCGATGCGATGCGCGAAAAGACCGGCGCCAGCTATGCACCACAAGTGGGTTCAAGCTGGCCGCTGGACTTGCCATCAGGCGGGTATATCGCCGCAACCGTGCAGTTGCGACCCACCGATTTCGCAGCGTTCTTTGCCGCGGCTGACAAGATCGCGGCCGATCTTGCCGCCAGCCCGCCGACGGTGGACGAAGTGGGCCGGGTGACAGAGCCGCTCAAGCAGTTGATCACGCGCGCCAGCACCGGCAACGGGTTCTACATGTTCCAGCTGGAAGGCGCGGCCAACGATCCGCGCAAGATCGCTGCGATCCGCACGATCCTGAACGATTACAGCCAGACCACGCCCGAACGGATGCAGGCGCTTGCCGCGCGTTATCTGAAGCAGGACAAGAGCTGGCGGTTGCAGGTCGTGCCTGAGAAAGCGACGCCTTAACAGTCGTTCGACGATTTGGCGTTGCCGATTCCCGGCGTAAGGTTGCGGTTGTCCCGCACGATGACTGCTGCCTGTTCGTGCATGGTAAAGGGCTGGACGAACATCGTGCCGAACAGGCCCTTGTAGGTGTACCACACTTCCGCGACCATCACGGCAGAGCCAGCGGGCGCGGTCACCTTGGTCTTGCCCAGCGCAAGGCCATTGGCGATGCCTGACAAGGCGCTACCCAACGGATCGGGCTTGCCGTGGGACGAGCTTTTCTTGAGGTTGCCCTTGCACTGCTGCCGGTGAACGTATTGCTTGCCGGTCACCGGGTGGGCTTCGAGGCTGGAGAGGATCACGCGGCCTTCGCCTTCCAGATTGATGTTGCGGCCTTCTTCCAGCGCGCCGGTGAGGACCGAAGCGACATCGTCGGTGGAAATGGTCGGGGTCACGCCGCTGTTGTCGGTCTGGCCAAGGCGCGATGCGTTGTCGGCCAGGGCGATGGCGACCTGGCTGGCCTCCATCGCCGCCGCATTCATCCACGCGATTTCCGCGCCATACATGCCCAGCGTCATGAACACCGGCAGCACGATGGCGAATTCGGTGATCGAGACACCGGCACTGTCGCGCCCAATGGCGCGCATCTTGTCCAGCAGGCTCATGCGCAAGTCCCCGCGCTTGCGCCATAGCCCGCCTGTACCCCGAACGGCTGATTCCGGGTGACGGCAGTGGATGTCAGTGTGCGGGTCGACCAGTGTTCCGGCAGGAACGGAACCTTGAAGACGGGCGAAAACGACGCGGTGACAGTATAGACGACAACGTCGTTGGCGGTGCCTTCGCTGGACGCATGGCCGACATCGTCGTCCCACTGGCCGTTGCGGTTTTCATCGGTATAGGCCTCGCCATTGTCGCACGTGCCGCTGGTATTGGCATCGTTCCACTTTTCCGGGCGGCCAATGTCGGCGAAATCGTAATAACTGGTGCGCGCCGTCTTGATCGTGACGCCTGGCAGTACCGGGCGGATCGCGTCCAGGACTTTTGCGTCTGCTTCGGATGTGCTGCGTGTTTCCAGCGCGGAATCGCGCGCGGCGCGGCGCACGGCACCGCTCAATACCGATTTGCCATAGACCATCTGGCCGATGTCCATGATCCCCAGCAAAAGCGTCATGAACAGTGGCACCACGATGGCGAACTCGATGATCGTCGCGCCTTGCATGTCGTCAGCAAGAAGCCGCCTGATCATTGCACGACCCGCAATTCGCCCACCTGCTTGGCGATGGACTGGAAAGCTGCATCCAGCTTGCTGGCATTTTCCGCGGTAAATGCACTTTCGTCAGACGCGCAGGCATCGAGTTCGGTCGTCATGGTCTGGGCAAAGGCAATCACCCACAGGCGGATGCCCTTGGCCTTCACCGCTTCGCACAAGGCGAGAAACCGTGCATTGTGGCGCGATGTGTCGCCCGTCACGCCATCGTCCGTCACGCGGTGGTCATGGTATTCGATACCCCAGGCGGATTGTGTCGAATAGGAAGGCGACATCTCTCCATCGGTCATGAAGATCAGGTGGCGCGAAACCTCGCCGCCATTGTCCGGCGCTTCGCGGACATTGTCTGCCCACATGCCGTCCGACGAAAACAGGCGTCCGCCCCACGCCATTCCGATATCGTGATACGTGCCGCCTTCGGCCACCAGTGAATCCGCAAAGGCATAATAGGATGACTTGTCCATCGGCGCGAGCAGCCGGGCTGCGGTGGGGCAGAACGATGACGCCTGCTGGCCGGTGGGCGAAGGCAGCGCGCTGTTCATGTAAACCGTGCCGAAATAGGTGACGGTACGGATATAGGCGACCTCTGGCCACAACGGCGCCCAGCGCGTGGCATCTGAGCCATCCGGGGCGTTGTCGATATCGAGGTCCATAGCGCCTGTCGGCGTCATCCCGTTGATCGAAGACCACGTGAAACTGTCTTCGGAGACCGTCGCGCGCTCCTCGATGCAACCATCCCATTGCGACGAGACCGCAGCGGCGTTTTCGCCGGTGTAGGTCGTGGTCGTTTCGAACAGTTTGAAGCGGCTCGTATCGTAAGTGACCGGGCGGTATTCCCATCGGTCGAACGCTTCGGCGGTCACATAGATCGGATCCGCAGTCTGCGTCTCGGTGTGGACGACTTCGCGTGTTCCGGTCCGGTATTTGAGCCTGTAGCTGAGCAGGGCATTGTTGCAGGCGTAAAGGGTTGCCGTCTGGACCTGCGTGGTAGTGGTGGTGACCACCTGTTGCCCCGAAGCGTTCGTCGTCGTCACGCTGGCGACCGTGGCCGCCCCGCTGTTCGTCCAGGCGGTGTCGGCGGGCTTGTGGTTGTTGCAGCTGTTGAGGCTGAGATAGAGCGTGGAGTTGTAATTCGCCCAATTGGTGTAGACTGGCGTGGTCGTTGTCTCGCTACTGGCATTGGCCGGGGTGCCGTACCCGCTGAGCGTCTTGACCGTCTTGTAGATCGGTTTGCGCGACTGGATCGTCCAGCTGTCGACAAGATAGGCAGGGTCCTGATCGACCAGCAGCTGCCCCACGTTGACCGTGGAACTATAGGGTACGAAACCATAGCGAATGCGGGCATTGGTGCCTGACAAGGCGGTTTCGACCGTATCGTAGAAGTTCTTCATCGAGACGCGCAGCGCCTCCATCCGCGTCTGCGTACTTCCCGCCAGTGCCCACGACATGGACCCGGTGGTGTCGAGCACCATCATGATGTCGCTGTTGCCAACGCCCATCGATGCCGTGCAATCGATGGTCACTTCCATTGCGCCGAAGCCGAACAGGTGCATCAGCAGGGGCGGCATGAATGTCGTGGCGCTGCCATCGATCGTGCTGCCGTTATCGGCGGAAGAGGCGCTGAATTCGGTATCGCGCGCGCCGTAATAATCCTCGTTGAAGTTGGCCGCAAAATAGGTGTCGGCCTGCGCCTTGGCCCTGGCGTCGAAGCCTTCGGTGCTTACCGACTTGCGACCGGCAAGCACGGCGGCATCGCAGGCGGCCTGTAGCCGGGTCTGCGTCCGCCAGGCGCGGCTGATATCGATTGCCCCGCCGATCAGCGCTGCCACCGCAAATATCGCCATCGCCGAAAGCGGCAGGATATTGCCCGCGCGATTGCGCAGGAGGGCAAGGAAAAGACGGTGGAAACACGACATGGGCTGCGGTGAAAATCCCGTGATGGCTAACGACACCACAGCGGCACATGTCCGAAACGCGGGTTTAGTGCCGATGGTTCAGGTTAACCTACCCTCACGAGGCCCAATCAACCGCTTATCGGCCATAGTGGACTCCACGTAATCCGGCGCAGTTTGGCTTATGCAAATCTTCGATTGCGGTAACAGAAACGCTTCCTTTGCATTTCCGCCGCGCCCGGCTTATGGCCCCGCCTCTTGAAAGGAAGAGCAAGTGGCACAGAACTGGACTGCGGATTCGTGGCGCGGATATGAAGGACGGCATCTGCCGGCTTATCGGAACGCCGAAAAGCTGAACGAGGTCGAGACGACCCTGACGAGCTTTCCGCCGCTGGTCTTTGCCGGCGAGGCACGCGCGCTCAAGGCTGATCTGGCGCAAGTGGCTGCGGGCAAGGGTTTCCTGCTGCAGGGCGGAGACTGCGCTGAAAGCTTTGCCGAATTCCACCCCAACAACATTCGCGACACTTTCCGTGTGCTGTTGCAGATGGCGGTCGTACTGACATTCGCCAGCAAGCAGCCGGTGGTGAAAGTGGGCCGCATGGCCGGGCAGTTCGCCAAGCCGCGCTCTTCGCCCGTCGAGACCATCGGTGGCGTGGAATTGCCGAGCTATCTTGGCGACAATATCAACGGCATCGATTTCACCCCGGAATCGCGCATTCCTGATCCCGAACGCATGCTGCGCGCCTATAGTCAGGCTGCCGCAACGCTGAACCTGCTGCGCGCGTTTTCGACCGGCGGTTATGCCAACTTGCGCCAGGTCCACCAGTGGACGCTGGACCATATCGGCAAAAGTCCGTGGGCGACGAAGTTTGCCGAGATGGCGGACAAGATCGGCGAATCGCTCGACTTCATGGAAGCCTGTGGCGTCGATCCGCGCACCGTGCCGCAGCTTCAGGGCACCAGTTTCTACACCAGCCACGAAGCGCTGCTGCTGCAATATGAAGAGGCAATGACCCGGCAGGATTCGCTGACCGGGGACTGGTACGATACCAGCGCACACATGCTGTGGATCGGCGATCGCACCCGCTTTGAAGGATCGGCCCATGTCGAATTCCTGCGCGGTGTGGGCAACCCCATCGGCATGAAGTGCGGTCCTTCGCTGACCCCGGACGCGCTGCTCAAGATGCTCGATACGCTCAACCCATCGCGCGAAGCCGGCCGGATGACGCTGATCAGCCGCTTCGGGCATGACAAGGTCGAGGCAGGGCTTGCCCCGCTCGTGCGCGCGGTGAAGCGCGAGGGGCACCCGGTGGTGTGGTCTTGCGATCCGATGCACGGCAACGTCATCAAGGCCGATAACGGGTACAAGACGCGCCCGTTCGACCGGATCCTGACCGAAGTGAAAGGCTTTTTTGCCGTTCACCGCGCCGAAGGTACGCATGCGGGCGGCATCCACATCGAGATGACCGGCCGCGATGTGACCGAATGCACCGGCGGCGCCGTGGCGATCACGCAGGAAGGCCTTGCGGACCGCTATCACACGCATTGCGATCCGCGCCTCAACGCCGCACAGTCGATCGAACTGGCGTTCCTGCTGGCCGAAGCGCTGAATGCAGAGCGCGCGGGCACCAAGGCCGAAGCGGCCTGATCGCACCACGTGCAGCCGTTGTAACAGGATTTGCGCCGGAGGCCCTCATGGGTCTCTGGCACTTTTCCCAAGCCATTATGCCGTTTGCAGACATAAGCCTTGGTTTTGTCATTGCGAACCCCGCGAAGCGGGAAGAAGCAACCCAGAGCGGTTTGCGCAGACTCTGGATTGCTTCAGCCTTCGGCCTCGCAATGACGATGATCCAGATTAAACGCACGAGACTCTAGTTGCCCACTTCCCATCACCGCTCGTGTCGCGCCGCCAGCGCTATTCCTGCAAGGTTCTGCGCGCGTCTGATCCAGCGGATGCGCGCGGGTGGGTGGACTTCAGCCAACGTGACAAATCGCGCATAATGCGCCCTGCCGGCAGCCGAGCGGCCTTTTGCGATGCCATTGGCCTGTGCGATCACCGGTACGCTGTCGCCCACCAGTTCAAAGTCGTGCGCGCCCGTCGCTTGTGCAATTTCCAGCGCATGAAGCAGCGCCAGCCACTCGGCATCGCTGTTGGAACCGTGGCCCAGATCATCGCGGATATGCACTTTCCCGCGCACCACTGCCGCCACTTCGATCGGGCCGGGATTGGGGCGGCAACCGCCATCGAAGAACACCTTGAGCCTGCGTTTGCCCGACATCGGTTGCTCTCCGGCAAAGCCGGGCCGTTCAGCCCCGCATCAATCCGCGCACGAAATCGATAAGACCGGTCTGGCGGGTGCGGCGCATGCGTTCGGCAGCCAGAATCTCGCGCACTTTCTCGAAGCATCCGGTCACGTCGTCGTTGATCACGACGTAATCGTAGCCGTCCCAGTGGCTGATTTCCGCCTGGGCGCGGGCCATGCGGGCGGCGATCACGTCGGCGCTGTCAGTACCGCGACCGGTCAGGCGGCGGTTCAGTTCCTCCAGACTGGGGGGCAGGATGAACACGCGCACCACATCGGCCTGCGCTTTCTGGTGCAATTGTTGTGTGCCCTGCCAGTCGATATCGAACAGCACATCGCCGCCCGCCTTCAGGCGATCACGGATATGGGCCTTGGGCGTACCGTAGCAATTGCCGAAGACCGTCGCCCATTCGTAGAACTCGCCCGCATTCACCATGCGGTCGAATTCGGCCTGATCGACGAAGAAGTAGTCCCGGCCTTCGACTTCCCCATCCCGCATCGGTCGCGTGGTTACCGAAACCGACATGGCGATCTCGTTGTCTTCACTCAACAATTTGCGCGCGATCGTGGTCTTGCCGGCACCAGACGGCGAGGAAAGGATGAACATGAGGCCCCGGCGGTGCAGGGTATCGTCGTGCGGGATCGTTGCAGGCATGCGCGCTAGTGCCGCAACCGCCGCCCGATGGTCAAGCCGTGTTCCATCACAATCGCGGCTTGCAGTGCCCGGCGATGCCATGGATGAGAACGCGATGACGCCATCGATCATCCTCGACCCTGCCACCGCGCGCGCGCTGCTGAACGGGCGCAAGACCCAGGTCCGCATGATCGCAGGCGGTGGTCATGGGATGTTTCCCATCGGCGCGCGCATTTACGGGCGGGAGGCTTGCGCGCCGGGACGGATGCAGGATGGCAGGGAAGTGCTGACCGATCTCCACCGCGCCGAATTCGTGGCGTTTGCTGATGGCTGGCGACGGGATTGCGCGGGGCAGGGATGGCAGGGCGCCGTGCCACATGATCCCAACGAAATGTGGGTCAGCGCGGTTCACATGCCCATTTGGGCCTGCCGGGTCATGCTTGAGGTGCGCGGTAGACGGACGGAGCGGCTCCAGGATATTGCGACCCAGGACTTGCGCGCCGAAGGTGTGCAGCCGATCCTTGCAGGATTGCTGTGGCGCGGGGCAAGGCCGTTGCCCGGCCTGCACTGGTCAGCGCGGCGGGCTTTTGCAGCCCATTGGGATGTGACCCATCCCGTCCCCGGCCTGCGATGGGCCGATAACCCGATTGTGGAAGTTCTTGATGTGGCGGTTGCGAATCAGGCCTTCTTGCCGCGCGCGACCTGTTCTTCCAGTGCCGCCGTGCCTTCGACTTCGGCTTCGGTGCGGCGTTTGCGATCATAGAGCGTCTTTGCCAGCATCCCGCCGCCGACGATGATGGCACCGGGGACCGAACGCGTGGCAATGCGCGCAATGGCGGTGCCGACCAGCGTCTGCATCATGGTCCGGCCCTTGATCACGCGCCCGGCCTTTTTCTTGCCGAGCTTCGTGCCGATCAGCCCCCGCTCCACGCCATGGCGCAACAAGGCACCGCCTGCGCGAAGGGCAACATCGGCAAGGATCAGGTTCGTCATCGGGTTGGGGCTGGGGGCAGGCACCTTGTCGATGGCCCCTTTGGCCGCTTGGGTTGCCCTGTCGCGACTGTTGACGCCACTCTTCTTGACCATGCCCTTGCCTTTGCTAGCGGGCGGGGTGCGCCCTACTTTTTCTTGCCGAAATCAACCGTGACGACGTTCGATCCGTCGTCGCTGCGTTCAACGGTGCTTTCGTCGGCTTGTTCCGGCGAATCGTTCTCGGCAGCGTCGACCGGCTCGGCTTCGTCATCCACCACAGCCTGGAACTGCAATCCGAAATCGACGGCAGGATCAACGAAGGCGGTGATCGCGGAGAACGGGATCAGCAGGATCGACGGGATCTGGTTGAACGAAAGACCCACGCTGAAGCGGTCTTCCTCGACCTTGAGATCCCAGAACTTGTTTTGCAGGACGATCGTCATCTCATCCGGGAAGCGTTCGCGCAGCCGCTGCGGAATGTCCACGCCGGGCGCGCCGGTCTTGAACGTGATGTAGAAATGGTGCGTGCCCGGCAACATGCCGCCGCCTGCCGCTACCTGGCCCAGAACCCGGCCAACGACCGCGCGCAGGGCCTCCTGCACGATTTCGTCGTAGGGGATCAGGCTGTCGGGTGCATCGCTCATGCCGCCACAACTGGCCTTGGCTGCGTTTCGGGTCAAGTGGGCACGGTGATTGATTCTCAAGAGGAGGGGCGTATAGGCGCGTTCATGCGCACCGGATCGATCACGCGAAAAACCGAGGAAACCGACATTGCCGTGTCGGTGAACCTCGATGGGACGGGCATTTACAAGGTGGAGACCGGCATCGGCTTTCTCGATCACATGATCGAGCAGTTCAGCCGTCATTCGCTGATCGATATCGAATGCCGGGTGAAGGGCGATCTTCACGTCGACCAGCACCACACGACTGAGGACAGCGCCATTGCGCTGGGCCAGGCCATCGCACAGGCGCTGGGCGACAAGAAGGGCATCACCCGCTACGGCCACACCTATTCGCCGATGGACGAGGCGTTGTGTCGCGTCGCGCTGGATATTTCGGGCCGCCCGGTGCTCGTGTGGAAGGCAGCTTTCACACAACCCCGCCTTGGCGAGATGGACACCGAACTGTTCGAACACTGGTTCGCTTCGATTTCGCAGGCCGCCGGGATCACCCTGCATATCGAAAGCCTTTACGGTTCGAACAATCACCACATCGTCGAAGGCATCTACAAGGGTTTCGCCCGCGCGATGCGGCAGGCCGTGGCGATAGACCCGCGCAAGGCCGACGCCGTGCCTTCGACCAAGGGCATCCTCGGTGGCTGATACCCTCGCACTGGTGGATTACGGCGCGGGCAACCTGCGCTCGGTCGCCAATGCGCTGAAGGCGGCCGGCGCTGAGGGCGTGGTCGTTACCGCCGATCCCAGTGTCGTGCGGACCGCTGACCGCATCGTCCTGCCGGGCGTCGGCGCTTTTCGACACTGCATCGGCGCGCTGGCGGGTGTTCCGGGGCTGATCGATGCGCTGGAAGAGCGGGTGCTGGTGGGCGCTGCGCCGTTCCTGGGCATTTGCGTGGGCATGCAACTGCTGGCGGATCGCGGCGTGGAGCACGGCGTGACCAACGGCCTTGGCTGGATCGGAGGCGAAGTGCGCGCCATCGAACCTGCGGACCCCACGATCAAGGTGCCGCACATGGGCTGGAACGATGTAGCGCCGATGCCGCATCCCGGTGGTGCGGAACTGGTCGAACCGGGCGAAGCCTATTTCCTGCACTCCTACCATTTCGTAGCCGAAGAGGGCGCACACATCGCGGCGATGAGCGATCATGGCGGCGGGATCGTTGCGGCGGTGGCGCGCGACAACATCCTTGGCGTACAATTCCACCCGGAAAAGAGCCAGGGCTATGGCCTTGCCATGCTGACGCGTTTCCTTGAATGGAAGCCTTGACGGGGCGGCCTGAGGGAACCTGACGGGATGCAGGGACTTCCTTCCCTTTGAGAAGGAGTTTTCGCGCCGATGAGCAAGTTTCCGTTTGATCGTCTCGTGTTCACACCATTCATGGTCGACCTTGAACGGTCGCCGCTGGCGGGGCACTTCGGGGCGGAAACATTTGTGCTGGGCGCTTTCAATCCCGGCATGACCGTTCTGCCCAACGGCAACCTGCTGCTCATGGTGCGGGTTGCCGAAGCGCTGCGCCACCCGATCAGGGACGGAAAGGTTCACGCGATCCGCTGGCACGATGGCGGTTACGTCATCGATGCCTGGCCGCTGGAGCTTGCGGACACGTCGGACCCGCGCAAGTTCCTGCTGCATGGCGGAGGGTGGAAGGTCATGGCGCTGACTTCGCTGTCATGGCTGCTGCCGGTTGAAATGTCAGCCGATGGTCTCGATGTGGTCGCAGCCCACTATGACAAGGCTATCGCGCCACAGGGCACCTACCAGGCCTATGGGATTGAAGATGCGCGAATTTCGAAAATGGGTGATGGCGCCTATCTGATGACGACCTGCTCGGTCAGCCCGGAACGCCATTCGACAACCCTCTATTCGTCGCACAACGGGCTGGACTGGACCTTCGAAGGCATCGTGCTGGACCACCAGAACAAGGACATGCTGATTTTCGAGGGGTTGATTCGGGGTGAATACTGGGCGCAGACCCGCCCCTTGGGCGATCTCTATTTTGCCTATCCTCCCGGCAGTGAATGGCGCGCAGGCCCTTCGATAAATCTTGCGACATCACCCGATGCCTTGCACTGGCGGCCGCATATCAATCCCGGCATCCGTCCGCATTCGGGCACCGCGGCGACCGCGCGGATCGGCGGGGGCGCACCGCCGGTCATGACGGAGATTGGCGGACAGAGGGGGTGGCTGACGCTGTGGCACGGCGTGGAACCCAAGGAGATCGTCGGCATCTATCGCACGTACTGGTCGCTGCTCGATCCGCACGATCCATCGCAAGTGATCGCGGGCAGCCACGCGCCGTTGCTAGAACCGGACGCCGAATTGACCCGCCCGCTCGAAGACCTGCTTTATCTGCGCGACGTGGTGTTCACGACCGGCATCGTCGATGCTGGCGAACGCTTCATCGTCGCTTCGGGTGAAGCTGACCTTGCCTGTCGGATCACACATGTTCCGAAGGAGGCATTCAGGTAAGAGTGTTTCGCGCAAAGGCGCCAAGAAAAGGAAGGCGCTAAGGAGGGCGTATTGGCCGATAGGTGCTGTGCGGATCGCATCTTGATTTGGACCGGTTCGGGTGAAAGGCGGCGTTGTCGCAGGGGGACCATCTTCGCGCCTTTTTGCTCTTGCTGCCTTTGCGCGAACCTGCTGCAACTTCTGCGCGCCCACACGCGAAACCCACCTTCACGCCAAGCCGAAGCGGTGCTAGGCGCGCGGTCCATGATCGTCTTTCCCGCCATTGACCTGAAAGCTGGCCAGGTCGTCCGCCTTGCCGAAGGAGACATGGATCGCGCGACCGTTTACGGCGACGATCCCGCGCATCAGGCGGCTTTGTTCGCACAGGCCGGATCGCAATTCCTCCATGTGGTCGATCTCGACGGCTCGTTCGCGGGCCGGGCCGAGAATCGCGAGGCGGTGGAAGGCATCCTCAAGGCGTTCACTGGCCACGTCCAGCTCGGCGGTGGAATCCGCACGCGCGAGGCGGTTTCGGGCTGGTTCGACCTCGGCGTTTCGCGCGTGGTCATGGGCACGGCGGCGCTGAAAGACCCGCAATTCGTCAAGGATATGGCCAAGGAATTTCCCGGCGGCATCGTCGTGGCGGTGGACGCGCGCGACGGCATGGTTGCCACCGAGGGCTGGGCCGATGTGTCCGATGTGTCGGTGGTCGATCTCGCCCGCCGGTTCGAAGATGCGGGCGTTGCCAGCCTGCTGTTCACCGACATTGGCCGTGATGGCCTGCTCAAGGGCGTGAATATCGAAGCGACCGTCGAACTGGCCCGCCGCGTGGACATTCCGGTGATCGCCAGCGGTGGCGTGAAGGGTCTGGACGATATCCGCATGCTCAAGATCCACGAAGTCGACGGGATCGAGGGCGTGATTACAGGGCGGGCGCTGTTCGAAGGTCGGCTCGATCTGGCCGCTGCGATTGCGATGGCGGAAGCCTGAAATCCACAAGCGCCGCGCGCGGGCTTCGACAGGCTCAGCACGAACGGGGTTTTGTGATAATGTGAAAGTCCGCTCATCCTGAGCCTGTCGAAGGATGCGCGCTGCCACCCGGAGCTAGTTCCATGACCGTCCGCGTCCGCGTCATCCCCTGCCTTGATGTCCGCGATGGCCGCGTGGTCAAGGGCGTGAATTTCGTCGATCTGCGCGATGCGGGCGATCCGGTCGAACAGGCCCGCGCCTATGACAAGGCGGGCGCAGACGAACTGTGCTTCCTCGACATTTCCGCCACGCACGAAGGACGCGGTACGCTGCTCGATGTCGTCGCGCGCACCGCCGAGGTCTGCTTCATGCCGCTGACTGTGGGCGGCGGAGTCCGCGCGGTGGAAGACGCCCGCGCTCTGCTGCTGGCAGGGGCGGACAAGGTTGCGGTCAATTCCGCCGCCGTCGCCCGGCCAGAACTGGTGCGCGACATCGCCGAGAAGTTCGGCGCGCAGTGCGTGGTCGGCTCGGTCGATGCGCGGCGGGTTGCGCCGGGGAAATGGGAAATCTTCACCCACGGCGGGCGCAAGGGGACCGGGATCGACGCGCTGGCCCATGCGGTGAAACTGGCCGAACTGGGCGCTGGCGAATTGCTGGTCACATCAATGGACGGCGATGGAACGAAAGCGGGCTACGATCTTGAACTGACCCGTGCGATTGCCGATGCCGTGCCGGTTCCAGTCATCGCCAGCGGCGGTGTCGGTACACTCGATCACCTCGTGGCAGGGGTCACGCAGGGCCATGCCAGCGCGGTACTGGCGGCTTCGATCTTCCACTTCGGCACACACTCGATTGCCGAGGCTCACGCCGCCTTGCGCAGCGCGGGATTGCCTGCGCGTTCGTAATCCTTCGGTCAGTCCCGTAATGGGTCATTAACCATACGATATAAGGGGTTATACCGAATCACAGGCTCTGGCAGGGCAAGGCGTGAACCACACACGGTTTGCCAGATCAGGTCACCCCCCGTGCTTCGCATATCCTTTGCCCTTGCTGCGCTCCTCGCTTTCGCCACGCCTGCGCTCGCGCAGTCGGCAGGCATTTCCATTCCTGAACCCACCGATGGCGCGCTGTTCGCGCTGGGTCTGGTCGGGCTGGTTGTCGGCAGGCAGGTTGCCAAGCGGCGGAAGTGACGCTGCTGGCTTGACCGGCGCGAACAGGCGTTTCATGGCGTTGCGCATGGAACACAGCGACACTCTCGCCCGCCTTGAAGCCACGATTGCCCAGCGCATGCAGGGCGATCCTTCGGCGAGCTATGTCGCGAAGCTCAATGCCAGGGGCATCGCCAAGATCGCGCAGAAGGTGGGCGAGGAAGGCACCGAGACCGTCATCGCCGCACTGGCAGGCGATCACGCCGAACTTGTGGGTGAAGCTGCCGACCTGATATTCCACCTGATGGTACTGCTTGCCGCCCGGCAAGTGCCGCTGGCCGACGTACTGGCGGAATTGCAGCGCCGCGAAGGCACATCGGGCATTGCCGAAAAAGCTGGCAGGAGCAACTGACATGGCCGTTGACGCGACGCAGCCCTATGACGACCAGAACATCTTTGCGAAAATCCTGCGTGGGGAAATCCCCAACAAGACCATCTATCAGGACGATTTCGCGCTGGCTTTCCACGATATCAATCCGCAAGCGCCAACGCATGTTCTGGTGATTCCCACAGGCGCCTATGTCAGCTGGGACGATTTCTCGGCCAGGGCGAGCGACGCCGAAATTGCCGGTTTCGTGCGCGCCGTGGGCAAAGTCGCGCGCGACATGGGGTTGGTTGCGCCGGGTTATCGCCTGCTCTCGAATGCAGGCACGGACAGCCATCAGGAAGTACCGCACCTGCACGTCCATCTATTCGCCGGAAAGCCGCTCGGCCCGATGCTCGTGCGTTGAAACGGACTTTCGCGGGGTCAGGACGTTAACCGCCCCTTGCCCTTCGACTCGTCGCAAGGGTAGAGTCCGTGTCGCATGACCTTGCCCCAGCCTTCTTCCGGTCTTTTTGACGGTAGCCAGCACCTGTTCGCGGTCCGCGTCTATTTCGAGGACACGGACCTTTCGGGCGTGGTCTATCACGCCAATTATCTGCGCTGGTTCGAACGCGCCCGGTCAGACATGCTCCGTCTGCTGGCGATTGACCAGCGCGCCGCGCATGAAGCGGGTGAGGGGGCCTATGCGGTCAGCACCATGGATTTGCGCTATCTTCGCCCGGCAAAGCTGGATGATAGCGTACTGATCAATAGCCACGTTGCCGAACTTTCGCCCGCTTCCTGCCGCATCGTGCAGCGTGCGTTCAGGGATGAAACGCTCCTGTGCGAAGCGAAAGTGCGTGTCGCTTTCGTTGCCCCGAACGGTCGCCCGCGTCGCCAGCCGCGCGAATGGGTGGCAGCTTTCCAGACCGTCTTTTCCGAATCTGAAGGACTACAATCCGCATGACGTTCGAGTTGTTAAGCCAAGGCGTTTCCTTCGCGCCCACTTCGCTCAATCCGGTGCAGTTGTTCCTCGATGCCGATTACGTCGTGCAGGCGGTAATGGCGGGGCTGGTGCTGGCGAGTGTGTGGACATGGACGATCATCATCGGCTTTTCGCTGAAAATGGGCAGCGCCCAGCGCAATTGCGACAAGTATGAACGCGAGTTCTGGGAAGCGCGCGATATCGACCAGTTCCAGAAGGACAACAAGGGGCGTGACCTGCCTTCGGCGCGGCTTGTCAACGCTGCCCTGGCCGAATGGCGGCGATCGACCTCAGGCAAGGCAATCGACCGCGAAGGCACACGGCAGCGCCTGTCGAGCGCGCTGGAAGGAGCGGTCGTTGCCGAAACCGATGCGCTGGCCAGCCGGTTGAACTTTCTTGCCACCGTCGGTTCGGTCGCGCCTTTCGTGGGCTTGTTCGGCACGGTCTGGGGGATCATGGACAGCTTCTTCAACATCGGCGCGCAGCAGAATTCCTCGCTCGCGGTGGTGGCTCCCGGCATTTCCGAAGCGCTGTTCGCCACGGCCATTGGCCTGTTCGCGGCCATCCCGGCGGTCATCGCCTACAACCGCTTTTCGCACCGCGTGAACCGCTTCGAAACGCGGCTTTACCGCTTTGCCGATCGCTTCCACGCCTCGCTCAGCCGCGAACTGGAGGCCTGAGCCGTGGCGATGTCCATGGGCACAGGCGGCGGCGCGGGCCGTGGGCGGCGAGGTCGGGGCGGTCGCGCGGCGATGAGCGAGATCAACGTGACGCCGCTGGTCGATGTCATGCTGGTGCTGCTGATCATCTTCATGGTCACCGCGCCGATGCTGGCGGCAGGTGTGCCGGTGGACCTGCCCGACAGCAAGGCCGATCCGCTGGACCAGCAGCAGGATCAGATCACCGTCAGCATCGATGCGCAAGGCGTGGTGTTCCTTGACGATCAGCAGCTTGCGCCGGGAGAATTGGCAGATCGCCTTGCGGGCCTTGATCGTGGTCCGAAGCCACCGCTGGTGACGCTCAGGGCTGACCGTGTGCTCGACTGGGGCCGGGTTGCCGCCGTGATGGGCGAATTGAACGCAGCGGGCTTCAAATCGATCTCGCTGGTCACCAACAGTTCATCCGCACCGCAATAGGCTTGATAGGATGCGAGATTCCAGCGCAGGCGGACTGAGCAAGCAGGAAGGGGCCGGGCTGATCATTGCAGCGGCGGCGCACGTTGCGTTGCTCGTCGCCTTCTCGCTCGCGCCACCCGGCAAGACCATCCAGCCGCCGCCCGAACGGATGGAAGTGACGTTCTCGGAAGAGATCGCGGATCAGTCGACGTCGCCCGATCCCGCAGCGCAAGCTGCGCCCGATGTCGCGCCCCAACTGGGTGAGTCGCAACCGGAGCCTGAGCCGGTCGTGGAACCCGCGCCGCCGCAGCCAGCGCCGCCCCCGCCGAAGCCACAACCTGCGCCGCCGAAGCCCGCCCCGCGGCCCGTTGCCAGGCCGCAGCCCGCGCCGCCGCGTCCTGCACCGCCCAAGCCTGTGGCCAAGCCTGTGGCCAAGCCGCAACCAGCACCTGCACGCCCTGCGCCGGCGAAACCCGCTGCCAAGCCTGCTCCGGCAAAGCCGACCGCCAAATCGGCGCCGGCCAAACCCGCTGACGCAAGTCCGCGCCGCCGCCCTGATGCGCCCAGCGGGGCAAGCCGCGTGGGATCGGATTTCCTCAAGGGCATTCCCGGCGCCAGCGCGCCAGGCACTGCAAAATCACCGCCTGCCGCCACCATCGGCCCGGAAGTGAAGGCCTCGCTCGCCAGCGCCATATCGCGCCAGATCAAGCCGCGCTGGGCCGCGCCGCAAGGGGTCGATGCCGATAAACTGGTGACGATCCTGGCATGGGACCTCAATGCCGACGGGAGCCTTGCCGGGCGTCCGCGCGTTGTCAGCCAGCAAGGCATCACGCCTGCCAACGAGGCGCAAGCTCCGCGTCATGCCGAACAGGCGATCCGTGCGGTCCAGCTTGCCGCGCCGTTCGATCTGCCTGAAATGTATTACTCCGGCTGGAAACGCATCGCCGCGTTCCGCTTCGACAGGAAGTTGTCTCAATGAAGATGCGCCACCTTCTCCTGCTCGCAGGGTTGATATCAGCCCCCGCGTTCGTTGCTGCGCAACAGACTGCGCTGCCATCGTCGGCTGCCCCGCAGGTTGCCGAAGACGAAGGCGGGCTGACCGGCTCGGTTTCGGACGAGAACGAATGGCAGGACCTCGGCATCGCGATTCCGGCGTTCCCTACCAACGCCAGTGTCAGCACGGCTGCCGAAGGGGGCAATACCGAGGCGTTGGGCCGCAATGTTGCGCGCGTGGTCTATAATGATCTCAAGAACAACGGCTTGTTCAAGCCGGTCGGTCCCGATGCGCTGCCTGCGATCGATTTTCCGCAAGTCTCCGCTCCTGCTTTCGATGGCTGGCGCGGACGCTCGGCCGAAATGCTGGTGCAGGGTTTCGTTCGCGCCAACGATGACGGTCGGTTGACCGTTGGCTGCTACCTCTATGACGTGGCGCTCGGCAGCGAACTGGCGCGGCAGGGCTATGTCGTGAAGCCTGAGGATTGGCGCCGCGCCGCGCACAAATGCGCTGACATGGTCTATTCGCGCCTGTCCGGTGAAAGCCCGTTCTTCGACAGCAAGATCGCCTATATCGCCGAAACCGGCCCCAAGGACCGCCGCCGCAAGCAACTGGCGATCATGGATTCCGATGGCGCCAATCACCGCTTCATCACCAATGGTCAGGCCACGGCGCTGACGCCGCGCTATTCGCCCGACTACAGCCAGATCGTCTATCTCAGCTATCTCAACGGTGCACCCCGCATCTATATCTACAACATCGGCACCGGGCAGCAGAAGCTGGTCACGTCGAGCAACAACCCCACATTTTCGCCGCGCTGGTCGCCAGACGGGAAGTGGATTCTCTATTCGATGGCGATTGCCGGTAACACCGACATCTATCGCGTTTCGGTCAACGGCGGGCAGTCGATTCGCCTGACCGATTCGCCGGGGCTGGACGTGGGCGGATCCTATTCGCCCGATGGCAGCAGGATCGTATTCGAGAGCGATCGTTCGGGCGGACAGCAGATTTACGTGATGAACGCCGATGGATCGAACCAGAAGCGTATCAGCTTTTTTGGCGGTCGCGCAGCCACGCCGGAATGGTCGCCCCGTGGGGACCAGATCGCGTTCACGCATCTGGGCGGCAATTTCCGTATCGCTGTCACCACGCCGTCTGGCGGGGATATGCGTTTCCTGACAGACAGTTGGCAGGATGAAGCGCCAACATGGTCACCCAACGGCCGGATCGTTCAGTTCTTTCGCACCGAACGCGGCAGCGGAAGGACCGGTGTCTGGCAGGTGGACCTGACCGGGCGGAACGAACGGAAACTGAATACACCCGTCGATGGTTCCGATCCATCATGGGGACCGGTTTTGCCCTGAACGGTCGTGGTGAATTTCGCTACGTAACGGGTGAATCCGGTCACTTGCTATTGCACGGCGCGCATATCACCATGCGCCGTCCCTTTTCTTCCCTCCCAAAGGAGAAACGTATGTCCCGTTCGCTGATGATCGCCGGCCTTGCCGCCGTCACGTTGAGCCTTGGCGCCTGCGCGTCCAAGCCCAAGGAACTGCCGCCTGAACCCGGCACCGCCAACACCACACAGACGATGCCGGCACCTATGCAGCCGACCGGGCCAATCCCCGGCAGTCAGGCCGATTTCCTCGCTTCGGTAATGTCGGATACCGTCAATTTTGATACGGACCGCTACAATATCGACGCATCGGACCAGGGCATTCTGCAAAGCCAGGCGCAGTGGCTCGGCCGCTATCCCGCCAAATCGATCACCATAGAGGGCCATGCCGACGAACGCGGCACCCGCGATTACAACATTGCCCTTGGCGAACGCCGCGCCAATTCGGCCAAGAACTACCTCGTCAGTCTCGGCATCGACGCAAGCCGCATTTCGACGGTCAGCTATGGCAAGGAACGCCCGCTGGCGCTCGGTTCCGACGAGGAATCGTGGGCAAAGAATCGCCGCGCGGTTACCGTAACGGTCAACTAAGTCCGGCATCCTGCGACGCTGGTTTTCGAACCGGCGCCGCAGGATTGTCCTGCTTCCCGTCTTGACCTTTGGCGGCGGGTCGGGCTTTGACGATACGCATGACACGGCATGGGCGATCTTCTGATTGGGGCTTCCCGCGATGGCGCGGGTATGGCAGCGCGCGCGATGCTGCGTCTGTGCGCCTGTGCGACCGTGCCGGGTGCAATGAAAAGGGTGATTGCCCCGCTCCCAAATCGCCCAACACCCCTGATCGCTGGTATTTCTGCCAGAAGCACGCCGCCGAATACAACCAGGGCTGGAATTATTTCGAAGGGCTGGACAAGGAAGAGGCCGAACAGCGCGAACAGGCCGAGCGTGGCGATACTTCGGGCTATCGCCAGGCGGCATGGGCCGAATGGGGCGGTTCGGGCGATGGTTCGCGCAGCCGCGATGAACTGCGCGCGCTGGAAGTGCTGGGGCTTGATCCCGACGCCGATTTCGATGCCGTGAAAAAAGCTTGGCGGACCAAGGCCAAGGAAGTCCACCCCGACGTCCGCCCCGGTGACAAGGCCGCCGCAGAACAGTTCCAGAAGTTGCAGGTTTCCTACGAAGTGCTGCGCGCGGCTGAAGACCGGCGCGAATGGAAGGGCTGATAGTTCAGCCCAATTCCTCGTCCAGCATCTGCATCACCCGCGCTTCATCGGGGAAGCCTTCCGAAATCCAGCGCGCTTCAACCGCGCGCAACAATCGCGCCACTTCCGGCCCGGCGCTGATTCCACGGGCGACGATCTGGCCGCCCTTCAGCGGAAGGGCAGGGATATCCCAATCCTGCAAAGCCTTGATCGAAGCGCCTGCCAGCAACAATCGGTCAAGCGCTTCTGCAATGCCGATGCGATAGGCCAGCGCGCGCGGATTATTGCAATGCCCGTCACGCGCGGCCGCTGCCGCCAGTCGCTTGCGCTGCGCGATGGACAATCGCAGCCGCGGGGCGACTTGTTCAGCCATGGCAGGATCGGCCGGGAGCAGGGCCGCAAGACGGCGCAAGGCCGTGCCTTTGACGCCGAGGTTGCGTTCGTGTGCGGTCAATGCCGCCAGCGCCTCCAGCCCTGAAGTCGTTACTTCGGGCAGGACTTGCGCCAGCACGCCCAGTTCCGCCATCCGCGTCACCGTCGGGGCGGGGTCGGGCAGCCCCAGCAGGGCGATCAGTTCCCAGCCCACCCGTTCGCGCGAAAGTCCCTTCAGGCCGGGCGCCAGTTCTGCAACGGCGCTTTCTGCTTCTGCGTCCGCGGGAACCGATCCGAACCGCGCCTGAAACCGGAAATAACGCAGGATGCGCAAGTAATCCTCGCGAATACGTGCGCGGGCATCGCCGATGAAGCGTAAGTGGCGCGTTGCCAGATCGCCAAGCCCGGTGTGGTAATCGTACACCTCCAGCGTGCGCGGATCGGCATAAAGTGCGTTGATTGTGAAATCACGGCGTGCGGCATCGTCGGCCCAGTCGGTGGAAAAGGCGACCGTTGCGTGCCGCCCGTCGGTAGACACGTCGCGGCGAAGCGTGGTGATCTCTACCGGGCCACCAGAGACGACGGCCGTTACCGTGCCATGGGCAATCCCGGTCGGCACGGTCTTGATCCCGGCACCGCCCAGCCGCGCAACCACCTCGTCCGGCAGCAGCGTGGTCGCCATGTCGATGTCCTTGGCGGCAATGCCCAGAATCGTGTCGCGCACCACGCCGCCAACCCAGCGGCAATGGCCTTGAGCCTGCGGATCGAGCGCATCGACAAGCGCGGAAAGGTCTTCGCGATGCGTCCATTCGGCAGCGGGAAGGCGCTCAACCATGCCAGGCGATCCGTTTGGCAAGGTTGGCAATGATCGCGGCGGTCACGCCCCAGATACGATGTTCGTTCCACATGATTTCGATGTAGCTGCCCTTGCGCCCGTTGAATTCGGCGTTCTTGCGCGTGTGCCGGGCCGGATCGAGCACGAAGCCTAGCGGCGGTTCGAACCATTCTGCCACTTCTGCCGGGTTAGGCAGCAATGGCAGGTCGGCGGGCACCACCGCCAGAACCGGGGTGATGTCATACCCTGAGCCGGTACGGAAGCGGTCGGTCGCGCCAATCACGGTCACGTCGTGTGGACGGATGCCCAGTTCCTCGTACGCCTCGCGCAGTGCCGCCTCGACCGGGGTTTCGCCCGGATCGATCTTGCCGCCCGGAAATGCGGCTTGTCCGGGATGAGCGCGCATATGCGACGGACGGTGAATCAGCAGCACACCGGGGCCATCGGCGTGATCTGCGCGATCGGTTACGGCGATCAGCACGGCAGCGGGGCGCAGACCGGCTGCGGGCAGAGGGCGCCAGTCTTCGTAGATGTCTTGTGCGGGCGCGCGATGGCCGTCCCTGTAAAGCGTTGTCAGGCGTCCCAGCAGGTTCACAGGGCGGGCACCACCGGAAAGCGCTGGCCCATGCTCTCGATCGCCAGATCCGCCTCGCCCAAGGCCAGCGCATGGTCGATCAGCTGGCCGTATGTGCTGCGGTTCAGCCGCGCCTCCGTGCCGTGGCGCACCCCAAGGTAGAATGCCGGCACATCTGCCGTTCCAGCAACGCGCAAGGGATGATCCGGTCCCAGCAGTACCAGGTCGTCGGTATTCAGCCGGAACGCCAGCGCAACAAGTCCGTCCGTGCCACGCATCGCCTGCATGTCGGTGGCGATGAATGCTGCATCGTCCACGGCGATCGACAAGCGCTGAAACGGCGTGACCAGCCAGTGCTGGCTGTCCGCACCACGCATCAGCAAGGACGAGAATGCGCGCACCATCGCCGGCCGCCGGATTTCACCGCCCTGATGATACCAGCGGCCATCGGCGGCAATCCGCATCTCGCTGTCACCCGTTTCCTGCGGGTTCCACTGATCGAGCGGGGGCAGCTTGCGCGCGGCAACCTGTTCGGCCAGTTCGGCAAGGCTCAGCGAGGCGAGTTCGGGCGGAGGAGTATATGGCACGCTCCGCCGATGCCAGATCGGATCAGCGCCGCCAAGGCCCCAGTGTGCCCTGTTGCGGCAGGACGGCGGGATTGGCGGTCCGGCACAGCAGGCGATGCTGCTCGAACGGTCCGGGAAGCTGCCATCCACCGGTGTTTGCGTTGGAAAAGCCGAAGAACCGTCCGTAATATTCCGGGTCGCCGATCAGCACTTGCGGCAGCGGGGCGCGCGGGTCGATCGCGGTCAGCGCCGCGGTCATCAGCGCCTTGCCAAAGCCGTGGCGTTGCAGGTGCGGCAGCACGGCCACGGGGCCAACCATGATCATGGGGTGAGCGCGGCCCTGCGCGTCGGTCAGCGCAACCGGCCAGCACTGGATCGATCCTGCCAGCATGTCGTCATCGTCAAGCGCGGCGAACGACAGGTTGCCCAGCGCTTCCATGCCTTCGCGCACTTTGTAGGCGGTTCGTTGATGCCGCGCCGGTTCGAAGGCCTGGTCGAGCAATTGCTCCACCAGTTCGGGATCGACATCGGCAAGCGGGATGATCTTGGACAAAAGCCGTTTCCTAATTTGTCCGGGCACGGATGGGGTGGACGCGCGCCGATAGCCGCCCTGCCGTTCGGCTGCAAGGTTGGCGAAACGTCAAGCGCCTATGCCTATTGTCAGAGATGCAGAAACCGCAACTGTACGGCAACAAATTCACTTTAGAAAAAACTTATATAGCGGTATTGGCTTTACCGAGGCGCCAGCAGAGACGCCGATCCCACCCAGGGGAGTGAACATGTTCGCAGGGCTTGATCCACAGGATGCCGCGCTGGTGCTGGCGCGAATGCAATTCGCCTTCACGGTAAGCTTCCACTTCATCTTTCCGTCCTTCTCCATCGGGTTGGCAAGCTACCTTGCCGTTCTCGAAGGGCTGTGGCTGAAGACCGGCAAGGCGATCTATCTCGACCTGTTCCGTTACTGGCTGAAGATATTCTCTGTCGCCTTCGCGATGGGCGTCGTCTCCGGGCTGGTCATGTCCTACCAGTTCGGCACGAACTGGTCGGTGTTCTCGGACAAGGTCGGCGGCGTGATCGGGCCGTTGATGGCTTACGAAGTGCTGACCGCGTTCTTCCTTGAGGCCGGGTTCCTTGGCGTCATGCTGTTCGGCATGAACCGGGTGGGCCGCAAACTGCACTTTGCCGCCACGCTGATGGTGGCGGTGGGCACGTTCATATCGGCGTTCTGGATTCTCTCGGTCAATTCATGGATGCAGACGCCCACCGGGTTTGAAATGGGTCCGAACGGAGAATTCCTGCCGGGGCCAAGCTGGATCGCGATCATCTTCAACCCCAGCTTCCCCTACCGCCTCGTCCACACCGTGATCGCGGCCTATCTGACCACGGCCTTCGTGGTTGGCGCGGTGGGCGGATGGCACCTGCTCAAGGATCGTGCGAATCTGCACGCGCGCAAGATGTTCTCGATGGCGATGTGGATGGCGGCGCTTGTCGCGCCGATCCAGATCCTTGCGGGCGACATGCACGGCCTCAATACGCTGGAGCATCAGCCAGCCAAGGTCATGGCGATGGAAGGGCACTTCCAGTCGCACCCCGATGGCGCGCCGCTCTACTTGTTCGGTGTGCCTGACGACAAGGCGCAGACGCTGAACTACGCCGTGGGCATCCCCAAGGCGTCGAGCCTGATCCTCAAGCACGATCTCGATGCTCCGCTGGCGGGCCTCGATACCATTGCGCCAGACAAGCGCCCGCCGGTGTGGATCGTGTTCTGGTCTTTCCGGGTCATGGTCGCCATCGGCTTTGCCATGCTCGGTCTCGGCTTGTGGAGCCTGCTCGCCCGGATTCGCAAACGGCTGTACGATTGGCCCGCGCTTTATCGCGCTGCCATCGTGATGGGACCATCGGGCTTTGTTGCCGTGATTGCCGGATGGGTGACTACCGAAGTCGGCCGCCAGCCTTATACGGTCTACGGCTTGCTCACCACGGCAGACTCGGTCAGCCCCATCGCGGCGCCTGCCGTTGCCGCATCACTGCTCGCCTTCGTCGTGGTCTACTTCGCGGTGTTCGGCGTCGGCACCTGGTATCTCCTGCGCCTGATGAGCGCGGCCCCCGAACCCCATGAGGACGGGCCGGAAGACAATGAGCGGGCACCGATCCGCTCGGCGGGGATCACACCTGCCCAGCAGCGTGAAGGAGCGGCATGATGTTTGACCTGACCGTGATCTGGGCGCTGATCATAGCCTTTGCCGTGTTCATGTATGTGGTGATGGACGGGTTCGACCTTGGCATCGGCATCCTGTTCCCGGCCTTCGCGCCGGGCGAGGAGCGCGATCAGGCGATGAACGCCATCGCGCCGGTGTGGGACGGCAACGAAACATGGCTTGTGCTGGGCGGCGGGGGGCTGCTGGCAGCGTTTCCGCTCGCCTACGCCATCATCCTGCCCGCCACATACCCGCTGATCACCGCGATGATGCTCGGTCTCGTGTTCCGGGGCGTGGCGTTCGAATTTCGCTGGCGCGATCCGCGCCA
Source organism: Novosphingobium sp. CECT 9465 (assembly GCF_920987055.1). Taxonomy (NCBI): domain Bacteria; kingdom Pseudomonadati; phylum Pseudomonadota; class Alphaproteobacteria; order Sphingomonadales; family Sphingomonadaceae; genus Novosphingobium; species Novosphingobium sp. CECT 9465. The sequence goes on from NZ_CAKLBX010000001.1 coordinate 860,353, forward strand.
CCGGGCGTTCTGGGACATGGCATTCTTCTCAGGCTCGCTCGTCGCGGCGCTATCACAAGGCATCATCCTTGGCGCGCTGTTGCAAGGCATTCACGTCGAGGGCCGCGCCTATGCCGGCGGCTGGCTCGATTGGCTCTCGCCCTATTCGCTGCTGACCGGGGCTGGCGTCGTCGCGGGCTACGCCCTGCTCGGCGCCTGCTGGCTGGCGCTGAAGGTTGAAGGCAGCGCAGAGGACAAGGCGTTCCGGTTCGCCCGCATCACCGCCTGGGCAACGCTGGCGCTGATGGGCGGGGTCAGCCTCGCCACGCCGTTTCTGGCCGGGCAATATTTCCAGCGCTGGTTTACCGAACCGATGATCTACTGGCTTGCCCCGGTGCCGCTGGTGACCGGAGGCGTGGCGATCGCCCTGCTGCGTTCGCTGGGCCATCGCCACGCGTGGCGCCCGTTTGTGCTGACTCTGGTGCTGTTCCTGCTGGGCATGATCGGCCTTGGCGTTTCGATGTGGCCGTGGGTCGTGCCGCAGAGCGTATCGATCTGGGATGCCGCCGCCCCCTATCGCAGCCAGGTGTTCATGCTGGTGGGCGTGGCGATCATCATGCCGCTGATCCTGGGCTATACTGGCTGGGCCTATTACGTGTTCCGTGGAAAGGTCGGCACGCATGGCTATCATTGACCCGCGCCTTGATGGAGCAGAGCAGGCCGAAGCCAAGCCGTTGTGGCAACGCCTTGGCTGGATGGCGGCGATCTGGCTGGGCAGTGTGCTGGTGCTGGGCGTGGTCGGCGGCGTGATCCGTTTCTGGCTCAACTCTCAGCAAAGCTGAACGGTTCTGCCGCGCGGCGATAGTCGTCAGGCAGGATTTCGCGCCCGATCGGCGGTTCTGCCCGCGCGGTGCACTGTGCGCGGTGGCACAGGCGGCAGGTGACTCCGATGGGAGTCGCCACCGCTGCCTTGGGATCGGTCCCTGTGGCATAGATCAGTCGGGGTGCATGTTCCGCCGCGCAGGCCAGCGCTATCGCCCGCGTCGTGACGGGCCGGTCAAATCCGCCGCCGCCAGACGTCACAGTCCGCGCCACCGAGAAAAATCGCTGCCCGTCAGGCAGGTCGAGCCACTGCATCACCACCTTGCCGGGTGTGCGGAACGTGTCATGCACACTCCACAACGGGCATCCGCCGCCGTGCGCGGCAAAGGGAAAGCCTGCGCCGTCCAGCCGCTTCGACACGTTGCCTGCTGTATCCACGCGAATAAAAAAGAACGGCACCCGTTCCTGTCCCGGCCGGTTCAGCGTGGTCAACCGGTGGGCTACTTGTTCAAAGCTGGTGCCAAACAGGCCCGCCAGCGCCTCAATGTCATAACGCCTTGCATCCACCGCGCGGGCAAACCGGTCATACGGCATCAGCAGCGCTGCCGCGGCATAGCCTGCGAGCGCCCGCCGCACCAGGTTCGCGGCGGTCTGGCTGGCAAAGCTCTCTCCCCGGATCACCGCCGAAATCTCTGGCCGCAACGCGGTATAGGCGATGTGCTGCACCATCTGCCACGTCCGACTCGATAGGGTGAGCGTATCGTCGATCAGCAATTGTTCGTTGTGCCGGTCATAGCGGCGGATAGCGTCCATCATCACGTCCGGCGGCAGGAAGCGCACCCGGACACCGCGCTTGCGCAGCCATTCCCGCGGCCCGCCCGCCTTGTCGATTTCGCCTGCCAGTTCCTCGGCTTTCGAATCGATGGTCGGAAAGTAATTGCGCCGCGCTGCCACGAACCGCCGTGCTTCACCCACCGGATCGCTTGCACTGCTGCCCGCTCCGTCATGGCGCTGCTCGGCCAGTGCCTGCTGCTCGCGCTGCCACGCGCCGTAAAGCCGCAGCAAGGCCTCGGTCACGCCGGGGAAGCTGGCGGCCACATCGGCCACTTCCAGTGGAGGCAGGTCGATGTCGGCAAAGATCGGATCGCGCAGGGAGTCTGTCAGGCGGCGCGCATAATCGTCGCGATCATCCGCCGCCAGGTCCGCCATATCGAGCTTGTAGGCCCGCGCCAGTCGCAGCAGGAGGTCCGCTGTCAGCGGTCGCTGGTTGCGCTCGATCAATGCGATGTAGCTGGGTGAAATGCCCAGTTCGTCAGCCATGGCCTGCTGGGTCAGGCCCAGTTCGCGGCGCAACCGCTTGAGGCGTGGGCCGAGATAGAGCGGTCGTGAAGCCATGACATGCGTTCCTGTGCTTACCACACAACTTTACAAGCATATTCTGTAAAGTTTGACAACAAGACTGCGAAGGTCATTTCCGCACCGCAGCAACCCGCCTACTCCCGCCTCAGACGAACACTCCGCCGAGCAAGGAAATCGGGACCATGACCTACCAGCAGACCATTGCCGAGGCGCGCAAGGCCATCGCACCATTTGACCAGACCTGGGACGGCATCGAAGCGGCATCGGTTGCGCGCATGCGCCTGCAGAACCGTTTCCTGACCGGCATCGACATCGCGCGCTACACCGCCAGGATCATGCGCCGCGACATGGCGGCCTATGATGCTGACCCCGCCAACTACACCCAGTCGCTGGGCTGCTGGCACGGGTTCATCGGCCAGCAGAAGATGATTTCGATCAAGAAGCACTTCGGCACCACCAAGGGCCGTTACCTCTATCTGTCAGGCTGGATGGTTGCCGCGCTGCGCAGCGAATTCGGCCCGCTGCCCGACCAGTCGATGCACGAGAAGACGAGCGTTTCGGACCTGATCGCCGAACTTTACACCTTCCTCAAGCAGGCCGATGCCCGCGAACTGGGCATGCTGTTCCGCGATCTCGATGCGGCCAAGGCTGCTGGTGACGCGGTCAACACCCACCGCCTGCTCCACAAGATCGACGAATTCGAAACGCATGTCGTGCCGATCATCGCCGATATCGACGCAGGCTTCGGCAATGCCGAGGCGACCTATCTGCTCGCCAAGAAGTTCATCGAAGCAGGCGCTTGCTGCATCCAGATCGAAAACCAGGTTTCGGACGAAAAGCAGTGCGGCCACCAGGACGGCAAGGTTACCGTTCCGCATGAGGACTTCCTCGCCAAGATTCGCGCGGTTCGCTACGCCTTCATGGAACTCGGCGTTGATGACGGGGTGATCGTTGCGCGCACCGACTCGCTCGGCGCTGGCCTGACCAAGCAGATCGCGTTTACCCGCACGCCGGGCGATCTTGCCGATCAATACAACAGCTTCCTTGATTGCGACGAAGTCGATCCGGCCAACCTGAGCCACGGTGACGTGCTGATTGCGCGCGATGGCAAGCTGATGCGCCCCAAGCGCTTGCCTTCGAACCTGTTCCAGTTCCGCACCGGAACAGGTGAAGACCGCTGCGTGATGGATTGCATCGCCTCGCTTCAGAACGGCGCGGACCTGCTGTGGATCGAGACGGAAAAGCCGCACATCGGCCAGATCGGCGGCATGGTGAACCGCATCCGCGAGGTCATCCCGAACGCCAAGCTGGTCTACAACAATTCGCCATCGTTCAACTGGACGCTGAATTTCCGCCAGCAGGTGTACGATGCGTGGGTTGAATCAGGCAAGGATGTCAGCGCGTTTGACCGCGCAAGGCTCATGAGCGTGGATTATGATGGCACAGAACTGGCTGACGAAGCCGATGAACGCATCCGCACGTTCCAGCGCGATTCAGCGGCACAGGCGGGCATCTTCCATCACCTGATCACGCTGCCGACCTACCACACCGCTGCACTGAGCACCGACAATCTGGCGAAGGAGTACTTCGGCGAACAGGGCATGCTGGGTTACGTCAAGGGCGTCCAGCGTCAGGAAATCCGCCAGGGCATCGCCTGCGTGAAGCACCAGAACATGTCGGGTTCCGACATTGGGGACGATCACAAGGAATACTTCGCAGGGGAAGCCGCGCTCAAGGCTGGCGGCGCTGCCAATACGATGAACCAGTTCGCTGCCTGATCGCAGCAGGCAGCAATTTGCCGCCCGATAGGTGCAAAGTTCGCGGCAATCCTGCCACGAAGATCCAAGGAGACTGACAATGGCTCAATCTGCGGCTGAACCTGCCCGTGCCCGCGCGGTCCTCTCGACCGAGGACTTCAAGCTGATCCGCGAAGCCGTACTGCACTATCTCAAGGTGATCGAAGATCAGCCGGAATCGGTCAAGTTTTCGCATCTCTACCACCGACTTGGCAGCGCGATGGGTCGCTGATCGCGCCTGCCTGCAAGGACCTTTCCTGGGGAGGAAAGTCCGGCCCGTCGCGCTCCTTCGGGAAGTGCGGCGGGCTTTTTTGTGCCATCCTTATCGTTTGCATCATCGCGATCCTTACCTTTGGCTAATGAATTGGCGGTATTCGTCCCTACGTGACCCAATCTTGCGCCCCTGCTGCCGAATTTGCGCCGACCAAGCTGCCGATTCTTGCCGTCATCGGTCTGAAGGATCCGGCCGAAGGCGATTGGGGCCGCTTGCGTGGATTGCAGTTCAGCAGCCTGTCCCGCCTCACGTTCGTCCGGCTGCTCGGCCATGCCATGGCAGCGTTGCTTGTCTTGCAGACATACCAGGACGTTATTCACCCGGCTTTCCTGACCTGTTGGATGGCGTTGCTCGTCGGCGTACTGATTTCCGGTGCGCGGTTCGATCGCAGCATGGTCAATGCCGATCGTCGCCGGGTCAGCCGTCAGGAAATGCACCGGCAGACGCTGAGTTCGCTGTTCGTGGCGCTGGTCTGGGCTGTGCCGATGGTGGCGTTCGGCCCGTTCGGCGGACCGGCCGAACGCATGACCTTGTGGACCGTGCTGGCAATGCTGATGACCGGCATGGCCGTGACTTTTGCGGCAATGCCGATGGCTACGGTCGTGTTTACAAGCCTTGTCGGTACATCGGCGCTGGCCGTATTCCTGCTCGAAGGGGAGTTCACGATCGCCGCAGTGGTTGCTGTTTTCGTCGTGATCGTCACGATTGGCGCTGTCGAAACCGCCCGCGCCTTTCTGGGCGCATGCGTTGCCGAAGCGGGAATGGCAGAAAAGAGCGAGGTCGTGTCGCTGCTCTTGCGCGAATTCGAGGAAGGCGATGCCGACTGGCTGTGGCAGGTCGATGCGAACCGCCGCGTCCGCACCGTCAGCCCGCGCTTTGCCTTCGCGCTGGGAGAAGACCCAGAGGACGTCGAAGGCAAGCCTCTGATCCAGTTGATTTCCGGCGCGGCCTGGGACAATGGCCATTTCCATTCCAGCCTGCATGATCTGGCCGAACGCCTCAAACGGCGCGAGAGCTTTTCCCACTTGCTGGTGCGTGTGAACCTGCGCGGCAATGATCGCTGGTGGGAATTGTCTGCTTCGCCCAAAGTGGATGAGAACGGCGCATTCATTGGTTTTCGCGGTGTCGGCTCCGACGTGACTGAGCAGCGCGAAAGCGCCGAGAAAATCGCCTACCTCGCTCGCTACGATACACTGACCGGGTTGCCCAATCGCCTGATGCTGTCCGAGGCGGTCGGCGATGCGATGGGCTATGCCGAGAAATGGCGCACCCATTGCGCATTCCTGATGATCGACCTCGATCGGTTCAAGGCGGTCAACGACACGCTTGGCCACCTCGTCGGCGATCAGTTGCTCGCGCTTGTATCGGAACGGCTCAAGGCAATCATTCGCGAAGGTGAGGTTTGCGGGCGTCTGGGTGGCGACGAATTTGCCGTGATCGTGCGTGATGCTTCGGACGTTCAGCGTGTCGGGGACCTTTGCGAAGCGATCATCGCATCGCTGTCGCTGCCTTACGAGGTCGATCATCACATGCTCTATGTCGGGGCGAGTGTCGGATCGGCCATCGGGCCGCGCGATGGCTCGACAGTGGAGACCCTGCTGCGCAACGCCGACCTTGCGCTTTACCGCGCCAAGGATGAAGGCGGCGGGCGCCATTGCACGTATGAGCCAGCCCTTCACGCCCATGCCGAAGAGCGGCGGATGCTTGAATTTTCGATGCGCCACGCGCTGGAGCGTGGCGAGTTCGCGCTGATGTACCAGCCGGTGGTCGATGCGATCACCGAAGAGGTGGTCAGCTTCGAAGCCTTGCTGCGCTGGAACAGTGCCGAGCATGGCTTTGTCAGCCCGGTGAAGTTCATTCCGCTGGCCGAGGACACCCGCCTGATCGTGCCGATTGGCGAATGGGTGCTGCGAACGGCCTGCCTTGAGGCGATGAACTGGCCGGACAATGTCAAGATCGCGGTCAATGTGTCGGGCGAGCAATTGCTCGATCCCTACTTCCCCGAAACCGTTGTCAGTGCCTTGTCATATACCGGTTTGCCGCCACACCGGCTTGAGATCGAGGTGACCGAGAGCATCTTCGTGCGCGATGGGACGACTGCGCAGCAGACGCTTGAAAACCTGATGGGCATCGGCTGCGGCGTGGCGCTTGACGATTTCGGCACCGGCTATTCGTCGCTCGGTTACTTGCGCCGCATGCGCTTTTCCACGATCAAGGTGGACCGCAGCTTCGTGCAGGGCGCGGCCAAGGGCAATCCCGAAAGCCTTGCCATCGTGCGTGCCGTGGTGGCCATGGCCGACAGTCTTGAGATGTCGACCACCGCCGAAGGCGTGGAAACCGAGGCGGAACTCGACATGATCCGCAAGCTGGGCTGCAAGAAGATCCAGGGCTACTTTTTCGGCCGTCCGATGAGCGCAATCGACGCGCTGGGACTGTTTGGCCGCAAGATGCTGAGGGCGGGTTAGGCGTTCACCAATCCGCGTACGACGCTTTCGAACAGGGCGCGGCCATCGGTGCCACCCTGCGCTGCTTCGATCATGCGTTCGGGGTGGGGCATCATGCCGAGCACGTTGCCGCGATCGTTCAATACGCCCGCGATGTCCCGCGCCGAACCATTGACGTTTTCAGCATAGCGAAAGGCCACGCGATCTTCGCCCTCGATCCGGTCGAGCGTTTCAGCGTCGGCAAAGAAGTTTCCATCGTGGTGCGCCACGGGAATGGTGATCTGGCGGCCTGAGTCATAGCCTGCGGTGAACAGCGACTGCGTGTTCCCGACTGTCAGCTTCACATCGCGGCAGACGAAGCGGATGCCGGCGTTGCGCATCAGCGCGCCGGGCAGGAGGCCCGCTTCGGTCAGCACCTGAAAGCCGTTGCACACGCCGAGCACGGCCACGCCGCGTTCGGCAGCGCGGACAACGGCCTGCATCACCGGCGAGCGGGCGGCCATGGCGCCTGAGCGCAAGTAATCGCCATAGGAAAAGCCGCCGGGCAGGGCGATGAAATCAAGACCTTCGGGCAGATCGGCATCGCCGTGCCACACGCGATGGACGGTGCCGCCGCAAACCTGTTCGACGGCGACGGCTATGTCGCGATCGCAGTTGGAGCCGGGGAAGGTGATGACGGCGGATGTGAAGGCCATGGTGTGCGCTCCTGCTCAGGCGGCCTTTTCGATGCGATAATTCTCGATCACCATGTTGGCGAGGAGCTTCCTGCACATCTCGTCCAGCGCTTCGTCAGAGGTGGCATCGGCCACGTCGAGTTCGATCACCCGGCCCGCGCGCACATCGTTGACGCCGGCAAAGCCCAGGCCTTCCAATGCATGATGGATAGCGCGGCCCTGCGGATCGAGCACGCCGTTCTTGAGGGTGACAATGACGCGGACCTTCATCGCGGAGCCTTTCGGACGCTTGGGTTGAGAATCTTCGCGCGGCCTATGCAACCGTGCGGGCGCAAGGGCAAGGTTTGTGTGCCGCAGTTGACACGGTTTACGGCATCCGGGAAATACCGCGCTCCCTCCCGGCGGAGCTATCATGGCGGCAGCAAGAGGGGCGGGGCGACATCACGGGCGCCCGCCATGCGCCGAATGCGTAAGTAGGAAAACGGTGCTGCCGCAGGCGATTGGACAGGTATTGTGGGGTATTGGGGAGAGCATAACTCCCTTCCTTGCGGCGGCCAGCCGGGCACAACCACTTTCGCACCCCACGCGACCTGCCCGACTGCCGCCGTATCTTTTCTCTCCATTTACATAACTGACGCGTCAGTTATTATAACCCGATGCCAAGGGTTACGCCAGCCGACCGCAGGACACGGATTCTCGATGCCGCGCGCGAGGAATTCGCCGCGCGGGGCTTTGCCGCATCGCGAATGGAGGACATTGCCAAGCGTGTCGGGATAAGCCGCGCCGCGCTTTATCTGGCGTTTCCGAGCAAGGAAGCGCTGTTCCGCGCGCTGGTTTCCGAAGTGATCACCGATGTGATGCCCCAACTGCTGCCGAGCGATTACGGCGATATTCCCGCAGCAGCCCTGCTGCGCGGGTTCATCCGCATCGCCATGACGCGGATGGCCAGCCCGGAAACGGCCTTCCTGCCGCGCCTGATCGTGGGCGAGGGCCGTAACTTCCCCGAACTGGCACGGTTCTATCACGATACTGCGCTGATCTGCGTGCTGGGTGCGGTCGAGCGCCTGATCATCCATGGCGTGGGACGCGGCGAGTTTACGTGCGCCGATCCCAAGATGGCATCGCGCACTGTGGCCAGCGGGATCATCTTTGCGGCGCTGTGGTGCAATGTGTTCGAGCCGGTGGGAGCCGAACCGCTGGACATCGACTGGCTGGCGGAAAATCACGCAGGGCTGATACTGGCAGGTTTGCGCAAAGTTTGAGCGTTGCGCTTCAATTCGCAGGGGCGGATGCACCTTCGGGCAGCACCACGATCTGCACGGCTTTTTCCGGGGTGAGGTAGCGTCTGGCCAGGGCTTGCACGTCCCCGGCGGTCAGGCGTTCGAGACGGGCGCGGGCCGATTTGGCGCGCACAAGGCGGTCTGGTTCGGTCTGGGCGCGTTCGGCAAGGTTCATCCAGCCGCCGTTGGTTTTCAGGGCGTTGTCGATCCGTTCGAGCATCGGCGCGCGGGCGCGCTGGAGTATGTCTGCGTCAACCGGAGCAGAGACGAGCGCGCGCAGGGTTTCATCGAGCGCGCCGCGAGTGGCGGCAACGTCTGCCAGATCCACCGAGGCGGCGACGACGAACGTGCCGTATCCGGTCCATACACGGCTGAGGCTGCTCGACGCACCGGGACTGTAGGCCTTGCCCAGCGTTTCGCGCAACGTATCGAGCACTTCGATCTGGACGACTTCGGAAAGCAGCGCGAAGGCCATCGCCTCATCGGGATCGCGGTCGTCGCGGGTGGGCCAGACATAGCGAACGATAGCTTGGTTGGCCTCGCCGGTGTGGCGAATGACGCGCAGGCCGCGTGTGGCCGTAAACGGGCGGTGGCGCTGTTCGGCATAGGCCTGGAAATCGGCCTCGCGCATCGGCAGCGCGCCAAAGGTTTGCGCCACGGCTGCAATTGCGGTGGCCTCGTCAACATCGCCGACGATGGCGATTTCCAGCGCGCCACGGGCAAGGCGGTCGGCGAGGGCTTCGCGCAACTTCGCATAGGAGAGCGCAGCGTAGGCTTCCTGCGGTTGCAGGGTGAAGCGCGGATCATTGTCTGACAGCATGCCGCCGATGGCGTTGGAAAGCGCGGCTCCGGGCGAGGAGCGCAGGCGGGCAAAGAAATTGGCGATGTTCTGGCGGTAGACCGTTTCGCCTTCGGGCCGGTAGCCGGGATCGGTGAGCAGTGCGGCATAGAGTTGCAATTGCAGCACAAGATCACGCGGGGTGGTGGTAACACCGCTTTCGAAGGTATCGCCCCCGGCGCCAAGGCCGATGGTGACCGACCGGCCCGCGAGAAGTGTTTGCAGGTCGTCCTCGCTGTGCTGCCCCAGCCCGCCGCGCGCAAGAACGCCGGTCATTTCCGTGGCCAGCGGGTTCGCTTTGGTGTCGAGCAGTTCCCCGCCATCCAGGTTGAGGCGCACATCGACGCGGTCCCTTGCCAGATCGGTGCGCTTGAGGTTCAGGCGCACGTTGTTGGCAAAGCGGATGGTGCGGATGCCGTAGAGCGGCTCGGTGGTGTCGGCGACAACCGTGCCTGCGGGGCCGAAACTGCTGTAGGCAAAGGGGGCGGGGTTGGGCACTTCGTTTGCGGGGGCCTTGGCGCGGATGGCCTTGTCCCAGGTCTGGCGGATTGCCTCTGGGCCTGCGGGTGCGGTCCGCCCCTGCCAGCGGATGAGCGGGGCCGTGAGCGGGACCGCTTCCTGGCGCAGCGCATCCATCACGGCCTTTGGCGTGATCGAGGGTGCGAACTGGTTGAAGCGGGCGAGGCCGGATTCGGGCGTGGTGGGGATTTGATCGTCGCGAATGAGGGCAAGCGCAGCGCCGACCAGTGCGCCGTGAGTGCGGGTGTCGGCCCCGGCGGCAGCGTTTTCAAGGGCGGTACGGATATTGGCGATCTGTTCTGCGATCTCGCCCTTGGTGAAGCCGTTTGCCATGGCGCGGGCATAGGCTCCGGCAGCGGCGGCCAGTCCGCGTTGCCAGCCGCCATCGGTGGTATCGACGATCAGGTTGGTGGTGCGGCCGATCTTGAACACTTCGCTGGTGCCAAGGCCCGCGCCGCGAAACGGCGGGTCCACCACGCGGGTCATCCGCTGGAACCGGCGGTTGACCACGCCGTAGCCGATCTGGCGCAGCAGGTTGCGGCGGCGGTTGGCCACGGTGTCCGGCTCATTCAGCCATGGACCATGACGTGATGCGGTGACGCGTTCGGACAGCGAAGGATCAAGGTGGATGTCGGTTGCCGACTTCTGTTTGGGATCAACCCTGCCCTGATCGGGGCGCGGGGTTTCAGCGCGCGGCTGCCAGTCGGCGAAGCGGGCGCGGATGGCCCGTTCTACGTCATCAGGCGCAAAGTCTCCAACGACGATCAGAGTTGTCTTGGCGGGCACGTATTCTCGGCTCCAGAACGCCTTGAGCGTTTGGGCCGTGGCACCATTGAGCGTTTCGACGGTGCCGATCGGGAGGCGCTTGGGGTAAGTGGCGGCGGGGTAGAAGAAGGCGAGCTGGTCTTCGAGATTGGTGCGCTGCCAGCCTTGCCCATCGCGCAATTCGGACAGGACCACGCCGCGTTCGCGCTGGACCGCTTCGGGCGCGATGGTCAGCTCGCTGGCGGTCTCGCGCATGAGCATCAGCGCGGTGCCCAGCAGCTTGGGATCGGCGCGCGGCAGGTCGAGCATGTAGAGCGTCTGTTCGAACGAGGTCTGCGCGTTGGTATCCGCGCCGAATGACAGGCCGTTGCGCTCAAGCAGCCTGATCATCTCGCCTTCGGGCACATGGGTGGAGCCGTTGAACGCCATGTGTTCGACGAAATGCGCAAACCCGCGCTCGCTCTCGCGCTCGTCCAGCGAGCCGGTCGCGATATCCATGCGGACCTGCGCGGTGCCAGCGGGCGTCGCGTTGCGGCGGATGATGTAGCGCAGGCCGTTGGGTAGCTGCCCGTAACGGAAGGCGGGATCGGCGGGAAGGTCACTTTGCTGGAACGCCCATGCGGGTTTGGGCGCGCTGGCGAGGTGCGCGGGCTGGGCGGCGCAGGCGGCGAGCGAGAGGGCGGCGGCAAGGGGAAACAGGCGGCGGAGGATCATTACGCGATGGTGTGCCCGGTTGGGGGGCGGGGTGCGATAAAGGATAAATGTTATTCGGATTGCCACTGATCAGGTTTCCCCAGATCAACCCATTCACGCATAGCTTGAACAATCTGGACTGTTGGATAGTCTTTTATGTCGTCATCCGACGCGCCTCGTTCAAGTTCGCGCTCCCAGTACCATTCTTGGAAAGTGAGGTAGTCGCCCTGTATTTTTGCTGGACCTATTGGGACCGCACTAGCCTGCTGCACCAGCCAATTTCGTACTACCCTGACAGCCTTGATATGGTCTCCGTTATGCGGCTCGATATCCCAACCAGAAATATCAGACAGCGTTTTCTGATAATCATATTTCGTTTTTTCGAGTATCAAGATTGATTTGGTCGAAAGGTACTCTTCGCCAAAGCGTACACGCCCGTGATCTAAGCCCAGTTCAAACGGCATGTTCATACGAGCATATTCGCCTGCCTCCGCCGACATGCAGCGACTGAGGTCATGGATCCCGTATTTCGAGGTTTTGACCAAATCAATGATGCGTTCGAGGCGGTTGAGCGCATTATCAGCATTTTCCGGTGCCAAGCGCGGATAGAAACCTAGAGTCGTCAGGCAGAAGGCAATCGCCTGCAAAAGTGGTGCAAAATCTTCGTCGAAAGGGCAGTTTACGAATACTGACCGTTCAAAAGGGATTTGATCGCTCATCCTTGCGGTGGATGTGGATCACGACCGTAGGAGTTCCGTTCCCGAATTCTCCCGTCTCTTCCGTGAATATACAATTCTGTCTGCTGGTTGCGCGCAATCTGGGTGGCAGCAGCAATTGCTTCCTGCTGCGTCGCGTGTGTGCTGCTGGCGCGGGTAGCTCCAGCTTTCTTGACGCTCCATCCATTGCTTGATGGAACAACATGTTGCCCCTTTTTGGACATCGCAGAACTCCTTCTTGGGACACATATATGTCGCAGGGTTGATCTTGGCTAGCGGTTCGCAACAGCCTCAGTTAAAAAACTACGATGATCATGGCGATAGGGTGGTCGTTACGGCCAAACAAAAACCCCCTCCGTTGCCGAAGAGGGCTTTGATCCAGCCAGAGGCCGAAGTTACTTCTTCCCGCGCAGTTTCCGATGCGCGCCCAGATCGAACACCTCGCTTGGTCCACCGTCGTTTTCCAGAAGACCCAAGCGCCGGGCGACTTCCTGGTAGGCTTCTTCTTCGCCGCCGAGATCGCGGCGGAAGCGGTCCTTGTCGAGCTTTTCGCCGGTGGTCATGTCCCACAGGCGGCAGCCGTCGGGGCTGATTTCGTCAGCCAGGATCACGCGGGCGTAATCGCCATCCCAGATGCGGCCGAATTCGAGCTTGAAATCGACCAGGCTGATGTTGATCGCCGCGAACATCCCGCAGAGGAAGTCGTTCACGCGGATCGCCATCGAGGAAATGTCCTGCATTTCCTCGTTGCTGGCCCAGCCGAAGCAGGCGATGTGTTCTTCGGCAATCAGCGGATCGCCAAGCGCATCGTCCTTGTAATAGTATTCGATCAGGGTGTGCGGCAGCGGCTCACCCTCTTCAATGCCGAGGCGTTTGGAGATGGAACCTGCGGCTATATTGCGCACGACCACTTCGATCGGGATGATTTCAGCCTGACGCACCAATTGTTCGCGCATGTTCAGGCGGCGGATGAAGTGGGTGGGGATGCCGATGTGGGCCAGCCGCGTGAACACATATTCGCTGATGCGGTTGTTGATCACGCCCTTGCCGTTGATCGTGCCGCGCTTTTGCGCGTTGAACGCGGTGGCATCATCCTTGAAATACTGGATGATCGTGCCCGGTTCGGGGCCTTCGTAAAGGATCTTGGCCTTGCCTTCGTAGATCTGGCGGCGACGAGACATCATCGTGTTTCCTGCGCGGCGCCGGGGATTCGCTTCCCGGCCGGAATAAGAAACCCCGGCATCACGTGGAGGCGACTCCATCGCTTCGGCCGGGGCGTTCCTTCGGCCCATAAGCGAAGCCGGGAAAAAGTGCAATTGCAGGGAAGCCGGGGCAAGATCATTGCACGGCACCGCAGGCTTCCCTTTCGGGCACGGCTGCGGCTAAGACAGGGTTTCGTTACGAGGGAAACGATATTTCATGTCGCTCGATGCCGCCGAACACGTGCACCGTCAGTTCCTTGCCGCGCTGGACGGGGGCACAGTGCGGCGGCGGTCAAATCTTGGTCTGAACGACGTTGGTCTGGCGCCTGAACGGGCGGCGGCGCTGTTCCGGTCGCAGGCGCTTTCGCGGCAACTGGATCGGCTGAGCCGCAAGCTGCAGGCGCGGGGCGAGGGGTTCTATACCATCGGATCTTCGGGGCACGAGGGCAATGCGGTGCTGGCTGAAGTGCTGCGCACCGATGACATGGCGTTCCTGCATTACCGCGATGCCGCGTTCCAGATTCACCGCTCGCACCGCGTTCCGGGCGAAAATCCGGCGTGGGACATGCTGCTTTCGTTTGCCGCCAGCGCCGAAGACCCGATTTCGGGCGGACGACACAAGGTGCTGGGATCGAAACGATTGTTCATTCCGCCGCAGACATCGACCATCGCCAGCCATTTGCCCAAGGCGGTGGGGGCCGCGTTTTCCATCGGGATAGCGCGCAAGATGGGTTTCGATGGCGCCGTGTTAGCGAGGGATGGCGTCGTGCTGTGCAGCTTTGGCGATGCCAGCGCAAACCATTCGACCGCGCTGGGTGCGATCAACACGGCGTGCTGGGCGGCGTTTCAGGGCACGCCGATGCCGATCATCTTCCTGTGCGAGGACAATGGCATCGGCATTTCCACGCGGACGCCGCCGGGGTGGATCGAAGCGAACTTTTCAACCCGCGCGGGGTTGCATTACGTGGCGTGCGACGGGTCTGACCTGGTGGATGCGATGCGCGCTGCGCTTGAGGCTGAGGGCGTGGCGCGCCGTCAGCGCAAGCCGGTGTTCCTGCACATGAAGACGGTGCGGCTTTATGGTCATGCCGGGAACGATATGCAGCTATCCTATCGCAGCAAGGACGAAGTACGCGCGGAGGAAGAGCGCGATCCCCTGCTGGCGAGTGCAGCGCTGCTGATCGAGGAAGGCGTGATGACAGCCGCCGAAGTGCGCGCCGAGTACGATTCCATCGAGGCGGCGCTGGGCCGCCAGGTCGAACTGGCAATTGCACGACCCAAACTGGCGGACGCGGCGGCGGTGATGGCGAGCATTGTGCCTTCGAAACGGCTGGGCGTGGAGCGACCCTTGGCATCTGCCGAGGCGCGAGGGACCCTGTTTGCCGACGATGCGGGTGCGATGGACAAGCCGCAGCATATGGCAAAGCTGATCAGCTGGGCGCTGGCGGACCTGCTGTTGCAGTACCCGAATGCCGTGGTCTGCGGCGAGGATGTGGGGCCGAAGGGCGGGGTCTATGCCGCCACCCAGAAATTGCATGCGCGGTTCGGATCGGCGCGGGTCATCAACACCTTGCTCGACGAGCAGGCGATTCTGGGGCTGGCGATTGGCGCCGCGCACAATGGATTGCTGCCGCTGCCCGAAATCCAGTTCCTCGCCTATGTCCACAATGCCGAGGATCAGATCCGGGGCGAAGCGGCGACGCTTTCGTTCTTTTCCGATGGGCAGTTCACCAATCCGATGGTGATACGGATTGCGGGGCTGCCGTACCAGAAAGGGTTCGGCGGGCACTTCCACAACGACAATTCGCTGGCGGTGTTTCGCGATATTCCGGGCTTGGTACTGGCGGTGCCATCCAATGGGCGCGACGCGGTGGCGATGCTGCGCGAATGTGTGCGGCTGGCGCATGAGGAAGGCCGCGTGGTCGTGTTCGTGGAGCCGATTGCTCTTTATATGACACGCGACCTGCACGAACCGGGCGATGGCTTGTGGTCGAGCGTCTATCAGCCGCCGGGTGAGGGCGCGATCGGCTTTGGCGAAATCGGGTTGGCGGGCGAGGGGACCGACCTTGCCATCGTGACCTATGGCAACGGGTTCCACCTTTCGCTTCAGGCGCAGAAGCTGCTGGCGGGGCAGGGCGTTGCCGTGCGCGTGATCGATCTGCGCTGGCTGGGACCTGTGAACGATGATGCGGTGATCGCGGCGGTCGCGCCTTGTAACCGGGTGCTGGTGGTGGATGAATGCCGGATCACCGGCGGGCAGAATGAGGCGCTGATGGCGCTTCTGGCCGAACGCGCGCCGGGCAAGGCGATTGCGCGGATGGCGGCGGCGGACAGCTTCATTCCTCTGGCGCGCGCGGCAACGCATACCCTGCCGAGCCGCGACGGAATTGTGGCCAAGGTGCTGGAGATGATGGGGCAGTGATGGTGTTTCCAATTAGACTTGCTCGTCATGCTGAACTTGTTTCAGCAGCCATCTCGCCTTTGGCACGGACGGCGTTTGGGGCACGATGGACTCTGAAACGAGGTCAGGGTGACGATCGGGGGGCAAGTTGGTGACCAAGGAAACCATCCTTGTCGTGTGTCCCGGACGGGGCACGTACAACGCGCCTGAACTGGGCTATCTGGCGCGGCATCATCGCGGGTCTGACTGGCTGGCCCGGTTCGATGCCTTGCGCGTGGGCATGGGCAAGGAGCCGCTTTCTGCGCTGGACGGGGCAGCGAAGTTTTCGCCTGTGCATTTGCGCGGTGATAATGCCGCACCGCTGATCCATGCCTGTGCGTACCTGGATTTCCTGCAACTGGACCGTGAGCGGTTCGAGGTGGTGGCGGTGACCGGCAATTCAATGGGCTGGTACACCGCGCTGGCTTGTGCGGGGGCGGTGTCGCCTGACCATGGCTTTGCGATTGCCGATGGCATGGGGGTGAATTCGCAGAAAGCTTTGCCCGGCGGGCAGGCGGTGCTGGTTCTGGCGGGGGAGGACTGGACAGTCGATCCGGCGTTGTTGCATGGCGTCGAGGCATCGATGGCGCGGCACGGGGTGCACTTGTCGATCCGGCTGGGCGGGATGCTGGTGGTTGCGGGCACCGATGCTGCTCTGGATGCGCTGGAGCCCGATTTGCCCGGATTATCGCGCCCGCCGATGCGGTTAGCGGGCCATGGACCGTTTCATACAGCCCTGATGCAAGCCAGCAGCGATGCGGCGCGGGCCCAGTTCCCGGTGGACTGGTTCGGCAGGCCGGAACTGCCGCTGATCGACGGGCGGGGCAAAGTGTGGCGGCGGTTCGAGACAGCGCCGCAGGATCTATGGGATTACACCTTCCGGCATCAGGTTCTTGAACTTTACGATTTCACCGCCGCGATGACCGTGGGCATCCGCGAATTTGCGCCGGACCGGATTGTCCTGCTCGGCCCCGGCGAGACGCTGGGCGGCGCCATTGGGCAGGTGCTGATCGCGCTTAAATGGCTGGACATTTCGTCACGTAACGTATTTTCTGAACGACAGGGAAAGGATGCGTTCCTGATTGGCATGGGTAGGGCAAGCCAGCCCGGAAAACCTGACCAAAGAGGTATCGTGATCCCGTGAGTCAGCCGTCAATTTTGTTCGTGTGCCTTGGAAATATCTGCCGTTCGCCCCTTGCCGAGGCGGCGCTGCGCAAACGTGCGGTGGAGGCAGGCGTAGCCATGACCATCGATTCCGCCGGAACCGGCGACTGGCACGTGGGGCGCCCGCCCGATCCGCGCGCTGTCGCGCTCGCCCGGTCAAAAGGGCTGGATATATCGGCCTATCGCGCGCGTCGGGTGACTGAGGCGGACTTTCACAAGTTCGGCCACGTTTTCGCACTCGATCCGCAGAACCTGAAGGACCTGCACCGCATCGAACCCTCACGCCACATCGCCGAAGTGCGCCTGCTGATGGACCTTGTGCCCGGCCGCAAAGGCACGGCCGTGATCGACCCCTATTATGGCGACGAGGACGACTTCGAACAGGCCTGGGCCGATGTTGACGCGGCGGCGGAAGCGCTGGTGCGGCGGTATTTGGGGTAGTACAGCGAATTTCATTATTGCAATAGCAATTGGATACGTAAGCGCAGCCGCATCATCAGTTTTTCTGCGCCGTCCTACCGGCCGTTTCGTCTTCGTTCTCTGCTGACGGCGCAGGGCTTGCTCCAGACCATATCTGGATGGCGAACCGCCAGTGGCCGTGATAATCCAGGTAAATGTGCTGGCCGCAATGTTTACAAATCCCCTCATAGGGACGGTCGACGGCATCACCTGTTTTGCCTTTGACCATCACTGCACTGTGATAATTATATTGGCATAATGCAAATTTACGCCGGATTTTGCGAAAGATGTCTTTTGAAACCACCTTTTCCAAAATCATGACCGAGTTCTTCAAATTCATGGCACACCCTTTACTTTAAGGCGATTATCTTCGTGTGTGCAAATCCGTAAAAATCTTCGCCTTCATCACAGAAGGCAGCCCTACTGAGATGTTTCAGAAAGCAGCTTATCAAGGCGAAACAGAACTCATCGGCGCGGCTTGTATACAGTTGGGCAGTATCGGTCGAAATAAGCGGTGAAAATATGATTGTATAATCATTGGCAGATCCAAAAATGCAATAATTTCGGGGGACTAGTCTAATTAAGTCATAATAACTCGGACATTTTTCATTTAAAATAGGTGAATTCATAGGATTATTAAATTTAACACCTATAATTTCTGACATAATTGCAATGGATTTACAGACAGTTTCATAAAGTTCCACGATTTCTTGTTCAAAATTATCAGCGGTAACTTCTTCACAAAAATCTATAATGTACGAAACATATCTGCGGAGTGCGTCGAAACGCACAGGCGAAACATTGCTCACGGGTTGCTTCTTTCAATTGAATATGCACAGCCCGCGTAGGAAATGGTGATGCCCGGTTTCAATTTTGAACGAATGGTCGAGATCAGTACCCGGACCGAAGAATTGGCGAGTTCCCGTTTGCCGCTTTGCGATTTTCGCAGATGGTATGTCAGGACAGGCAAAGGCGACTTTTCCGCAAGGGCGGCAAGGATTTCATTCTCACGCGCGGTCAAGGGGGAGTCACACCAAAGAGACGGGTCGAAGCTTCGTGCCCGTCGCGGACTTCCCGTTTCGGCGGACATGCGGTAGCGCCGATGATGCGCCAGCAACCTTGCCTGCGCTTCGGGCACGGGTGTCCGTTGGTCGAAGACATCGTCGTATCCCGAATTCAGCAACTTGCTGCGGTCGGAAGGCATGGCGCCGACCAGAACTGCTATCTTGGGCTTTTTCGTAAGCACTGGTTGGTAAAGCCTCAGCAGGCGTTGCAACCGGCGCATATCGTAGCCAGCCACTACCAGAATATCGTATTCCTCGCGTACGCCGGTCAGGTCAGCGACATAGGATTCCGAAACGGTGCAAATCTGTTGATTGGGGGCGATGAAATGCAGCCACCCCATCGTGCCATGCGCTTTCATGTCTCCGATCACTGCCACGCGGACAGGAATATTCCTGATGTCTGTCAGGTTGAATGCCGCAGCACTCGCGAGTTCGTGAGCAGGGCGCTTTTGGTCGCAGAAGGAGAAATCCTCCGCATCCATCCTGTATGCCAACTGTGTCATTCTCCCCCCCCGGTTAGGGTGCGTCGGTCTTGCCAAAGAAACGCGAAATGAAAGCAAGACAATCTTTACAGCCCGCACTCGCTTTACTGCGATTTCTCCGAAATGGACAAGCTTCTAATATCGTTAATATATTTTTACGCACCGCACCGACGGTGAGAGTCTAAGTATATGAAAAAAAGGAAAAAAAATGATTTTTCCGGAATATTCAAAGTCCAAAACCTTAAAAAATTTTACAATATACCCAAAAGGGATGTGAAGTATAAATCTGAAAAATAACTTCAATAATTAGAATGATATAATGGTTAATGTCGAGTTAATATAAAGATTTACTTGAACTGTTTTTTCCACAAAAATTTAATGGACGTAGTATATAATCATAGGCCTAGAATTGTCGGCGTTTTAAGAATCATAGATGATAACAATTTCTGAAATAAAATATAGACAATCGTTCACCATGGCGAATCCACGACAGATTAGGGAGAAGCTTTTTCCTTGGTGGATCAAGACTGCCACGACATCAGAGGATAAGAAGCCCGCAAAACCATGTGGGGTGCGCGTCTGGCCCATCTTGCGCCAAATCAGGCACTTGTTTTGCAACGCCTTTTACAATGTCTTTTACGATGTCTTGCTAGGCCGTAGACTCATAAACGCGCAGCCACAGGCGCATTGAGGCGAGTTGGACCATGGCCAGAAAGTTTTCGGCCAACTTGTCGTAGCGGGTAGCTACTCTGCGGAAGTGCTTCAATTTGGAGAAATAGCGTTCGATCAGGTTCCGCTCGCGGTACAGCCATGTGCTGAAGTACGGTTTCGACTTCCGGTTTGCCTTGGGCGGAATGTTGGCAAACGATCCCTTTTCGCGGAGAGACGCTCGGATACGATCGGCGTCATACGCCTTGTCTGCCAGCACGATTGTTCCGGCGCCAACGTGATTGAGTAGATCGTCAGCCGCTTGCCCGTCGTGGCTTTGCCCGGCAGTCAGGCTGAGCCGGATCGGGAGGCCTTGCCCATCGACGACCGCGTGGATTTTGGTGGTGAGCCCGCCTCGGGAGCGACCGAGACAATGATCTCGATCCCCCTTTTTGCCGTCGCAGCCTGTTGGTGCGCCCGGATGGAAGTGCTGTCGATCATCTGGATATCGCCATCATGGGCGGCGGTGATGGCGTCCATCATTCGATCCCACACACCGGCTTTTCGCCATCGCACGAAGCGATTGTAGCAGGTTGTGCGCGGGCCATAGCGTTCCGGCAAGTCTCGCCACGGCGCCCCTGACCGCAGCACCCAGAAGATGCCATTCAGCACACGCCGGTCATCGACACGTGGCACGCCTCTAGGCTTGTTGGGCAACATTGGTTCGATCACACGCCACTCGAAATCGGTCAGGTCATATCGGCTCATCCAGTCCCTGAATCAGCTTTCGCTCAACAAGGAAAGGCGTGTTACGATGAACCCTATGAAGCCCTGGATGTCTTGGACGCTATTCTTCTTTGCCGCTGCCTTGATCGCATTCTTCAGCGGTGAGCAGTGGAACACCCGACTTATCGTGTTCCTGATTCTGACAATTCCGATTGTCATCTGGGCGGTGCGACAGATCAAGAAGGCTCAGACACCGTCGCGTTAATGGGTTCACGGCCTAACAATGTCAGCATTGGACAGTTCGAGTGTCTCCCAACGGCCCAACCACCCCGTCGATTTGCCCGCCGTCGACGGTCAGTGGTGATGCCAGCACAGGTGCCGCCAGCGCCAGCGCCATCGCTGCCAGAGCCTTGCGGATCACTTCTTCGCAACGCCCAGTTTCTGGTGGAAGAAATCGAATGTGGCATTGATGGCTTTCAGCGAGGCATCGCGCGTTTCAGCGGGAGTCCTGCCGATGAAACTGTGATCGACGGCGGGAATGAAGATCGACTGTACGGACACGCCCGCTGCCTTCAGCGCCGCTTCGCCGATGCGCGATTGCTCGGCGGGGACGACCTTGTCCTCCTCACCATGGATCAGCAGGAAGGGTGGGTCCTTGGCGTCGATGTAAGCAACGGGACTGACGATGCGATGCTGATCGGCGGTGCACGGTGCGGTGCAGCCGAGCAGCTTGGCTCCGGCGGAATTGCCATCGGGCGTGGCGTTCATTCCGGCAAAGTCGAACACGCCATACCACGTGACGGCAGCCTGCACGCAACCATCGCTGGCGGCGGCGGGATCGAGCGTAGTGTCCCTGCACGTCAGCGCGGTGAGCGCGGTCAGGTGCCCGCCGGCCGAACCACCCCACACGCCCACGCGGGACGGATCGATGGCGAAGCGCGAGGCATTGGCGCGCAGGAAGCGAATGGCAGCGTTGGAATCCTGCAACTGCGCGGGAAATTGCGCTTCGGATGACAGGCGATATTCGAGGCTGGCGACAGTGAAGCCTTCTGCGGCCAGGCTCGCCAAAACCTTGGGGAAATCGGCGAAAGCGCCGGAATGTCGTGTATGCCCGCCGCGCCAGCCGCCGCCGTGGATGTAAAGCACCAGCGGATGCGGGCCGTTGCCCGATGGAACATAGATATCGACGACTTGCGGGCGGTAACCATCCACGGTCTGGTACACCACGTCGCGCCATGCCTTGACCCCGCCGGGGAAGCTGGCCGGCACTTGCGGGAAATGGTCTTCGAGGACGGGCTTTTCGGCGACAGGGAAAACGCGATCACCGGCGTTGGCGGGGTGCACGAAGGCAATTGCGAGCAGGGCCGCGAGCAGGCTTGCGCCGGGGAGCTTTCGGGTCATCATTCTCTCCGTTCGGTCAGGCATGTTTGCCTTGGGTTTTTTCGTTGCGATTCAGATCAGGGTGGACGGGTCTGGTTTGTGGTGCGCCTGTGCGGCTAGGCGGATCGGGGCGTTGACCGCACCATACCCCGCGTAGCCGCGCCGTTCGACCACTTCGAAGAACACCCGGCGGGCAAAGGCGCGGCTGTAGAACTGGAGGTACTCAGCCTCGCCCCCCTGGCCATCATCGGATCGATCATAAAGCAGGTCCGCCGCCGCCATGCGTTCGACCAGATCCGGTTCCAGGCCCCAACGGGCTTCAAGATCGTCGTGATAATTGCGCGGTATGGCGAGGCGGGGGAGGCCCTTGGCTGCGGCGCTCTCCGCCACGGCGAAGGCGTCGTCCGTGCTGAACGCCAGATGCTGCACGCCCGCGCCGAAATAATTCTGCACAAAGCGCGAGGTCAGCGATTGCGCGGCGAGCGACCCGTTGAGGGTGAAACGCACGGATTTGTCCGCGCTTTCCACCGCCTGGCTTTGCACCAGCCCCATCGGATCGGCGATTTCAAGCTGCGGTGTTTTCGTCAGATCGAACATGGCGACATAGAACAGCAGCCAGCTGAGAAATTCCTCATACTGCATGGTCTGCGCGATGTGATCGACGCAGGTGAGCAGCGGCGCATCCGGCGCGGGTTCCAGCGCGTGCGGAAATTCATGCGCCCACATCGCATCGCGCGTGGCGGCATCGACAAGGTAGAGCAGGCTGCCGCCAACCCCGCGTACGCTGGGCACAGGCCATTCATCAGGAGCGACTGCCTGTTCAAAGCGGGGCACGCGCAGAAAATCGGCGCGGGCAAGTGCGGCGGGCACATCGGCGACGGCCAGCCCGATGGCGCAGACCGACGCGCCGTGGACGACATCGAACGAATGGGCGAGACCGTCCGGCTCGCAATTGATTACCACGTTGATCGCGCCCTGCTGCCATCGGGTGACATCTTTCGAGCGGTGGCGCGCGGTGGGGCGGAAGCCGAGTGGGCGAAGCATGTCGCCCAGCGCGCTGGCTTCTTCATGGCTGGCGGCAAATTCGATGAATTCCACGCCGAGTGGAGCCACCTTTGGCGGCAGCGTGGCGGCCTCGGCGCTGGGCTTGGCAATGCCGCCCTGCATCAGGCGCAGCGAGCGGTAGCCATCAAGCGCGACGCCATGTGCCGAGCCAGCGCGGAAGCGGTCGTTGAAGATTTCGAGGCTCCAGTAACCGTCATAGCCGATGCGGCGGATGGCATCGGCCCAGTCGTCGAGCGGGAAATCGCCCTGGCCGGGCATTGAGCGGAAATGGCGGCTCCATTGCAGCAGGTCCATATCGAGCACCGGGGCATCGGCGACCTGCACGATGAACAGTTTTTCAGGCTTGATGTCGCCGATGCTGGAGGAGGGGATTTTGCGCGAGAGCGAATGGAAGCTGTCGAGCACCAGTCCGATGGCGGGATGATCGACGTCGCGCACGATGCCCCATGCCTCGCGGTGATCGTTGACATGGCGGCCCCATGCCAGCGCTTCGTAACCGATCCGCAGGCCGCGTTTTGCCGCGCGTTCGCCCGCTTCGTGCAGATCGGCAATGGCGCGGGCGCGGTCTCCATCGGCGAGCGGGGAACAGGACGAGCAGACCAGCAACAGGTCTGTGCCGAGATCCTGCATCACGTCGAACTTGCGCTCAAGCCGGTCGAAGGCGCGGGCGCGCTGCGGTTCGGGCAGGCCATCGAGGTCACGGAACGGCTGGAACATCGTGCAGGCAAGGCCGAGATCGCGCATCATCGCGGCGATTTCGCGCGCAGAAAGGTGAGTGGAGAGCAAGTCGTTCTCGAACACTTCCGCGCCATCATACCCTGCTGCGGCAATCGCCTGCAGCTTGGCATCGAGCGTACCGCTGATCGAGACGGTGGCAATGGACGTCTTCATGGATCAGGCTCTCCGTTGTCCCGCCGTTTTCGGCTTTCGGACATGCGACTCTTGGACTCGGTGTTGACAATGTAAATTGTTAGGGACTAGTTCGTTACATAAATGACGCGTCGATGCAAGGGCGCAAGGGGAGTCTGGTGGCAGACGGTTCGGGAAAGGCTGCGGATGCGATTGCACAGGATCGGGGAAAACCCGGTTCGCGCGGCAACGTGTGCAGACCGCAGTCAGAAATGGCGCTAGGCTGGGGGGACGAAGAACCGCGCGCACTGCGCGATCCGTCCCTGCCTGCGGAGGTCGCCGAGTTGTCCGAACCTGATACCGATGCCAAACCAGCGCGCCGCAGCCGGGCTGAAAGCCGTGAACAGGCCATCAACCAGATCATTGACATCGCCACCAACGAGTTCGTGGAAAAAGGGCTGGCAGGCGCGCGGATCGACGAGATCGCGGGCAAGGCCACCAAGCGCAAGATCTACTATTATTTCGAGGGCAAGGACGAGCTTTACCGCGCGGTGCTGGCGCGCGCTTATGCCCAGGTGCGCGAAAGCGAGGCGCAAGTGGATATTGACAGCGGCAGCGCCGCGCAGGCGCTGCGCCGCCTGATCGAGCATGACGTGCATTATCACGCGCGCCACCCCGAACTGGTGCGGCTGGTGATGAACGAGAACATCCACCGCGCCGAACACCTCAAGCAGATTCCCGCGCTGCCGCAGGGCAACCGTCGCGTGATCGATATCCTGAAGGCGATCCTGACGCGGGGTGAGGCCGAAGGCCTGTTCCGCGCCGGGATCGATCCGGTGGATCTGCACCTGAACCTGACCGCACTGAGTTTCTACAACGTATCCAACCAGTTCACCTTTGCACATAACTTCGGCGTCGACATGACCAGCGACGAGGCGATTGCGCGGCGGGCACAGCAGGTTGGCGATATCATACTGGCCTGGGTGACGAAGAAGGACTGACCGCGCGGGGGCATTGTGCTCCTGTTTTCGCGCGGATCGGCCATGCGTCCCCCACGGCTCCTGAGGAGAGGACGAATGGCACTTCCCCCCGCCGCTGGCGGTGAACCAGCAAGCAGCGCGACTGCATGGACGCCAAAGGGCATTGCCATCGTCGCGCTGTGCTTTGCGATCAACATGGCCGATGGCGTGGATGTGACGATCCTGTCGTTCATCGCGCCGCGTCTGCAAAGCGAATGGGCCATCGGGTCCGATGTGATGGGCAACCTGTTCAGTGCCGGGCTGATCGGCATGGCGATCGGCGGCATGTTCATTGCGCCACTGGCCGACCGGCTGGGGCGACGGGCGGTGATCCTGGCCGCATTGGTGCTGATGTCTGTGGGCATGTTCGCCAGCAGCTTTGCGCCGAGCGTTGCCGTGTTGTTTGCGATGCGCGTGCTGGTGGGATCGGGCATCGGCACAGTGCTGGCCGCGATGGCGGCGCTGGCGGCAGAAAGCGCGCCGCCAGAACGCCGCAATCTGGCGGTGGGCATGGTGCAGGCGGGCTATCCCTTCGCCGCCGTGTTCACCGGGCTGATCGTGGCGCAATTGCTGCCGGTGTACGGATGGCAAGCCATGCTGTTCGGCGCGGCAGTACTGACCGTGGTGCTGTTTCCGGCGGCGATGCTGGTGCTGCCCAGGGATCGCCCGGCCAGCATTGGCGGTGAGGCGGTGAAAGCCGGGAGCGTGGGCGAACTTTTCCGGCCCGAACTGCGCGCGCGGACCGTGGCGCTGTGGAGCGCGGTGTTCTTCGGGCTGATGGTGCTCTATTTCATCGTCAGCTGGATTCCCAAGCTGTCCATCGCTGCGGGGCTTTCGGAAACGAACGGCATCTATGCCGGCGCGCTGTACAATCTCGGCGCGTTCATCGGCACGATGTCGATGAGCTTCCTGGCGCTGCGTGTGCCGCTGGGACGGCTGGTGCCGACCATGCTGGTGCTGGCAGGCGTGGCGATGGTGGTGTTCGGATCGGTGACCATGCCGGTGTGGCTGACACTGGGCGTGGCCTTCGCCATCGGTGTGCTGCTGCAGGGCGGATATAACGGCGTCTGGCCGATCGCCGCGGGGGCCTATCCAGTGCAGTTGCGCGCAACCGGCATCGGGTGGGCGATTGGCGTGGGCCGGGGCGGAGCAGTGATCGGGCCGATGCTGGGCGGATACCTGATGGCAGCAGAGGCGCCGCTCGGCTTTCTGTTTCTTGCCTATTGTGTGCCGCTGGCGATCTGCGCGGTGGCCGCATTTCGGGTTGAACGGAATAAAGTGTTACCAACCAGTAACAGCTAAATTGACAGGGACTAGTTCGTAACATAAATGCAAGAACCGTGAGGCGGCGAATCCAGCCGCCCGTGGAGGAGGATGACCATGAATTTGAGGGGCACTCGCCTGGCCGTTTCCGCGTCACTGCTGTCGGTGACCATCGCGTTGGCCGCACCGGCAATCGCGCAAGACGCGCCGCAGGATGCAGCGCAGGAAGAAGCGACCGACGCACCTGTGAACAGCAGCGAGATCGTCGTGACCGGATCGCTGATCGCGCGTCCGAACAATACTGCGGTCAGCCCGATCGTCAGCGTGGGCGAATCTGCGCTGAAGGAAACCGGCCAGGCCAACCTGCAGGATGCGCTGAACCAGTTTCCCAGCTTCACCACGGCGGGCAATTCGAGCACCGGAGGACAGGGCACCGGCGGTCGTGCCTCGGTAAACCTTCACGGGCTTGGCACCAACCGCAACCTCGTATTGCTGGATGGCAAGCGTCTGCCGCTGTCGGACATCAATGGCAACGTCGATATCAACATCCTGCCTGAATCGATCATGGGCGGGGTGGACATCATCACCGGTGGCGCTTCGGCCATCTATGGGTCCGATGCAATTTCGGGCGTGGTCAACTTCAGGACGCTGCGCAAGCTCGAAGGCGTTCGCATGGACGTGCAGAACGGCATCAGCGGGCGCGGCGATGCCCACCGCTTCAACGGCTCGCTGGCTTTCGGCAGCAGCTTTGACGAAGGCCGGGGCAACGTGCTGGCGGCATTCAGCTATGCCCAGCAAGACGCCGTCAACGGTTCGAGCCGCGACTTCTTCTTCGACAAGACGCCGTCGTCGTTCATCGGCACCGGAACTTTTGTGCCCAGCGCGCTCAACGCACCCGATGCCGGTGTGGTGGCGGGGGTCTTCTCAGGCTACGGCACGACCACGTTGCCCAACAATGTGCAGCTTCTTAACCTTGGTTTCAACAACGACGGCACACTGTTCACGCAGACCGGCGCGCGCAATTACAAGGGGCCGAACGGCACCAACGGCTATCTGGTCGTGGGCAATAACGTGCGCATGCCGGTGGGCCAGCAGATCGATTTTTCCAACGGGCTGAAGCGCAAGAGCGCCTTCGTGAAGGCCGATTATGAAGTGACGCCGGGCATCACCGCCTATGGCCAGTTCATGTTTGTCGACCTGGCGGTGCATACCGCATCGGGCGGCAGCCTGACGCAGTTCGGATCGCTGACCACGGTGCCGGTTACCAATCCGTTCATCCCGCAGGACTTGCGCACGATTCTGGCCTCGCGCCCCAATCCGACCGCGTCGTTCACCTGGAACGGGCGCTATGTAGGCGTGCCCTACAAGAACTGGGACGAGAACTATGCGGTCCAGCAGTATATGGCGGGCCTGAAGGGCGACATCACCTCCGGCTGGTCGTTCGACCTGTTCGCTTCGTATGACCAGTCGGTCCACGATCAGCAATTGAACGATGCCGTGGTGAAGAGCCGGGTGCAGACGCTGTTGAATGCGGTCGATGGCGGCGCTTCGCTGTGCAGCGGCGGGTTCAATATTTTCGGCGATGCCAATGCGCGTTCGCTTTCGCAGGCTTGCGTCGATTATATCACCAAGACTGCGTTCTCGAAGGAAAAGCTGGCGCAGACCCAGGCGCAATTGCAGGTCAACGGCAAGCTGTTCGATCTGGGCGCAGGTCCGGCGCAGATCGCACTGGTGGCGGGGTATCGCAAGAACACCTACAGCTTCATTCCCGACAGCGATCTGCGCGCGCAGAATATCGAATCCGTTATCGCATCGCAGCCTGCTTCGGGCCGGATTTCGGTCAAGGAATTCGCAGCGCAGATCGATATTCCGCTGATCGCCGACAAGCCGTTCATCCGCGAATTCGGCATCGGCGGCGCAGTCCGCTATTCCGATTATTCGGTGACCGGCGGCGTTACCAGCTATGAAGCCGATGTGCGGTGGAAGCCGGTGGACGCGCTGCTGTTCCGTGGCAGCTACCAGCGCGCGGTGCGCGCGCCAAACATCGGAGAGCTGTTCTCACCCCAGCAGGGCACGCAATTGGTGATCGGCACGCCTCCGGGTGCACTGGGCGATCCATGCGACGTGCGTTCGACCGCGCGGACCGGAGCCAATGGCGCACAAGTGGCGGCGCTTTGCGTGGCGCAGGGCATCCCGCAGGCGGCGATTTCAAGCTATACCTTCCCGACGACGGCAACGGGCCAGCTTGTTTCGGGCAACACCGCGCTGACGCCTGAGCGCGCCGACACGTTCAACGTCGGCTTCGTGCTCAACTCGCCGTTCGATGGCGGCCTGCTGTCGGACTTCACGCTCTCGGTCGATTACTACAGCATCTCGGTCAAGAACGTGATCTCGAATGTACCGGGGCTGACGGTTCTGTCGAAGTGCTTCAACCTTGATGGTTCGAACCCTGGCTACGATCCCGGCAACCTGTTCTGCGGGTTGATGGAGCGCGATAATGCGGGCCAACTGGTGACAGTGGCGACGCCGTTCCTCAACCTCGGCTCGGTTAAGACCGATGGCGTGGAAGCGCAGGCCAACTGGTCGGTGCCTTCGCCGATCATGCGTGGCGACAGCGGCCGGTTGTTCGTCAATGCTGCCGTGGGCTGGCTGAACAAGTACAGCCTGCAATTGCTGCCGGGTGCACCCGTGCTGGATTATACCGGCATCAGCAATGGCGCGGCTGGCGTCAGCAGCCTGCCGCCGCGCGCAACGCCCAAGTGGAAGTCGGTCACCAGCTTCGGCTACCGCTCCGACGATGCCACGCTGGGCATGCGCTGGCGCTACCAGAGCGCGATGAAGGATACGACCTCTGTCCTGACGCCTGCCACTGCGCAAGTCGGCGTCGGCGCCTATGCGCTGTGGGACATGTTCGGCACGGTGAAGGTCAACAAGACTATCGAATTCCGCGCCGGCGTGAACAACCTGTTCGACCGCGGCCTGCCGTTTATTTCCAGTTCGCAGAACGGCACCGATGTGGCGCTCTACGATCCCATCGGGCGTTCGTTCTATGTCGGCGCGCGCGTGAACTTCTGATCCACCCTCAGTCCCGGCACTTCACCGGTGCCGGGACGCTTTTTCAGCTTTGCACCGGGAACGGCCACCGTGTTCGACACCATCAGCCTTGCGGAATACGAAGGTCAGGCATTGCGGACCGGCCTTGTCGGTCGCGGAATCCTGGCATCGGGATCGCCATGGCTGCATGAAAAGGAAGCGGCGGCGCAGGGGTTGGCGCTGAAATACGAGCTGTTCGATTTTTCAGACCGCAACTGGCCTGACGATGCACTGGGCGCGGTCCTGGCACAGGCGCTGGACGCCGGGTTCAGCGGGTTGAACGTGACCTTTCCGTTCAAGCAGGCGGTCATCCCGCTGCTGGACGACCTCAGCGACGATGCCCGCGCGATCGGCGCGGTCAACACCGTGCAGATGACCGACGGACGGTTGATCGGCCACAACACCGATGTAACGGGCTTTGCAGCAGGCTTTGCCGCGGGCCTGCCTGATGCGGCGCTGGACAGTGTGTTGCAGATCGGTTGTGGCGGGGCAGGTTCTGCCACTGCCCACGCCCTGCTTTCGCATATCGGCGCAGGGCGATTGTTGCTGGCCGATTCCGATGTGGACCGCCGCGAGGCGTTGCGACATGCACTGGCTGGCCTTTATGGTGAAGCACGGGTCGCCATCGCGCCGGACCCGGAAATCGCGGCGCGCGAAGTGTCGGGAATCGTCAACGCGACGCCGGTTGGCATGGAGAAGTTTCCCGGCATGCCGATTTCGGCCAATGCCATAGAAGCGCGCCACTGGATCGCCGACATTGTCTATTTTCCGCTGGTGACCGAATTCCTGGCGCAGGCGGCGGCAAAGGGATGCCGCACGCTCGACGGATCAAGCATGGTGATCCATCAGGCCGCAGGCGCGTTCG
This sequence comes from Novosphingobium sp. CECT 9465, assembly GCF_920987055.1. NCBI lineage: Bacteria > Pseudomonadati > Pseudomonadota > Alphaproteobacteria > Sphingomonadales > Sphingomonadaceae > Novosphingobium > Novosphingobium sp. CECT 9465. Next base: position 890,231 of record NZ_CAKLBX010000001.1, read on the forward strand.
AGATTTTCCTGAACCAGCGCGCCGACCGCCAGCGCATGCGCCTGAGCTTCACCGACTTCGTCCGGCAGGGCAAGCCGACCGACTGAGCCGAGCAGGCTGTGCCAGCCACCAGCGCATAGACCGCGCGGCCAGCGTTCTCCAATTTCCTCAGCCAACCGCACCAGCCATTCCGCACGCATTCTGCAACCCGCAGAAGACCCACAAACGCGTTGCGCTTTTCAAGCTTTGGCGGGGTCTGGCGAACAGGCCAATGGTGCCCGGGGACGGATTCGAACCGCCGACACGCGGATTTTCAATCCGCTGCTCTACCAACTGAGCTACCCGGGCATCGTCAGTCGGCACCTTGTTCAGGGCCGTGCCGATTTGGAAGCGCGCCTATGGCGAAGCGGGGGCGGATTGGCAAGCCCCTGTGACGGATTTCTGAAGGATTTCGCGCAGGAAATTTTGCCGTGCTGCGGATGGTGGTCAGTCTTCTGGATCGACTTCGACGGGCAGGCCGGGGAGGGCGTAGCCTTCATCGAGCCACTGCAGCAGATCGCGGTCGCGGCAGCGGGTCGAGCAGAACGGCGCATGGGCTTCCACGCGCGGCTTCCGGCAGATCGGGCAGCGGCGGACGGGGCGGGTGGCGTCTGTAGTCATGCGGGAACGGCCTGTGCGTGGCCGCCGGTAAGGGCGAGCTTCGGTTCTGGCTGGCGACGCACGGTGCGGCCGGTGCGGCGGGCGAGTTCTGCCTCCCATTCGGGCTTGATCGCATCGAGCACGACGGGATGAGCGCTGAGCAGGAGGACGCCCGGTTCGGCCACGCGCTCGGCGGCGCGCAACAGGATGCGGGCTGCGGCGGCGCTTCGCTGGCGCGCAAAACGCGCGACGAGCGAGGGGCGTTCGAGGCGGGCGACAAGGTGGATGAAGCCGAAGCCGTTCATCGCGGTGCGCTCTCCGGTCCAGTCGATCAGCGCATCGGCCAGCGCCTTGTCGATATGCTGCCGATCCTTCTTGTCGGGCAGCGAGGGGAAATCGATGCCGATGGACCCGCCGATGTCGAGCCGGTGGAGCGCGTCGGCGATGACCGGTACTGCCGCCAGTGAGAGCTTGAGCGGGGGCAGCGCACCGTCAATGTCGATCAGCGTCATCGCAGGCGTGGGGCTGACGATGATCGAGCCGCCCGCAAAGGGGATTTCCCCGGTGAAGGCCTGTTCGACCAGATCGTCCCAGCCGTGCGAGGCAAGATCATTGCCGGTTATGGGCACGATGCGCAGACGCGCGCCGCTCGCCTCGATTTCCTCGCGCAAGGTAGGCGCCGGCGTTGGCGCTTCGCCGGTGGCGGGGCGGGTTACCGGAAGCTTGGTGCGGCCCTTTTCGGCGATGGCGGCGCGCACGACGCGGACGGTGAGCGTCACACCTTCGGTCGCATCGCGCGGGAGCTGGTCGATCAGGGCTTCGGTGCCGTCGTTTAGGCGCACCGTGCCGCGTTTGGCATCATGGTGGCGCTTGATGAGGCGGGCCGGGGTGATGAGGCCGGGGCGCACGGGATCGCCCCATTCGATGCGCGCAGACAGGATCTGACCGCGAGAGACGAGGATCGCGCGTTCTTCGGCTATGCCAGCTTCGTAGAGCCACTCAGCGGACATGGAGACCCGCCGCGATCAGGAGGCGACGCGTTTCGAACAGCGGCAGGCCGATGACGCCGGAATGGCTGCCCGACAGCCAGTTGCAGAAGCCTTCGGCGCTGCCCTGGATGGCATAGCCGCCCGCCTTGCCGTGCCATTCGCCGCCCGCGATATAGGCGTCCACCTCTTCACGGGACAGGCGCTTGAAGCGCAGGATGGTTTCGGACAGGGCTTCGCGCAAGCGGCCATCGGGTGTGATCACGGCGACGGCGGAGAATACGCGGTGGCGGCGGCCCGATAACAGCGCCAGGCACTGGCGCGCGGTGGCTTCATCCTCTGCCTTGGGCAGGATGCGCGCGCCTGCGCCGACTACGGTATCGCCTGCAAGGATGACTGCGCCCGGCGCAAGGGCAGCGGCGGCGCGCGCCTTTTCAGCGGCGAGGCGGACGGCGTGATTGCGCGCGCGTTCACCCTTCAGTGGGGATTCGTCGATGTCTGTCGCGACAACGCGGGACGGCGCAATGCCAAGCCGCCCAAGCAATTCAAGCCGACGCGGGCTGGCCGAGGCCAGGACCAGTTCGGGTGAGGGAGAGGAGATTTCGGGCGAGGTGCCGTCCTTTGTCAGGTGCCGCCCGGACCGCCGCGGCCGGGCATGAAGCGATAGGTTATGCGGCCCTTTGTCAGATCATAGGGTGTGAGTTCAACCAGAACTTCATCGCCCACCAGCACACGGATGCGGTTCTTGCGCATCTTGCCAGCGGTGTGGCCGAGAATTTCATGGTCGTTTTCAAGCCGCACACGGAACATCGCATTGGGCAGGAGTTCCACCACGCTGCCGCGCATTTCGAGGAGTTCTTCTTTCGCCATCGGCAGGACCGGAAGCCTTCTGACCGGTCGTGCGTCACGCGGCACGGGCCACCGATCAAACCCCGCGCGGCGCGCGCCTTAGCGCTGACACGCACGAAAGGGAAGGGCATCGTTCAGCATGCTGCAATGCGACAAATTGATACGATATGCGCATTGCCTGCCGGGGACTGCTTGGCCACCTGTGCGTTATCGAAGCTGAGCCGCGCAAGGCGACACAATTTTCAAGGGTTTGCATAGTGATGTTGAAAGCAGCTGCATCCATGGCGGCATTGGCGTTCTGCCTGGCAGCGCTCAACCCCGCGATGGCACAGGATGTTACAGCGGGCACGGACGATGCATCGCAGGACGGCACACGTGCAGAGGATGAAGACCCGATCTTTGCCGAGCCGGGGCAGATTCTGGTCGTGGCGACACGGATCAGGGGGCAGGTCGATACCGAGCTGGCGCCGATCGCCGTGCTGGATGAGGAAGCGATTGCATCTTATGGCGCAGGATCGCTTGAGGACCTGCTGACGGCGCTTTCCCCGCAGACTTCTTCGGGGCGCGGGCGCGGCGATGGCAGACCGATCGTGCTGCTGAACGGGATGCGGATTTCAGGCTTCCGGGAAATGCGCGGGCTGCCGCCCGAAGCGATCCGGCGGGTGGAAGTGCTGCCTGAGGAAGTGGCGCTGAAATACGGCTATCGGCCCGACCAGCGCGTGGTGAACTTCATCCTGAAGGACGATTTCAACGCCTTTGGGACCGATACCGAGGTACGCTTGCCAAGCGGCGGCGGCTTTACCGAACTGGAGCAGGAATTCACCCTGACCCGGATCGACAACGGCAACCGCATCAACGTGACCGGCAAACTGGAAGACGCCAGCCCGCTGACCGAGGCGGAGCGCGGCATTGTCCAGACGGCGGCAGGCAGCGCGGCAGCGGCGGAATATCGCACGCTGATCGATGATTCGCGGTCGGCTGAGTTGAATGCCACGCTGGCGCGCGCGCTGGGCAATGGCGCGGGGCTGAGCCTGAACATGCTGGCGCAGCGCAAGGATTCGCGCAGTCTCAACGGCCTTAACACGATAATTCAGGATGAAACCGGCGCATTGCAAGGGCTGGCCCGACGCACCAGAACCACGACCTTGCAGGCGGGCGCCGCGCTGAACAAGCCACTGGGCGAGTGGTTTCTGGCGGTGACGGCGGACGGTGGCCATGTCGAGACGAAAACGACCATCGACAACAACGGCTATGTCGATGCCGATCGGGCGCTGTCGAAGACGGATTCACTATCGAGCCTTGCCACGATCAGCGGGCGACCCCTGCGCCTGCCGGGCGGCGAGGTGGGCCTGACGATGAAGGCCGGGTTCGATTATTCGGGCATAGAAAGCAGCGACACGCGGACGACGACCGGCACGGTGAACCTGAAGCGTGGCGATGCACAGGCTGGGTTCAGCGTGGACTTGCCGATCACCAGCCGCAAGGAGGGTTTCGGCGCGGGGGTGGGTGACATTTCGCTCAATGCCAACGCCGAGGTGCACCGCCTTTCGGACTTTGGCACGCTGTACAACTGGGGTGGCGGCCTGACCTATTCGCCCACCGAAAGGCTGACCTTGCAGGCCAGCTATGTGGCGGCGGACAAGGCGCCGACGCTGACGCAACTGGGCGGGCCGGTGACGGTGACGCAGAACGTCTCGCTCTATGATTTCACGCGTGGCGAAACGGTGTTGGCGACGGTGATCAGCGGCGGCAATCCGAACCTTGTGAAAGAGCGGCAGCGCGATTGGAAGTTCGGGCTGAACTGGTCGCTGCCGTTCCTGAAGGATTCGGCATTCGTGGCCGAGTATTTCCGCAACCGTTCGACCAATACGTCCAACAGCTTTCCCTTGCTGACGGCGGATGTGGAAGCAGCGTTTCCGGGCCGCGTGGTGCGCGATGCCGATGGGCGGATCGTTTCGGTGGACCAGAGCGCGGTGACCTTTGCCGAGGAAAAGGGATCGCGGCTGCGCTATGGCCTGAATGTCTCTGGCGGTTTCGGCAAGCCTGATCCGGCCATGCAGCGGCGCGGGCCGATGGGGGTGTTGCGCGCCGGTGGCGGCCCGCCTCCGGGTGGCGGTGCCGGTGGGCCGCCTCCAGGCGGCGGGGGTGGACCACGCATGGGCGGTGGAGGCCCCGGCGGCTCCGGCGGAATGAACGCGGACGGGCGCGGGCGATGGAATCTTTCGCTGTTCCACACCGTGCGGTTTCAGGAATCGGTGCAGATCGCGCCGGGCGGCACGGTACTGAATCTGCTGGAGGGCGACGCCATCAGCAGCGGCGTGGCGCGCCATTCGCTGGAAATGGAAGGCGGCGGATTTTATCGCGGGTTCGGCCTTCGGGCGAGCGGCAGCTATACCGGCGGATCGCGCATCGATGCGAGCGGCGCGCCGGGATCGACAACGCTGAACTTCGCCCCGATCGCCACGTTCAACTTGCGCCTGTTCGCCGATCTGGGGCGCAAGGAAAAGCTGGTCGAAAAGGTGCCGTTTCTCAAGGGAAGCCGGGTATCGCTTTCGGTGGACAACGTGTTCAACGCGCAGCAGCGCGTGACCGACGATACGGGCGCGGTGCCGCTGCGCTACCAGCCTGGTTACCTTGATCCGCGGGGGCGCGTGTTCGAGATCGAGTTTCGCAAGCAGTTCTGATTACATGTGGCGGGTGCTGCCCTGCACCCATGCGCGGGCACGGGCGCGAAAGTTTTCGCGTTCGTTGTTCTCATAGGCATCGGCGAAATGCCGCAGCGAAATGACGCTGGCGAGCGGGAGCCGTTCATCGAACAGCAGGCCGCAACGGCCATAGCGCGACCACTGCACCGTTCCGAACGCCTCGATGTTTTCGCACTGGAGAATCCCTGCCGTACCCTCGACGGGGAGCGCATCCTTCGGGATCAGCGCCGCGCCGGTTACGGAAAGATCTTCGAGCATGCAGTGCTGTACGCCGGTCAGCAGGATCAGCCGCGCCGGGACATGAAGGCGCACCCGCGCCTCGCCCCGGCGGTGGGGGGTGGCGGTGCCGTTGTGCGACGCCAGGGTCTGGAATAGTTTACCGGCCATTCACGATCTTTGTGGCCATGGCTGCTAAAACGGTTGAAACGCCCGATCCGGGAAAACACGCATGACCCAAAGGGCGGGGCAGGCGGGACTGGGGAAATGCCGCTGCGGCCCATTGCGCGGCCCGGCAGAGGCACTATCTGCTGGTCCAGCATGGCCCGAAAGCCCGAAACTCCGCCCGACCGCGAAACCGACCGCTTCCACGAGGATCGCGCGTCCGTCACCGTGCGCGGCGCGGATCAGCCCGATATCGACAAGGGCGTGTCGGTGATCCGCGATACGGTGAACACGCTTAAGCCAAAGCCCGGCGTCTACCGGATGCTCGATGCGCGGGGCGATGTGCTTTATGTGGGCAAGGCGCGGGCGCTGAAGAACCGCGTGGCGAATTATACGCAGGTTGACCGGCTGACCAACCGGCTGCGGCGCATGGTCAGCCAGACCCGGTCGATGACGATCATCACGACGGCTTCGGAAGCCGATGCGCTGCTGCTGGAAGCGCAACTGATCAAGCGCTTCCGCCCGCCCTACAACGTGCTGCTGCGCGACGATAAATCGTTTCCGTTCATCCTGTTGCGCGCGGACCATGCCTTCCCGCGCATTCAGAAACATCGCGGTGCGCGCAAGGCCAAGGGCAACTATTACGGCCCGTTTGCCAGCGCGGGCAGCGTCAACACCACCATAAACGCGCTGCAAAAGCTGTTTCTGCTGCGAAGCTGCAACGATGGCTTCATGGCGCGGCGCGACCGGCCTTGCCTGCTGTACCAGATCAAGCGCTGTTCCGCCCCTTGCGTGGATCGCATAAGCGAGGGCGATTACGGCGAGCTGGTGCGGCAGGCGAAGGATTTCCTTGGCGGCAAATCGAGCGCCGTGCAGCGCGAGATCGAGACGCAGATGCAGGCGGCGGCGGAAAACCTCGATTTCGAGCGCGCCGCGATGATGCGCGACCGCTTGCGCGCTGCCACGTTCATCCAGGGCAGCCAGGCGATCAATGCCGAGGGCGTGGGCAATGCCGATGTCTTCGCGATGGCGAACAAGGGCGGGCAGGTTGCGGTGCAGGCGTTCTTCATTCGCGGGGGACAGAACTGGGGCCACCGCGCGTTCTTCCCCACACACACCGACGGTCTGGCCGAAGAAGAGGTCCTGACCAGCTTCCTTGCGCAGTTCTATGAAGAAGTGCCACCGGCGAGGTTGATCCTGGTGGACCGCGACTTGCCCGAAGCGGACCTGCTGGCCGAAGCGCTGTGCGAAGCAGCTGGCGGCAAGGTGGAAGTATCAGTGCCACAGCGCGGCGACCGGCGACGGCTGATGGAACAGGCGCAGCGCAACGCCACCGAGGCGCTCGACCGGCGCATGGCCGAGAGCGGGACCAAGGCCAGGGTCATGCGCGAACTGGCGGAATTCCTCGAACTGCCCGAAGTGCCGCAGCGGATCGAGGTTTATGACAACAGCCACATTCAGGGCACCAATGCGCTGGGGGCGATGATCGTTGCGGGGCCGGAAGGCTTTGTAAAAGCGCAATATCGCAAATGGAACATCAAGACCGCGCAGACCAACGACGATTTCGGCATGATGCGCGAAGTGATGACGCGGCGGTTTGGAAAGGTGCAGGAGGACGATCCCGACCGCGAGGGCGGCACATGGCCCGATCTCGTGCTGATCGATGGCGGCAAGGGGCAGATGTCAGCCGTGAAGGAGGCGCTGGGCGAACTTGGCATCGAGGATGTGCCGCTGATCGCGATTGCCAAGGGGCCACATCACGGGCGCGAGGGGCGCGAGGTGTTCCACTTCCCCGATGGGCGCGAAAAGATGCTGCCGGTCAATTCGCCGGTGCTGTTCCATTTGCAGAACATGCGCGACGAAGTGCACCGCTTTGCCATTGGCGCACACCGCGCCAAGCGCAGCCGCGCGATCACCGCCAGCCCGCTGGACGAGATCGCAGGCATCGGCCCGGCGCGCAAGCGGGCGCTGCTGCTGCACTTCGGCACGGCGGGCAAAGTCCGTGCCGCCAGTCTTGAGGATCTGCAGCGCGCACCGGGGGTGAGCGCAACGGTGGCGCAAACGGTATACGACTTCTATCATCCGTCCGGTTAGGAGACGGATCATGGGAGATGAGCGGCGGGCGTGGACCGACGAGGCAGTGCGGCGGATCGAGGCAGACTTCAACCGATCGGCCGATACGCACCTGATCCGGGTGGAATTGCCGAGGTTTCCCGGTATTACGCTCTACATGAAGGATGAGAGCGTCCATCCGACCGGGAGCCTCAAGCACCGTCTGGCGCGATCATTGATCCTTTATGGATTGTGCAACAACCGTATCGGGCCGGACACGCTGCTGGTCGACGCTACAAGCGGATCGACGGCGGGGTCCGAAGCCTATTTCGCGCGCCTGATCGGGCTGAAGTTCGTGGCGGTGATCCCGCGCAGCACGTCGCCCGCCAAGATCGAGGCGATCCGCTTTCACGGCGGCGATGTGCACATGGTCGACAGCGCAAGCGAGATGTATGTCGCAGCGGAGAGATTGGCGCGTGAGGCGGGCGGGTTGTTCCTTGACCAGTTCACATATGCCGAGCGGGCGACCGACTGGCGCGGCAACAACAACATTGCGCAATCGATCTTCCAGCAGATGGCGCGCGAGGACCATCCGGTGCCGACATGGCTGGTGTGCGGCGCCGGAACCGGCGGCACGTCTGCCACACTGGGGCGGTTCATCCGCTATGGCAGGCACCCCACGCGGCTGTGCGTGGCTGACCCCGAAGGGTCAGTTTTCCACCGCCACTTTGCCGACCGCAGTGTTATGGCGCCGCCTGCCGGTATGCCTTGCCAGATCGAAGGGATCGGACGCCCGCGCGTGGAGCCTTCGTTCCTGCCGGACGTGATCGACCGGATGATCGCCGTGCCCGATGGTGCATCGATCGGGGCGATGCGCGCGATTGCGGACACTATCGGCAGGCCGGTTGGCGGATCGACCGGAACCAATATCCACGCCTGTCTTGAACTGGCGCAGGAGATGGCGGCGCAGGGCCGTGAAGGCTCTATCGTGACGATCCTGTGCGATTCCGGCTTGCGCTATGCCCAGACCTATTACGACGATGGCTGGCTTGAAGCGCAGGGAATCGACTGGCGCGGATATGAAGCGCGGGCTGCGGATTTATTGCGCACGATTTAGCGAATGTCTCGTTTCCGTTGCGATAACCTTCCCTGTTCGCAACCAGTTGAGAATATCCAGCGCATATATTAACGAGCGAAAGGCCGAATCTGCGACGGGGTGCAGGGCTGGGGAATGTCGGGAATGGGTTTCAAGCGAGGTGTGGCGGCAGCAGCGGCAGCGCTCGCGCTGGTCACGGCAGCGCCTGCCGTAGCGCAGGCGAGCAATGGCGTAGGGACGGCATTCGAACTGGCGTTCTGGCAATCGGTAACGGGCAGCGATGATGCTACGCTGTATGAGGCCTATCTCCAGCAATATCCCGCAGGCACGTTCAGCGCGCTGGCACGGGCCAAGGTTGCAAGCCTGCGCAAAGGCACCGCGCCCGCGATAGCTGCCGCGCCGCAAGCGCCGCTTCCCCCGATGCCTGCCCCGGTTGTTCCTGCCCTAGCCTCTCCTGCCCTAGCCTCTCCTGCCCTAGCCTCTCCTGCCATGACCGCGCCAATAGAGCCGGCCCCGATGCAGGTGGCTGTTGCCCCGCCTGCGCGCATTTACAATGATGCGGCCCAGGCCGCCGCCGATGTGGCGATGCTGGCCGAACTGGCGAAATCGCAGGAAGTAAGCGGGGCGACTCTGCAGGTGGCCGTCGCGAACGGATTTGCGCTTCCACCCCGGCCCACGATGAACGAAGTGCCCGACCTGTCGCTTCCGCCCGCGTTTTGTTCGGCTGAAGCGCGAAACGCGTTTCACGAGACGCGCTACAAGCCGGTGATGGAACTGGCTCGTGACAACAATGCCGCAGCGGTGGCGCACATGCAGCGCTTGCAGCAGGAATACGATCGTTTGCAACTGGCGGGCGATCCCACGCCGATGAACGTGATCGCGGCCGAAGCGAGCGCCTATCAACAGGAGGTGGCAGCCATCGCCTACAAGCGGCAGGTGGCCATGGTGCAGCAATTCGATGCCATCATGGCGGTGCCGGTAACCGCCTGTCAGATTGCCGCTGCCAAATGAGGGGCGCGTTTAAGGCCATGGTCGCGCTGGGGCTGGCGATCGCCGTTCCGGCCCAAGCTCAGGCCCAAGCTCAGGCCTGCATCGACCGCGATACCTTGACCGCGGCACGGCTTGCGGAATTCGGGACGATGATGATGACGGTTAGCTTGCGCTGCAAGGCCATCGGGATTGACATATCCAGAGGATACGAGGCCATGTTGGGCACGCACCGTCCGGTGCTGGCGGCAGCCGACCGGCGTTTGCGCGCGTTCTTCGCCGGAAAATCCCGCGCGTTCGATGCCTATTCGACCCGGCTGGGTAACCGCTATGGCGGCGGAGCGACAGACCCTGCAAATTGTACGCGGTTCGAACGCGTGGCGCGCGATCTGGGGGCTAACCCCGGTGCAGCTGCGTTGGGCAAGGTGGTCTTTGCCATGATTGGCCAGCCGCGCATCGAAGGTCCGGCTTGTCCGAAACCTTAGAGTATCCGTGATGGTCAAGCGCATGCAGTGGTCCAGAGACGATCTGCCCTGAGTAGCGCATTTGCGGTGACGATGAGCTTTCGCATGATGGCTGTGATGGCGATTTTGGCGGGTTTTCCGGCAGCGATGAGCTGCTGGTATTTGGCCTTGAGGTTTGGATTGAATCGGGCGGCGACCAGAGCAGGCATGTAGAGAGCCTGTCGGACATTGGCCCTACCGCCGCGGATGAAGCTTTTGCCTTTCCATTGGCCGGACTGGCGCGCGACCGGGGCAAGTCCGGCGAGCGAGGCAGCCTGCTTGTTATCGAGCGATCCGAGTTCGGGCATGGTGGCGATGATCTGGTTGGCGGTGAGTGTGCCGAGGCCAGCGATGCTGGTGAGAATGTGGTGGCGCCGGACGAGCTTTTCATCTGCGGCAATGACGGCCGCGATTTCAGCGTCGAGCGCAGCGATGTGGCGAGCGATCTGTTCGAGCCGTTGGCTGCACTGGCGCTTAAGCAGCGTGACGGTGAGGTTCTTTTCGCGGTTTTTGAGCGCGGTGCGATCACGCACCAGACCATCGCGGGCGTTGACGAGTTCGGCCAGTTGGTTCTGCTGCGGGCTTCGGGCGGGCCTGACCGGGGGTTTCAGCGTCACCGCCATCCGTGCGAGCAGCCTGGCGTCGATGCGATCGGTCTTGGCGAGCGTGCCTGTCGCCTGAGCGAAGCGCCTTGCCCGTTCCGGGTTGAGCTTGACGCAGGGCATATGGCCGAGCGCGACCTCCAGCGCGCGGTGGTAGATGCCGGTAGCCTCATAGGCGATCCGCTCGACCTCCCATTGCCCGGCCCATGCGATCAGGGTCTTGTGGCCCTTGGTGGTGTTGGGGAACTGGCGCTCGATCCCGATGGGATGGACATAGCAGTCCAACGTCGCTTTGGAGATGTCGATGCCGATGGTTTGTGGTAGAGAGTTGCTCATCTTTTTCGCTGTCCCATGCTTGTCATCCGGGCCTTGAAAGCCCCGGTATCCGTTCGGGCCTGATGAAAAAGAAAGGGGCGATCCTACTCTAACCCGGTCCCTTCACGACCAGCGGTTTTGCGATCCGTCCCCTTCCGTCCGGTCCGGGGTGGCCACCCCGGACCGGACATCGCATCCTGACCCGAACGGACCACAAAGTCATAAGACAAGCCGGTTCTAGGCCGTAAACTCATAAACCACACCGTCGAGGCGTCGAAATGACGAACATATCGGGCCAAGGCGCCCGCTGGGAGGGCTGGTTGCCCTTCCAAGGGCGGCTTGGTTCGAGATGGAAGTCATTTCGACGTCCTTCGGATTTGACCAAAACGGCCCATCGCTTCGTCGGGCAGACTTGAAATATCGACATATTCCTGCGCCTGCCCTCCTTGCGCTAAGCCGTTTTGCCTCAAACCTCGACGGTGTGGTTTATGAGTTTACGGTCTGGCCTTTATCCGTTTGGCGCGATCGAGCGGAGCAGGCCTTCCTGTGTGGCGCTGGCGACAAGGCGCCCGTCCTGGCTGAAGATCAGGCCGCGGTTCAATCCCCGTCCCCGGTCGGCCCAAGGGCTTTCGCAGGCGTAGAGCAGCCATTCGTCCGCCCGGAAATCATCATGAAACCATACGGCATGATCAAGGCTGATGGCCATCATGCTGCCATCGGCCCAATTGATTTCGTGTGGCAGTGTTGCCGTGGACAGCAGTGTCATGTCACTGGCATAAGCAAGTACGGCGCGGTGAATGCGTGGATCGTCGGGAAGCGAAGACACCGCCCGGAACCAGGTGTACAAAACGGGTTCACGCGGCCCACCGCCCATCCATGGCATCCGCTGGGCCGGACGCAATTCGATCGGACGTGGTCGCAAAAGAAATTCGCGCCGCGAATCCGGGACTTTGGCGATGTGCAGACGCAGCAGTTCCGCCTCGCTGGCAAGGCCTTCCGGGCCGGGCACCTGCGGCATGGGTGCTGCGTGACGGAAGCCGGATTCGCGCCTGTGGAACGAGGCAACCATATTGAGGATCGGCTTGCCCAACTGGCTGGCAACGATGCGGCGGTTTGAAAAGCTTCCGCCATCCAGATCGCGGTCGATCTTGAAATCGATCGCGTGGTCTTCATTGCCGCCGCGCAGAAAATAGGCGTGCAGGGAGTGGACGGGACGATCGTGGGGAACGGTGCGCTCGGCGCTGGCGAGCGCCTGACCGATCACTTGTCCGCCGAACACGCGGCCCATGCCGCCGATTTTGCGCCGACCTTCGAAGCGGTCGCCTCCGCGATCTTTGACATCGAGCAGGTCGAGCAGCCGGGCGACCAGTTCCTGCGGATTCGGATTATCGTTGTCAGTCATCACCGTTTGGATGAACCAGCCTGCCGTTTACGTCAACGCCATGTCGGGCTGGTCAGCGAAGCCCGCGTGCCTTGCTGTAAAGCCGCCAGCCCAATGCCTTGGCGCGGTTGGTGGCGGGCCAGCGACCGGGTGCGCGAGGCGTGATGCCGACCTTGCGCAGCAGACCATTGAACGCGCGCGCATCGGCTTCGGCAAAACTCCATTCCGAGCGCCAGGTTATCGATAGCGAAACCGAGGGTTGGGGGCCATTGTTGACGAAGTGGGGCGACATGACCGGAACGTAAAGCGCTTCGCCCGGATGCAATGCCCATTCGCGGCCACCCGCAACAAGGTCATCGCGCCAGAACAGTTCGCGTCCGCCGCCGGTGTGATAGCCTTCGTGCGTCTCATCGGGCGCATAGCGCGCATCGCCCGCAGGGAACATCGTCATGACCTTGCTACCCATCAATTGCAGCAGGATATTGTGTTCGGGATCGAAGTGGTAGGGCGTGACGCCGCCCGGACTGGTAACGAAGATGAACCCCTGCGGTTTTAGCATGGCACCTGTTCGTGCCTCAATGGTTGGACGGAGTTCTGTCAGCAATGCCATGAGCAGATCATTGTAGGCAGGTATCTGTTCGATGTTCTTGAGTGCGGCCCAACTGCCGGTTGTGGCGATATCAAGGATGGTTTCGCCGATGCCGATGCCATTGGCTGGCGCCTTTTCGCCGTTTAGGCCCAGCGGCAGGTCGGACCGGTTGAATTCCACCGAGGCTTCGGGAAGCGCTTCGGCCATCCGGGCAAGCGCTGGCAATTGCATCAGCGGGTGATCTTCAAGCTGGTGCGCCAGCTTGTGCGGCACTTCGGGGTAGGACGCGGCGAAGATGGCATGGGAGCCACGGTCGAACGCATCGAGCGGGGTCGTTCGGGCAAAGGCGCTGGTCTGGTCGGTCATCATGTGAGTCCGGTCGGATTGCGGCCGAGTTCGAGCGACAGCAGCCGCTTGAATGCGGCCCGGCGAAGCGTTCCGCCAATGGCGATGGAGATGCGGCCGATGGGGCGGCGTTCGGTCCACAGACTGTCGATCATCGGGTGATCGGGCGCGGCGCAACTATCGCACCAGGCGATGTCATCACGCGCCAGCAGGGCAAGGTTTTCGCGCTGGAGCAACACGCCCGGCGAGAAACGCGAAAAGTCTTCGTCGAAGGCGGTCTTGTAGGAAAAGCTGCCCGGTGGAGTCAGGAAATTGGCCAGCATGGCTATGCGACGGCCATCGAGAACAAGGGCCAGCCGTTCAAGTTTGCCCAGCATCGCGGCCTGTTTCAGCGCGTTGCGGAAAAGCGTTTCGGTGGCAGGCGCACAAGCCATGGCGCTGCCAGCCTTGCCTTTCCAGCCACCCCCTTCGAGATGCAGGAAATCGTCTATCCATGCATCGATGCCTTGCGCTTCACTGTGCCGTTCGAACGAGAGCGCACCCTGTTCGGCAAGGCGCGCGTACTGGCGGCGCAGTTCCTTGCGCTTCTTGCCGGCCAACGCGCGTTCGAGATAGAGATCTGGCGGCAGAGGGGAGTGGAGCAAGGCCCGCTGTTCGCGCATCACCAGCGCGGACGTCCGGTTCCCTGCTGAAAGATCGAACAGCGCATGGGTGAGCGGCTGTTCCAGCGGCATGGCGGGCAAATGCAGGAACAAGGCCGAACCGGGGGCCGCATCTGCCCAATCGAAAAGCGCTTGCCAGAACATGGCTTCGCAACCCGCGCGGATCAGCGGCGCACCGAGAAACGCGTTCGCGTGAAGCCATGCGGAACGATGCGGCAGCGGCCAGCGGCCATAGCGCGCAGGGTTGTGCACGGGAAACAGACCCAGAAGCAGATCGCCGAATTCGAGCGTGAATATCTGAACGCGTCCATCGGGATCGAACGATTCGAGCGCGGGAAGCAGATACCACGGTTCGAAGAACGGATTGGGCGTGGAAGCAGTATCTGAAAGCGCCTGCCAGCGGGCGCGAGGCACATCTCCTGCCCATTCCCGCCATGCCACGGCCTGCCCGCGCACGGCTCCGGGCGGTGCATTTGCCACGGCGACGGTGGACATGGGGAAGGGCAGGGCGTTCAAAGGTTGGTTCTCCGCCTGCCGGATTAGGGGCAAGGCGCGAAAACTCGGTTAACATTCCAGCAAAAGAAGAAACCCGCCCGGATTTCTCCGAACGGGTTTCCCTCCTCCCCAACTCGTGGGCTGGTGCGCGGGGTTTTATCCCGCTGCGTTGCTTGCCCTGCCGTGAGCTTCAGCCTGCGGCATGACTGGCCAGCGCTGCCAGCAAAAGAAGCGCGACGATGTTGGTGATCTTGATCATCGGGTTGACGGCAGGCCCTGCGGTGTCCTTGTAGGGATCGCCCACAGTGTCACCCGTGACGGCAGCCTTGTGGGCTTCACTGCCCTTGCCGCCGTGATGGCCGTCTTCGATATACTTCTTGGCATTGTCCCATGCCCCGCCGCCCGACGTCATCGAAATGGCAACGAACAGACCGCCGACGATTACGCCGAGCAGCAATGCGCCGAGCGCAGCAAAGCCGTTGGCCTGTCCGGCAACGGCCGTGATCACGAAGTACACGACGATCGGCGCAAGCACCGGCAGCAGCGACGGGACGATCATTTCCTTGATCGCGGCTTTGGTTACGAGGTCCACGGTGCGGGCATAGTCGGGCTTGCTGGTGCCCGCCATGATCCCCGGATTATCGCGGAACTGGTTGCGCACATCCAGCACCACGTCTCCGGCGGCGCGTCCCACAGCGGTCATGCCCATCGCACCGAACAGGTACGGCAGGAGCGCGCCAAGCAGCAGGCCGACGATGACGTAGGGATTTTCAAGGCTGAAGCTGACCGCGAGGTTCGGGAAAAATTCTCGCAAGTCAGTGGTGTAGGCGGCAAACAGGACGAGCGCGGCAAGGCCGGCGGAGCCGATGGCATAGCCCTTGGTAACGGCCTTGGTGGTGTTGCCCACGGCATCGAGCGCATCGGTCTTTTCACGAACCGAATCGTCGAGACCAGCCATTTCGGCAATGCCGCCGGCGTTGTCCGTCACCGGACCATAGGCGTCGAGCGCGACGACCATACCGGCGAGCGCAAGCATGGCGGTGGCTGCATAGGCGATGCCGATCAGGCCTGCGAGCTGGTAGGCACCAATGATGCCTGCGCAGATCACCAGCGTTGGCATGGCGGTGGATTCAAGGCTGATAGCCAGACCCTGAATGACATTGGTGCCGTGGCCGGTTTCCGACGACTTGGCGATCGAGCGGACCGGGCGGTAGTTGGTGCCGGTGTAGTATTCGGTGATCCAGATGATGAGGCCAGTGATGACCAGACCGAGCAGCGAGCAATAGAACAGCGTCCGTCCGGTGAAGGTGACGGTATCGGCCATGATGGTGTAGCTCATCGCCGTTTCCATGCCGCCAAGGGCATAGTCGATGGCCCACCAGATCGCGCCGACCGACAGCGCGGCGGTGACAAGGAAGCCCTTGTACATCGCGCCCATGATGTTGTTCGAACTGCCGAGTCTGACGAAGTAGGTGCCGATGATCGAGGTGACGATGCACACGCCGCCGATCAGCAGCGGCAGCGCCATCATCGCGCCAAGGCCATCGCCCAGACCCTTGAGCAGCAGCGCGGTGAGCACCATCGTGGCCCCCACGGTGACGACATAAGTCTCGAACAGGTCGGCAGCCATGCCGGCGCAATCGCCGACATTGTCACCCACGTTGTCGGCGATGACGGCGGGGTTGCGTGGATCGTCTTCGGGAATGCCAGCCTCGACCTTGCCGACAAGGTCTGCGCCCACGTCTGCCGCCTTGGTGAAGATGCCGCCGCCCAGACGCGCGAAGATCGAGATCAGCGAGGCGCCGAAGGCGAGCGCGACGAGGCCGTCGACCACGGTGCGATCATCGCCGCCCACGGTATAGCCTGCGATATCGGTCAGGTAGTGGTAGAACACCGCAATGGCGAGCAGCGCGAGGCCCGCGACCAGCATGCCGGTGATCGCGCCTGCGCGGAATGCCAGCGTGAGGCCTGCCTGCAGCCCGGTCTGCGCAGCGGCAGCAGTGCGGACGTTCGAGCGGACCGAGATGTTCATCCCGATGAAGCCTGCAACGCCTGAAAGCACAGCACCGATCACGAAGCCGGTGGCAGATACCGGACCAAGCGTTGCGACAATGATGATGGCGACGGCGATGCCGACCACCGAAATGGCGGTGTACTGGCGCTTCAGATAAGCTTGTGCACCTTCCTGAATGGCGGCGGCAATTTCCTGCATTTTGGCGTTGCCGGCCGGTGCGCCGAGCACCTGACGGCTGGTTACGAACCCATAAACAATGGCCAGTAACCCAAGCAAAATCGATAAGACGACTAGGTTCACGGTGGCATCCCCCTTTTATCTACGGTGCCACGAATGGCCCGTCCCCGTCGTTTGCGGGTCGGCGGGAGGCTATAGGTTTATTTGCACCTCGCAAGCCCTTCCATGATGTGGATCAAGGGGTTTTCAATCGTGCGTGTAACCCAGCGGCCCGTTCGGCGCGATGCCATCGATGATAACGGGCGATATGTTACGGTTTGTTGCGATGCCGATGGGGAATGCAGCGACGGTTGGCTGAACGCCGGGGGGCAGGGTGAACAGCAGTTCGTAATCGTCGCCCCAGCGCATCGCCTCGTCGCGGCGGGCGGGAGGGAGGCCGACGGGAAAGGGAACGGCAGGACCATCGATCGCGAAGGTCACGCCGCTGGCGTCGGCCATGCGGGCAGCGTCAATCAGCAGTCCGTCGGAAACGTCCATCATCGCGGTGGCGACGGGCGCGAGCGCGCAGCCTTCGGCAAGGCGGGGGCACGGGCGGCGGAACGCGGCGCTATCGGTCCCGGAATTATCGCGCAGCGCTTCGAAGCCGAGCATGGCCGCGCCGACCGGACCGGTCAGCCACAGGGTATCGCCGGGGCGCGCGCCTGCGCGTGACGGGGGCGGGCGGTGCGTGGCGCGGCCCAGCGCGGTAAGACCCAGGCTGCGCGGGCCATTTGCGCTGACCGTATCGCCACCGAGCAGCGGCACATTGAAGGCCGCCAGCGCTCCTGCAAGACCTTCGATAAAGCGCGCGTCACCGCCGCCCAGCGTGAAACCGAGCAGAACCCCGACAGGCTCTGCGCCTTTTGCTGCAAGATCCGAAAGGTTGGTGGCGACGAGCTTCCACGCGACATCAGCCATGTCCTGTCCCGGCAGCCAATGGACGCCTTCGACCATCATGTCGTGAGTGAGCACAAGCGCTTCGCCGCCAAAATCGAGCACCGCGCAATCGTCTGCCAGCCCGCGCGCGGCAGGGTGTGGCGCCAACGCGCGCATGGCTTCGATCAGGGCCATTTCCTTGCTCATGGCCACGTCTATGCGGGGTGGCAGGGCATACCGCAAGTACGCTTGACGCGCTTGCTTCGGGAGTTTAATCGATCGATTAATCGATTAATAGTCTCGCGAGAGGCGACGGTGACATCGACGGGGACAGGGTGCCGCCAGCAACAGTCAGGACGGATATCCTGGCGGCGCGCACCGGGTCTCGACAGAAGGAACGAAGAGATGAAGCTGGATCACACAGTGTCTGCGGTTGTAACGGGCGGCGCTTCGGGCCTTGGCGCGGCCACCGCGCGCGCGTTGGCCGCCAAAGGCGTGAAGGTGGCCCTGTTCGATCTGCAGAAGGACAAGGGCGAGGCATTGGCCGCCGAAATCGGTGGCGTGTTCTGCGAAGTGAATGTGACAAGCGATGAAAGCGTCGACGCGGGTTTTGCCAGGGCGCGCGCGGCCCACGGGCAGGAGCGGGTGCTTGTGAACTGTGCAGGCACCGCCAACGCGATCAAGACAGCCAGCCGGTCCAAGGAAGATGGAACGGTCAAGCACTTCCCGCTCGATGCATTCAACCGGATCATCCAGATAAATCTGGTCGGCACGTTCCGGTGCATCGCAAAATCTGCGGCGGGCATGCTCACGCTTGAACCCTGCGACGAATTTGGCGAGCGCGGGGCCATCGTCAACACCGCATCGGTTGCGGCGGAAGATGGGCAAATCGGACAGGCAGCCTATTCCGCATCGAAAGCTGGTGTGGTTGGCATGACATTGCCGATTGCGCGCGATCTGATGAACGAGGGCATCCGGGTCAACACCATCCTGCCCGGTATCTTCGATACGCCCCTGATGGCAGCGGCGCCTGAAAACTTACGCGCGGCTCTCGCGGCGTCGGTGCCGTTCCCCAAGCGCTTCGGAATGCCCGACGAATATGCGAAAGTGGCCTTGTGCATGATCGAGACAAGTTATCTCAACGGGGAGGATGTGCGCCTTGACGGCGCGATCCGCATGGCGCCACGCTGACGTGTGAAATTGCGGTGGCCGCCGGGTCACCCGAAGGGCTTGATTTCGCCGTTTTCCTGAAAATCGCCCTTCGACTACCGTGATTGCATTTCTTGGGATATGAGGGGACTTTATCCGTTAGGGGATGAACCGGGTTGGAAATGAGCGCGACATTGGACGAAGCCGACAGTCTTGAATCACCGGGCGCGCGCGAACTCCTGCTGGTGACGGCGTCGTCAATCATGCGCGAAGGCGACGTGGTCGACATTTCACTATCGGAATTGAGCTTGCGGTCGGGACTCAATTCGGCGCTGGTGAAATACTACTTCGGCAACAAGGCCGGCTTGCTCAAGGCACTGCTGGACCGGGACATGGCCGCCATCGTCAAATCCGTCGATGCCTTGCTGGCCAAGGATGACATGGACCCTGAGGCCAAGCTGCGGCATCATATTTCCAAATGCATCGATACTTATTACGATTTCCCGTACCTCAATCGCCTTTTGATGCGGCTGGTGCGCGATAGCGACGAGACTGAAGCACGGCGCATTGCCGACCAGTACCTGTTGCCGTTGAATCGCGCCTACTTTCGCTTCATCGGTGATGGGGTTGAGGCTGGGGTATTCCGGCCGATCGATCCGCAACTGTTCTATTTCACATTGACGGGTGCGGCCGACCGCTTCTTTTCAGCGCGGCTGGTGCTGAAACACTGCTTTGACCAGGATGCCCTGACCGAGGAACTGCGCGACAGCTACCGGGAGCACACCGTCGATTTTGTCATGGCCGGCATCCTTGCGCGCTGACGCTATCAGACCGGGATGGATCAGGCCGGGATGGCGAATCGGCGTGATCGGCGGTTCGGGACTGTACGATTTCGCGGCACTGCAAGACGCGCAGGAAATCGCAGTGTCCTCTCCCTTTGGCGATCCATCCGCGCCGGTCACGATCGGCCGGATCGGCAATGTCGAGTTCGTCTTCCTGCCGCGCCATGGCAAGGGTCATCGTATTCCGCCCCATGCGATAAATGCGCGTGCGAATATTGAGGTGCTCAAGCGCTGCGGCGTGACTGACGTGCTGGCGATCTCGGCCATCGGTTCCCTGCGAGAAGACCTGGCGCCAGGCAGCTTCGTGGCGGTGGACCAGTTCATCGACCGGACCCATGGACGGCTGGACAGCTTCTTCGGCGAAGGGCTGGTGGCGCATGTCTCCATGGCCGACCCGGTCTGTCCGCGGCTGGCCGCGCTGGCAGCCGATGCTGCCGATGCGGCGGGCGCACTGGTGCATCGTGGCGGATGCTACCTGGCCATGCAGGGGCCGCAATTCTCCACCCGCGCCGAAAGCCGGATGTACCGGCAGTGGGGCGCCGATGTGATCGGTATGACGGCCATGCCGGAGGCGCGGCTCGCACGGGAAGCCGAATTGCCATACGCACTTCTTGGCATGGTGACCGATTACGATTCCTGGCGCGATGGCGATCATGTTGAAGCGGGCGACGTGTTGCGCGTGATGGCGGCGAACGCGGCGCTGGCCCGCGCGGCGCTGGAACATCTGGCTGCGCTTTTGCCAATCGATCGTATCGCAAGCCCCATCGATCGGGCGCTGGACGGAGCAATGATGACCGCCCCGGCAGAGCGCGATCCAGTGCTGACCGCAAAACTGGGAGCAGTAGCTGGACGCGTGGCGGGCTAAAGAAAATGTCGTCTGGCAATTTCTGTTGAAACGAAGTATCGGCTCGCGCGCCGCCTGATGACATAATATTTCCCACTTGCACCTCAGGCTGGTTTCATGTGATACGAAATCATGCCCGGAACAGCGACCAGACTCTCTGACTTCATGCCCTACAGGATGGCGATCACCTCCAATGCGGTGAGCGGTCTGATATCGGGCGAATATCGCAGTGAATTCGGTCTGAAAATTCCCGAATGGCGGATCATGGCGGTGCTGGGCGATGCGGGTTCGCTTACCCAGCGCGATCTGGTCCGGGCCACGCTGATGGACAAGGTCGCGGTCAATCGGGCATGCAAGGTCCTGGAAGACCGGGGCTATGTCCAGCGCAGCCCGAACGAGATGGACGGCCGTTCGCATCACCTGGAATTGACGGTTGCAGGCCGGGATCTGCACGGCAAGATCTGGCCGCAGGCCGTGGAAATCTACGAGAAGATCTTCTCGGCTATCACGCCGCGCGAACAGGAAAAGTTGAGGACGATTCTCGACAAGCTGCTGAAGGCCGCGCGCACCATCGAAGGCGACGAAAAGTGAAGCTGGCCTCGCTCCCGCAGGGCCGGGACGGGCGTCTCATCGTGGTTTCTGATGATCTGGCATGGTATGCCGATGCCGATCATATCGTGCCGACCATGCAAGGCCTGCTCGATGATTGGGACCGGTTGATTCCGTTGATCGAGGCGCTGTCCATCGAGCTTGCCCACGGTGCGATTCCGCGCAAGCGGTTCCACGAACGCGAAGCCTGCGCCCCGCTGCCGCGTGCCTATCAGTGGGCCGATGGCAGCGCTTACGTCAATCACGTGGAACTTGTGCGCAAGGCCCGTGGCGCGGAACTGCCGGAAAGCTTCTGGACCGATCCACTGATGTATCAGGGTGGCAGCGATGACCTGCGGGGTGCGCGCGAACCCCTGTTGCTGGAAGACGAGGCATGGGGCTGCGATTTCGAGGCTGAGATCGTGGTGGTAACGGGTGATGTGCCGCAGGGCGTCTCACCGGCTGATGCGCTGCGTCACGTGCGCCTGATCGGGCTGGTCAACGACGTTTCGTTGCGCAACCTCATTCCCGGCGAACTGGCCAAGGGTTTCGGCTTTGTCCAGTCCAAGCCTGCCAGCCACTTCTCGCCCGTATTCATCACGCCGGAAACACTTGGCGATGCATGGCGCGGTGGCAAGTTGCAGCGTACGCTGATGGTTGACCTGAACGGCGCTCCCTTTGGCCGGATCGAAGCCGGCGAGGAATGCACGTTCGATTTCGGTGTGCTTATTGCGCATCTGGCCAAGACGCGGCGGATCGGCGCGGGTTCGATTATCGGATCGGGCACGGTATCGAACCGCGATGCCGACGGATCGCCCGGCCGCCCCGTGGCCCAGGGCGGGAGAGGCTATGCCTGCATCGCCGAACAACGGATGGTGGAAACGATCGCTGGTGGTAAGCCGGTGACGCCGTTCCTGAAATGGGGCGATAGCCTGCGCATCGAAATGCGGGACGCCAGGGGCAAGAGCATCTTCGGCGCTATCGAGCAGTCTGTAAGCCGCCCCTGACAGGTTTGACATAAATGCAAAAAGGCCCGGCGGGGGGTGAACCTGCCGGGCCTTTTGTCTTGCCGGTGTCCGTGTTCAGGACTTCCGGTTGATCAGGCTATCGGTGATCGAGCAGGCAGCCGGGCCAAGGATCACGATGAACAGCACTGGCAGAATGAACAGGATCAGCGGGATGGTCATGATCGCTGGCAGGCGCGCGGCCTTTTCTTCGGCGCGCATCATGCGTTCGTTGCGGAATTCGGCCGAAAGCACACGCAGCGCCGAAGCCAGCGGCGTACCATAGCGTTCGGTCTGGATCATGGTCGTGACCACGCCCTTCACCGAATCGAGATCCACGCGGTAGGCCAGGTTTTCGAACGCCTGGCGACGTTCGGTCAGGAATGACAGTTCGATGGCGGTAAGCTGGAATTCATCGCCAAGTTCGGGATAGGCACGGCCAAGTTCGCGGGCAACGCGGTTGAACGCGGCATCGACTGTGAGACCGGCTTCGGCGCAGATCACGAGCAGGTCGAGCGCGTCGGGCAAGCCCTTGCGGATAGCGTGCGTACGCTTGCCGATCAGGTTCTGGACGAAGATGTCCGGGCCTTTGTAACCCAGTATCAGGCAGACCGCGAAACCGATGAAGCGCTTGAACGGCGTCCATTCCGGGAACATGCTGGACCAGTAGAAGACCACGGCCCCGAACAGGCCGAGCACGATCGGGCCAATGAGACGGCCAAGGATGACGGCGACCGCCCATTCCTTCTTGCGGATACCGGCCTGCGCCATCTTTTGCTGGACCACCGCGAGCTGGCTGTCCTGCAGGACCTTGAGCGATTCAAGAAATCCGCGGATCTGGTCGGTCGTCTGGTTCCGACGGACGATGCTGGTGCGTTTGCGCGCATTGGCGGTTACGATCCCCGCCTTGAGCTGTTCGCGCCGCTCATTAAGGGCCTTGACACGCTTGGTCATCGGATCGCGCACGGTGACCGCGGCATAGATCGCCAGCATGACCGCCATGGCAGCGACCGCCACGAGGATCGAACCGATAAGATAGACGTCAAAACCGAGAAGCGTCGGTCCGGGCGGAGAATTCAACATGATCGCCTGTCCTTTTCGCTCAGATTTCGAAGCTGACCATCTTGGCCATGATGAAGGCCCCGATGCTCAGCCAGGTGAGGCCGCCAAGGCCGGCGATGATCAGGCGGTCATCGACAAAGAACTTGCCGAGATACAGCGGGTTGATGGCATAAATCACGCCGAACACGATGAACGGCAGCGCGCCGACGATATAGGCCGAAGCCTTGGATTCCGAACTCATCGCCTTGATCTTCAGTTTCATCTGTGCGCGCTTGCGCAGCACATCGGAGAGATTGGACAGCGTTTCTGCAAGGTTGCCGCCGGTTTCGCGCTGGATTGCCAGGGTGATGCAGAAAAAGTTGAATTCGGGCAGGTTCAGGCGGTCGGCTGTGTCCTGCAAGGCTTCTTCCATAGTACGGCCAACCTTGATGCGGTCGGTCACCAATTTGAACTCTTCGCCAACCGGGCCAGGCAGTTCGCTGGCAACGACACCCAGCGTTTCGGTGACGGGAAGGCCCGACCGCAATCCGCGCACCAAAAGGTCGAGCGCGTCTGGAAGGCGCGCAGTGAAGCTCTCGATACGCTTGTTGATGGCGCGGCCGACGAGAAAGTGCGGAAGACCGCCGCCGATAAGGACGCCACCGCCAAGTGCCAGTGCGGCGGCACCGGTCTTGATGTAGATCAGGGCTATGACCGCAAGCGCGATACCGCCGCTGACGTAGAGATATTGCGTGATTGTCCAGCCCTTGCCCGTGCGTTTCAGCCGTAGAGCCAGCGCTTCCATCCGCGAACCGGAACCGGCCATCCGCATTGCGGTCGGCTTGCGCGAAGCAAGCGTCCGGCGGTACTGCGCTTCGACCTTGTCATTGGTGTTTTCCGAATGCCGGAAACGCACGGATTGCAGGCGGCGGCCGCTTTCCTTGGATGCCGATGGCCCTGAAAGCGCTGCGTAGCCGAGCACCATGGCCAGCATCAGGCCTGCGGCCATCACAAAAAGCTGGATCATGCTCGCCATCGTTCTTGCCTTCCTGTCACGTCACCGGTTGCCTGACTGTTCAAGCCGCAGCGTTGGCCTTGCCCTTGGGGCCGAGCATCTTCTTGAGATCGAACTTGCCGAGCAGTGAAGCCTTGCGCTTGTCCGCACCGGTATCGGCGGCTGTCACGCCTTCGCTGTCGACCGAGCCGATCACGGAGTCGGCAATGTCGCGCAGGACACCACCGGCCTTCGAGGCGCGGTTGGCGGCAACGAATGTCTGGCCGAGCTTCGCCGCGTTGGATGCGCCCTTGATGTCATAGGGCAGCATGAAGTTGATCTTGCGCTCGATCGAGGCTTCGAAGTCAGCCTTGCTGATCTCGTTGGCTCCCGGCTGAATCTTGTTGGCGACGATGATCGGACGGGCGTGGCTGGCGTTGGTCTTGAGCCATGACAGCAACCGGATTGCATCGCGTGCCCCGGCCAGCGTCAGTTCGGTGGTCAAAAGCACCACGTTCACATCGGTCAGCAGATGCGGGAAGTTGATCAGCATGTTGCGCGGCATGTCGATCACGGTCATCTCGAACGCCTGCCGGAACTCTTCCTCCAACTGCACGAAGGCGGCGCCATCGGTCATCAGCGGCGCGCTGATCGGTGCTTCGGCAGAAAGAATCGCCAAGCTGTCGTTCGCGCGGATCATGGCGCGTTCGATGAACAGACCGTCGATGCGGCTGGGATTGTCGATCGCGTCGGTCAACCCGCGGCCCGGTTCAAGATCGAGGGTGAGGGCGCCCGTGCCGAAATGCACGTCGAGATCGAGCAGCGCTGTCGGCAATTTGTGATCGGTGCTGAACAGCCACGCAAGCGAGGTTGCCAGCGTCGAGGCACCAACCCCGCCGCGAGTCCCCACGACCGCCGTCGAGACATGGCGCTTGACCGCGCCGGAATCATGATTGCGGGGGGCGGTGAACACGTTTTGCGCCTGAACCAGCGCATCGCGGATTTGCCCGGCGTTAAGCGGCTTGAGCAGATAGTCCTGTATGCCTGAAGCAACGAGATCACGGTAAAGACGCACATCGTTGACCTGGCCCACTGCGATGACGACCGTGCCGGGTTCGCAGACTTCGGCCAAGGCATTGATGTCGTTCAGCGGATCGCCGCTTTCGGACAGATCGACCATCAGGATGTTCGGGCTTGCCGTGATCGACAGCGACTGGATCGCGTTGCGAAGGCCGCCACGGTGGCATTTTTCCGGTGCCCAGCCCATGTCGACGACGACCGGACGGATCATGTCGAGGGCGGTTTCGTCGCACATGAAGGCGGCGAAGGCATCGCGGTTTGCGGTCTTGCTCATGGATCAGTTCCCTCCGCCGCTGGCGTTGGACGTGCTGTTGTTCTTCAGGCCATCCTCGCCGCTCGGTCGGGCATTGCGGAAGCTGTCGATGGCCTTGGTGCCGCTCATCACGACGGTTTCGCCAGTTCCGGTCGCGCCCTGGACCAGATGTTCCTTGTCCGCGACCATCGCGGCAAGGTTGCTGTTGACCGCGCAGCCGAAGTTCGAAGTGGTGCGATTGGTCATCGAGAAATCCGATTTCTGGTTCCAGTCCGGGCATCCGGGCACGGAGGCCGTCGTGCGCGACACGATGATGCGAACCGACCCAGCGGCAATATAGCCTTCGGTGACCGGGGCAGCCCCAGTGCCGACGATCAGGCCCCAGCGGGCAGCCACTGCTTCCACTGCGCCTTGCGTGGCGCGGGATTGCAATGGATCGTCGATCGCGATCTTGTCGCCATATTTCAGGTCGAGCGATTCAAACCATCCGGCAAGGCGCCGCTGTTCCGTGATAGAAAGACCGCCGCCGGGCAGCGTTTCCACATCGAACACATAGCGATTGCGTTCCACAACCGGCTGATGGATCGAATTGAGCATACGGTTTTCCGGCGTGGTCGAACAGGCCGACAAGACGGCGGCAGCGGCGAGGACCAGCGCACCGGTTGTGCTGCGGGTGAGGTTATGGCGCATTGCTTGTCCCTTTCTCACTGGATGCTGAAGCCGGGGGCGGCGCTGGCGACCTTCTGGTCGCCGCGACGGTCGCGCGGCTGGGCGGGCGCCTTGGGCACGTCGAGTGCACCGACCTTCGGTGCGGCCTGAACGGTGCCTTCCTTCTCGGTCGGCTTGGGCCGATCACCACCCGTCACCCCATCGCTTTCCATGTTACCAAGCAGGCGCTGGATGTCGTTCGGGCTTTGAAAACCGTCCGTTGGCAGACGGATGTCATTGGCGTTGACCGGATTGACCAGATAGGGCGTGACGATGATGACCAGTTCGGTTTCGCCCTTCTTGTAGCTGGTAGAACGGAACAGCGAACCCAGGATCGGAATATCACCGGCTCCCGGCATCTTGGTCAGCGCGTTCTGCGCGCTGTTGCTGAGCAGCCCTGCGATCATGAACGACTGGCCGGAACCGAGTTCGACGGTCGTTTCGGCGCGACGCACTGTCAACGCCGGGATTTCGATACTGTCGAGCTTCAGTGCGCCAGTGCTGGAAAGTTCGGACACTTCGGGGCGTACGCGAATTGAAATCCGGCCGTTCGAAAGAACCGTGGGTGTATAGGCCAGACTGACGCCATATTTCTTGTATTCGATCGACGTTGTGCCAAGCCCTTGCGAAACCGGGATCGGATATTCGCCCCCGGCAAGGAACTCGGCGGTTTCACCCGAAATCGCGGTAAGGTTCGGTTCCGACAACGTGGTGACCAGGCCGATGGTTTCGCCCGCATCGAGCGCGCCGAGAAGATCAAGACCGAGCAGCTTGCCCATGCCGGCGATCGTGGTGCCAGCCGAGGTTGCGGAAACGGCGCTGCCCGGCGTCTGGACGAAGTTGTTGGTCGCACCAGTCGGATCCAGGATATAACCGCTCGTCGATGACACGCCGACCCCGAACGGCAGGCGCGGATCGGTCGTATAGGTCGAGCCGACCGAGCGGCCCTGGCCGATGCCGAACTTGATCCCGCCGGTTCCGTCGATGCTTGTCAGGTTCACGCCGATCTGGCGGACCAGCGAGCGGCTGACTTCAGCGAATTTGACATGGAGGCTCACCTGCAGCGGCGTTGCCATCTTCAGGCGGCTGATCACGTTGGTCTTGTCACCGACGAAGGCCTTGACCAGACGGTCGGCTTCGGCTGCGTCTTCCGGTGCAGCCACGGTCCCGGTGAGCAGGACCGTGTTGTTCATGGTCGAGACGTTCACGCGCGCTTCCGGCATTGCCATGTGCAGCATCTGGTCGATCGAATCGAGGTTGTTGCCCACCCGGACATTGGCCGACCACACCACGTCGCCCTTGGCGTTGCTGGCGTAGATGGTGGTTTCACCACCGGCCTTGCCGAACACGTAGAGCTGGTTGGCCGACTTGACCTGTACATCGGCGACTTCGTCGTTGGCGACGAACACGTCGGTCATGCGGCCCGGTACGGTGACGAGTTCGCCACGGCCGATCGAAAGGGTCACGCTGCGGGCCGGGCTGGTCACGCTCTGGGCGTGAAGTACGCCGGTGGCAGGGATCAGGGATGCCGGCAGTGCGATCATCGCGGCCGAAATCAGCGAGGTGGAGAGACGGCGTGTCATGGTGCTGCCCTTCGCAAGCGGGGTCTGTCGCTGGGTCTTCATGTTACTTGGCTCCCACTGCGACGGATTCGGTGTCCTTGCCGCGAGTCACCCGGACGACGGGACCAGTCGGGATCGGCTTGCCATTCATCGACAGGCGCGGTGCCGGAGCGGAGGAGGCCGAATACTGGCTGCCGCCTGCAGGGGCCGTTGCGGGCATCGTCTTGCGCTGGAAGCGCGATACGTCGCCGCCGGTCACGAAGCTGGCGTTGGTGCTTTCGATCGGGCGGTTCATCGCCTGCTTGAGCAGCGCCTCTTCCTGCTGCTTGCTGACACCGCTGGGGATCTTGACGTCGCCAGATGCAATCGCCTGTTCCAGTTCGGCCGAGTTATCGGCCAGTGAGCGCAGCGAGAGGCTGATCGTGCCGATGGTCTGCGATACCGCGATTTTTTCGGCCATCTTCGGCGTGACTTCGAGCGTTACTGTGCTGAAGGTGCGGACGCGGGTCTTGCCTTCGACCATGACCTGTTCGGTCGACTGGTCGGTTGCCAGGACGCGGAGGTTCTTCATGATCGTTTCGGAGGCCTTGAGCGGCATGCCTTCGCCATTGCTCTTGACGGTCTGCGTCAGGACCAGATCGATGTGATCGCCGGGGAAGACGAAGCCGGCAACGCCGGTACGGGCCGAAACCGGAATGGTTACAGCGCGCATGCCTGCGCCCAGGGCTGCTGCAAGGAAGCCACGATCGCCGGGGGCCACGAGGTTGCCCTTGGTCATCGGTTCGCCGGCCGTGATCGGGTTGCGAACCACGGTGCCGAGCAGCTTCTGCATGTCGGCTTCGCCCTCGACGAAGTAGACATCCTGGACCATGTCCTTGGGCCAGGCCTGAAAGTTGATCGAGTCTGCCGTGATGATCGTGCCGACCGGCAGAGCGCGCTGGGCGACAAGGACCTTCGGTCCCATCGGCACCTTCGAAGCCGCTTCGGCTTGCGGCGTCGATGCGCCGACGAAAAGGCTCCTTGCTGCGAAGGCCGTGCCGATCGCCACGATCAGCGCCCCCACGAGCAACATCAGCTTCCTCTTGTCCATGGCTACTTGTCCCGCCCTCTAAAGTCCGGCCCGCATCTCTCGGGCAAATTGGTTAAAATTTGCAGTATCGTGATTACGCCCCTGTCACCGATCGCCATCCGGCTTCGAGAACGGGGGCGAGCGTGATCAGTCCGGCAGAGGCGATCGCCACGCCGTAGGGTATCTTGGCATCGCGTTTGCGGGTCACCGTGTAGTGCCACGCCGCGAAGATGATGGTGAGCAATCCGCCGAGCAGCGACATCACCACCAGCAGCTTGAGGAAAGTCATGGGAGCCAGCCACAAAGCGAGCGCGGACAGCAACTTGACATCGCCTCCACCCATCAGCTTGAGCGCGAACAGTCCGGCCAGCGCAACGAATGTCGCCAGCGCCAGTGCCACCTGGATGACCATGTCCGGCCAAACCGAAAGGCCTGAAGCCCACCAGAACGCAGGTGCGCCAAGCGCCACGGCGGCATTGAGCCAGTTGTCGATCTGGCGGCGGCGGATATCGGTGAAAGCAGCAACCAGCAGCGCGATTGCCAATGCTCCGACCAGTCCGTAAACGAAGATGTTCCCCTGCATGTCATGGGGCATACGGGACAATCACTTACCAAACGGTAACCAAACCTTGGCGCGGATCAGCGTCATGTGGAGACGACGCGGCATGATTTCGGGTACGCGCAAGGCCATCGACCGGAGGGCGATTCCGGCGGCCGCGCACGAAGCAACCTGGGTTGCAGGCGATGGCCATTTGCTGCGCCGCATCGATTGGCCTGGCGCACACGACGAAGACCCGAATGCTGCGCCGAGAGGGTCGCTGCTGTTCCTGCCTGGGCGTGGAGACTTCTACGAGAAGTATCTGGAATCCCTAGATTACTGGCACTCTGAGGGGTGGCGTGTTACCGCGCTGGACTGGCGCGGACAGGCAGGGTCCGGCAGGCTTGCCAGTGACCCGATGACCGGCCATATCGGTGACTTTTCGGTATGGCTGGACGACCTTGCCGCGTTCTGGCGCGCATGGGTTGAAGCAACACCAGCACCCCATGTGATCGTGGGCCATTCGATGGGCGGGCACCTCGTGCTCCGTGCGGTTGCGGAGAAGAAGATTAACCCTGTTGCCGCAGTTTTGAGCGCTCCCATGCTCGGTTTCCTGACTCCGGGACCGAATCGGTTGCTGCACAAGGTGGCAGAAGCGCTGTGCCGATTCGGCAGTCCCGAACGGGTGGCGTGGAAGAGCAGCGAAAAGCCGGGCGCTACGGCGGTCGCGCGCAACGCGCTGCTGACGCACGATGAAGCGCGCTATGGCGACGAAACCTATTGGAAGGTTGAGCGGCCGTACCTTGGCATGGGGCCGGGAAGCTGGCGTTGGGTAGAGCGCGCCTATGCCTCGATGCTGGTGCTGGACCGACCGGGGATGCTCGAAGCGGTGGACGTGCCGGTGCTGCTGCTGGCAACGCGGCATGACGGACTGGTGTCGTGGAAAGCCATCGAGAAGGCGGCGAGGCGGTTGCCGCGCGCACAACTGGTAAGCTGGGGTCGCGAAGCGCGGCATGAACTGCTGCGTGAATCCGATCCGGTGCGCGACAAGGTGATGCAGGTGATCGACGATTTCCTCGATCGCATGGCGCCCTGGCCGGAAGAGGCGGAGGCTTCGTGACCCTGATTGTTGAATCGTTCGACGTTGCGATCATCGGGGCGGGAATGGCCGGAGCCAGCCTCGCTGCCGAATGCGCGCCCCATGCCCGCGTCCTGCTGGTCGAAGCGGAAGATACACCGGGTTATCATACCACCGGGCGCTCTGCTGCGTTCTGGGAAGAGACGTACGGCGGGCCGGGCGTGTTTCCGCTGACAATGGCATCGGGGCGTTTCCTGCGTGAGGGCGGCTACCTTAGCCCGCGCGGCGCGCTGAACATCGGGCAGGCCAAAGACCGGGACAAGGTGGAAGCCTTTGTCGAGACGTTCTCCGCCCTTGGTGCCACGCTGCATCTGCAGGGCAGGGCGGCGCTGCTGGATCGGGTGCCGGGCCTGCGCGATGATTGGGTGGTCGGCGCGTGGGAGCCGGAATGTGCCGACATCGATGTGGCGGGCCTGCATCAGCACTATCTGGCCGCTGCAAAGCGCACCGGCACGGTGCTGCGTGTGCGGGCGCGGGTGGACCGGATCGAGCGCGATGGCATCGGCTGGCGGATTGCCTGGCATGGCGGCGAGGCGCGTTGTGCGATGCTGGCGAATGCTGCCGGGGCCTGGGCCGACGCGGTGGCGGTGCAGGCAGGCGCGGCACCTGTCGGGATCAATCCTTTGCGACGGACCATCGTGCAATTGCGGACCGCCCCGGTTCCGGCCGACGATCTGCCCCTGACCTTGGGAATCAACGAAGACTTCTATTTCAAGCCACAGGGCGGACGGCTGTGGCTTTCCCCGCACGACGAGATTCCCGACGTGGCAGGCGATGCCGCGCCGGAAGAACTGGATGTGGCCATCGCTATCGATCGCTTCGAAAAGGTGGTCGACTGGAAGATCGCGGCACTGGAACGGCGCTGGGCGGGTTTGCGATCGTTCGCGCCGGACCGCTTGCCCGTCTATGGCTTCGATGCGCACATGGACGGGTTGTTCTGGTTTGCGGGGCAGGGTGGCTTCGGCATCCAGACCGCACCTGCTGCCGCCCGCCTTGGCGCGCAATTGCTTCTGGGCCTTCCGCGCGACGATCTGACGGATGGGATAGACGCTACGGTCTATGCGCCGGACCGGTTTGCCGAATAAGAATTACGCGCCCCCGTGAAGGCGGGGGCCTCAGGCCTCATCGTGCAACCTCACGAGGCCCCGCCTTCGCGGGGGCGCATCTCCTCATCAAGGTTGAGGAATCACGCCGCTACTGCCGCGTCACTCGCCAGCTTGTCCACGCGTTCGTTTTCCGGGTGTCCGTCGTGGCCCTTGACCCAGACCCATTCGATCTTGTGCGGGCGGACGGCGTCGACCAGCGCGCGCCACAGGTCTTCGTTCTTTACCGGCTTGTTGTCGGCGGTTTTCCAGCCCTTCTTCTGCCAGCCGAAGATCCATTTGGTGATGCCGTCGATCACGTATTTGCTGTCGGTGTGGAGGGTGACCTGGCAAGGCTGCGTTAGCGCTTCCAGCGCGCGGATCGCACCCATCAGCTCCATGCGGTTGTTGGTCGTGTCCTTTTCGGAACCGGCCATTTCCTTCTCGCGCTCACCCATGCGCAGCAGCGCGCCCCAGCCGCCCTTGCCGGGATTGCCTTTGCACGCGCCATCGGTGAAAATCTCGACGTGCTTCATGCGGTAACGCCCTTGTCGAATATGGCGGGATTGGCGGCATAGAATTGCAGCCGACGGGCAAAGGCCATCGGGTCCTTGCGCATGACCAGTGCATCGGCAGGCGTGTTCAGCCAATCGTAGGCGCGGGTGGCTGTAAAGCGCAGCGCCGCGCCTTGCGCCAGCAACGGGAGGGCGGCGCGTTCATCGGCTGACAGCGGGCGCAGGCTTTCATAGCCTTCGAGGAGAGCGGCGGAAAGATCGGCGCGGAAGGTGCTGCCCGTCGCGTCGAAACACCATGCGGCGTGGGTTACTGCCACGTCATAAGCCGTCAGGTCGTTGCAGGCGAAGTAGAAGTCGATGAGGCCGGTAACCTTGTCACCCAGCATCAGCACGTTGTCGGGGAACAGATCGGCATGGATGACGGAGCGGGGCAAGTCTGTGGGCCATGCAGCGGCGACTCTGGGCAGAAAATCGGCGATCAGTCCTGCAAGGTCGGGATCGATCGAAGCAAGCCCTGCGGCTCCGCAGGCATCGAACAGGCGCTGCCATTCGGCAAGGCCCATGCCGTTGGCGCGGGTTCCGGCGAAGTCTGCTGCCGCAGCGTGAATCTGCGCCAGCGCCGCGCCGACGGCGCGCGCCTGCGCAGGCGTGGGATCGCTGACCGAAACGCCGGGCAGGAATTCGATCAAAGCCAGGGCCTTTTCTCCGCGCATCCGATACAGCGCGCCGTCCCTATCATGAATCGTGCGCGGCACCGGGCAGCCCTTGGCGGCCAGATGATCGAGCAGCGACAGGAAGTATGGCAGGTCATCCAGTTCGATGCGGAATTCGTACATCGTCAGGATGAAGCGTGTCGCATTGCTGGCAGACCCGGTTGTTTCAAGCAGCCAGTTGCTGTTCGAAACACCCTCGGCGATGCCCTTGGCCGAGACGAGCTGCCCTACGTCGAATTCTGCAATCAGCGCAGCCATGTCTTCCGCACCGATATGGGTATAGACCGCCATCGTCAGTCGACCAGTTGGCGGGGCAGCTTGAACACCATCTTTTCCTCGGCCGTGGTGATGGTTTCTTCGGCGACCGTACGGATTTCGCCGATGCGCTGGACGACTTCGCGCACCAGCACTTCGGGCGCAGAGGCTCCGGCGGTAAGGCCCAGCGTGGTGACGCCATCAAGCCATGTCGGCTCGATCTCACTGGCGCGCTGGATCAACCGCGAGGGCGTGCCGAGCCGCTCTGCCACTTCGACAAGCCGCAGCGAATTGGAACTGTTAGGCGCGCCGATCACCAGCAGAAGCTGGCATTCCTCGGCAATGGCCTTGACTGCCGCCTGCCGGTTCGATGTGGCATAGCAGATGTCCTCCGCCTTCGGCCCCGCGATGGTCGGAAAACGCGCGCGCAGGGCAGCGACGATTTCAGCCGTATCGTCCACCGACAGCGTGGTCTGGGTTAGGAATGCAAGCGGCGTGGCATCGGTGAAATCGAGCGCGTGGACATCCGCCACCGTTTCCACCAGAGAAATCGCACCCTCAGGCACCTGGCCCATCGTGCCGATGACTTCGGGGTGGCCCTTGTGCCCGATGAACAGGATGTGGCGGCCGGCCTCTACCTGGCGTTCGGCCTGACGATGGACCTTGCTGACCAGCGGGCATGTGGCGTCAAGCCAGTCCAGCCCGCGTTCGGTGGCGGTCTGCGGCACCAGCTTGGGTACGCCGTGTGCGGAAAACACCACGGGTGCGCCATCGGGCACCTGATCGAGTTCTTCGACGAACACCGCCCCCTTGGCTTTCAATCCATCGACGACGAAGCGGTTGTGCACGATTTCATGGCGGACATAGACCGGCGCGCCATAGCGTTCCAGTGCGCGCTCCACGATCTCTATCGCCCGGTCTACCCCGGCGCAGAAGCCGCGCGGCGCGGCGATGAGGAGGCGCAAAGGGGCCTGGGGCGGAACCGGCGTGGCGGCGGCGTCTGGCAAGCTGGCGTTCATCCGGCGGTCCTTAGCAGCAAGCGCGCGCCGCTGCCATTGCCGAAAGCGCATGTGATGGGTAGAGGTGGCCGGAAAGGTGGCTTCGTGCCCCTGAATTTCGACGTAACCGACGAATTGCCCCAACGAATTGCCAAGGATGAAAGTGCCCATGATCGCATCCGCCCGTCGTCTCGCCCTGTTGGGCGCTCCGCTCGTGGCCGCGCTGGCACTTTCGGCATGTGGCGGTGGCCGCGGCGAACTGGTGGTGGACGAGGCGGTGGGTGTGAAGGCTCTGCGCGATCCCTGCCCGCGGGTGGGCGTACCCGACTATACGGGCGACGTGACGTTGTTTTCCACGCCGGGTCGAACCGATTCGGCCGCGATCGACGTTGTGGCATCGCTGACCAACGTCCGTGCGCAGTGCACCGATGGCGAAAAGCTCTATTCGCAGGCGACGTTCGATGTGCTGGCGCGCCGCACCGATACCCGCGGCGCCCGCCGGGTTGAACTGCCCTATTTCTCCACGGTCATTCGCGGCGGCAACGTGGTTGTCGCCAAGCGCGTGGGCAAGGTCGTGATCGAATTTGCCGATGGGCAGGACCGGGCATCGGCCAAGGGGCAGGCCGCCGCCTATGTCGAAAAGGCAGAGGCTTCGCTGCCTGAATACATCGTCAAGCGCATCTCGCGCAAGCGTCGTCCGGGTGATGAGGATGCGGCCATCGACCCGCTGTCGCAGCCCGATGTGAAGGCTGCGCTGGCGCGGGCCAACTTCGAACTGCTGGTCGGCTTCCAGCTGACTGACGCCCAATTGCAGTACAACGTCCGCCGCTAGAGCATGGTGCGTTTTATCTGAATCATCGTGATTGCGAGGCCGAAGGCCGAAGCAATCCAGAGCCTTTGTATCCGACACTCTGGATTGCCGCGTCGGCTTTGCCTCCTCGCAATGACGATTGATGATTTGCGCATGCAGTTCTTACGCGGTCCGAACGCGCGCACACCCTTTCGCTTTCGGGCCAGTTCCGCTAGTCGCGCGGCCATGACTATTGGCCAGATGAACCTTCATGCCGACTTCGCTCGGGTAATCGACGCTGCGCTTGGAGCGCTGGAAGCGGCGGGTACACTGCCCGGCGGGCTGAACCGAAGTGCGGTGACGTGCGAGCCGCCGCGCGATCCTTCGCATGGCGATCTTTCCACCAATGCCGCGATGGTGCTGGCCAAGCCCGCTGGCACCAACCCGCGCGCCCTGGCGGCGCTGCTCGTGGCGGAACTCGAAAAGGAACCGCGCGTGGTTTCCGCAGAGATCGCCGGGCCGGGCTTCATCAACCTGCGGCTGACCGACGATTCATGGCGCGGCGAACTGGCGCTGATCGCAAGCGCAGGCGCGGATTACGGACGGTCCGATATGGGCGGCGGCAAGGTCGTCAATGTCGAATATGTCTCGGCCAACCCCACCGGCCCGATGCACATGGGCCATTGCCGCGGCGCGGTCGTCGGCGACGCGTTGGCTGATCTGCTGGCCTATAGCGGGCACAAGGTCATCAAGGAATATTACGTCAACGATGCCGGCGCTCAGGTCGATGTGCTCGCACGGTCGGTGCACATGCGGTATCGCGAAGCGCTGGGCGAGACGGTCGAAATTCCCGAAGGCCTTTATCCGGGCGATTATCTGGTCCCGGTGGGCGCAGAACTGGCCGCCGAATTTGGCGACAAATATGCCGCCGCGCCGGAATCCGAGTGGCTGATCGCATTTCGCACCCGCGCGGTGGCGGCGATGATGGACATGATCCGCGCCGATCTGGCCACGCTTGGCATCCGTCACGATCTTTTCTCGTCCGAAGCGGAGTTACAGGCATCGGGCAAGGTTGATGCTGCGGAAGGCTGGCTGCGCGCGCATGATCTCGTCTATGATGGCCTGCTCGAAGCGCCCAAGGGCAAGACGCTGGAAGACTGGGAGGCGGTGGAATTGCCGCTGTTCCGCTCGACCCGGTTCGGTGACGATCAGGACCGCCCGATCAAGAAGTCGAACGGTGCCTGGACCTATTTCGGGGCGGATCTCGCCTATCACTTCCAGAAGGCCCAGAACGCCGATGCGCTGGTGGACATCTGGGGCGCTGACCATGCTGGCACGGTCAAGCGGATCAGGGCGGCGGTTGCCGCGCTGACCAGCGCCGATGGCGGCACCGCAAAGCCGTTCGAGGTGAAGCTGGTGCAGATGGTGCAACTGCTGCGCGATGGCGAACCGGTGAAAATGTCGAAGCGTTCCGGCAACTTCGTCACGCTTTCGGACGTGGTGGATGAAGTGGGCAAGGACGTGGTGCGCTTCACCATGCTGACCCGCAAGCCCGATGCGCAGATGGATTTCGATTTCGCCAAGGTGGTCGAGGCATCGAAGGACAACCCGGTCTTCTACGTGCAATATGCCCACGCCCGCATCTGCCGGAACATCCGCAAGGGCGCGGACGAGGGGTTTGCGCCGTCAGGCGAGAATCTGGGGCTGCTGGGCGAAGAAGAACTGGCGCTGGTCAAGCTGGCTGCACAGTTCCCGCGCACGGTCGAGGCTGCTGCCGTGGCGCGCGAGCCGCACCGCATCGCATTCTTCCTCCACGATCTCGCGTCGGCGTTTCATTCGTTCTACAATCTGGGTAACGACCGGCCGGAGAAGCGGTTCATTGTGGCACATGACTCCGCAATGACCGCAGCCCGCCTTTTCCTCGCCGCGCAAATCGGGCAGGTAATCAGGAACGGTCTCGCCCTGCTCGGTGTCGAGGCTGCGCAAGAACTTTGACGCGAGCGTGAACGGCAGGGGCGTGAGCATGACTGGTGATGAACATAACTCCTGGCAGGATCAGGACGACGGCATGGGAGCCAGGCCGTTTGACGTTGCGACCGAACTGGGCGCGAACGATGATCTTGGGAACCGCAATCCGGGTGACCGGCTTGCGCTGGGTGATGAAGAGCGCCTGCCGTGGCTGGAAAGCGCCGACGACGTGGATGCGGATGATGAGGACAGCGGCAATGGCCGGTTGATCGGCTTTGCCGTGATGGGCCTGATCGTGCTGGCGGCGCTGATCGGCGGCATCTGGTATGCGACCAACAAGGCCAGCGGACCCGCCAATGCCGATGGCAGCCTGATCGAGGCGAGCAAGGAACCCTACAAGGTTGCGCCAAGCGATCCGGGCGGAAAGACCTTTGCCGGCACCGGCGATTCGAGCTTCAAGGTGAGCGAGGGCCAGAAGCCAGGCGCCAATCTGGCCGGTTCTGCTTCGCCTGTTCCCGCAGCAACGCCTTCGGCCAAGCCGAGCGCCACGGCCTCCGCCAGCGCTTCTGCCGTTGCAGCCGGCGGTGTCGGTGTGCAGGTCGGCGCGTTTTCGTCGAATGCATCAGCGGAAACGGCGTGGAACAAACTGGTGGGTACGCATGAAGCACTCAAGGGCCTGCAGCACCGCGTGATAGAGGGCAAGGCCGATATCGGCACCGTCTATCGTCTTCAGGCGGTTGCGAGCGATGGTCCCGCAGCCAACGCGCTGTGCCAGAAGTTGCAGGCGGGCGGCCTGAAATGTCAGGTAAAGCGCTGAGCCGCTAGTTTTCCCCCGCCAAGCGTGAACCCGGCCTTGAGAAAGCGCCGGGTTTGCGCGAGTCTTGCGTGATGCTGCCTGCAATCTTCGGGCTTTCCGGCCTGACCCTGACTGACGACGAACGCGCGTTTTTCCGCGATGCCGACCCGGCGGGATATATCCTGTTCGGGCGCAATGTGGATAGCCGTGCACAATTGCGCGCGCTGACCGACGAATTGCGCGCGCTGCATGGGCGGGATCGCACGTTCATCTGCATCGATCAGGAGGGCGGGCGCGTCGCCAGAATGAAGCCGCCGGTGTGGACTGCTTATCCTCCCGGTGAGCGTTTTGACCGGCTCTACGATGTTGCACCTGCAAGCGCGATCGAGGCGGCGCGGGTCAATGCCCATGCGCTG
This sequence comes from Novosphingobium sp. CECT 9465, assembly GCF_920987055.1. Classification (NCBI taxonomy): domain Bacteria; kingdom Pseudomonadati; phylum Pseudomonadota; class Alphaproteobacteria; order Sphingomonadales; family Sphingomonadaceae; genus Novosphingobium; species Novosphingobium sp. CECT 9465. The sequence continues at coordinate 928,246 of NZ_CAKLBX010000001.1, forward strand.
GGGCTGGATCTGGCAGAGGCCGGGATCAGCGTCGATTGCCTGCCGCTGCTCGATGTGCGGCAGCCCGGCGCGCATGACGTGATCGGGGATCGGGCTTTGGGGGCGGAGCCGATGCGCGTGGCTGCGCTGGGGCGGGCCACGCTTGACGGGCTGGCGCGGGCCGGGGTGGCGGGCGTGGTCAAGCACATGCCGGGCCATGGCCGCGCGCTGGTGGACAGCCACAAGGAATTGCCAACCGTCACGGCCTCTGCGGAAGAACTGGCGCTGGACCTGGCACCGTTCCGCACGTTGCAGGACGCCACGATCGCGATGACAGCCCATGTGCGCTTCACCGCGTGGGATGCCGATAATCCCGCTACCCATTCGGCGTTCGTGATCGAGGAGATCATCCGCCAGACCATCGGGTTCGGCGGACTGCTGCTGACTGACGATCTGGATATGCAGGCCCTGGGCGGCACCGTGCCGGAACGGGCGGCAAAGGCGCAAGCGGCGGGGTGCGATCTTGCGCTCAATTGCTGGGCGAAGATGGATGACATGGCCGGGATCGCCAAATACCTTTCACCGATGAGTGTGTTGACGGCGGAGCGGCTGGAGCGGGCGCTTGCGCTGACGGCGGCGTTCGATGGGCCGACGGAAATGGCAGAACAGCCGGTGCTTCTTGCCACGCGTGACCGGCTGCTGGAACTGGCCTGATGGCCGACACCAGCCTCCCGGCGCTGTTCGATGGCGACGCGGCGTGGGAAGGCATCGGCTCGGCCGATGCTGGCGATGCTGCACTCTATCTGGAACTGGACGGCTGGGAAGGTCCGCTCGATCTTTTGCTGGAACTGGCACGGCGTCAGAAGGTCGATCTGCGGACGATCTCCATCCTCGATCTTGTCGATCAGTATCTCGGTTACATCGATCGGGCCGAAGCGCTGAAGCTGGAACTGGCGGCTGATTATCTGGTGATGGCGGCATGGCTTGCCTACCTCAAATCGCTGTTGCTGTTGCCGCGCGACCCCGAAGTGCAGCCAAGCCCGGAGGAACTGGCGCTGAAGTTGCAACTGCGGCTCCAGCGGCTCGGCGCGATGCGCGAGGCCGGAGCGCGGCTGATGGCGCGCGACCGGATAGGGCGCGACGTGTTCATGCGTGGATGCCCGGAAGGGTTGCGAGTAGACCGCAAGGCATTGTGGAATTGCGACATCTTTGCGCTGATCCAGGCCTATGGCGCGATAAAACTGCGCAACCAGCCGGTTGTCCACATGGTGCGCGCGCGCGCAGTGATGACGCTTGATGCGGCGCTGACTCGCGTATCGAAAATGCTTGGTGTGGCGGTAGAATGGACCGATCTGCGCGCGTTTCTGCCGTCTGATGCGGACCCCTTGCTGCGCAAGTCGGCACTGGCATCGAGCTTCCTTGCAGCGCTGGAACTGGCCAAGCAGGGACGCGCGGAAATTGCGCAGGATGCCGCGTTCGGTCCATTGCTTTTGCGGGCTGCACGGCCATGACGCCGCGCGATGATCTTACCCGCGCAGTGGAGGCAGCGTTGTTTGCAGCGGTGCAGCCAATGACCATCGCGGAACTGTCGGCCCACCTTGGCGGAGCGGCGGTAGACGGTGCGATTGCGGAGTTGCAGGCAGACTACGCCGGGCGCGGGGTGCAACTGGTGGAGCGTGGGGGCCGCTGGCACTTTCAGACAGCGCCCGACCTTGCGCACCTGCTGCGGCGCGAAAAGGAAGAGCCGCGCCGCCTTTCCCGCGCGGCAACCGAAGCGCTGGCGATCATTGCCTATCACGAACCTGTCAGCCGGGCAGAGATCGAGGCAATTCGGGGCGTGCAGACCGCCAAGGGCACACTGGATGTGCTGCTGGAAGCGGGATGGATTCGCATTGCCGGGCGGCGCGAAGTGCCGGGGCGCCCGACGATTTATGCAACCGCGCCTGATTTTCTCACGCATTTCGGGCTGTCATCGCGGCGGGATCTGCCGGGAATCGAGGAATTGCGCGCGGCCGGCCTGCTTGACCCGGTGGACGAGGCGTTTGCCGTCTTGACGGGAGGCGGTGATGACGACACGGCAGGGGAAGAACCGCCTGGCGGGATCGCATGAAAACAACAGCAAGGACTGGCTGGTCAGACGCGACCGGGCTACCTATCTAGAGGTCGGCGTTCCAGAAGGAGCGCAAAGGAGTTTGTGACATGGGTGGTCTTTCCCTTCCGCACCTGATCGTGCTTGCGCTGGTGGTTCTGGTCCTGTTTGGCCGTGGCCGCATTTCCGAAATGATGGGCGATTTCGGCAAAGGCATCAAAAGCTTCAAGCAGGGCATGACGGACGAGGACAACAAGCCTGTCCCGCCTCCAGCCCAGATCCAGCAGCAGGTGCCGCCCGTGGCGCAGCCCACGCCCCAGCCGACGCCCCAGCCCACGGCGCAGCCAACCTCGACCGATCAGGCCAAGTAAGCCTTTCGTCGCAAGTCCGCCGGGGACCATGAGCCGTGTTTGACATCGGCGCTTCCGAACTGCTGGTGCTGGTCATCGTGGCGATCGTCGTGATCGGCCCGAAGGATCTGCCCATGGCCTTGCGCACCGCAGGCCGATGGGTGGCCAAGATGCGCAGCGTTTCCAATCACTTCCGCTCCGGCATCGAAACCATGATGCGAGAGGCGGAGATGGAGGAGATGGAGCGCAAGTGGAAGGAGCAGAACGAACGGATCATGCGCGAAACCGCAGCGCAGGAAGCCGCCGCAGCCGCGCAAGGGCAGGGCGTTGAGGCCGCTGCCGATCAGAACGATCCTTTGCCCGCAGGCGAACCGGACCCGGTGATGATCGGGCCTATGCCGCCCGATCACAAGATGGCCGATACGCCTGCGGTTCCCGGTCCCGGAACGGCGCAGCCATGATCGACGATATCGACGAGAGCCAGGCACCGCTGCTCGACCATCTGCTGGAACTGCGGACGCGGTTGCTGCGCTGCGTTTACGCGTTGATGGCCGCCTTTGCCGTCTGCTTCTATTTTGCCGACGACATTTTTAGCATCCTTGCGCGTCCGCTCGTCGTGGCGTTTCCGCCTGGGCAGGGCAAACTGATCTATACCAAGCTCTATGAGGCGTTCTTCGTCGAACTGAAGGTTTCGATGTTCGCGGCGTTTTTCATCAGCTTTCCGGTGATCGCCAACCAGTTGTGGGCATTTGTTGCGCCCGGTCTCTATGCGCGGGAAAAGAAGGCGTTCCTGCCTTTCATCCTGGCGACGCCGGTCCTGTTCACCATGGGCGCCAGCCTTGCCTATTTCGTGGTCATGCCCACCGCGTTCAAATGGTTTTTGGGCTTCGAAGGCAACAAGGGCGGCCTGCAACTGGAGGCACTACCGGGGACGGGGGATTACCTCAGTCTGGTCATGCAGTTCATTCTGGCCTTCGGGATCAGCTTCCTGCTGCCGGTGCTGCTGATGCTGCTCAACCGCGCAGGGATCGTCAGCCGTGCACAATTGGTCAAGGCGCGGCGCTATGCCATCGTGATGATCTTTGCGGTGGCGACAGTGGCGACGCCGCCCGATGTTGTCTCCCAACTGATGCTGGCCATTCCGCTGCTGCTGCTGTTTGAAGGTACGCTGGTGCTGATGCGCTTTACCGAAAGCGCCGATGCCAAGCGCAAGGCCGAGGAAGAGGCGGCGGAGAAGGCGAGGGCAGACGCTGGTTAGGTGGAACTGGCGATAGTGCCAAAATGGGTGAGTGGCCGTGGTTTCGAAGTTGACGAGTCATTGGAGTGCACGTTAACTTACGCAACATTCGAACTGAGGTTTGTCGCTCATGATTCGTGCGTCTCTTCTATTTGCCATTTTATTTGCGACACCTGCACTCGCTGCTCCCACGACTTCGCCGATAGGTGTCGGGGCTGCCAATTGGGACCGGATGAGTTACGAAGATATTGCCGCCAGAACTCGTACGGCCATGCGTCGCGCAGAGATCGAGGCTGCGGCACTGGCGGGAGATGGAGAGGCGGCCACGTTGGCGGCCTGTGCTTCGTGGCGTGGATGGTGGGGATCGCCCGATGTGGTGAAGGGCAAAGTCTGGGCGCAGCGAGCGGCTTATCTTGGATTCGCCCCTGGAATGACCGAGCTAGCTCTGATTCTTGAGGCGGAATCGCCCAACAAGGTGGCAAGTGCAGAGGCGGTCCAATGGTTCCGCAAGGCTGCCGAAGCGGGAAGCGCTGATGCCATGACCCACCTGTCCCGGCTCTATGCGGCAGGGAAAGCTGTGCGCCGTTCCCGTGATGAAGAGATTGTCTGGATGCAGCGCGCTGCACAGGCCGGGTCGCCATTTGCCGCATCGGCTCTGCGAGAGGCGGGAATTCCGGTGACGCCATCCGTTGCCACGACACGCCGCGGAACTGCCGCGCCATTGCCTTCGGGAGGTCTGCAGGATCGCGTGATGCGCTTGTCAGCAGTCTCGTCGCTGCGTTTCTCGTCAAACCCGAATGCTCCCGGCCTTTCGTCGCTCATAGCAAGGTATCAGCCTGAATTTCAGGCACTTGCCGAAATCCGCAAAGCTCACGATGCCGAAGCGATGCGCTTCTCCAGCATCAGATCATTGAGCCAACGGGAAAATGGCTATGGCGGCGCTGATCCGGGGCGCTCGGCCCAGTTCGACGCACGCGGTCGGAAGATTGCAGCCGATGCGGTCAATCTGATCGAGAGATTCCTTCAGGACATCCCGGCAACTTACGGCAAGATCAACGTATCCTCGCAGGCGGGGCAGGCCAATCAGGCCATTGGCTTTGTCGATTCGTTCCAAAGGCTCGTCCCTTATTCGATTGGCACTGCGCAGCAGGACGCTTTGAACGCGCCATTCAAGAACGCGCTTCTTGGCATGAGGGCACAGTTTGCCGGCGCTGTTGCGCAAGCCAATGCCGAGGAATTGGCGAAGGCGCTCCAATCAGCACCGAATCTCTTTGCGTTTCAGACACTCAGTTCCTCATTCTGGGTGACCGATTTCGCCGAGAAGCAGGCCATCGTGTCTCAGGTTCCGCCCTTCCAGTCATACCGCCTGTGGATGGCCAGGCTCAATGATCAGCAGCGAGAGAGCAACGAACGCGAATATGCGCGTCAGCAACAGGAACTGAAGCAAGAAATTGCGGAATGGAAAGTGCCGGTTGTAGCAGGGGGGCCTAGTCGCTTTGATGCCGTGCAGGCAATCCGAAAAGCCTATTTTGCCGAAAGCTCGTCTTATTATGCAATTGGCGAAGACGTGATCGGCATGGGCAATCCACGCGGCATCCACTTCGATTATCGCTATATTTTGACAAAAATGCGCTGCAGCCTTGGGAATGGGGGTTTCACCTGCAGCTATACGTTACAGCGTGAGCGACAGGCAGACCCCAAGAAAAGCGATGGCGGCGATGTGATGGGATATACGGTCGATCTGTTGGGCCAGATTGCTGGCGCCATGGGGGTGCCGTTGGCGACTAATAAGCCATTCCAGCATACAGCCGTTTTCATCCGTTCACCAAGGGGCTGGTCGTCGCCAACCTGGGAGAAGATCGTGGACGATGAACATCGCGTTCGCTGCGATACCACCCGTGAGGCAACGGGCAACGCGACGATCGTGAAGTGGGGGCCTGCCGTAGGCTACTTCCCAGAATATGAAAACAAGACTGTCTGCACGGATCGTGGTCCCAGAACGCCCTGAGTCCCGACTTTGAGCAATTGGCAAAGCGCGTTGCCCAGTTGCCTTTTCACCGTTTCACTGGCTCTGCATTGGCCGCCCGCTTTCAGGCTGCGCCGCCTCCCACACCCGGCCGCCGCCTACCCACGTTTCCAGCACCCGCGTTGCGCGGACCTGTTCGGGGCTTGCGACGAGCGGATCGGTATCGACCAGGATGAAATCGGCACGCAGTCCGGGCGCGAGCCTGCCGAAGCGCTGTTCGGCAAAACCCGCAAAGGCGGCTCCGCTGGTATAGGCGGCAAAGGCGCTGGCGCGGTCGAGCCGTTCCTGCGGTTGCCATCCGCCTGCAGGCTGATCGTCAGTCCCTTGGCGGCTGATCGCAGCAGCAAGCCCGGCCCAGGGATCGGGTTTTTCGACAGGTGCATCCGAACCGAAGGCCAGCTTGGCCCCTGCGACCTGCAAAGACTTCCACGCGTAGGCACCGGCCAGCCGGTCAGGTCCAAGGCGCGCTTCGGCCATGGTGCGGTCCGATGTCTGGTGGACAGGCTGCATCGATGCGATCACGCCGGCCTTGCCGAAGCGTGCAAAGTCCTGCGGATCAACGATCTGGGCATGTTCGATGCGCCAGCGGCGATCACCCTTGTATGTAGCCGAGAGGTCCTCCACCGCGCTGATGGCAGCGGCATTGCCCTGATCGCCGATGGCGTGAATGGCGACCTGGAAGTTGTCCATCGCCGCACGGCTCATCAGGTTGCCAAGCTGGGTTTGCGTCAGTTGCGGCAGGCCGTTCGTGGTGGGGGCATCGGCATAGGGCTTTTTCAGCCATGCCCCGCGCGATCCCAGCGCCCCATCGAGGTAGAGTTTCACGCCGTTCAAGCGCAGTCGGTCGGCATAGAGCCAAGGCGAGGGACCGGGGCCGCCAATCAGGATCATCTGTTCGGTGCCAGCGGCATAGGCCATGATCCGCACATAAAGCCTGTTGGCATCGCCAGCGCGGCGATAGGCCTGCCAGTCCTCTATGCCGGTGCCCATGTCGGCCACGGCTGTCACGCCGCGCTTGAACAGGATTTGCTGGGCGGTGGCGAGTGCGACATCCCGGTCATCCGGGCGCGGTGCCGGCACCTTGCCGCTAAGCAATTCCATCGCCGTATCGACGAGAACCCCTTGCAGGCTGCCATCGGCATTGCGTTCAAGCTTTCCGCCGACCGGGTCTCTGGTGGCGGCGGTGATCCCTGCGGCCTTGAGTGCGGCACTGTTTGCCCAGACGGCGTGGCCATCGACGCGCCGCAGCAGGACCGGGCGGTTTCCGGTGACCGCGTCAAGCTCTGCCGCGGTGGGGAAGCGGCCCAGATTCCACGTCTCCTGATTCCAGCCGCCGCCCACTATCCATGGACGATCGGGGTGTTCGGCAACGAAACTGCGGATCTTGGCGAGAGCGTCGCTCAACGAAGCGGTTTCCGACAAGTCGAGGCTGAGCGCCGCAAACCCGATGTCCATGACATGGGCATGCGCGTCGATCATGCCGGGCAGCAGTACGCCTCCCTTGCCGTCGATGTGATACTGGTATTCCTTTTTGGGCTTCGGCTTCTTGTCGCCAGCGTGGATGACGCGGACGATGGTTCCGGCGTTGTCGAACAGCAGGCCGGTGAAGGTCTCGACCTGACCATTGGTGCCGATGGTCGAGCCCTTCACATTGTCGATGAGCGTATCGGCCAGTGCGGGGGCAGCGGCAGTCAGCAGCAGGGCGGCCAGGACGGCACGTCTGGCGTTCACTTTGCAGACTTCCGGCGCGGCAGGCGGCGGATCAGTGCGCTCGTGTCCTCGCGGCCATGGCCCATGGCCTGAACATCGACATAGAACTGGTCGACCAGCGCGGTCACCGGAACGCTTGCGCCGATCGTGCGGGCCTCTTCAATGGCCAGGCCCAGATCCTTGCGCATGAGATCCACGGCGAAGCCAAAATCGAATTCATCCTTGGCCATGGTATGGAAGCGGTTGTCCATCTGCCACGATTGCGCTGCGCCGCCGGAAATCGCCTCGAACACCTTTTCCAGATCGAGATGCGCAGTCTGCGCGAAGCGTATGGCTTCGGAAAGACCAGCCAGCGTCGCGGCGATGCACATCTGGTTCGCCATCTTGGCGGTTTGTCCCGCACCCGATTTGCCGACATGGACAACCCGCTTGGCATAAGCGGCCAGCACAGGGCGCGCGGCATCGACGGCCCGCGCGCTGCCGCCGCACATCACGACCAGCGTCCCCGCTTCGGCACCCGACTGGCTGCCGGTGACCGGCGCATCGACACAGAGCAATTCCTTGTCGCGCCCTTCCACCGCGATCTGGCGGGCAATGCGCGCCGATACGGTGGTATGGTCGATGAACAGCGCGCCGCGCCGCAGCGTGGAAAACGCCCCGTTGGGGCTGAGCACCACATCGGCAAGATCGTCGTCGTTGCCAACGCAGGTGATGACCACATCGGCGCCATCGGCGGCCTCTGCCGGGGAGGTTGCGATGCGTACGGGAATGCCGGGGTTTGCTGCCTGCCACGCTTCTGCGCGGGCCGATGTGCGATTGAAGATCGTCAGCTTGTGTCCGGCGTTGCCAAGGTGCCGCGCCATTGGCCCTCCCATGACTCCAAGTCCGAGAAAGGACACATTGACGGGTGCACCGGCAGGGACTGGCGCGGCGGCGGGCTGGGTCTGGTCTGTCATGTGCGCTTTCATATCGGGTTTGCCGCGCAGTGCCACCCCTCTTGCAAGGCGGAAGCGCCCGTAGCATGACCGCGCACAATGAAGCGCTGGGCCGACATGATTGCACGAATGGCACGGCTGGCGTTCTGGCCTGCGCTGGTGTTTGCACTGGTCATGGCGATCCTGCCCAAGCCGCCGGAACTGCCGACGGATGACCTTGGCGACAAGTTCCAGCACATGCTGGCGTTCTTCACGCTGACGGTACTGGCGGGCACAGGCTGGCCGCGCGGATCGCTGGTGCGCGCAGCGCTGTGGCTTTCGCTGGTGGGTGTCGGAATCGAGGTTGTGCAGGCCATTCCCGCGCTGCACCGCGATTCGGACTGGCGTGACTGGGTGGCGGATTCAGCGGCGATCGTCGTCGGGCTGGGACCGGTGTTCATTTTCCGCCGGATTGCGGGCTTTCCCTCGCAAGCTTGAGGTTCCATTGGTCCCGCCTTTCCGTTAGGGCGCGGGCATGGAAAATACCGCTCTCAAGCCCGCCGTGCAGGACAATGCCCTGCTGACACTCGCCGATGTTCGCGCAGCGGCGGGGCGAATTGCGGGCCATGTGGTGCGTACGCCCACGCTGTACAGCAAGACGTTGAGTGCGATTACCGGTGCGAACATCTGGCTGAAGTTCGAAAACCTCCAGTTTACCGCCGCCTACAAGGAGCGCGGCGCGCTGAACGCGTTGCTGCAATTGACGCAGGAACAGCGCGATCGCGGCGTTATTGCGGCGTCAGCGGGCAATCACGCGCAGGGGCTTTCCTACCACGGCACCCGCCTTGGCGTTCCGGTTACCATCGTGATGCCCAGGACGACGCCGACCGTGAAGATCATGCAGACCGAAGCGGTGGGAGGCAAGGTCGTGCTTGAAGGCGAGACCTTTGACGAGGCCTATGCCCATGCGCGCAAGCTGGAGGGCGAACTGGGTCTGACCTTCGTGCATCCGTTCGACGACCCGCACGTTGCCGCAGGGCAGGGCACGGTCGCGCTGGAAATGCTGGAAGATGCGCCCGAAATCGACATGCTGGTGGTGCCCATCGGCGGCGGCGGGCTGCTTTCGGGCATGGGCACGGCGGCGCGCGGGATCAAGGCGGACATCGGCCTGGTCGGCGTTCAGGCAGAGCTGTTTCCTTCGATGTTCGCCAAGCTGAAGCACCTCGACATGCCGTGCGGCGGCGATACGCTGGCCGAAGGTATCGCGGTGAAGGAACCGGGGCAATTCACCTCGCAAGTGCTGGCGCGGATCGTCGATGATATCGTGCTGGTGGACGAGGCGGCGCTGGAAAGCGCGGTCGCCTTGTTGTTGCAGATCGAAAAGACCGTGGTCGAGGGTGCGGGCGCGGCGGGCCTTGCCGCGATGATGACGCACCGCGACCTGTTTGCCGGGCGCAATGTCGGCGTGGTGCTGTGCGGCGGCAATATCGATACGCGTTTGCTCGCCAATGTGCTGTTGCGCGACCTTGCCCGGTCCGGGCGCCTTGGCCGCCTGCGCATTACGCTGCAGGACCGGCCGGGTGCGCTGTTCAAGGTCGTGGAGGAGTTCAACCGCCATCAGGTGAACATCCTGGAAGTGTGGCACCAGCGCATCTTCACCTCACTGCCGGCCAAGGGCCTGACCGCAGAGATCGAGTGCGAAGCGCGCGATCGTGAGCAGATCGACAGGCTCGTCGCAGGACTGCGCGCAAAGGGTTATGACGTCGAGCAGGTCGAACTTGGCTGATCGGTTCCGCGCGTTAACTTTTGCGCGCGGCGGTGTCCTGTAACCGGACTGGCGGCATCTGCGGCGGGAAAAACGCCGGAATGCTCCCGATTTGCGCGCCGATTTCGCGCAAAAGTATGGTTAATGGGGCTTTCACGATTGGGAAGGCTGGGGCATTGTTGCTGCTGACAGGCCGGATTGTCCGACCCAAGGAGGCAACTGCAAACCGTGACCGCCCCTGTTCGATTTCCGCGCTTTTTCGTGACCAGCCCCGCACCGTGCCCCTATCTGCCGGGACGGAGCGAACGGAAGGTGTTTACCGAGCTGAAAGGCCCGAATTCGGACGAGTTGAACGACGCGCTGGGGCGCATCGGGTTTCGCCGCAGCCAGACGGTTGCCTATCGGCCAAGCTGCGTGGAATGCACCGCCTGCGTATCGGTGCGCGTGGTTGCAGACGCCTTTCAACCATCGTCCACGCAGAAGCGAATCTGGAAGCGCAACTGCGATCTGGTGGTGAATGTCTGCCGCCCATGGTCCACCCCGGAACAGTTTGAGCTGTTGCAGCGTTATCTCGCCGTGCGTCATCCCGGCGGGGGGATGGCGACCATGGACGAAATTGATTTTGCGGACATGGTGGAGCACTCGCCAGTCAAGAGTTATGTCATTGAATACAGGGAGCCAACGGACGATGGCTCGGTGGGGAGACTGGTAGGGGCCTGTCTCGCTGACGAGCAGGGCGATGGGCTTTCGATGATCTACAGTTTCTACGATCCTCAACACGAGACGCGGTCCGGGCTTGGCACTTTCATTATCCTCGACCATATCCAGCGCGCAGCCCGTGTCGGGCTGCCGTATGTCTATCTCGGCTACTGGGTCGAGGGATCCGAGCGCATGCAATACAAGGTGCGCTTCCGGCCTATGGAGAAGCTGGGCCGCGATGGCTGGGAACGATTTGAACCCGCAGAACAGGCAGATGCCATCGAACGTGCGGTTGCCCCTCGGCAACGCGATGTCAATTCTGGCAGCGTTGAAGGCAGTCTCAAGGACGGCGTTCACGGGGCGCAGGATCGCTACGTCCACAGTTGATTCGCCGTTGGCACGGGTGATCGCCGCCCTGATGCTGCTCGGCGGGCCGGGTTCGGCCTTTGCGCAATCATTGCAGGCCGATCAGGAACTGGAAGCGCTGATCCCTGATTCAGCGGTGCAGAACGCCGATGCCTGGGCAATCGATACCGATGCTGCGCGTACCGGCGCTCCGCCTGAGACGCTGATCGAAGAGATCGAGGCAGATACGGCAATGCCCGATATTCCGGGCATGACGATTGCCTGGCCCGATGGAAGCGAGCTTCCCACGATCGAGCCGCTCTCACCCGACCCGGACATTGACGTGGCGGAGCAGTCGACCGAAGCTGCGGTCGATGCGCTTCCCGGACAGGAAGAGACTGATGCGGGCGTGGGCACAAAGCTGGCCGATGCGGACATCGAACGCGTTGGCAAGCAGGTGGAACTGGCATTTCCGCGCGGAACAGATGCCATCCCCGATCAGGGCGCGATTGCTGAACGGTTTGCCGGCCTGTCGGCGCTCAAATCGTTCGATGACGATGAGGACAACCTTGCCCAGATCGTCCGTCGTGCGCGGACCGACCGCGAATTGCTCGTCAATATCCTGCGCATTTACGGTTATTACGATGCGCAGGTCTATCAATCGCTGGGTGGCTTTTCCGCGCCTGCCGATGGCGAGGCGGCAGGACCGATCGACGTCGAAAAAGTGGTCGTCCGCTTCGACATGCAGCCCGGCCCGCAATACCGGTTTGGTGCTATCGGCTTCGGTGATCTGGCGGCTACGGGCAACGATTTCCAATCGCTGCGCGGTGCGTTCAAGCTGAACACCGGCGATGCGATCAACTCCGACCGGATCGTCGCCGAGCGCCTCAACCTGCAAGGCGCATTGGGCGAGACCGGCTATGCCTTTGCCAAGGTGGGCGAACCCGATCTGCTGATCGATCATGAACGCCGCGAGGGTGATCTGAACGTGCCGGTTACTCCGGGCGGGGTCTACAGCTTCGGGCGGATTGTCTCATCGCGCGAGAATTTCCTCAGTTCGCGTCATCTCGACCGGATTGCGCGGTTCGACGGCGGCGACCTTTACAAGCGATCCGAAGTGGATGACCTGCGCCAGGCGATCCTGGCCACGGGTCTGGTCTCGTCGGTGACCGTGGAAACGCGCGAAGTGACCAAGCCCGTTGCCGGAACGCCGGGAACGGTCGATGTCGACGTGACGCTTACACCCGCACCCTTGCGCACGATTGCGGGGCTGATCGGGTATTCCAGCGGTGAAGGATTCCGGGTCGAGGCGAGCTGGGAGCATCGCAATTTCTTCCCGCCCGAAGGCATGCTGCGTGTGCGCGGCGTCGCCGGTACGCAGGAACAACTCGCAGGCGTCACCTTCCGCCGCAACAATTTCCTCAAGCGCGACCTGATCCTGAACGCCGATCTCTATGCGCGCAACCAGGTCAGCGATGCGTTTGAAGCGCGGACGGTCTCGCTGACCGCCGGGCTGGAGCGTCAGACGACGCTGCTGTTTCAGAAGCCGTGGATTTTTGCAGGCGGGATCGAAATTCTCGCTACCAGCGAACGCGATGCATCGGCGATCCGCGCGAATGAGCCGCGCACCACCTATTTCATCGGCGCGCTGCCTTTGCGCGGTGCCTATGACGGAAGCGACAGCCTGCTCGATCCCACGCGCGGCTTTCGCATCGGCCTGCGCGCTTCGCCCGAAATCTCGGTACAGAACGGCCAGAAGTCGACCTATGGCAAGGTGCAACTCGATGCGAGCTACTATCAGCGCGCCGGCGAAAGCGTCGTCGTGGCAGGAAGGGTGCGGCTGGGCACGATCACGGGCGCACCGATTGACAATATTGCGCCATCGCGGCGGTTCTATGCCGGTGGCGGCGGATCGGTACGCGGCTATGGCTTCCAGCAAATCGGTCCGCGCGATGCGCTGAACGAGCCAAGCGGGGGCCGTGCCCTGACGGAATTTTCGCTGGAGGCACGCGTCAAGACCGGGCTGCTGGGCGGGGCGGTCAGTGTTGTCCCATTCGTGGATGCGGGCGCAGTGGACACGACGACCACGCCGCGCTTCCAGGATCTCAAGATCGGGGTGGGCGTGGGCATCCGCTACCAGACCAATTTCGGCCCGATCCGCATTGATCTGGGCACCCCACTCAATCCTTCGCCGGGTGACAGCCGTATCGGTGTGTACGTGGCGTTGGGGCAGGCATTCTGATGGATACGCCCGAAACACCTGCCGAAGCCGTGGATGCGCAAGTCACCGCGCCTGCACCTGAGCGGTCCCGCCGGGCGCGGTTCTTGCGCGGGTTTGCGCGCCGCGTGGCCATCCTGTTTGCCGCCGGCGTGGCGCTGCTGCTGGCGGCGCTGCTGGTGCTCGATTCCTCGCTGGGGCATCGTCTGGTGGCGGATCGCATCGCGGCGATTGCGCCGGGTTCGGGCCTGCGGATAGAAATCGGGCGGATCGATGGATCGATCTACGGCGCGTCCACCTTGCGCGATATCCGCGTGAGCGACCCGGAGGGTGTGTTCCTGACGGTGCCGGTGGCCGAACTCGATTGGCGTCCGCTGTCCTGGCTGAAGACCGGGCTGGATGTGCGATTGCTGGCGCTGCATCGCGGGGTCCTGCGCCGCGCGCCGCAATTGCGGCCGAGCGAGGACGAGAACGCGCCGATCCTGCCAGATTTCGACATTCGCGTAGACAAGCTGGTGATCGACAACCTTACCGTGTCCGAGGCGATGGCCGGGCAGAAGCGGCGGGTTGATGTGTTGGCGCGTGCGGACATTCGTGGCGGCCATGCGATCGTCGATGTGAACGGTCGGTTCGGCGACAAGGACCGGATCGTGTTCAAGCTGGACAGTGAGCCGGATCGCAACAAGTTCGATCTGGCGTTGACGTACGATGCGCCCAAAGGTGGCGTAATTGCCACTCTGGCGGGCGCGAAAAGCGATATCCGGGCGCGGGTGTTCGGGAAGGGCGGCTGGACGCAGTGGAACGGGCTTGCCTATGCCACGCAGGACGGCAAACGGCTCGCCGCGTTCCAGCTTGAGAACCGTTCGGGTGCTTATCGTCTTGCCGGACAGGCGTGGCCCGGCGATCTGCTGCCAGGTACACCGGGTCAAGCCGTGGGTCAGGCGCTGTCGGTGCTCTACGACGGCACATTTGCCGATAATGCCTTCGACGGGCGTCTGCGCGTTGGTGGTGATGCTTTCAAGGCAGCGGCCACCGGCAAGCTCGATCTGGTCAACAACGAAGCCGATGCCCTCAAGGTGCGGGCCTTGGTGCTGAAGCCGGAGCGGTTGCTGGCAGCCCCGCAGCTGGCCGATGTGGCGCTGGATGCCACACTGGACGGCGCGTTTTCCGATCTTTCGATCGAGCATACGGTTACCGTCGGCCGCCTGAAGATGGGCACCGTTGATGCGCAGGGGTTGCGCAGTGCCGGTACGGCAACGTGGGATGGCGCGCGTTTCGTGCTGCCGCTTGCCGTCACCGCACGAAGCGTGACGACCGGCAACGCCATGATCGATCCGCGCTTTCCGGGCGGCCGCATAACCGGCGATCTTGTGCTTGCAGGCAACCAGCTGACTTCGGATAATCTGGTTCTGGCGCTCAAGGGCCTTGGCGCCCGGCTGGCCTTGCGCGGCGATCTGGCGCGCGGCGGCTATGCGCTCGCGGGGCCGGTGGCGGCACGCGGATTTGCGCTGGCCAATCTCGGCACGGTCGATGGCAATGCCAAGATCGTGTTCAAGCTGGGCAATGGCGTACCGTGGACGTTGCAGGCCAATGTTGCCGGACGGATGACGCGGATCGACAACGCGACCTTGCAGAACCTGACCGGCGGCAACCTGCGCTTTGCGGGCGGACTCGCCTTGGGCGAACGCATCCCGGTGACGTTCCGCAAGGCCACGATCAATTCGGCCAAGCTGCAACTGGCGCTTGATGGCAAGGTTCAGCCCGGCGGCACCGCATCGCTGACCGGGCAGGGCCGACATACCGATTATGGCGCGTTTACCGTGCAGGCGGCGATGACGGGCGAAGGACCGAATGCCGTTCTGGTGTTCGCCAATCCCCTGCCTGCGGCGGGCCTGAAGGACGTGCGCGTTGCTCTTTCACCGATTGCCGACGGGTTCCGCATTGAAACAGGTGGCGAATCGCGGCTTGGGCCGTTCGCTGGTGCCTTCGGACTGTTCATGCCGCAAGGCGGGCCGACGCGAATTGCCATCGAACGCTTCCGGGTGTGGCAGACCGATGTTACCGGCGGGGTAACGCTGGGCGACGACGGGGTTGCGGGGCAACTGGCGATGACGGGCGGGGGCCTGAACGGCACCGTACTGCTGGCACCGCGCGATGGTGGGCAGGGCTTTGATGCCAATATCACCGCGCGCAATGCAAAGTTTGGCGGCGCCAGCCCACTGTCCATCGGCAACGCCAGGATCGATGCGACCGGCCTTATCAAGGACGGGCATTCGACCATTGAAGGGACGGCGCTGGCCGAAGGTATCGGCATGGGCAAGGTCTTCCTGGGGCGGGTGGCCGCGGCAGCATATCTGCAGGATGGCAGCGGGTCGGTGACCGCATCGGTTTCAGGGCGGCGCGGCACACGCTTTGCCTTGCAGGGCACAGCGGCCTTCGCGCCGGACCAGATCGTGGCCTATGTTTCCGGCGAATATGCCGGGCGAAAGGTCTCCATGCCCCGCCGCGCGGTGATGACTCGCGAAGGCGAGGGATGGCGGCTGGCGCCGACGCAGATCGGGTTTGGCCGGGGCATCCTGATCGCCGAGGGCCATGTGCTGGGCGGCCCCACGCAGATGAAGCTGATGCTGGCGCAAATGCCGGTATCCGTCGTGGATATCGTGATCGCGGACCTTGGCCTTGGCGGCATAGCTTCGGGCATTGTCGAATATTCCAACGATGGACAGGGCGCGCCTTCGGGCAATGCCGCGCTGATGGTCAGGGGCCTGTCACGCTCCGGGCTGGTGCTGACCTCGCGTCCGGTGGATCTGGCATTGGTTGCACGGCTCGATCCCGATGCCTTGCAGGCGCGCGCCGTGATCCGCGAGGGCGCGGATGTGCGCGGGCGGTTTCAGGCGCGTATCGGTGGTCTGCCGCGCGGGGGCGGAGTCATGGACCGCCTCACCGCCGGACAGCTTGCCGGGCAACTGCGCTATTCCGGGCCGGCCGAGGCGCTGTGGCGCTTGTCCGGCGTGGAGATATTCGATCTGACGGGGCCACTGGGCGTCCGCGCCGATATTCGCGGATCGATTGTCGCACCGATCCTGAGCGGGGCGGTGTCTTCGAAGGGACTGCGCGTGCAGAGCACCTTGACCGGTACGGACGTCCGGCAAGTTGCCATGGCGGGGACATTCAACGATTCCACACTTTCGCTTGCGCGGTTTTCAGGCATGACACCGAATGGCGGACAGGTGAGTGGAAGCGGCAGTGTCGGCCTTGCCAATCTCTCCACGCGCGGACCTTCGATCGACTTGCGCTTGTCGGCAAAGAACGCCGCGCTGGTCAACCGCGACGATATGGCTGCTGCCGTCACCGGGCCATTGCGCATCGTCAGCGATGGGGTTGGCGGCACGATTGCTGGCCGTGTGCGGATTGAAACGGCCAAATGGACGCTGGGCAGTGCCAGCGCTGCGCAGGAATTGCCGATCATCGCCACGCGCGAGGTGAATGCGCCTGCCGATGCCGCTCCGGCACGGGTGCCTGCCGCTGCGTGGCGTTTCCTGATCGATGCTGCGGGGGCCAATCGCATCGCCGTGCGCGGGCTGGGCCTTGACAGTGAATGGGGTGCCGACATCCGGTTGCGCGGGACAACGGCGGCACCGCAGATTTTCGGTACGGCTGACCTCGTGCGCGGGGGCTATGAATTTGCAGGCAAGCGCTTCGAACTGACGCGTGGCCGCATCCGCTTCACTGGCGAAGTTCCGGTCGATCCGCTGCTGGATATCGTGGCTGAAGGCGATGCCAACAATGTCAGCGCGAAAATAACGATTACCGGATCGGGCGTGAAGCCGATCATCACGTTCTCCTCGACGCCAGCGTTGCCTGAAGAGGAACTGCTGAGCCGACTGCTGTTCGGCAGTTCGATCACCCAGATTTCGGCGCCTGAGGCGGTACAACTGGCATCGGCACTGGCATCCTTGCGCGGCGGCGGCGGGCTGGACCCGATCAACAAGCTGCGCGCAGCCATCGGGCTTGACCGATTGCGCGTTGTTGGGGCCGATCCCACCATCGGGGCAGGGACAAGCATTGCTGTGGGCAAATATCTTGGGCGGCGGGTGTTCGTCGAACTGGTAACCGATGGCGGCGGGTATAGCGCCACTTCGGTTGAATTCCGCATCACCCGCTGGCTGGCGCTGCTGGCAACGATGTCGACCATCGGCGACGAAAGTCTCAACCTCAAGGCCAGCAAGGACTATTGACCGGTTGTAACCAAGCAGAAATGCGGTCTTCAAACTGACACTTGCCGGTGGCCTTGGAAGCGAATGCCCCATGCTTCCCATCCCTTGCTCCTATGCGATCTCACCCAAAGCTATGCGCCGCATGGCGGGGGAGGGATTGGCACTTATCTGCGTGAAAAACAGCGATACGTGCTGGAGCATACGCAGCACCGGCTGTTGCAGATCGTACCCGGTCCCGAAGACCGCATTGTCGAGCGCGGGCGCCATATCTGGGTCGAGGTTGGCGCCGATCAGGTGCGGGGAAGTCCGAATTATCGCTTCATCATGCGGACCCGCATCGTGCGCGAAGTGCTTGAACGCTATCGTCCCGACCTGATCGAATCACAATGCCCATGGGTGCTGCCCTGGACGGCGATCAATTATGGCAAGGCATTCCCGCAAACCGCGCTGGTGGCCGGATACCACACCGATTTTCCCGAAGCCCACGTCTATCGTGTTGGTTCGAGCCTGTTCGGCAGTTTTGTTGCGCGCGGATTGCGACGTCTGGCCACAGGCTACGCGCAATTGACCTATCGTGAATTCGACAGGGTTTACACCTTGAGCACGGTCATGGCGCAGACCTTGGCTGAATATGGCATCGAGCATGTCGATGTGATGTCGCTGGGCGTGGATACGAGCCTTTTCCATCCCTCGCGCCGCGATGCGGCTTGGCGCGCAGAGCTTGGTCTCAAGGCGCAAGGCCCGCTGCTGGTCTATGCCGGACGGCTCGACAATGAAAAGCGGGCGCATCGCCTGCTGGAAATGTTCAAGCGCCTGCCCTCGTCACTGGATGCGGGGCTGGTGCTGATCGGTGATGGCAAACTGCGGGCAACCTTGCAGGATTGTTCGCGCGGATGGCAGGTGGCATTTCCGGGGTTTATTTCGGACCGTCACCAACTGGCGCGTGCGCTGGCATCGGCAGATATCTACGTTTCGGCAATGGCGGATGAGACGTTCGGCATATCTGTCATCGAGGCACAGGCGAGCGGTCTCCCGGTGGTGGGGGTGGAATCGGGCGCAATGCCCGAACGCGTTCCTGCAAACACCGGTATGCTGGTTCCCGTCGATGATGCAGCCGCCATGGCGAACGCCGTCGTTGCGATCTGGCGAGGTCCGCTAATTGCGATGGGGCAGGCCGGACGCCTTCACATCGAAGGCCGTTTCTCATGGCGCCAGACTTTCGACACGCTGTTGCGTGATGTTTATCCCAAAGCTTTGCAGTCAGCCGACGACAGGGTGAAAAGGACACGTTTCAGCGGGATTGGAACTGGCATTTTTAATCGCGAGGCAATCCGCCAGGGCAATCGCTGAACGGAAATATTTGGGGCCTATATACCTAGGCCGTAAACTCATAAATCACACCGTCGAGGTTTGAGGCAAAACGGCTCAGCGCAAGGAGGGCAGACGCAGGAATATGTCGATATTTCAAGTCTGCCCGACGAAGCGATGGGCCGTTTTGCCTCAAATCCGCAGGACGTCGAAATGACTTCCATCTCGAACCAGGTCGCCCTTGGAAGGGCAACCAGCCCTCCCAGCGGGCGCCTTGGCCCGATATGTTCGTCATTTCGACGCCTCGACGGTGTGGTTTATGAATTTACGGCCTAAAGCACGACCGCCGTGCCGCTGACGCTGACCATCAGCATCGATCCGCGCGCACCGATGGTTTCGTAATCGATGTCCACGCCGATCACGGCATTCGCGCCCATCGCCAGTGCCTTGTCCTCAAGCTCGCGCAGCGCCTGTTCGCGCCCGCGCGAAAGCACTTCCTCATACTTGCCCGAACGCCCGCCGAAGATGTCGGTAATGGAGGCGAAGATGTCGCGCACGATGTTCGCGCCAAGGATCACCTCTCCGGTCACCACGCCAAGATAGCGCTGCACCGGACGGCCTTCGATAATGCTGGTGGTGGACAAGATCATCTGGCTGGCCTTTCGCGGATATTGTATGGTCGGGCTAGCACTCTGGAATATTGCGTCCAGTTCCGCGTCAGCACAATGGCGTCTCGACCACTTATTTCGGACTAGGCCGTGAACCCATTAACGCGACGGTGTCTGAGCCTTCTTGATCTGTCGCACCGCCCAGATGACAATCGGAATTGTCAGAATCAGGAACACGATAAGTCGGGTGTTCCACTGCTCACCGCTGAAGAATGCGATCAAGGCAGCGGCAAAGAAGAATAGCGTCCAAGACATCCAGGGCTTCATAGGGTTCATCGTAACACGCCTTTCCTTGTTGAGCGAAAGCTGATTCAGGGACTGGATGAGCCGATATGACCTGACCGATTTCGAGTGGCGTGTGATCGAACCAATGTTGCCCAACAAGCCTAGAGGCGTGCCACGTGTCGATGACCGGCGTGTGCTGAATGGCATCTTCTGGGTGCTGCGGTCAGGGGCGCCGTGGCGAGACTTGCCGGAACGCTATGGCCCGCGCACAACCTGCTACAATCGCTTCGTGCGATGGCGAAAAGCCGGTGTGTGGGATCGAATGATGGACGCCATCACCGCCGCCCATGATGGCGATATCCAGATGATCGACAGCACTTCCATCCGGGCGCACCAACAGGCTGCGACGGCAAAAAGGGGGATCGAGATCATTGTCTCGGTCGCTCCCGAGGCGGGCTCACCACCAAAATCCACGCGGTCGTCGATGGGCAAGGCCTCCCGATCCGGCTCAGCCTGACTGCCGGGCAAAGCCACGACGGGCAAGCGGCTGACGATCTACTCAATCACGTTGGCGCCGGAACAATCGTGCTGGCAGACAAGGCGTATGACGCCGATCGTATCCGAGCGTCTCTCCGCGAAAAGGGATCGTTTGCCAACATTCCGCCCAAGGCAAACCGGAAGTCGAAACCGTACTTCAGCACATGGCTGTACCGCGAGCGGAACCTGATCGAACGCTATTTCTCCAAATTGAAGCACTTCCGCAGAGTAGCTACCCGCTACGACAAGTTGGCCGAAAACTTTCTGGCCATGGTCCAACTCGCCTCAATGCGCCTGTGGCTGCGCGTTTATGAGTCTACGGCCTAGCTAGCCGTCCACCTCTGACTGTTGTTCCCCGTCAGCACCAATGGCACAGATTTGAGGTTGTGATTTAAGGAGTGTTGGGGCTTCGTCGTAGTGACGAAGGAACGAAGATGAAGCCCCAACACTCCTTAAAAAAATCGCCGATAAAGGCCCCTGCCGAGCGGGTGGTGAAGGACATCCGGCGGCAGACCCGTCGGCACTTCTCGGCCGAAGACAAGATCAGGATCGTGCTGGATGGCCTGCGCGGCGAGGACAGCATTGCCGAGCTGTGCCGCAAGGAAGGCATCGCCCAAAGCCTGTATTACACCTGGTCGAAGGAGTTCATGGAAGCGGGCAAGCGTCGCCTGGCTGGCGACACTGCCCGTGCCGCAACCACCGGCGAGGTGCAGGACCTGCGCCGCGAAGCCCGTGCCCTGAAGGAATGCGTTGCCGACCTGACGCTCGAAAACCGTCTGCTCAAAAAAAGTATGATCGCGGATGGGGGCGACGACGAATGAGGTATCCAGCATCGGAGAAGCTCGAGATCATCCGGATCGTCGAGCAATCGCACCTACCAGCCAAGCACACGTTGGACGAGCTCGGCATTGCCCGTCGGACCTTCTACCGCTGGTACGACCGGTTCCTCGAAGGCGGCCCGGAGGCGCTGGAGGATCGGCCATCGACACCGAGCCGGGTGTGGAACCGGATCCCGCCTGACATCCATGATCAGATCATCGAGCTGGCGCTGGGGCAGTCCGAGCTAAGCCCCCGGGAACTGGCGGTGCGTTTTACCGATGAGAGGCGCTACTTCGTGTCGGAAGCCACGGTTTACCGTCTGTTGAAGGCCCACGATCTGATCACCAGCCCGGCCTATGTCGTGATCAAGGCCGCCGATCAGTTCCACACCAAGACCACGCGGGTAAACGAGATGTGGCAGACTGATTTTACCTACTTCAAGATCATCGGGTGGGGCTGGATGTACCTGTCGACCGTGCTCGACGACTTCTCGCGCTACATTATCGCCTGGAAACTGTGCACCAACATGCGCGCCGAGGATGTGACCGACACGCTCGACCTGGCCCTTGGCGCATCGGGCTGCGACAGCGCCACGGTGCTGCACAAGCCCAGGCTGTTGTCGGATAATGGCCCCAGCTACATCGCCGGCGAATTGGCTGAATACATTGAGGCCCGGAAGATGAGCCACGTGCGCGGTGCCCCGATGCACCCGCAAACCCAGGGCAAGATCGAGCGCTGGCACCAAACCCTGAAAAACCGCATCCTGCTGGAAAACTACTTTTTGCCCGGCGACCTCGAAGCCCAAATCGAGGCCTTCGTCGAGTACTACAACCACCAGCGTTACCACGAGAGCCTGAACAACGTGACGCCCGCCGATGCCTACTTCGGCAGGGCTCCAGCCATCATCAAACAGCGCGAAAGGATCAAGCGACAGACCATCGAACATCGGCGCTTGCAACACCGCAAGCTCGCCGCCTAACATCAACCCCCAGACGAGGTCCGCACTCCGCTAATTTACGCCGCGAGTTGTGCCGAATGTTCTGACGACGGACAGCTAACCGCCGACACTTGTGCCAAGATGGTAGAGTCGGCAACCCGCTCTTGCCAACCTATGATCTCGGTGCCTCCTGAACCGGCTAATCCGAATTGGGACGCAATGGCGGCGTCCCTAGCCTCACAGGCTAACGCGATAGCATGGGGTTCCCTTGTGCTTGCGGTGATTGTCGTTATTGCAGGCATTGCGTGGGGCAAAATCACTACGGCAAACGCTGAACGCGAAGCGCGCGCTATGGCAAAAGCGTGTGCTGATGAGTATATACGAGAATGGCTGTCTAAAGAGGCTCCTGGCATTATCCGGGAGAGGGTGGACCTAATCTTGGATGCGACCTTAGGCACTGGTAATGATGCCGATGCGGCAGACGAAATTGGAAAGGAGGCATAAATGGTAGATCCAATGACAGTGATAACGGAGCATTGGGATAGCACGCCCGTTCCAATCGAAGCGATCATTCGGGATATAGGGCTTCCGTTGTCCTATGAGCCAATGGACGACAATATTTCAGGTTACATTGAGCGGCAAAACGGCAGCTACCGGATTGTCGTGAACTCAACCCATGCCCCCACGCGGCGACGTTTTACCGCTGCGCATGAGTTGGGCCACTACATCTACCACCGTGACCTTTTAGGCGAAGGCGTTGGCGATAACCGCGCTTATCGGACGGAAGGCACTGACCGCCCCAACGTGAATATTCGGCCTATCCATGAACGCCAAGCCAATAGCTTCGCCGCTAATGTCTTGATGCCGCGGCATCGGTTAACTGACGTAGCCGGGGAAAGCACTCCCGCGCTTGCGGCGCGGTTTGGAGTGTCGCAAGCGGCGATGAAGATAAGGCTTGGGCGCACTGTTTAGTTTTTCGCGGGGCTGGGGAGAGCTTTGGTTGTCTCTAGTGCTTTGATATCAGAATAGACCGATTGCAGCGGTGCCACTGACTCTGGATCGCGTTGCTTAAAGTAGGCTAACGCCTTCCCGCTGGTGATCCATTCATCAAGCTGCTGGTTAAATTCTGTCATCAGTTCATTTGGGTAGAGGCGCGCTTGAACGGTGGGCCGCTTTCCATCGTCAAAATCATGAGGATAGGAAGGAAAATTATCTGGGTCGTAGCCTTTCTTGCGCAACCAACCTGAAAATATCTTGCCGAGCGATATATCAGGCATCATGCGGGCCGGGATAACATAACCTTTTGTTGTCCGTCGTCAGAACATTCGGCACAACTCGCGGCGTAAATTAGCGGAGTGCGGACCTCGTCTGGGGGTTGATGTTAGGCGGCGAGCTTGCGGTGTTGCAAGCGCCGATGTTCGATGGTCTGTCGCTTGATCCTTTCGCGCTGTTTGATGATGGCTGGAGCCCTGCCGAAGTAGGCATCGGCGGGCGTCACGTTGTTCAGGCTCTCGTGGTAACGCTGGTGGTTGTAGTACTCGACGAAGGCCTCGATTTGGGCTTCGAGGTCGCCGGGCAAAAAGTAGTTTTCCAGCAGGATGCGGTTTTTCAGGGTTTGGTGCCAGCGCTCGATCTTGCCCTGGGTTTGCGGGTGCATCGGGGCACCGCGCACGTGGCTCATCTTCCGGGCCTCAATGTATTCAGCCAATTCGCCGGCGATGTAGCTGGGGCCATTATCCGACAACAGCCTGGGCTTGTGCAGCACCGTGGCGCTGTCGCAGCCCGATGCGCCAAGGGCCAGGTCGAGCGTGTCGGTCACATCCTCGGCGCGCATGTTGGTGCACAGTTTCCAGGCGATAATGTAGCGCGAGAAGTCGTCGAGCACGGTCGACAGGTACATCCAGCCCCACCCGATGATCTTGAGTGGAGTAGGAAGCGCATAAGCGCTTCCCCTCCCCGAACCGTACGTGCACCTTTCAGCGCATACGGCTCTCTATTCAACCTTGGTCCAAGGCCATGGCGACATCACGATAGCGGGAGGTGACGGTGTTTCGGAGCTCGTCCCGATAGATGTAGGGATTTCGCTCCGGATTCCGCCACCGGAACTGCATCTTCTGGCTTGTGACCAGTCGTCGCAGCGCCTTGCCGACGGCATTGCCCTGATTGCTTCGACCGTAGACCAGCCACGTCTTCGATTGGCCGGTTTCCGGCATGCGGTACCATTTACGCATCAAAGGCTTGATACGGGACCGGTACTTCTGCGCCAACCAGTGCGCCATTTTCCAGAACACGACGGTGTCGATGCGCCGGAATGTGCGCGCCGTGAAGTCGGTGAACCTGTAGAACGCAGCCCATCCCGCCAGCTGGCGGTTCAGACCGTCGATCATGTCCACCGCGGCAACCTCATGATTGCCGGAGAGAGCCTCGACCAATCGGCGAGCGAAGGTCTTGGCCTTCTCCTTGGGTATCGTTGAGACCACGGACATGCGTCCGCTCGATCCCCGCCTGCGGATAATCCGGTGCCCGAGGAACACGAACCCGTCGTCGACGTGGGTGATATGGCTCTTGTCCATATTCAACGTCAGCTTCAGGTCGTCTTCCAGAAAGGCCCGGCATTCCTCGCGGATGGCCTCGGCATGTGCCTTGGTGCCCTTGACGATGACAACGAAGTCATCGGCGTAACGGCAGTAGGCGACAGCAGGTTTCCATTGCCGGTTCTCGCGAACCGTGATGGGGCGCCCCTGCTGGATGCCGAAGTTCCATGCCCAGCGATCCTTTCGCGCCTTGTCGCTCAGGTATTTCGCCTCCAGCCACGCATCAAACTCATGGAGCATGATGTTGGACAGGAGCGGCGACAGCACGCCGCCTTGCGGTACACCTTCGCTTGAGGCGACGAACAGGCCACGGTCGACGTGGCCCGCCTTCAGGAATCGCCAGAGCAGATCAACAAACCGATCATCCCGGATTCGCCGCCGAACGCAGCGAAGCAGAAGCCGGTGGTGGACCGTATCGAAGTAGCTCGCCAGATCACCTTCGATGATCCAGCGGCCCCGCGCTCCGGCACCACTATCCTGCAACTGTATCTTCACGGTCCGGACAGCGTGATGCACGCTGCGTTCCGGCCTGAAGCCGTAGGAGAGGCGATGGAAGTCGCTTTCCCAGATCGGCTCCATGGCCATCAGCATCGCGCGCTGGACGATGCGGTCTTTCAGGGTCGGGATACCAAGTGGTCGTTTCTTGCCATTGGCTTTCGGGATATAGATTCGCCTGACCGGCTGCGGGTGATAACTCCCCGTCAGCAAGTCCGTTCGCAGACTGGCCAGCTGTTCTGCCAGTACGGCCTGCATCCGTCGCTTGTCCATTCCGTCGATGCCCGGCGTATTGGCGCCACTCGACGCCAGCACGATCCGAGCCGCCTCGGCAAGCCACGCCCGATCGGCAATGAGCCGGAGAAGGCGATCGAACTTGCGGTTCTGGTCGCTCTCGGCCCACGTCGCGAGCTTGTGCTGCATTTCGCTGATTATCAAAGGTCTTCACCTCGTTTGGTCAGGTAGTTTGCACTTCAAGCTGATTGAACTGTCCCCCTTCGCCATGTGACAGGCTTTCCCTGTCGCGGACTACTACGGGGACTCCGCCAGCACGGTGGACATCGGGGCCAACTCCCTTGGCATTCCATCATGCCTTCCCTCGTTCATATGCTGGACTTTCGCGCGCTGGGGAGGCTGCCGGTCGCAGTCCTTGTCCTTGCGTCCCGCAAGTCGATGCCGATGCCATGGCCTGGCTGCATTCTCTCCATGGCTCCATGCGGACGGGCTACATTTCCGGCCACATTCGGATGTCGCCGACATACGTCTCCGGCGCCATCATCAGCATTCCGCCTGTTAAGCCGTGTAGGCGAAGGCGACATTTCAGCCCTCGGATGCGGATTAACCGGTTCGTGTTCCTCAACCTTCCAGCGCTACAGCCTCGGGGACCATCTCGGCGTAACGGCTTCGCCTCAATCCCCTTTACCTGCGGGCTACGTCACCCTGCCAGTTGACGGCAGGTCACCGCCGCTTGGGCTCATGCCCCCTCACAGCAGAGGGCAAGGCATTCGTTCAGTTCCTCCTTTCTCCTTTGCATTCCAGTCATATGCACCCCGGACCATCCGGGACGAGGCGCACAGTAGGTAAAATCAGTCTGCCACATCTCGTTTACCCGCGTGGTCTTGGTGTGGAACTGATCGGCGGCCTTGATCACGACATAGGCCGGGCTGGTGATCAGATCGTGGGCCTTCAACAGACGGTAAACCGTGGCTTCCGACACGAAGTAGCGCCTCTCATCGGTAAAACGCACCGCCAGTTCCCGGGGGCTTAGCTCGGACTGCCCCAGCGCCAGCTCGATGATCTGATCATGGATGTCAGGCGGGATCCGGTTCCACACCCGGCTCGGTGTCGATGGCCGATCCTCCAGCGCCTCCGGGCCGCCTTCGAGGAACCGGTCGTACCAGCGGTAGAAGGTCCGACGGGCAATGCCGAGCTCGTCCAACGTGTGCTTGGCTGGTAGGTGCGATTGCTCGACGATCCGGATGATCTCGAGCTTCTCCGATGCTGGATACCTCATTCGTCGTCGCCCCCATCCGCGATCATACTTTTTTTGAGCAGACGGTTTTCGAGCGTCAGGTCGGCAACGCATTCCTTCAGGGCACGGGCTTCGCGGCGCAGGTCCTGCACCTCGCCGGTGGTTGCGGCACGGGCAGTGTCGCCAGCCAGGCGACGCTTGCCCGCTTCCATGAACTCCTTCGACCAGGTGTAATACAGGCTTTGGGCGATGCCTTCCTTGCGGCACAGCTCGGCAATGCTGTCCTCGCCGCGCAGGCCATCCAGCACGATCCTGATCTTGTCTTCGGCCGAGAAGTGCCGACGGGTCTGCCGCCGGATGTCCTTCACCACCCGCTCGGCAGGGGCCTTCATCGGCGATTTTTTTAAGGAGTGTTGGGGCTTCATCTTCGTTCCTTCGTCACTACGACGAAGCCCCAACACTCCTTAAATCACAACCTCAAATCTGTGCCATTGGTGCTGACGGGGAACACTTGTGGAGCGGCAGGCGGCTTTCAGCAAGCACGGTGCCGGTGCGGACGCTGAAGTGTTGGCGGCAGTCGCGGCAGCGGTAAGGCATCGGCTTGTGGTTCTTGACTTCGGCAACCGACAAGCTGCCGCAATGCGGGCAAGAGACTTCGCCGTTCCAGCGGTTGCGCTCGAAATACTGCCGTGCAGCTTCCTCATTGGGGAAGCGTTCAAAGAACTGATACAGGCTGACGGTTTCGGGCTTGTCGGTTATGAAACCTAACTAGCCATATTTTTTGGTGCCGTCAAATTATTTTTGGCTAGTTAAGTATATAGGCCCCAAATATTTGGCAGTGAGGCACCTTGCGGATGTGCTTGGCTGGCAGCGTCCGATCGATGCCGTTCAGACCCGTCGACCCCGGAACAATTGCACCAGTCCGACGATCACCGCGATGACCAGCACGATGTGGATTATTCCTGCTGTGATCTTGAACGCGAATACGCCGAGCGCCCACAACACGAACAGTACGAGGGCAATGGTCAAAAGCATGGTTTCTTCTCCCGGCTAAACCCTTCGGCGGGCTGGTCGGAAGTATAATCCGCGTGTGGAGCAAAAGGTTCCTGCGGCATATATTGGCGGCGGGTGAGGGGAACTTCCTAGCGCCAGCAAGCGCCGTTGATAACCATTTCTTTGCAACCGCTTGGTATGCGTCGTTGAAATGGGGACAGCACCCTTCCTTGGACGTGGCCGGTCGCGGCAGGCAGTGGGTGCGACCAGCGCCCGCTGGATCGTGGCGGGCACATTCCTTGCCCTGCTGGCACTGACCGCAGCGCTCATCGCCGCCTTCCGCAATTCCACGAACATAGCCGACGAATATGCGCGTACCGAAGAGCGCCGACTGGTCGAGCGATTTGTCGAGCGTAGCGGCAGGCAGATCGCCGAAGCAGGCATGCTGCAGGTGAAATGGGACGAGGCGGTAACCAAATTGAATGGGCCAGACCTTGAACCGTGGGCGCGAAATTTCCTGGCCGGATATTTCTGGGGCAGCCATCGCATCGACCATCTGTACCACGTTCGCTTCGACGGAACGCCGGTCCACTGCTGGACCGGCGTCCGGCTTGAGCGTACGTGCAACTTCGATGAGATCAGATCGCAAGTTCGTGAACTGGTGCGACGCTCGGTGCTGGAAAGCCCCAGTGAAAGCGCGATTGTCGAATGGCGCAGCCACGGGAATGTCCAATGGCCGTATGACAGCAAAGGGTTGCCGATTCCGCGCGGTCTTGCTGCCATGACGCGGTACAAGGGCCAGCCGGCCTTCCTTGCCGTGGCGTCTGTCGTGCCGGATGTGGAACCGAAGCTGCTCAGGGGCGCACCGGACTATATCGTGCTGGTCCGCAATTTCGATCATCGCGTGATTTCCGATATCGGCGGTTCGCTGCTGTTGGAGGATGTCCGCTATGAAGATCAATTGCGCCACGGCGAGGGGCGTAACGCCTTTGCCCTTGCGGCTATCGATGGGCAGAACATTGGCGCCGTATCATGGCGCGCCAAGCCGCCGGGGCCGGCCATCCTGCGCCGCACCGCGCCGCTGCTGGCCGTCTATATCCTGTTCTTCGTTGGCGTGGTGGCAGGCGGTGCAATCATCGTGCGCCGGATGCGGCGGACAACCAGCGAACTGATCGCCAGCGAGGCACAGGCACAGCATAATGCCCTGCACGATGCGATGTCCGGCCTGCCCAATCGCGCGCACTTCATGCAGAAGCTGCGCCAGGAATTATCGGCCTGCATTGAACGGCGCGAGCTTGGCGATGTGTTTGTCGCCTATATCGATATCGATCGGTTCAAGGTGGTGAACGATACGCTGGGCCACCATGTCGGTGACGAACTTGTGCGGCAAGTGGCCTTGCGGTTGCGCCGGACATTGCCGCCAGGCGATTTTCTTTCACGCTTCGGCGGTGACGAATTCGTGCTGTTGCGACGGACTACCGGAGGCCGGGCCGCCGCCGACATGCTGGGACGGCAGGTCATGGCGCTGATGAACGACCCATTCGTGATTTCCGGCAACAATCTGGATATCAGCTGTTCGTGCGGGATCAGCTGGGGTCCTGAGCAAAGCGAAGATCCCGGCGAACTGTTGCGGCGGTCCGATATCGCGCTCTACCGGTCCAAGCAGCGGGGGCGCGCACGCTATCGGCGTTTTACGCGCGACATGGATGCATCGCTCAAATTGCGGCGCGAAATGGAAATCGAACTGCGCCGGGCGATCGCGCGTGACGAACTGGCACTGGCTTATCAGCCTATCGTCGATGCCTCGGACGGTGCGATTCAGGGATTTGAGGCACTGTTACGCTGGCAACACCCTGAACGTGGCGCGATCCGGCCCGGCTTGTTCGTACCGGTGGCCGAGCAGGCCGGGATCATGGTCCCCCTGGGCACCTGGGTGTTGCGCCGGGTATTTACCGAATGTCGCGACTGGCCCGATTGCGACATATCGGTCAATCTTTCGCCATTACAGATCATGGCCAGCGATTTCCTGCCAACCCTCGACGCGTTGCTGCGTGAAACCGGGGCCGATCCGCGCCGGTTCGTGCTGGAAGTAACCGAGGGCGTGATGCTGGACCGCAGCGATCATGTGGTCGATGTGCTCAAGGGGCTGAACTACCGCGGCTTCCGCATTGCACTGGATGATTTCGGCATCGGGTATTCGTCGCTCAGCTATCTGCGCTCATTCCAGTTCGACCGGATCAAGATCGATCGGTCTTTCGTGCAGAACATCGAGGCCGATCTTGATGCACATTCGATCCTGCGCGCCATCGTCTCGCTTGGACACACACTGCGGATGAAAGTTGTGGCCGAAGGCGTGGAGACTCCGGTACAGCGCGCGCTGGTGCAGGCGGCGGGATGCCAGATGATTCAGGGGCACCTGTTCTGGATGGCGATGTCGCCGCAAGAAGCGCTGGCCCTGCTGGGACCGAAGCGGGCCAAGTTGCGGCGTTCTGCCTGACCCAACGAAATCAGGATCAGCCTGCCGAGGGCGTCGATTCAGCCTTTGCGGTGACTGTGCGGGGATAGATGAACCCGTGAGTGGGGCTGGCGCGCAGCCCGACCGATTTCGTGGGCGCATACCATACGCGCACTTCGCTCCAGTCTCCTGCTGCCGAAACATCAACCGCCACCACGCCGCGGTCCACCGCGCCGGGGCCTGACCAGTTGGCGTGGTCGATCAGGATGTGACGGGCATCGACGACCTGGCGGACGACTGCGACGTGCCCATAGGGCATTGCATGGGTGCCGCGAAAGGCCAGGACCGCGCCGGGGCGTGGCTCCTGCCCGCGTTCGTAGGAGGCTTCGGCATTGCTCCACCAATCGCGTGCATTGCCCGAAATCTGCACGTCAGAGATCTGCCGGGCATACGTGACGCACTGGAGCCGCGCATGGGCGACGGCGGGGAGCGTCACGAAAGAGATCAGGGCGAGGAGTGTTGCGACCGCGTTTCTTAGCATGTGCAGCATGACTAAGGATTTCGCGCAATATGAGGAGTCCTGCCCCGCTCCGTTCATCCTGCCGCAATCACGGTTCGGCCCGGTTCATCGCAACTTGTGGAGAAAATCACGATCCGGTGTGTTGTGGGGTGCCTGGTTCCTTCACGTCGCACAATGGAAAAAGGCGCCCGGTTCCCCGGACGCCCTTTCCTTTCGCCGATCCGGTGAGATCAGAGCGAGTAGTACATGTCGAATTCGACGGCCGAAGGCGTGGTTTCCCAGCGCATCACTTCGGGCCACTTCAGTTCGATATAGGCTTCGATCTGATCCTTGGTGAACACGCCACCCTGAAGCAGGAATTCATGATCGGCTTCGAGGCATTCGAGCGCTTCACGAAGCGAACCGCACACGGTGGGAACTTCTGCGAGTTCTGCCGGCGGCAGATCGTAAAGGTTCTTGTCCATGGCTTCGCCCGGATGGATCTTGTTCTTGATCCCGTCGAGACCGGCCATCAGCAGCGCAGCGTAGCACAGGTAGACGTTGGCCATCGCGTCGGGGAAGCGGAATTCCACGCGCTTTGCCTTCGAACCGGCACCGTAAGGGATGCGGCACGAAGCCGAACGGTTGCGCGCCGAATAGGCGAGCAGCACGGGAGCTTCATAGCCCGGCACCAGACGCTTGTAGCTGTTGGTGGTCGGGTTGGTGAAGGCATTGAGCGCCTTGGCGTGCTTGATCACGCCACCGATGAAGTACAGGCACATGTCCGACAGACCTGCATAACCGTTACCGGCGAACAGCGGCTTGCCAGCTTCCCAGATCGAGATATGCGTGTGCATGCCCGAACCGTTATCGCCCTTGATCGGCTTCGGCATGAACGTGGCCGTCTTTCCATAGGCGTGGGCGACCTGCTGCACGACGTACTTGTAGACCTGCATGCGGTCAGCGGTCTGGACCAGCGTACCGAAGGTCAGGCCGAGTTCGTGCTGGGCCGAGGCGACTTCGTGGTGATGCTTGTCGCAGGGCAGGCCCATTTCGATCATGGTCGAAACCATTTCGCCGCGGATATCGACGCAGCTGTCGATCGGGGCGACGGGGAAATAACCACCCTTTACGCCAGGGCGGTGGCCCATGTTGCCGCCTTCGTAGGCCTTGTTGGTGTTGGTCGGCAGTTCCACGTCATCGATACGGAAGCCGTTGCCATCGTAGCCGTCGTAGAACTTGACGTCGTCAAACAGGAAGAACTCTGCTTCCGGCCCGACATAGACGGTGTCACCCACGCCGGTCGACTTGACGAAGGCTTCGGCGCGCTTGGCGGTCGAGCGGGGATCGCGCGAATAAAGTTCGCCGGTCGATGGTTCGACGATGTCGCAAACGACGATCAGCATCGGGGTGGCGCTGAACGGATCGACAAAGATGGCATCGAGATCGGGCTTGAGGATCATGTCCGATTCGTTGATGGCCTTCCAGCCTTCGATCGACGAACCGTCAAACATCAGGCCGTCTTCCAGTTCGTCTTCGCCGATCAGGCTGGCCACCATGGTAAGGTGCTGCCACTTGCCCTTGGGATCGGTGAAACGCAGATCGATCCACTCGATTTCCTCGTCCTTGATGCGGGCGAGAATGTCCTTTGCAGTTGCCATCGCTGATCCTTCTTCTTCTTGCCCCCGGTGGAGAGGTACGGGGGGTTAAGTGCGGTTGTGGTTCACGTTGTGGTTCACATGGAGGCTTGCCCGTCCACAGGCCCACCCCCCGCTCAGATACCTTGCCCGATGCAGCCGGGCGCGGCGTCAACTTTTGTTGCGATCGATCCGATCAGATCGCGTCATCATCGCGTTCACCGGTGCGGATGCGCAGTGCGCTTTCCACCGGAATCACGAAAATCTTGCCATCCCCGATCCTGCCGGTCTGTGCGGCGGAAGCGATCGCTTCGACCACACGATCGACCAGCTGGTCGGACACCACCACCTCAAGCTTCACCTTTGGCAGGAAATCGACGACGTATTCCGCACCGCGATAAAGCTCGGTATGGCCCTTCTGCCGTCCAAAACCCTTGGCTTCGGTTACGGTGATCCCGGAAACGCCGATTTCATGGAGCGCTTCCTTCACTTCATCGAGCTTGAACGGCTTGATGATGGCTTCGACCTTTTTCACGTCGTTATGACCCCTGCAACGCGGGCCGGTTAACCACGAAGTGGCAGACCGGCGTATGATCTCGTGTGGCACTGACGTTACAAGAATCGTGCCACGCTGCTAGTAAAAAGCACTAGGGCATCGCGCGGCGGCGGGAAAGCAGGAAATGCGGGGGTCGGGCAAGATTTGAATCGAATGTGCTGGCAAGGCATGCGCATCGTTGCGCAACCGTGTTCGATTAATGCACAAAATTTGCGCAAGTGCTGCCTTGTTTTTAGGCAGAGTCTGTTTGCGGATTGCCGTCCAGATGTCTTCCTTGCGAGGAGGCGGAGCCGACGCGGCAATCCAGAAGGCCGGACGTAAGCGTCCTGGATTGCTTCGCTACGCTCGCAATGACGGAGGGGCAGTTCAGGACGCGTAAGGCGGCTTGTCCAGTCCGGCCGGGCTGAGCGTGAATATCTCGCAACCGTCTTCGGTGATGCCGATCGAATGTTCGAACTGCGCCGAAAGCGAACGGTCGCGCGTGACCGCCGTCCAGCCATCTTCGAGGATCTTCACGCCGGGCTTGCCGAGATTTATCATCGGTTCGATGGTGAAGAACATGCCGGGTCTCAGTTCCGGCCCCGTACCCGCGCGTCCGGCGTGGACCACTTCGGGCGCATCGTGGAACAGACGGCCAAGCCCGTGGCCGCAAAATTCGCGCACCACGCCATAGCGCTGCTTTTCGGCATGGGCCTGAATCGCTGCGCCAATATCGCCCAGTCGTGCGCCGGGGCGGGCCTTTTCGATCCCGATCATCAGGCATTCGTGCGTGACATCGACCAGACGCTTCGCCTTGAGCGGCACATCGCCGACCAGATACATCCTGCTGGTATCACCGTGCCAGCCATCGAGCAGCGGCGTCACGTCAATATTGACGATATCGCCGTCCTTGAGCGTCTTGTCCGAAGGGATGCCATGGCAGACCACGTGGTTGATCGAGATGCAGCACGAGTGGGTGTAGCCCCGATAGCCCAGCGTCGCGGGAACGGCGCCGCCATCCAGCGTCATCTGTCGGACAACATCGTCCAGATAGTCCGTGCGAGCGCCGGGTTGCACCAGCGGCGCCAGGGCATCGAGAATTTCTGCGGCGAGCCGCCCGGCCTTGCGCATGCCCTCGAACCCGGCGGAGCCATGGAGCTTGATCGTCCCGTCACGCAGAATGACATCGTGGTCTGTAACTGTCACATATTCGGTCATGCCGGGCACATAGCGACGATAGCGGCAAATTGCGAGCCGTTGCAGCACGGGTGTTTCATTGGGGGTGTTTCATCGGGCGACGAACGTGGTCCTGAATTCCGGTTTCACGGCCGCCAGCACCTTTTGCGTTACCGGGACCGTCACTTCATAAGAACCTTCGGCATAAGGACCCGCATTATAGGGCGCGACCAGAATGCCGATGCGATCGAAAGCCTTGCCGTTGGACGAACCGAGAATCACGGTCTGCTCGGCCGGGTCGATGCATTTCTCGAATTCGGTTACGCCCCCGCCAAGGGCCTGCCCCTGCCTTTTTCTTGCACGTTGCCTGTCAAGCTCCTTGCAGAACGGATCACGGATTGCCGCGGCCAGTGCGGCCTTTGATGCGAACAGGTCTGACGGCGCGCGACGTTTGCCCGCAATCTTGTCCCACAGGATCGTGTCATAAACGTAATTGGGATGCGCGCCGCCGCTATAGAAGCCGATCAGGCTGGACATGCTGAGCCATGCGGGCAAATCGGTCACGACTTTCCAGTCTGTGCTATGGCTGTAGGCGTTGAATGGGTAGCCGTTGGCCTTGGCATCGGCCTGCCCCTGCCTTGCGTCCGAAACAAGTTCTGTCCGCGCCTTTTCCAGCTCGCCGTCCAGAAGCGACTTGAGTGCCGGGATTGCGCCAGCGGCAGCGGGATAGGCATACGCGAATTCGTAGACATCGTTTTCTTCGGTCACGCTGCGCGCTGCGACCGGGGTCTGCGCCGAGATTTGCGGTGGGGTTAAAGACGACATTTGCTGTGGCAGCGCTGACGATTGAGCGACCGCACTGGCTGAAGGTTCAGGTTCCTTGCTGACCGAACAGGCGGCCAGAGCGGCCAGAAGAGTCAGCGGGATCAGGGATGCGGCGCGCATGGGGCAGTTTCCTCTCGCAACGGACCGCGCTCTGCGGCATGAATGGGTGCAACATGATCGACAGAAACGCGCTGATCCAGCCTGATCGCGGCCAGCAGGCCACTGCCATCCACCTTGTCGACAAGGCGACGCTGCCGGATTTCCTCAAGGGACTCAACGCCGGACAGCGGGCAAGCCTTGCCGCGCAGAAATTCGAGGGCGGCGGCTATGAACATGCTATCGTGCCAGATGGCGATGGCTGGTTCGCGGTGGCGGGCGTGGCGAATGTCAACAATCTGTCGTCGTGGTGCCTTGCCAAGCTGGCCGATGTGCTGCCCGGCGGGACCTATCGCAGGGTCGGCGGGGATGCGGGCAAGGCGCTGCATGGCTGGGTGACAGGGCAATATCGCTTCGACCGCTACCGCAAGGACTCGACGGAAGCCGAACCCCGCATCCTTCTGACCAAGGAAGTCGCGCTGATCGAACCGGCGCTTGCCGAGGCGACGGCCGTGCTGATGGTGCGCGATCTGGTGAATACGCCCGCCGAGGACATGGGACCGGCGCAGCTTGAAGCCGAGGCGCGCGCGATGGCCCGGATGCATCACGCCGAAATTCATGTGGTGGCGGGCGATCTGCTCGAACGCGATTACCCGATGGTTCACGCGGTCGGACGCGCCGCCGCGCGCAGCCATGCGCCGCGCATGATCGAACTGGAATGGGGCGATCCTGCGCATCCGCGCGTGGCCATCGTCGGCAAGGGCGTGTGCTTCGATTCCGGCGGGCTGGATATCAAGCCCGCATCGGGCATGGCGCTGATGAAAAAGGACATGGGCGGGGCCGCCCATGCGCTGGCGCTGGCGGGCCTTGTCATGGCGATGGGCTTGAAAATCCGGCTGCATATGCTTGTTCCTGCGGTGGAAAACGCGATATCTGCCCATGCGTTCCGACCGGGCGATATCCTGCGCGCGCGCAACGGCTTGTCGGTGGAAGTCACCAACACCGATGCCGAAGGGCGGCTGGTGCTGGGCGATGCGCTGGTGCGGGCTTGCGAAATGACGCCAGACCTGGTGATCGACTTTGCCACGTTGACCGGCGCGGCGCGCGTGGCGCTTGGCCCCGATCTGCCCGCGATGTTCGCACGGCGCGACGAAACGGCGCAGGGCCTGATCGCCGCCGGGCTTGAACGCGACGATGCGTGCTGGCGGCTGCCATTGTTCGAAGGCTATCGCGAGTATCTGAAATCGGACGTGGCCGATCTGCAGAATTCGCCCGCCAATGGCTTTGCCGGTGCCAGCGTGGCGGCATTGTTCCTTGATCGCTTCGTGACTGAAGGCACCGACTGGGCGCACTTCGATA
Source organism: Novosphingobium sp. CECT 9465 (assembly GCF_920987055.1). NCBI lineage: Bacteria > Pseudomonadati > Pseudomonadota > Alphaproteobacteria > Sphingomonadales > Sphingomonadaceae > Novosphingobium > Novosphingobium sp. CECT 9465. The sequence goes on from NZ_CAKLBX010000001.1 coordinate 964,424, forward strand.
CATTTGCCTGGCGGCCTGCGGCAAAGCCGGGGCGGCCCAAGGGTGGCGACGCGCTGGGCCTGCGCGCGGCATGGGGGCTGTTGAAGGCGAGATACGGCTGAAATGCGCATCGGCTTGCCTGACAGCGCCGACGCGGCTAATCGCCCTGCTTTCCTGTTCCGGGGGCCACCTGAATTGACCGTTGAAGCATCGCCTCTTCCTGTTGACGTACCGAACGCGCAGCTATCACTGTGCCGCCCGTCGGACCGTTCGGACAAGCCACACCTGCCGGTGCGGGGCGACCTTGCACACATCGGTCTGGCCGGGCGCTATTTCGTGCCGCACTACGCCGTGCCGATGCCGCATGTGCTGAAGACGACCACTGTGATGCGCGGCGCGGGCAAGCTGGAAGGTGAGGCGTTGCGGACGATTGCCGAAGGCGAAGTCTTTGATGTGCTCGATATTTCAGGCGGCTGGGCGTGGGGGCAGGCAAAGTCCGACTTGTTGGTCGGCTATGTGGAACTGACCGTGCTTGAGGCGCTGGCATGACAACGTCGGTCTTCATCGATGGAGCAGCGGGCACGACCGGGCTGGAAATTGCCGACCGTCTGGCGGGCCGCAGCGAATTCGCGCTGATTGCTCTGGATGATGCGCGGCGCAAGGACGATGCAGCGCGGTCGCAAGCGATCAACGATGCCGATGTGGTGATCCTGTGCCTGCCCGATGATGCTGCGCGCGATGCCGTGGCGATGATTCGCAATGATCGTACGCGCGTGATCGACGCATCGACCGCGCATCGCGTGGCCGATGGCTGGACGTACGGCTTTCCCGAAATCGTCGGGCGCGAGGTCGTGGCGGAAGCGCGGCGGGTTTCGAACCCCGGCTGCTATCCCACCGGCTTCCTCGGCCTGCTCGCACCACTGGTCCATAATGGCCTGCTGCCTTCGGCCTGGCCCTATAGCTGCAATGCGATTTCCGGCTATTCCGGCGGCGGCAAGGCCCTGATCGCGCGGTTCGAAGATGATCGGGACATTGCATGGCGCGGTTATGGCCTGACCTTCGGGCACAAGCATGTGAGCGAGATGCAGCGCTATGCAGGCCTTGCCATCGCCCCGATGTTCAGCCCCGCGGTGGTCGCGGCGCATCGCGGCATGATCGTGGAAATCCCGCTGCCGCTGGGCGTGATGCCGGGCAACGTCCCTGCCGAACTGCTGCGGGCGGCGCTGACGCAGTTCTATGCCGGGTCGCCGGTGGTGACAGTGGAGCAGGACTTGCCTGCCGATGGCGAACTGCTGCTGCGCGCGTCGATGGAACCGTGGGACGGGTTGAAACTGCACGTGATGGGCAGCGCCGATGGCGAACAGGTGCGGCTGGTCGCGGTGCTCGACAATCTGGGCAAGGGCGCAAGCGGGGCGGCGGTGCAGACGCTGAACCTGATGGCCGGGCTGGACGAGACCGCAGGCTTGCGCCTCTGACGAATCGCCGGGTAACCCAAAATGCAAAAAGGCCCGCGCTCCCTCTGGAGGCGGGCCTTTTTGTTTGCGCAGAAGCGCTGAAAGATCAGTCTTCCGGTGCGATGGTCACGCGCAGGCCATCGAGATCGCCGGTGACCTGAACCTGGCACGAAAGGCGCGAGGTTGCGTTGCGGTGGTCCGAACTGTCGAGCAGATCGTTCTCGTCTTCGCTCATCGCCGGGATCTTGTCGGCAAAGGCAGGGTCGATGAACACATGGCAGGTAGCGCATGAGCAGCAGCCGCCGCACAGTGCCAGAAGCTCGTCAAAGCCATTGTCGCGGATTGCTTCCATCACCGAAAGACCGGCATCGACTTCTACCGTGGATTCTTCACCAGCACGATTGACAACGACAAGCTTGGGCATCGTCCATTCTCCAAACGCGGCGCAGGGCACTCCCCCTGTTCGCCTTTGGACGGGGCTGCTATCGCGGCAGCCTGGGTTTGGCAACTGCCGATCCGGTCAAATCGCCTGCTTGGGAGAATTAAGGATGGGTCTGTCGGCAGAAGCGATCCGTGCAGGGCTTGATCATATCGCCAGCCGCACACCTGCCCTGGCCACTGCAATCGAGCGGGTGGGCTACCCGGAACCGCGCATCCGCGCTACCGGCTATGGCACGCTGCTGCGTACGATCGTGGGTCAGCAGGTGAGCGTGGCGGCGGCGGCTTCGGTATGGAACAAGCTGGAGGCGCTGCTGGGGGAGGACATGCCGCCGCAGGATCTGCTCGACGCCGATTTCGACGCGCTGCGCGCCTGCGGGTTGTCGCGCCAGAAACAGGGCTATGCGCGGTCGTTGTGCGAATTGGTGGTATCGGGCGAACTCGATCTCGAACATCTGCCTGCCGATGATGAGGAGGCAATCGCCGAACTGGTCAGGATCAAGGGCATCGGGCGCTGGTCGGCGGAGATATATCTGCTGTTTGCCGAAGGCCGTGCCGATATCTGGCCCGCCGGCGATCTGGCGGTGCAGGTGGGGCTGGGCAAGCTGCTGGGGCTTGCCGAACGCCCCAGCGAGAAGGACACGCGCGCTCTGGCCGAGGCGTGGCGACCGCATCGCGGCGCCGCGGCGATCTTCACCTGGCATTGCTATAACAATCCGGCGCTGTAAGCACGCGCCTGAAAATAACGCAGGCATGGGTGGCGCAATGGCGGGCAGGACGATCTTCATCACCGGCGGCGCATCCGGCATTGGCCGCGCCGTTGCGCAGCGCTTCGCCCAAGGCGGATGGTTCGTGGGACTGGCCGACATCGATGAGGCGGGCATGGCGCAAACCGCCGCACTGCTGCCGGCAGGGCAAAGCTCGTGCCACAGGCTCGACGTGCGTGACCGCGCGATGTGGGATGCGGCGCTGGCCGATTGCGCAAAGGCTGCGGGCGGGCGGATCGATGCCGTGTTCAACAACGCCGGAATCCCGGTGGGCGGTGCCATTACCGAACTGACGCCCGACGAGATCGAGCGCGCGCTCGCCATCAATCTCAAGGGTGTGATCTTCGGTGCGCAGGCTGCCTATCGGTGGCTGAAGGCGAGTGCTCCGGGATCGGTCCTGCTCAACACCGCCAGCGCGGCGGGCATTTATGGCACACCCGGAACTTCTGTCTATTCCGCGACCAAGTTCGGGGTGAGGGGTATCACCGAATCGCTCGATGGAGAATGGGCTGCCGACAAGATCAACGTCCGCAGCCTGATGCCCGGCTACATCGATACGCCGCTGCTGGATCACGCGCCCAACCTTGCGAGCAACGGCGATATTCGCGCCCGTGTGCGCGGCGCAGGGCTTGAGATCACGCCGGTGCACGATGTGGCCGAAGCGGCGTGGGCGGCAGTCCATGGCGCCAGGCTGCATACGCTCGTCGGCAAGACGGCGCGGCGGATGGCCTTCGCTTCGCGGTGGATGCCGGGCGCGTTGCGCAAGCAGATGCGCAAGATGCACAGGCCTGCGGGGAAATAAGATCAGTCCTCCGACTCCGTCGCCCCGGACCTGATCCGGGGTGAGGCTTTTCTTTGCGCCAGCAGGGGAGAATTTGGTTCGCGCAAAGTTCGCAAAGAACGCAAAGAACTTCCAAGCGCAACCGGCAGGGTCTGAAAACGGCAAGTCGACGCGCCTGCACGCGAGCAATCTTTCTCTGCGTTCTTTGCGAACTTTACGCGAAACAAGACAGGCAGCGTTACCCCGTATCAAGTCCGGGGCGACGGCTGGTCTTCAGGATAGGGACCTAACGGGCGCAAAACGAAAAGGGGGTGGGCAGTCGTCATCGATTTCGCGATCAAGCAACGGCTATTTGGGGGTTTTCGCACCTGTCACGGTAATTTCGTCACGGTAATTCCCGGCAATGCAACCTGATATCATCTGGCTCTAACCTGCGCCGACTAATGCCCACGCAAACAGCAGCGTCGTAGCGGCCCCCAGTAAACTCCTGATGTTGTGCAATTTGCCCCATTGGATCAGCATCGCCCGGCTTGCAGCGCTCGCCTCGCGTTCCGGCATCGCCATCAGGCGTTTGTTGACCGGCATGATAACAGTTAGCGTGAACGGCCAGTTTGCGAGCAACAGGGCGCTTCCCGCAAACCATCTCCAGTCGGCCGAAAGGTATCCAGCAAGGATTCCTGCCGCGCCCCCGGCGATCGCTAACCCGGACTGGATCGGCAGTGCCCGCTTGTAGCTGGGCTGCCACTGCATAAGCAACGGACCGTCTGTCAGTTCGAGACGCGCAGGATGTTCGACAAGGCTAATGTAAAGTGCAGCGCCGGAAAACAGCGTAGCGAAAAGGAGAGCGGCTACAGAGAGTTGAAACATCGAAATTCCTCGGCATCAGCCGGGAAAGCGCAGCACCCGCAGCAGCGCCTTCCCACACAAGTTGGGTTGACGCCGTGGCTGGGAAGAACCCGATGACGGGCGCAGGAGCTACCGACCTGCAACTCTATTTTCGGCAGCCCGAACATGGCCCGTAATGCCGACATTTGCAATCGCCGAAAGTTCGCATCGGCGGCGTGCCATCAAACAAACCCCTCCATTGCCCGCGCCATCGCTGCGTCCCTTGCTGACAGTCCGTCGGCGTCGTGCGTGGTCAGCGTCACGTCCACGCGGTTGTAGACGTTGAACCATTCCGGGTGGTGGTCAGCCTTTTCCGCATAGAGCGCAACGCGGTTCATGAAGGCCCACGCGGCGGAGAAGTCGGCAAAGCGGAAGGTGCGCACGATGGCGCGGCCATCTTCGCGCAAGGTCCATGCCGGAAGTTCGGCCAGCAGGGCATCGCGCTGGGCATCGGAAAGGCGGGGGATGGCCATCGGGACCCTTTCAAAATCGGCATGCTTGGCAGGCCCCGTGGTTTCGCCTATCGCCGCGCACCATGCAAGACTGCCGTCTCGTCGCCACGAATATCGCCTGCAGGCGGGGGGATCGAATCCTGTTTCGCGGGCTGTCGCTGGCCGTCGAGCCGGGGCAGATGGTGCATCTGGCCGGGCCGAACGGGATCGGCAAATCCAGCCTGATCAGGATACTCGCAGGCCTGCTGCGCCCTTATGCCGGAACGGTGGAGCGGGCAGGCAGGCTGGCGCTGGCAGATGAACGGCTTGCCCTCGATGGCCACCAGACGCTGGAGCGCGCGCTGGGGTTCTGGCGCAGGATCGACCGTTCGGACGACGCTGTAGCGGACTTCGGCCTTGCCAACCTGCTCGATGTTCCGGTGCGCTTCCTGTCCACCGGCCAGCGCAAACGCGCGGCACTGGCGCGGATCGCCGCCAGCGATGCGTCGATCTGGCTGCTGGACGAACCCCTGAACGGACTTGACCAGCACTGGTCGAGCATGGCGCAAGCGGCGATCAACGCGCATCGCAGATCGGGCGGGGCGGTGGTGATCGCATCGCACCAGCCGCTTTCCGTCGAAGGCGTCCGTCCTCTCGAACTGCTGGATTACGCGGAATGATCGGGCCACTGTGGGCTGTCTTCCTGCGCGACCTGGCCTTGCTGACGCGTGGCGCACAAGGGCGCGGCGGGGCGGTGCTGCCGCTGCTGTTCTTCCTTGCCGTGGCGATGCTGTTTCCTTTCGCGGTGGGACCGGATGCGCGCCTTCTGGCGCGAACGGGGGCGGGCGTGATCTGGGTGGCGGCGCTGCTGGCCGCGATCCTGCCGCTGGACCGGCTGGTCGAACCCGATCTGGAGGCAGGCTTTTTCGACCAGTGGGCCTTGCGCGGCCTTTCCGAAGAAGCGCTGCTGCTGAGCCGGATATTGGCGCATTGGCTCAGCTTTGGCATACCCTTGATGATCGCTGCGCCCATCTCGGCAGGATTGCTCTCGCTTGATGCGGCGCAACTGCGCATGGTCGAGATCGGGCTGTTGCTGGGCACACCGGGCCTTGCGGCCATAGGCGTGACCATCGCCGCGCTGACGGCGGGATTGCGTGCAGGATCGGCGCTGGGAGGGTTGCTGGCTATCCCGCTCACCGTGCCGCTCCTGATATTCGGCGCAGGCTCGCTCCAGCCCGGCGGCGAGGGAGGCCTTGCGCTGTTGGCAGCCAGCAGCCTTGTTGCGCTGGCGGTGGCGCCGTTCGCGGGCGGAGCGGCGATCCGGGCTGGGCGTGAGTGAGACTTGCGCAAGCAAAAGCGCAAATTCGTTGGCAATCGCGCGAAGGCACCTTAATTCAGGGGCCATGATGGCACCTGCAATTGCAAACGATACGATCTCCCTCATCGGCAACACCCCGCTGGTCCGGCTGAAGGGGCCGAGCGAGGCGGCGGGGTGCGACATTTTCGGAAAGTGCGAATTCGCCAATCCGGGTGCCTCGGTAAAGGACCGCGCGGCGCTGTGGATCGTGCGCGATGCCGAAGAGCGCGGATTGCTGAAGCCCGGCGGCACGATTGTCGAAGGCACGGCGGGCAATACCGGGATCGGCATCGCGCTGGTCGCCAATGCGCTGGGCTACAAGTCGGTCATCGTCATGCCCGAAACCCAATCGCGCGAGAAGATGGACACGTTGCGCGCACTGCGCGCGGAACTGGTGCTGGTTCCCGCCGCGCCATTCTCCAATCCGGGGCACTTCGTCCACACCTCGCGCCGGATTGCCGAAGAGACCGAAGGCGCGGTCTGGGCCAACCAGTTCGACAATATCGCCAATCGCCGCGCGCATATCGAAAGCACCGCGCCCGAACTGTGGGAACAGATGGACCACCGCATCGACGGTTTTACCTGCGCTGCGGGCACCGGCGGCACGATTGCGGGCGTGGGCATGGGCCTGAAGGCGTTCAATGAGGACGTGATCATCGCACTCAGCGATCCGCATGGCGCGGCGCTGTATAATTATTATGCCCATGGCGAGCTGAAGGCTGAAGGGTCTTCGGTTGCCGAAGGGATCGGGCAGGGCCGCATTACCGCCAACCTCGATGGCGCGCCGATCGACACGCAGTTCCGCATCTCCGACGAGGAAGGGCTGTACTGGGTAGAACGGCTTCTGGCCGACGAGGGCCTGTGCCTCGGCCTGTCGAGTGGGATCAACGTGGCCGGGGCAGTTGCGCTGGGCAAGCAGTTGGGCACGGGCGCGCGGGTGGCCACGATCCTGTGCGATACCGGGTTCCGCTACCTCTCCTCGCTGTACAATCCCGAATGGCTGAAGGCCAAGGGACTGCCGGTGTTCCCTTGGCTGGAGCAATAGGGTAGAAGGCCCGCATGGCCCTATTCGACAGGTCGCAGGCGCAAGGCACTGCTCCTTCCGGTTTCGAACCGGCCCCGCCTGCCAGCGCGCTCGCCTATACCCCGCCATCGATGCGCGAATTGCGCGCGCAGGCCGTGCACCGGCTGCAGGTGGGCATGTTCGGTCTTGCCGGGATGTTGCTGCTGGTCAGCCTTGCCAACGTGATCATGGACCGCGCCAAGTATCTTGATGACACGGCGGTCAATGTGGCAGCGCCGGAAGTTTCCGCCAGCGAGACAAAAGCGAACGATCCGCTGGTCGACATGGGGGTGGCGCCTGAATTGCCGGTCTCCGGCAATCAGCCTCAGACCAGTATTTCACCCGCTCCCCCACCAACACCCGCGCCTTCGGTCAAGGCGCCGCCGCCCTGATAGACGGGGTGCAGCAACGCCGAATCGCGCTGACGCTTTCGTTGGTGTTGATGGTTTTGGCCGCAGGAAGCTGGGCGTTCATCAATCGCGAGGCCGGGCAGGCTGCAAAGGCCGACCAGCGACTGGGCCTGTTCACCAGCTTGCCGATCCTGTGGGCTGAGCAACCCGACCTGCGCGATGTGCTGGCTGCACCGGAGCCGCCACATTGGGTACGCGATGTGTTTGAACGGCATGGCCAGCTGGTTGCGCTCGACACACTGCTCGACCTGTCGCGGGTCGATGTTCTGGTCGTCGCGCAGCCCCGGCCGCTTGCCGCTCCCGAAAATGTCGCGCTGGACCGGTGGGTACGATCGGGCGGGCGATTGCTGTTGTTCGCAGATCCGATGTTGACCGAGGACAGCGCCTTTTCGCTGGGAGATCGCCGCAGGCCGCAGGATGTCGTGCTGCTGTCTCCGATCCTGAGGCGTTGGGGGCTGGAATTGCGTTTCGACGAAGCGCAACCCGCTGGTGTACGGGAAAGTGCGGGCGAGGCGCTGCCGGTGCATCTGGCCGGGCAATGGGCGCCAAAAAAAGGCGGATACGATGCCAATTGCCGGATCGGTCCCGATGCCTTGATCGCGCGCTGCACAATCGGTGAAGGGCAGGCAATCCTTATAGCCGATGCTGCCATTCTGGAAGCACAGGGCAATGGGAAAGCACGGGCGGAAAGGCTTGATATGCTGATCATCGAAGCGTTTGGCCGCTGATGCCGCCGGTTTGCGGGAAATTGCGGGCAGGTGGTGGAGATTCGCTGATCGACGGGGGCGAGCCCTCATATTTCCCCCGTGCAGCGCGCTTAATACTTGTGCAGGGCGTGGTTAATGAGATGGCAGTACGTAGAAAAAACAGTCTGGAATCATAGTTAGTCCGCATTTTCCCGCATTTTCCCCTTTCCGCCCGCCCGGTCCCGCGTTAGTAATGCTTCCCATCGGGACGAACTCCAGTCGCATCCACGGGGGATGAGTCGGCACTGCGTGATGGCGCAGGGCCGGAGGGTGGCGCTTTTGTCCGCATTCGGGGTGTCTGGGTGGCGGGAGGTCCGGCAAATTTCGTGGGACAGGGCTTTTCGCCAAAGGGCGAAAAAGGCCGCTATGTCCTGCCTGCGGACTTTCGCGCCGATGTGTTCGCCGCCTCTGACAACACCCGCATCCTGTGCCTCGACAAGCACCCGCGTCTGCCGTGTCTGGTCGGCTTCGGCCTTTCGCGCCTTGCTGAATTTGCCGCAGAGATCGACCGCGAGGAAGAGAAGCAGTTGCGTCTCGGCAACGATTTCGATCGCGATATGGCTGAGGCGCAGGTCTATGGGTTTTACCGCGCCAGCTTCGATGAAAGCGGCCGTTTCGTCCTGCCCGAACACCTCGCGGAACTCGGCGGAGTGGAGGACGGCCTGTTCTTCCAGGGCGGTGGGCGACAGTTCACGATCTGGAATCCTGATGTCCTGGCCCAGCAGGGAGCAGGTTGGGCCACCGCGCAAGCCGGGTGCCGGGCCAAGATGGCCGAAGCTGCCAAGGGGAAGCGCAAGTGAGTGCACCCCTGAATCCTGACGGTCGCGCTCCGCATATCCCCGTGCTGCTCGACGAGGTGGTTACGGCGCTTGATTGCAAGCCGGGTGACCTGATCGTCGATGCCACGTTCGGGGCAGGCGGCTATACGCGCCGCCTGCTGGAATCCGGCGCAATCGTTCATGCTTTCGACCGCGATCCCGATGCGATTGCGGCGGGACAGGGCTGGGGAGAAACCTGTGGAGAACTTCCGCGCCTGATTCTCCATCCCCGCCGTTTTTCCGAACTTGCAGAAGGGCTTGCCCAGGCCGGAATTGCGGGTGTCCACGGTGTCGTGTTCGATATTGGAGTAAGCTCCATGCAGCTTGATCAGGCAGCGCGGGGATTTGCGTTTTCATCCGATGGCCCCTTAGACATGCGCATGTCGCAGGAAGGGCTGAGTGCAGCCGATTTCCTGAATGAGGCTGACGAGGGGGAAATAGCGGACGTTCTCTATCGCTATGGCGAAGAACGCCAGTCGCGCCGGATTGCCCGCGCCATCGTTGCCGCCCGCCCGCTGACCACGACCGGACAATTCGCGGCGGTTGTGCGCAAGGCGCTGCATTATCGTCCTGACATCAAGGGACCGAAAGCGCAGAAGGACCCGGCCATTCGCAGCTTTCAGGCCGTGCGGATTCACGTCAACGGCGAACTCGACGAACTGATCGAAGGGCTTGCCGCGGCGGAAAAGGTGCTGCTGCCCGGTGGCCGGATTGCGGTGGTCAGCTTCCACAGCCTTGAGGACCGGATCGTGAAGCAGTTCCTGCGCGATGGTGCGGGTGCCGTGCCGTCAGGATCGCGCCATTTGCCACAGATGCAGGCCAAGGCGCAGCCCGTCTTCGAAAAGCCATCGGCTGCGATCCGCCCGACCGAGGAAGAGGAAGTGCGCAACCCGCGTGCGCGTTCCGCCACCTTGCGCTGGGCGGTGCGGACGTCTGCGCCGGCGCGCATTTCCGGGGGGAGGGTAGCGGCATGATCGCATCGGCCAATCGACTTCGCTCCGCAGGCTGGCTCGTGCTGCTGGGGTTGTGTGTTGCGCTTGTTCTTGTGCTGGCGTTCCGCGTCAACGCGCTGCGCAGCCAGATCCACCATGCCGAGGCGCGTATCGTCGCGCTCAAGCAGGACAAGATGTATCTCGAAACCGAATTCGAGACGCGCGCCAATCAGCAGCAGCTCAAGATCTGGAATGATGTGGAATTCGGCTATGCCGCGCCCAATGCCAGCCAGTATCTGGAAGGCGAGCGGCAACTGGCGGCGCTGAGCATGCCGACGACGGCGGGCGCGCCCGAACCGATCCGCGTGGCCAGCGTCGATGACAGTGTGATTGCCTCTGCCGCGTTTCCCGCGATGGTCTCACCGCTTTCGGGCAAGGCGCTGGATGGCGATGACGGCAAGGTCGCAGCGGACGAGAACGATGCGGTCCGCCCGGTTCGCATGGATCACGACGAAGCCGTAGTCACCTTGAAGGAACGGCTGGGCAAAGTCGTCGAAGTCGCGCCGCGCAAGCCGGTGCGCAAGGAGACTGTTTCCGAGAAGGAGCGGGCCGAAAAGCCGGAGAAGAAGGCCCCGGCCAAGGCTGAACAGGCCAAATCCGGCTCCAAAACTGCAAAGCCCAAGGCCAAGCCCGTCGAAGTTGCGGAAAAGTCGGCCCCGAAAAAGGATAAGTCCGGCTCCGGCTCTCGCCCTGCCGCGCGCAAGGAGGCTAAGATCGCCACGTGAACGCCCTTACCGCATCAGCCGCCATCGCTTCGGGCCGGGTCCGCCTCGCCAATGTCCGCCAGCGATCGCTGGTGGAAGCCAAAGTGCGCGTGCTGGTCATCGCGTTCCTGTTCCTGCTGACCGGTGTTGCGGCCATGGGGCGCATCGCCCAGCTTGGCTTGTTCGAGGATGCGCCAGAGCGTCGGTCGCTGGCCGAGGCGCTGCTGCCGCCGCGCGGTGAAATAACCGATCGCAACGGTTTCCCGCTGGCGCGCGCCTTTCCCGCTTATGCCCTGTGGTATAATCCGAAAGCGCTTGGCGCTGCTGGAACACCGCTGGTCAAATCACCTGAGGAAGTGGCCGATGCGCTACTGCAGATTTTTCCCGATGCCGATCGGGCCGATCTGCTGCGTCGGCTGAAGTCCGACAGGCCCAGCTATCTGCGCCGCCGCGTGATGCCCGAAGATGCCAACCGCATCTTTGCATTGGGTGAACCCGCGCTGGAATTCCCGCGCGAGAACCAGCGCTATTATCCGCAAGGATCGCTCGGCGCGCATGTGCTCGGTTATGTCGATGGCGAAGGCAAGGGCCACGTCGGCATGGAGCAGGTGCTCGAAAAGCAATTGCTCGATCCGGCGCAGCGCGGTCGCCCGGTCGCTCTGGCCATCGACATGCGGGTCCAGGGGGCGCTGGAGGACGAACTCGGCCGGGGCATGATGGAGACCGAGGCCAAGGGTGCAGCCGGGGTGATCCTCGATGTCGATACCGGCGAAGTCGTTGCGCTGGCATCGTTGCCATCGTTCAACCCCAACCGTTCGGACATGGCCTACAACGATCTCGTGTTCAACAAGGTCACCAATCAGGTCTACGAACTCGGCTCCACGTTCAAGCCGCTGAGCGTTGCGGCGGCCATTGATGCGGGCGTGGTTACCGATCTTTCAGTGCGTTATCCCTCTGATCGTCCGCTGGAAATCGGCGGTTTCCGCATTCGGGACAGCCACAGCTTCGGGTCGTCGCTCAACGTGCCCGAAGCGCTGATCCATTCGTCCAACATCGTCACCGCGCAAGTGGCCGACAAGCTGGGCAGCGCAGGCCTCAAGCGCACGATGGCGGCGCTGGGCATGAATGAGCGCCCCTATATCGAACTGCCCGCCCGTGGCTTCCCGTTGTGGCCGCGCGGCAATGGCAAGGACGGTGAATGGGCGCGGATCACGACGATGACGGTCAGCTATGGCCACGGCATCGCGGTGACCCCGCTGCACTTGGCCGCGGCCTATGCCACGATGGTCAATGGCGGCGTCTGGCGTCCGGCCACGCTGTACAAGGTCGATCCCGCCAAGGTTCCCGCAGGGCGCCGCGTGTTCAAGGCATCGACCAGCGCGCGGATGCGCCAGTTGCTGCGGATGATCGTGGTGGACGGCACCGGCAAGTCCGCCAATGCCCCCGGTTTCCGCGTGGGCGGCAAGACCGGATCGGCTGAAAAGCCCGGCGGAAAGGGCGGTTACAACCGCACCTCGCTGGTCGCCACTTTCGCCGCGGCCTTCCCGATGGACAAGCCGCGCTACGTGGTGATCGCCATGCTCGACGAGCCGAAGGGCACGGCGGCCACATCGTTCCAGCGCACTGCCGCCTGGAATGCGGGGCCGATTGTCGGTCGCGTCGTTCCCCGCATCGGGCCTCTGCTGGGCATCATGCCCGACGACAGCCGCGACATCGATATTTCCGACCTTTCGCCGCTGGTCGGCAACGGGGACGGCGAATGAAGCTGGACGCGATCCTTGAAGCGGCCGGCTTTCCGGCGGCAGGCACGGATGCCAATGTCACCGGCTTTGCCATCGATCACCGCAAGGTCGCCCCCGGCACCGTGTTCGGCGCCTTTCCCGGTACGCGCTTCAATGGCGAGGATTTTATTGCCCATGCGGTGAAGGCGGGGGCGGTCGCCATTGTCGCGCGCCCTGAAGCCCACGTGGAAGGCGCGGTTCACGTCGCCGATGCCGAGCCACGCCGGGCCTTTGCGCAGCTTGCCGCGCGGTTCTTCCAGCCGGTGCCCGAAACCGTGGTGGCGGTGACCGGCACCAACGGCAAGACTTCCACCGTCGAGATGACACGCCAGATCTGGCGCATGGCGGGCTATTCCGCCGCGTCCATCGGCACTCTGGGCGTGACCACGGCGGACGAGAGCGTGTCCACCGGCCTGACCACGCCCGATATCGTCACGTTCCTTTCGAACATGACCGGCCTTGCCCGCGAGGGGGTGACGCATGTTGCTTACGAGGCGTCCAGCCACGGTCTTTCGCAGTACCGCAATGAGGGCCTGCGCGTCGTCGCGGGAGCCTTCACCAATCTCAGCCGCGATCACCTCGATTATCATGCGACGATGGAAGATTACTTCGCGGCCAAGATGCGGCTGTTCGATCATGTCGTCGAAGATGGCGGCACCGCCGTCGTCTGGATGGACGATGAATGGTCGGACAGGGCGGTAGACCATGTCCGCAAGCGCGGGCTGCGCCTGGTCAGCGTGGGCGAGAACGGTACGTCTATCCGCCTTGTTTCCCGCAACCCCACGCAGCTTGGCCAGACCCTCGAAGTGGAATGCGAAGGCATGGTCCGCAAGATCAACCTGCCGCTGATCGGGGCCTATCAGGCGGCCAATGCGCTGGTGTCAGCGGGGTTGGCTATAGCCTCAGGGCTGGAAGCCGCTATGGTGCTCGATACGCTCGGAAGGTTGCAGCCGGTGCGCGGGCGGCTTGAACGCGCGGCAATCAATCGGGCAGGGGCGCCGGTCTATGTGGACTATGCCCATACCCCCGATGCCATCGACGCCGCGATTGCCGCGCTGCGCCCGCATGTGAAGGGGCGGCTGATTACCGTGTTCGGCGCAGGCGGAGACCGCGATGGCGGCAAGCGCCCGGAAATGGGCCGCGCGGCATGCGCGGGATCGGATGTGGTGATCGTCACCGACGACAATCCGCGTGGTGAAAACGCCGCGGAAATCCGCGCGGCCGTTCTTGCCGGATGCAATGGCCGCGCGCGTGAGATCGGTGATCGACGCAGCGCGATTGCCGCAGCCATTTCCGAGGCGGGTCGCGACGATATCGTGCTGGTCGCGGGCAAGGGGCATGAACAGGGGCAGATCATCGGACGGGGCGATGCGATGCGCGTCCTGCCGTTCGACGACGTGCAGGTTGCAAGGGAGTGCACCACATGACCGCTCATCCGGCGCTGATCGAATGGCCTGAAGACGCTGCGGATTCAGCAGGCCTCGCACTTTGGACCAGTGATGAGGTTGCGCGCGCAACCGGCGGGCGGGCAAGCATTTCCTTTGCCGTGTCCGGCGTCGAAATCGACAGCCGCGATGTGGTGGAAGGGGACCTGTTCTTTGCGCTGAAGGGCGAAAGTTCGGACGGACACCGCTATCTGGATGGTGCTTTCGGCAAAGGTGCGGCAGGGACCGTCGTCGAACACGCCTGTTTCGGTCCGCATGTGCTGGTTCCAGATACTTTCGCGGCGCTTGAGGCGCTGGCAAAAGCCGCGCGAAACCGGGTGGATGCGGGCATTATCGGAGTCACCGGCTCAGCGGGCAAGACCGGGGTGAAGGAAGCGCTTTACGCCGCGCTCGACCGTTCGAGCCGGGGCCGCGCGCATCGTTCGGTCAAGAGCTACAACAACCACGTCGGCGTTCCGCTCAGCCTGGCGCGGATGCCTGCTGCCACGCGCTTCGGCGTGTTCGAAATGGGCATGAACCATGAAGGCGAACTGGCCGCTCTGACGCGGCTGGTTCGGCCGCATGTGGCGATAGTAACGACCATCGCACCTGCCCACATTGGTTATTTCAGTGGCGAAGAGGCGATTGCCGACGCCAAGGGCGAAATTTTCGAGGGGCTGGAGCAGGGTGGCGTCGCCATTGTGCCCGCCGATAGTCCGCATTTCGAGCGGCTGCGCGCCAAGGCCGCGCTTCACGCCGCGCGCGTCGTCAGCTTCGGCACCCATGCCGATGCCACCGTGCGCCTTCTGGATGCGGTTGCCGCTCCCGGCGGCGGTTCGCTGGTCACCGCCGATCTTGGCGGGCGCAAGGTGTGCTACACGATTGCACAGCCCGGCGCGCACTGGGTGCTCAATTCGCTGGCGGTGATGGCGGCGGTTGATGCCATCGGTGGCGATCTGGGCGCGGCGGGGCTGGCTCTGGCGGAACTCGAAGGCCTTGCCGGGCGCGGTGCGCGGCACACGATTGCGGCGAGTGGCGGCGATGGTTCGGGCAAGGCGCTGCTGATCGACGAGAGTTACAACGCCAATCCCGCCTCTATGGCGGTCACGCTGCAACAGCTTGGGCAAACGCCAGCGACGCGTCGCGTGGCGATCCTTGGCGCGATGCGTGAACTGGGGGCCGAGGAGGCGCGCTATCATGCCGAACTCGCCGGGCCGGTTGCACAGGGCAAGGTTGATCGCCTGATCCTTGTCGGTGCCGAAATGGCGGCATTGGCGGACGCGCTGGGGAAAAATATGGGCACCTCGCTTGCCGCTGCGATCGATGTGGCGCATGTGCAAAACACGAAGGAAGCGCTCGATTGCCTTGCTGCAGACGGCGTGCGCGGGGGTGATGCCATCCTCGTAAAAGGGTCGAATTCGGTCGGACTGGGCGCTCTCGTGCGCGCCCTTACCGCCAGGGAACAATGAATGCTCTACCTGCTGGCGCAATGGCTTCAATTTGAGGGATTCAGCAACCTCATCCGCTACCAGACGTTTCGTGCCGGGACGACACTGGTAACCGCGCTGGTGATCGGCCTGATCATCGGGCCGCGCTTCATCAACATGCTGCGTGTGCGCCAGGGCAAGGGCCAGCCGATCCGCGAAGACGGGCCGCAAACCCACCTTGCCAAGCGCGGTACGCCGACGATGGGCGGGCTGATGATCGTCACCGCGCTCACCCTGTCGCTGATGCTGTGGGTCGATGTCAGCAGCCGTCTGGTGTGGGCCTGCGTCGTGGTGACGCTCGGCTTCGGCCTGATCGGGTTTCTGGACGATTACGACAAGGTCACCAAGTATGCGCACAAGGGTGTGCCCGCCAAAGTGCGCCTTGCCGGGGAGTTCGTGGTCGCTGCCATCGCCGCGTGGCTGGCGGTGGGCGAGACCAACCTTTACGTCCCGGTGTTCAGCAATCTCTACATTCCGCTGGGACCGTTCTATTACCTGTTCGCGATCTTCGTGATCGTGGGGGCGGGCAACGCGGTGAACCTGACCGACGGTCTTGATGGGCTGGCGATCATGCCGGTCATCATCGCGGCGGGCACGTTCGCGATCATCGCCTATCTTGCCGGTCGAACGGACTTTGCCGACTATCTGGGCATTCCGCATGTGAAGGGCGCGGGCGAACTGGCGATTTTCTGCGCGGCGATGATGGGGGCGGGCCTTGCCTTCCTGTGGTTCAATGCCCCGCCTGCCGCCGTGTTCATGGGGGATACCGGCAGCCTTGCCCTGGGCGGTGCGCTGGGCGTGATTGCGGTCGCCGCGCATCACGAAATCGTGCTGGCCATCGTCGGCGGTCTGTTCGTGATGGAGGCGGTTTCGGTGATCGTGCAGGTCGCGGTCTACAAGCGCACCGGCAAGCGCGTGTTCCGCATGGCTCCGATCCACCACCACTTCGAACAACTCGGCTGGAAGGAATCGACCGTCGTCATCCGCTTCTGGATCGTGTCGATCGTGCTCGCCCTCGTCGGCCTAGCCACGCTGAAGGTGCGATGATCGTTTCGGCCGCCTTTGCGGGCAAGCGCCTTGCGGTGCTGGGCCTTGCGCGTTCGGGCGTGGCCAGCGTCGAAAGCCTGCTGGCGAGCGGCGCGCAAGTGACGGTGTGGGACAGCCGCGAGGAACCCCGCGCCGCATTCGAAGGGCGGGCCGATATTGCCGATCCGCTCGCGATCGATCTTGCCGGATTCGATGGCGTGGTCGTCTCGCCGGGGGTTCCGCTGAACCGTCATCCGATTGCCGATCATGCCCGTGCTGCCGGAGTTCCGGTGATCGGCGATATCGAACTGTTCGCGCAGGCCCGCGTCGATCTTCCCCCGCACCGCGTCGTCGGGATTACCGGGACCAACGGCAAATCGACCACGACCATGCTGGTCCACCACATCTGCGCGGCTGCCGGCCTACCGGTGCGGCTGGGCGGCAACATCGGGCTGCCGATTCTGGCGCAGGACCCGCTGCCCCAAGGCGGGGTCTATGTGCTGGAACTATCGAGCTACCAGATCGATCTTACGCAAAGCCTTGCCTGCGATGTGGCCGCGCTGATCAACCTCAGCCCCGATCATCTTGACCGTTATGACGGGTTCGCGGGCTATGCCGCATCGAAGGCGCGGCTTTTCCAGATGCAGCGTCCCGATCAGCATGCCGTGTTCGGCTGCGGCGACGAACATACGCTGAAGATTGCGGGCGAGGCATCGGTCCGTCATGATGCTGGCACAGTTCATGTGGTTGAGCCTGCCGGGTTGTCGGGGCAGACCGATTGGCCATCGCTGCAAGGCCCGCATAATCTTCAGAATGCTGCCATAGCGGTGGAAATCGTGCGCCAGCTTGGCATTGGCGAGGATGTGTGGCGTCCCGCGCTCGCCAGTTTCGTCGGTTTGCCGCACCGCATGGAGCGTGTGGCCGAGGCGGACGGTGTGCTTTATGTAAACGACAGCAAGGCAACCAATCCTGCCTCTACCGCGCCCGCGCTGGGGGCCTATCCGCGCATTCACTGGATCGTGGGTGGCCTGCCCAAGAGCGACGATCTTGATGAATGCGTGCCCTATTTCGGGCATGTCGTCGCGGCTTATACCATTGGCGAGGCAGGGCCGCGCTTCGCCGAAACCCTTGATCCGGTCATGCCAGTCACGCGCAGCGAAATGTTGTGCGATGCAGTGCGGCAGGCGATGGACGCGGCGCGGCCGGGCGATGTCGTCATGCTTTCGCCCGCCTGCGCCAGCTTCGACCAGTTCCGCGATTTCGAGGCGCGCGGCGACAGCTTCCGCCAGATCGTCGAAGCCCTGATCGAGGATCGTGGCGCGCCCTGTCCGCCTGGTGCAGCCGCATGAGCACGACGCCCACGCCGACACGGCTTGTCACCACGACCATGCCTGAAGGCGGCGTCCGCGTGGTCGGGCATGGCGCGCGGTTCCGCCGCAGCCGCCGCAGCGAACTGCTGATCTGGTGGCGCGAGATCGACCGGGTGCTACTGGGCCTCATCCTGTTTCTGGTGGCCATCGGCACGATTGCCGTGGCAGCGGCATCGCCTGCCAGCGCGCACCGCTTGTCCACCTCCACCAAATCGCTGGGCGATCTGTATTTCTTCTGGATTCACTTGCGCTGGGTGGCGTTCGGGATGGTCGCGATGTTCTTTGCGTCCGTCCTGCCCAAGGAGGCCGCGCGGCGCGGCGCGATCATCCTCGCCGCGGCGATGGTGGTGGCGCTTGTGCTCGTCCCGCTGGTCGGCAGCGAGGTGAAGGGGGCCAAGCGGTGGCTGTGGATCGGGTTCAGCCTTCAGCCTTCGGAATTTCTCAAGCCCGGCTTCGCCATTGCGATTGCATGGATACTGTCCTGGCGGGTCCGCGATCCCAATATCCCTGTGATCCCGATCACGTTGGCGATCATGGGGCTGGTCGGCGCACTATTGATGGCGCAGCCGGACTTTGGATCGACCGTGCTGTTCGGCGGGGTCTGGTTCGTGCTGGTGCTTCTTTCCGGCCTTTCGATCAACAAGGTGCTGTGGTCGATGGGCGGGGGCGTGCTGCTGGTGATCGCTGCGTACTTCCTTTATCCCAATGCCACGCACCGGATCGATGCGTTCATTTCGGGCGGCAGCGAATTCGATCAGGTCGATCTTGCGATGCGGACACTGCTGAACGGTGGGTGGAGCGGGGCGGGGCTATGGCTTGGCAGCCGGAAGAATGCCCTGCCCGAAGCACACACCGACTATATCTTTTCGGTGATCGGTGAGGAATTCGGGCTGATTGCCTGCGCGGTGGTGGTCGTGGTCTATTGCGCTATCGCGTTGCGCGTGCTGATCCGCCTGCTCGATGAGGAAGATCTGTTCACGATCCTGGCGGCGGCGGGGCTTACCGCACAACTGGTCGGGCAGGCCTTCATCAACATTCTGGTGAACCTGCAACTCTTCCCCTCGAAAGGCATGACCCTGCCCCTGATCAGCTATGGCGGATCGTCCACCATTGCGCTGCTGCTGGGTGTTGGCCTGCTGCTGGCGATTACCCGCCGCAATCCTTTCCTGACGCGGGAAAAGTTCGACATTTCGGAACTGGTGCGCAAATGACAGGCAGCGTTTCCCGACATTATGTGCTGGCCGCTGGCGGCACGGGCGGTCACCTGATCCCGGCGTTCGCGCTGGCGGTGGAGCTTGAGCGGCGCGGGCATCACGTTGCGCTGGTGACTGACGAGCGTGGCGCGAAAATTCCCGGCAAGCCCGATTTCCTGCCCGCGCATGTTCTGCCCGCTGGCCGTCTCGGCAAGAACCCGGTGGCGCTGTGGAAGGGCTTGCGCGCAATTCTGCAAGGGCGCGCGATGGCGCTGCGCCTGTTCGAAAGCTTCCAGCCTTCGTGCGTGATCGGCTTTGGCGGCTATCCCGCGCTGCCCGCCTTGCTGGCGGCGCGCTCGGCAAAAATCCCGACCGTCATTCACGAACAGAACGCCGTGCTGGGGCGGGTCAACCGCTTTCTGGCAAAGCGGGTGGATGTCATCGCAACCGCCTACGGGGAGGTTGAACGGCTTGATCCCAAGTTGTGGGGCAAAGTTCACCGCGTCGGAAATCCGGTGCGCCCGGAAGTTCTGGCGCTGCGTGGCGAGCCTTTCCCCGAATTCACCGAAGACAGCCTGTTCCGTGTGCTGGTGACCGGCGGCAGCCAGGGCGCCTCGATCCTGTCCGAAGTTGTGCCCGATGGGCTTGCGATGCTTCCGCCTGCGCTGCGCCATCGTCTGCAAGTGACTCAGCAGTGCCGCCCGGAAGACCTTGAAGCCGTTCGCGCGCGTTATGCCGCACATGAAATCCCCGCCGAACTTGGCACCTACTTCGAGGACATGCAGGCGCGGCTTGCGGGTGCGCACTTGTTCATCGGCCGGGCGGGGGCATCGACCATCGCGGAATTGACCGCCGTGGGCCGCCCCGCGATCCTGATCCCGCTGCCCATCGCAACGGACGATCATCAGGCCGCCAACACGCGCGAGATGGTGACCGCAGGCGGCGCGCGGGCGATCCGCCAGACCGGGTTCACCCCCAAGGAACTTGCCAAGCAGATACAGACGATGGCCCAGCATCCCCATACTCTTGCCAACGCCGCCCATGCCGCATGGAACTGCGGCTTGCCCAACGCGGTCAGCGATCTTGCCGATCTGGTCGAAAGCTTCGGGGCGGAACCGATCATGGACGTGATGCGCGTCGATACCCGCGCGTCGGCTGCTTCCGGGGCTGCCTCCGGTCAGGAGCAACTGGCATGAAGGGCGTCGGCACCGAGATCGGGAAAATCCACTTTGTCGGAATCGGCGGCATTGGCATGTCCGGCATTGCCGAAGTCATGCACAACATGGGCTATGCGGTGCAGGGGTCGGACATGGCGGAAAGCTATGTCGTGGAAGGCCTGCGTTCGCGCGGGATCACCGTGATGATCGGCCAGCGCGCCGAAAACGTCGATGGCGTTGCCGTTGTCGTAACCTCGACTGCGGTGAAGCGCGACAATCCCGAAGTCGTCGCCGCGCTTGAAAACCGCATTCCGGTCGTCCGCCGCGCGGAAATGCTGGCCGAACTGATGCGGCTGAAAAGCACGGTTGCGGTGGCGGGAACGCATGGCAAGACCACCACCACCTCGATGATCGCCTGTCTGCTCGATGCGGGCGGCGTGGACCCGACCGTGATCAACGGCGGCATCATCAATTCCTATGGCTCCAACGCGCGCCTGGGCGATAGCGACTGGATGGTGGTCGAGGCGGACGAGAGCGACGGATCGTTCCTGCGGCTCGACGGCACTTTGGCGGTCGTCACCAACATCGATCCCGAACACCTCGATCATTATGGCAGCTTCGACAAGGTGAAATCCGCCTTTGTCGAATTCATCGAGAACGTGCCGTTCTATGGCGCGGCCATGCTGTGCATCGATCATCCCGAAGTGCAGGCGATCATCCCCAAGGTGCGCGACCGCCGCGTGGTGACGTACGGTTTTTCCGCGCAGGCCGATGTGCGGGGCGAGGCGGTAACGCCGATTCCGGGCGGCAACCGCTTCGATGTGCTGCTGCGCCAGCGCGATGGTTCGTTCCGGCGGATCGATGGTATCGAACTGCCGATGCCGGGCCGTCATAACGTGCAGAACGCGCTCGCCGCCGTGGCGGTCGCGGTGGAAATGGGCGTTTCGGATGATCTGGTCCGCACCGGCTTTGCCAAGTTCGGTGGGGTCAAGCGCCGGTTTACGAAGGTGGGCGAGGTTGGCGGTGCTACCGTGATCGACGATTATGGCCATCACCCGGTCGAAATCCGCGCCGTGCTTGCTGCTGCGCGCGAAGGTGTGCCCGTTACAGGATCGGGAGGCCGCGTGATTGCGGTCGTCCAGCCGCACCGCTTTACCCGGCTGCGCGATCATATGGAAGAATTTCAGGGCGCGTTCAACGATGCCGATGTGGTCTACGCCGCGCCAGTCTATGCTGCGGGCGAACAGCCGATTGCGGGCGTGGACAGCGCCACGATGGTCGAGGGCATCAAGGCGCGCGGCCACCGCAGCGCGCACCTGATCGATGGTGCCGATGCACTGGCGAAGGAACTGGCGGGCACCGTGCAGCCGGGCGATATGGTCGTTTGCCTTGGCGCGGGCGATATCACCAAGTGGGCGGCCGGGCTGGCCGATGCGATCGCGCGCGAGAGGGCGGCGGCGTGACGTTGAAGACACCACCCCCAACCCCCTCCTCTGAAGAGGAGGGGGCTTCCACTCACCCCCTCCTCTTCAGAGGAGGGGGCCGGGGGGGGGTGTCTTCTGAAATCAGGGGCAAACTCACCCCCAACGCTCCGCTCGCTCCGCTGGTGTGGTTCAAATCCGGCGGCACGGCGGACTGGCTGTTCGAGCCGAAAGATGTGGCCGATCTCCAGCACTTCCTCGCCGGTCTTGCGCCGGATGTGCCGGTCATGGCACTGGGTCTTGGCTCCAACCTGATCGTGCGCGATGGCGGGGTTCCGGGCGTGGTGATCCGGCTGGGCAAGGCTTTCGCGAAGGTCGAGAAAGTGGACGGGGTCACGCTCAACTGCGGCGGCGGGGCCAGCGGCATTCTGGTGTCCTCCACCGCGCGCGATCACGGCATCGCGGGGCTGGAATTCCTGCGCTCCATCCCCGGCACGGTCGGCGGGTTCGTGCGGATGAACGGCGGGGCTTACGGCCGCGAAGTGAAGGACGTGCTGGTCGATTGCGACGTGGTGATCCGCTCCGGTGAAATCGCCACGCTGCCGCTGTCGGAACTTGGCTATACTTATCGTCACTCCGATCTTGTCGATGGCTGCGTCGTTGTTGCCGCGCGGTTTCGCGGCGAACCCGGTACGCCAGACGCCATTCAAGCCGAAATGGACCGCATCAGCGCCGCGCGTGAAGCCTCGCAGCCGCTGCGGTCAAAGACCGGCGGCTCCACGTTCAAGAACCCCGATGGCGCGCGCGCATGGGAACTGGTGGACAAGGCCGGTTGCCGGGGATTGACCATGGGTGGGGCGCAGGTCAGCGAGAAGCATACCAACTTCCTCATCAACACGGGCACCGCCACCAGCGCCGAGATCGAGGAACTGGGCGAGGAGGTGCGCCGCCGCGTGAAAGATCACGCAGGTGTGGACCTTGAATGGGAAATCAAAAGGATCGGCCGCAAGTGACTCTCCCGAAACTCCACGTCGCAGTCCTTATGGGTGGCTGGTCGAGCGAGCGCCCGGTCAGCCTGATGTCGGGCGAGGGCGTGGCCAAGGCGCTTGAGTCCAAAGGCCATCAGGTAACGCGGATCGATATGGACCGTGATGTGGCCCTGCGTTTGGCTGAGGCCAAGCCTGACGTCGTGTTCAACGCGCTGCATGGCACGCCGGGCGAGGACGGCTCGATTCAGGGCCTGATGGATATCATGGGGCTGACCTATACGCATTCGGGCCTTGCCACCTCGGTCATCGCGATCGACAAGGAACTGACCAAGCAGGCGCTGGTGCCGCATGGCATTCCCATGCCCGGCGGACGGATCGTGAAGACGCAGGAACTCTACCGCGCCGATCCGCTGCCGCGACCTTATGTGCTCAAGCCGGTCAATGAAGGATCGTCGGTTGGCGTTGCCATCGTGACGGCGGATGGCAACTATGGCGATCCGATCAGCGCCGATGCCAAGGGGCCGTGGCAGGAATTCGACGAACTGCTGGCCGAACCGTTCATTCGCGGGCTGGAACTGACCACGGCGGTGATCGGTGATCGTGCCCTGCTGGTCACCGAACTCAAGCCCAAGTCCGGCTTCTACGATTTCGATGCCAAATATACCGAAGGCATGACCGATCACATCTGCCCGGCGCAGATTCCCGACGAGATCACCGAAGCCTGCAAGGACATCGCCCTGCGCGCGCACAGGCTGCTGGGCTGCAAGGGCACCAGTCGTTCCGATTTCCGCTGGGACGATCAACAGGGGATCGAAGGGCTGTTCCTGCTGGAAGTGAACACCCAGCCGGGGATGACCCCGCTCAGCCTGGTGCCTGAACAGGCCAGAACGCTGGGCATGGATTATCCCGATCTGGTCGAGGCGATCATCGCCGAAGCCATCAACGATGCCGGAAAGGGCTGATCATCATGGCGCAGACGATCAAGCGGGGCGGCAAGGGTGTGCGACGCGCGGCAGCCGCGCGCACGACGCAGCGCAAGGTCCAGACCGCGCGCCAGCAGACCGGCTCGATCCTTGACAGCGTGATGCGCTGGCTGCCGTTCAGCGAAGAGACGCTGCACCGGATCGTGATGACGCTGATTCTTGCGGTGGCGGCCGCGCTGGTATGGACCGTGGCGGTGATGGCCGGCATCCCGGCGCTGGCATCCGAACAGGCAGCGCTGATCGCCTCGGATGCGGGCTTCAAGGTCAGCCATCTTGAGGTACGTGGCGTCAATCGCATGAACGAATTGAAGATCTACGAACGCATCCTTGGCCAGAACGACCGGGCGATGACCACGCTGGATCTGGGTGGGTTGCGCGATGAACTGAACGAATTGCCATGGGTCAAGGACGCCCGCGTATCGCGCAAGCTGCCCGATACGCTGGTGATCGACATCGTCGAGCGCAGCCCCCACGCGGTGCTGCGCAAGCCCGACCGGATGGTGCTGATCGACGAGACCGGCGCCGAACTCGAACCGATCAAGCAGGATCGCGCCAAGGGCATGCTGGTGCTGGCGGGGCCGGGCGCGGGCAAGCGCGTCGAGGACCTTTCGCACCTGCTCGAAGCCGCGCCCGCGCTCAAGCCGCAAGTGTCCGAAGCCGAATGGGTCGGCAACCGCCGCTGGAACCTGACGTTCAAGACCGGGCAAGTGCTCGCCCTGCCCGAAGGTGACGACAAGGCGGCGGGCGCTTTGCTCAGCTTTGCACGGATGGACGGCGTCAATCGCCTGCTCGGCGGCAAGGTTGCCGCGTTCGACATGCGCGCGCCTGACCGCATCTATATGCGCGTACCTGGCCATGCCGATGAAGTTGCGGCTGAAAAGCGCGCGGCCGATCAGGCCAAGGCCGAGGCCAGGCGCGAACGGGCCGCCGCGAAGTCCGCGTCCGCCAAATCAGACGAGGGTTGAGCCAGGGATCATGGCTGCTCCGCGGATTTCAAAGGTTTTCGCTGCCGTAAACATCGGTTCGTTTCGTGTGTCCGCGATGATCGCGGGGCTATCCGAAACGGGCGAGATGGTGGTGCTGGGATCGGGCCACCGCGCCGCGCAAGGCATCAAGCGCGGCTATGTGACTGATATGCAGGCCGCAACGCATTCCGTGCGCGATGCGATCGAACGTGCCGAAAAGATGGCCAATATAGGCATTCAGAAGGTGTGGATCGGCTGTTCGGGGGCGGGGCTGGCCAGCACCACCACACGGGTCGAGGTCGAGATTGGCGGGCGCCGGATCGAACAGGACGATATCGAACACCTGCTGGTGGCCGGGCGCGAGCGGATCGAGCCGGATGGCCGCACGGTGCTTCATGCCCAGCCCGCGCATTACACGCTGGACGGCGCGCACGGCGTACCCAATCCCAAGGGCCTGCATGCCGAACGGCTTGCGGTCGATATCCATGTGATGCTCGCCGATGGGGCGCCAATCCGCAATTTGCGGGAAGCGGTGCAGAACGCGCACCTTGATGTCGAGGCCGTGGTAGGATCGCCCATCGCCGCAGGGCATGCCTGCCTTACCCCGGAAGAACGCGAACTGGGCGTGGCGCTGGTTGAATTCGGCGCGGAAGTGACGACGGTTTCGGTCTATGCCGCCGGAATGCTGCTGGGCATGCAGGTGATCCAGTATGGATCGGGCGACATTACCGATGCCATCGCATCGGCCTTCGGGATTCGTCGCTATCAGGCAGAGCGGCTGAAATGCATGTCAGGCTCGGCCATAGCCAGCCCGGCCGATCATCGCGAGATGATTCCGGTCAACGCGCCGGGCGATCCCGAAGGAGGGCCGGTGGCGCGCCACGCCGATGACAAGAACCGCATCCCGCGCGCCGAACTGATTTCGGTGATCACCCAGCAGCTTGGCTTTTTTACCGAAGAGGTATCCAAGGCGCTGAAGGCGATGGGATTTGTCGGGCAGACTGGGCAGCAGGTGGTGCTGACCGGGGGCGGTGCGCAATTGCCGGGGCTGGCCGATTATGCGCAATCGGCGCTCGGTCGGCCCGTGCGCATCGGTTCTCCGCCGACGATGCTGGGCCTGCCGCCCGGTCACGCGACGCCAAGCTCATCGACTCTGGTCGGCCTTGTCCTGTTCGCGGCGGCCGATCCGGTCGATATCCGCGCTATCGGTCCTGACTATACGCCGACCGGAAGCTACAAGGGCATGAAGTTGCTGAGTCGGCTCTGGCGGGCGCTTCGGGACTATTTCTGATGACGTTATCCATCAATTCGCCTCTGAAATGGGGGAATCAGATAGAGTCATCGTGCTGCAACCTGTGGAAAAGGTTAATCGGCCTTTGATTCGCCGGTCCTGCTTGTGCAACAGGTTGCAGCAGACTTTTTCCACGCCTTTATCGGCGCATGACTGACCCGCTTGGGAGACCGACAATGAGCATCAACATCGGACCGCCGGCCATCGACGAACTTCGTCCCCGGATCACGGTGATCGGAGTTGGCGGCGCGGGCGGCAATGCCATCGCGAACATGATCAACGCCAAGATCGAAGGCGTCGATTTCATCGTCGTCAACACCGATGCGCAGGCATTGAACAATTCCATCGCCGAAAACCGCATCCAGCTGGGACCTGATATCACGCAAGGGCTGGGCGCAGGCGCCCGTCCAGAGGTGGGCCGCGCTGCCGCCGAAGAAACTCTCGAAGATCTCGAACGCTCGCTTGAAGGCGTCCATATGGTGTTCATCGCCGCGGGCATGGGCGGCGGCACCGGCACCGGCGCTGCGCCGGTCATTGCAGAAGCGGCGCGTCGCAAGGGCGTGCTGACCGTTGGCGTGGTGACCAAGCCGTTCCTGTTCGAAGGCACACGCCGCATGCGCGCGGCGGAATCGGGCATCGAAGAACTGCAGAAGCACGTCGATACGCTGATCGTGATCCCCAACCAGAACCTGTTCCTGGTGGCAAAGGCGGAAACGACCTTCAAGGAAGCGTTCCAGCTGGCTGACGAAGTGTTGCAGCAGGGCGTCCGCTCGATCACGGACCTGATGGTCATGCCCGGCCTGATCAACCTCGATTTTGCCGATGTGCGCTCCGTCATGGGTGAAATGGGCAAGGCGATGATGGGCACGGGCGAGGGCGAAGGTCCGCAACGCGCGCTTGAAGCGGCTGAACGCGCGATTGCCAATCCGCTGCTCGATGGCGTTTCGATGCAGGGCGCCAAGGGCGTGATCATCTCGATCATCGGCGGCGATGACATGAAGCTGCTCGAAGTGGATGAAGCGGCCAATCACATCCGCGAACTGGTCGATCCCAACGCGAATATCATCTGGGGTTCGGCGTTCAATCCCGATCTCGATGGCAAGATTCGCGTCTCCGTGGTCGCCACGGGAATCGAGCAGAGCGCGGAACAGGCTGAAGTCGCGTCGCGCCCGATGACCATGCCCTCAACCTCGCGCGGACCTGCCGTTCCTGCATCTGCGTCTACCGCACCGACATTCGCACCGCCGCCAGCCGCGCCTGAACCTGCGCCGCAGCCAAGCTGGACCCCTGCCGCTGAACAGGCCAAACCGAGCGTACCCGAACCCGAAACGCTGGATCTGACGCTTGACCTGTCGGAATCGCAGGAAGCACCTGCCGATCAGCAAGGCGGCGAACTGCTACTGGGCGGGCTGGATGCGCCTGCTGAACCGGCGGCACCTGCCGCACCTGCCATGCCGCGCCTGGGGCGTGGACCAGATGCTCCGGTGGCCAAGCCTGCGGGGGGCGGCAGCACCCTGTTCGAACGCATGGCTAATCTTTCGCGGGGCAACCGCGACGATGACGATGGCGACGATGGCAGCGCGCTCAACATTCCGCGCTTCCTTGGTCGTCAGAACAACCAGTAAATTGTGTTGAAGCGGCGGCATGTTGTCGCCGCTTCATGTTCAGGTCTGTATGAGCGCCGCTGGATGACGAATCGTTTTACATGCGCTCCCCTTGCCGGGTCACGCCCGGCTGGAACGGGTTGGCAACTGTCGCTGGCGGTGCTGCTTTTGGCTGTATCGCCTGCAGCAATGGCTCAGGTTGACGATGATCCTGACGGACCGGCAACGATCTCGCGCCCGGTCGTGCAATCCACCGCACCAAGCCCCAGCCGTGAATTGAACGCTGCGCTGGCCCGGCTTGCGGCCGATCCACGCAGCGTCCCCGCGCTTTACGATGCCGCTGATGCCGCGCTGCGGCTGGGCGACGCCGACGCCGCAATCGGTTTCCTGACCCGCGCAAACGAAGTGCAGCCGGGCAGTGCGCGCACGAAAGTCCTGACCGGCAAGGCCTATCTGCTCGCCGAAAATCCGGTCGATGCGATCCGTGCATTCGATGAGGCCGAGCGCGTAGGCGCCGATACCTTCGCCATGGCCGCAGACCGCGCGCTGGCGTATGATCTGGTGGGTGATAACGGCCGCGCCCAACGCTGGTATCCTGTCGCCCTGAGCAAGGGAGCGGACGACGAAGTTACGCGCCGCTATGCGCTGAGCCTTGCGATTTCCGGGGATCGGCGCGGGGCAGAGGCCCTGATCGCGCCACTTATCAACCGGCAGGACCGGCCGACATGGCGCACCCGCACGTTCGTTATGGCGGTGACGGGCGGCCCGGATGAAGCCGTCGCGGTGGCATATGCATCAATGCCGCAGGAACTGGCGGCGGGAATCGCGCCCTATCTGCGCTACATGCCGCGGCTTACGCCCGCACAGCAGGCGGCGGCGGCAAATTTCGGACGTTTCCCCAGGGCGGCGGATATCGGGC
This sequence comes from Novosphingobium sp. CECT 9465, assembly GCF_920987055.1. Lineage (NCBI taxonomy): Bacteria > Pseudomonadati > Pseudomonadota > Alphaproteobacteria > Sphingomonadales > Sphingomonadaceae > Novosphingobium > Novosphingobium sp. CECT 9465. The sequence continues at coordinate 992,859 of NZ_CAKLBX010000001.1, forward strand.
GCGACGATCCGCGCATCGTCCAGTATGCGGCTGCCAACCCACGCGCGCCGCGCTTTGCCGAAGCCGGTTTGACGCCTTCCGGCGCGCCGCTGGGGTCAAGTGCCACGGACAAGCCCAGTCGCGAAAAGCGTCGTCGCCCCGGACGGGAGGAGCGGCAACTGGCGTCGGCGGCCACGGCCAGGCCAGGGCGTGTTCAGGCGAGTTCGATCACGCCTGCGCCAACGTCGGCTGCACCGGCTGTCACCCCGGTATCTTCGACCGCGCCTGCGGCCCAGCCGCCGCAAGCTGCAACGCAACCGACGCGGAAGACCGTCCTGTCCGTGCTGGACCTGCCGCCCGGTGCTTCGCGCCCCCCGGTTCCTCCAATTCGCTCGACCACACAGCCAGCCTCGCCGATTGCTCCGATACAATCGGTGTCCCAGCCGGTCGTTCAGGCCTTGCCCCAGCCGCAGGTAGCAGCGCCATCACAGGCGATTCCCGCTGGCGCAACGGTTGCTACGCAAGGTCCGCAGGCCTCCTCCGCGCCAACGCCGCCTGCGACCGTCGCTGCGAATGCAGCGCCGGGGGCGTTTGATCTGGCCAGGGTCGGAGGCACAACGCAGGCAACGGCGGCGTCTCCGATCACGCCACCGCCGGTTGCACCAAGCCCCGCCGCTGAGACTTCGCCTGCCGTCACTCTGCCGGTGCAAGTGGCAACGGCCACGCCTGCGCCGGGTCCTGCGCCCGCAGCACCGCCTGCCGAGAGCACGGCCACGCCTGACCGTCCTGCCGATTTTGCCAGCCTGTTCAAGACATTCGCGCCGCCGCCGGAGGAGCTTCAGGCTCCCGCCGAAGCGGTGGACATCACGCGGATCGCGGCGAAGCCGGTTGCCAAAGTGGCAAAGCCCGATCCGCGCGGTGAGCGTCCCGATGGCCCTACCGATGTTTCGCGGACCAGCGCGAAAGAGCCGGAAAAGCCCGTCGCAAAAGATGCAAAGGTTGCGTCTAAGGACCCCAAGGCGACAGCGAAAGATGCCGCAAAGGCAGCCAAGGACGCGAAGGAGGCCAAGGCGAAGAAATCGGTGCCAAGCCATCCGAGCCGTATCTGGGTGCAGGTGCTGACCGGCGCGAACAAGGACATGATGGACAATGAATGGCGCCGTCTGGTCAAGGAAGCGCCTGAGGCGTTCCGCGCCCGCAAGCCCTACCTTTCGCCATGGCGCAGCAATTTCCGCCTGCTGACCGGGCCGTTTGAAAGCGAAGCGGCCGCGCAGGAGTTCATCACGAAGCTGCGCAAGGGTGGGGTTGCCAGCTACCAGTGGACCAGTCCCGCAGGGCAGGCGGTGGATTCCCTCTCGCTGAAGTGACCGGGGGCTTGTTCACCCCTTGTCCACAGCTTTCCCACAGGGTTGTCGAGTTTTGCCCAGTGGCCTGTTAACGCACGATTGTCGTGCGCGGAGCAAGCCCGCATGGACAGGGCTGACGGCAGGTCGGGCAAGACGCCCTGCCGGGGCCGACCATTCCGGGAGGCCCATCGAGTGTTCAGGGGACGTACCATGCGCACCGGCCATGACGACAACGAGCGCGAAGAGGCAGCGCCGGTCGACATGATCGCCTCGCTGTTCGAGGCGAGGGGGTGGCCGTGCGAGTTCGTCTCGGACGACGAAATCAGCGGCGAGATACAAGGATCATGGGCGAATTATCAGGTTCGCGCGATCTGGCGGGCCGAGGATCACGTGCTGCAGATCCTGTGCCTGCCTGATATCCGTATCGCCGATGACAAGAAAAGCCCGGTCTTCGAACTGATGGCGCTGATCAACGAACAGGTCTGGATCGGTCACTTCGATATCTGGTCGAACGGGTCGGTCCTTCTCTATCGCCATGGGCTGATGCTGGGCGATGACGGGCTGCTCAGCCTTGGGCAAGCGCAGGCTGCGATCGAAGCGGCGGTGGATGAATGCGACCGCTTCTATCCGGCGTTCCAGTTCGTGCTGTGGGGCGACAAAAGCCCAGTCGAAGCGCTGGCCAGCGCCATGGTTGACGCCGCCGGAGAAGCTTGATCGTTCGCGCCGTTCAAATGGGATAAACGCACATGACGATGTCTTTCCTCCAGTTCGGCTGTGGCAACATGGGCGGCGCGATGCTCAAGGGCTGGCTGGCAGGCGGCATGGCGCCCGAATGCTTCACGGTGATCGATCCCTATCTGGATGCAGCGCCGCAGGGTGTCCGCCTGCTGGATGCAGCGCCTGACGGGCAGGCACCGTTCGATGTGGTTCTGCTGGGGTTCAAGCCGCAGCAGTTGCCGGATTCTGCCGCGGCTGTCCGTCCGTTCGTGGGCGCCACAACATTGCTCCTGTCGATTTTGGCAGGGGTCGATCTGGCAACGCTCCGGTCTGCGTTTCCCGATGCCGGTGCCATCGTGCGGGTCATGCCCAATCTGGCCGCCGCGCTGGGCAAGTCGCCGATCGCACTCGTGGGTGATGTGGACGACGTCGCGCGCCAGCAGGTCGAAGCATTGATGGCCCCGTTGGGGCAGGCCGAATGGCTTTCTGACGAAGATCAGATGGATCTGGTCACGGCGCTGGCCGGATCGGGTCCTGCATTCGTCTATCGCTTCATCGATGCCCTGGCCGAAAGCGCGGCCGCGCTGGGCCTCCCGCGCGAACAGGCGGATCGGCTGGCGCTGTCGATGGTGGAGGGCGCAGCGATGCTGGCCGCATCTTCGGAGTACTCGCCGGGCGAGCTTGCGCGTCGGGTCGCCAGTCCCGGCGGCGTTACGCAAGTGGGCATCGATGTCCTTGATGCGGACAGGCGCCTGGCGCTGTTGATGGAGGATACGTTGCGCGGCGCACGGGATCGCAGCGCCGAAATGACCAGGCAGGCCAGGGCGCGCGGTTAAGTCGCGCAACAATTCGTTACAAAGGATTGTCGATCCATTGTGCCGGTTTCGCTTGAAACAATGGCCCGGTGCGCCGATATTCGCAGTACGTGGCCAATGGGGCCACAGAACGGAGCTTTGAAAATGGCAAATTGGAACGACCCTCGGCCCACCGGAACGGGCTTCGGCGCGTCTCCGAGCCTTTCCGGCGTTTCGGCTCGCGGCGAGGTTTTCGACGCTGGCCTGCGCCGTCACATGCTGTCGATCTACAATTACATGGCGTCGGGTGTGCTGCTTTCGGGCGTGGTCGCCTTGCTGTCTGCGTCATCGGGGATGACTCAGGCGGTGGCCGGTACGCCGTTGATGTGGCTGATCATGCTGGCGCCGCTGGCCTTCGTCCTGTTCATGAGCTTTGGCGCAAACAAGTTCTCGACCACGGCCATCCAGGGCATGTTCTGGGGCTTCAGCGTGGCGATGGGCCTGTCGCTGTCGACGATCTTCCTGGTTTACACCGGCACTTCGATCGCAGTGACATTCTTCGCGACCGCGGGCGCATTCGCTGGTCTGAGCCTGTTCGGGTACACCACGAAGAAGGACCTGTCCGGTTTCGGCAGCTTCCTGATCATGGGTGTGTTCGGTCTGCTGATCGCTTCGGTGATCAACATCTTCCTGCAGTCGCCGGGCCTTGCCTGGGCAGTCAGTTTCCTTGGTGTGCTGATCTTTGCGGGCCTTACCGCTTATGATACCCAGCGCCTCAAGCAGGAATATGCCTATGTTGCGGGCACGGAATTTGCGGGCAAGGCCGTCGTTCTCGGCGCGCTCAGCCTTTATCTGGACTTCATCAACATGTTCCAGTTCCTGCTCCAGTTCATGGGCGAACGCCGCTGATCTATCCGACGTGAATGGAATTAACGACCCGGCGAGCCTTCGGCTCGTCGGGTTTTCCATGTTCGGGGGATTCTCAAACCCGCGTAGTCGCGCTAGTAAACGGTTTCAGCTTGCAGAAAGGATGCCGGGCGCAACATTCTGAGCCGTCTCGGAATGCTGCCGTCAACGGAATGTCCGGGGGAATGCGAATGCTTTGTTTCAGGCGCGCTGTTGCGCCAACCCTGCTTGTCTCGGCGCTGGCCATTGGCCTTGCCTCGTGTGCGCCACCGCCACCTCCGCCACCTCCGCCACCTCCGCCTCCCAAGGTGGTGATAATTCCGCCCAAGCCCAAGCCGCCAAACGGGGCTTCGGACAGGATCGCCGTGCCACCGGCGGATGCCAATGGCCTGCGCCATTCGCTCAACCGCAACATCTCGACCGCCCAGATGGTGTGGAATCTGCGTTCGGCCTATAACGTCGCGGCGCTCAATTGTACCGCGCCACAGCACGCCGATATCCTGCCGCGCTACAAGGTGTTCCTGACCACGCATGCAAAGGCGCTGAATGCGGTGAACAAGGCGCTGGATGGCGAATTCAAGGCCCGTTACGGGGCCAAGTTCATTGCACCACGCGAAAGCTACATCACGGCGGTTTACAATCATTACGCCCTGCCGCCGACGCTCACCGATTTTTGCGATGCGGTGACCGCCGTTACGCGCGACGGTGCTGCGATCAAGTCGGCCGATCTGGAAGCCTTCGCCGTGCGCAGCCTGCCAAGCATCGAAGTGGTGTTCGATGATTTCTACCGCCGCTATGAAATCTACCGCAACGAACTGGCTATCTGGGAAGCGCAATACGGGGCGCCGGTCAGCGCTGTGCAGCCCATGGTCGCGTTACCCGTTGAATTGTCATCGTCTGTCAGCGGAGCCGGGAGCTGACCTGCCAGCCCCGCTGAATTGGCGAAATTGAGTCTGGTCACGCCGGGGGTGCTGCGCTAAGGGCAGCGCTTCCGGCGGCGCAGGCCGTTGGGAGCGATACCGGGAACGGGGCCGTAGCTCAGATGGGAGAGCGCGTCGTTCGCAATGACGAGGTCAGGGGTTCGATCCCCCTCGGCTCCACCACCAGGTATCATCAGAACCGCATGTTTTCTTGCAGGCCTTGCGCGGTTCCTGTCGGTCGGCAGCGTTCGACAAGCTCACCATGAACGGGTTGGATTGGCCGCGGTTCAGGACGCAGCTTGCCGGATCTATCGGCAGTTCTTCCGGGCCTGTTGTTGGACCAGTGACCCGTCATGCATTTTCTCGACCAGGCAAAAATCTTCATTCGTTCGGGCGCTGGCGGCCCCGGTGCGGTCAGCTTTCGCCGCGAAAAGTATGAAGAATACGGCGGTCCCAATGGCGGTAACGGCGGCAAGGGCGGCGACATCGTGTTCGAAGCCGTCGCTGGACTGAACACCCTGATCGACTTCCGCTATACCCAGCATTTCAAGGCGCAGCGCGGCCATGGCGGCGCGGGCACCAACCGGACGGGCGCAGGCGGCGAAGATCTGGTAATCCGCGTTCCGGTGGGTACGCAGGTTCTGGACGATGATCGTGAGACCGTCCTGCTCGACCTGACCGAAGTGGGCACCCGCGTGGTGCTGCTGCGCGGCGGCGATGGCGGGCGCGGCAACGCGTCTTACAAATCGTCCACCAACCGCGCGCCGCGCCAGTGCGGCCCCGGCTGGCCGGGTGAGGAGATGTACGTCTGGCTGCGGCTGAAACTGCTGGCCGACGCTGGCCTTGTTGGTTTGCCCAACGCAGGAAAATCGACGTTCATCAACCAGCTTACCAATACCAAGGCCAAGGTTGGCGAATATGCGTTCACCACATTGCGCCCGCAACTGGGCGTGGTGCGCCATCGCAATCGCGAATTCGTGCTGGCGGACATTCCCGGCCTGATCGAAGGTGCCGCTGACGGCGCAGGGATCGGCGACCGTTTCCTTGGCCATATCGAACGCTGCCGTGTGCTGATCCATCTGATCGATATTCACAGCGACACCGATCCGGTCGAGGCGATGCACGTCGTCGAAGGCGAACTGGAAGCCTATGGGGCGGGACTGGATGAAAAGCCCCGCCTGATCGCGCTCAACAAGATCGATCTGGTCGACAAGGAATTGGTGCAGGCCTTCGCCAAGGAACTGCTCGATGCGGGTGCGGACAAGGTGTTTCCGATTTCCGGCGCAACCGGCAAGGGCATCGACGCTTTGCTCGATGCGGTGCTGGCCCACCTGCCCGCAGCGACTGTCACAGAGCGCCCGACCGGTGAAGTGGAAGATGCCGAGGATGAGAAACCCTGGTCTCCCATCTGAAAGCCGGCAAACGGATCGCCGGGGTGGGCTACAAGTGCGACCGGTAGGCCTTCACGCCCTGTCACAATTACCCTAAGCGGCTCAGCCATGAAGATCAGCCAGCTTGCCCATTTGACCGATGCCACCATCTGTCCGCGTCTTGTGGTCAAGGTCGGCTCGGCTTTGCTTGTCGGCAAGGACGGGCAGCCGCGCCGTGAATGGCTGGCCGCGCTGGTGGCGGAAATCGCCGCCGCGCGCATTGCGGGTCAGGAAGTCATTGTCGTATCTTCGGGGGCTATTGCCCTGGGCGCGCGCAAGCTGGGTCTTGCCAAGGGCGGGCGCGGCAGTCTGTCTGATGCACAGGCCGCAGCATCGGTCGGGCAGATTGCGCTCGCCGGGTTGTGGGCCGAACTGCTGGCCGCGCATCGGCTGACCGCGGCGCAAATTCTGCTGACACTGGAAGACCTTGAAGACCGCCGCCGTTATCTGAATGTCACCGCCACCCTCGGCACGTTGCTTGCGGCAGGTGCGGTGCCTGTGATCAACGAAAACGATTCGGTCGCCACGCAGGAAATCCGCTTTGGCGACAATGATCGCCTGGCCGCGCGCGTCGGGCAGGCGGCGGGGGCCAGCGCCGTACTGCTGTTGTCCGACATTGATGGCCTTTATGACCGTGACCCGCGCCAGCCCGATGCCGTGCGCATTCCGGTCGTGCGCGGGGTGACGCCGGAGATTCATGCCATGGCGACCGGTGGATCGTCCTCCGGGCTGGGTTCGGGCGGTATGACGTCCAAGTTGCAGGCCGCCGAGATCGCCGAATTTGCGGGCATTGCCTTGGCCATCATCGATGGGCAGCCGGTCGCACCGATCAGCGCGGCGCTGCAATCCGATAGTGGCACGTTGTTCCTGCCGCGCGGGCGCAAGCAGGCGCGCAAGGCGTGGCTGGGCGGAAAGATGCGTATGCGCGGCTCTGTCCACGTCGATGCGGGGGCGGCAAGTGCCCTTGCGCGGGGATCGAGCCTGCTGGCGGCGGGCGTGACGGCCGTCGAAGGTGATTTTCAGCGCGGCGATGCGATTGCTGTGCTTGGTCCCGATGGACAGACGCTGGCGCGCGGTCTTTGCGAATATGATGCCGCAGAATGTACGCGGATCATCGGCCACCACAGCCGCGATCATGAAGACCTGCTCGGCTATGCGCCGCGCTCTGCCCTGATCCATCGCGACCAGATGGTGCTGCTGTAATGGCCGCAGAATTGCTGGCGATCACCGGGGCGACCGGGTTCGTCGGGCAGGCCGTTCTCGAATTTGCCGCCCGTGCCGGGATCGAGGTCCGTGCGCTCGCCCGCCGCCCGCAGGAAGCGCGCGTAGGGGTGGAGTGGGTGCAGGGCGACCTTTCGGACCGCCGCGCCCTGCAACGGCTGGTCGGCAAGGCCAGTGTCGTGCTCAACATCGCAGGCGTGGTCAATGCACCCGATCCGCAAGGGTTCGAGGACGGCAACGTCTGGGGTACGCTCAACGTGGTCAACGCAGCGCTCGATGCCGGTGTGCCGCGCTTCGTCCATGTCTCCTCGCTGTCGGCGCGCGAGCCGGACCTGTCGGTCTATGGCAAATCCAAGTTGCGCGGGGAAAAGGTGGTCAAGGCCAGCAGCCTCGACTGGACTGTGGTGCGCCCACCATGGGTCTATGGCCCGCGCGATACCGATACGCTGGACATGTTCAAGGCGGCGCGGTTCGGGCTGCTGCCGGTTCCGCCAAAGGGCCACGCCTCGCTCATCCACGTCAACGATCTCGCGCGCCTGCTGCTCGCGCTGATCCCCGGCGGCGAGGAGGTGACGCACATGATCTTCGAACCGGATGACGGCAGGCCCGGTGGCTGGACTCACAACGAGATCGCCAAGGCCATCGGCATGGCCGTGGGTACGCGCGTGACGGCGATGAACCTGCCCGCGGGAATGCTGCGGCTGGGTGCGAAGCTCGACGCCCGGTTCCGGGGCAAGGGCGCGAAGCTGACGCTCGATCGCGTCGGCTACATGTGCCACCCCGATTGGCGCGTGGGCGAGGGGATGCAGCCGCCACCATCGCTGTGGACCCCGCAGGTCGAGACCCAAATGGGCCTTCACGCTACCGCCGCATGGTATCGCGAGGCGGGCTGGTTGAAATGATGTTGTGCTGAAAGGCACTGGCGCTGCGCCATCAGAGGCGCAGCGCAGAGCTCGAATCTACGAGCATGCGCAAGCACAATCGAGGGGTTCGATGCTCACGGGCGTTAATTTTGCCGGAGTCCGTCAACACTGTTTTGATTTGAAAAATCTGAGTATCAGCGGATAAGTCCGTTGAGATCATCGACAATCGTATTTCCGAACATTGTCGAAAAAAGCATTTTGAACATACTGCCGCCCTTTCAGGATTCACTTGAGAAAATCTAATTGTAAGCTCAAAAATTCTTGCGATAAGTGATTTTCCATCCATAGTGGTGGCATGGATAAGAAGTGCAACTGGATCGGGACAGCCAGGCTCACATTTTTTGCGGCACTCATGGTCGGTTTCTCAGGCCATGCAGTGGCAGGGTCTGCAGAGTTTGACTTGGATATCGCAACTCAGCCGATCGCCGCACTGAATAAGTGTGACGCGATGCTTGCACTAGAAAAGAACATATCCGTCAGGGTGCGCTTGCTGGCGCAGCGAGCCATCATTCTCGCTAAGCTTGATCGGCTGGCCGATGCGGATGACGCCGTTGGGCAGGCAAGAAAGGCGCTCGTGCGCGGTGACCTTCTCGGAGAAGCAGAAGTATTGCTTGCTGAAGCGGATGTCCGTTCCCAGCGTCAAGAGTATAGCGATGCGGCGGTGTTAGTGCGGCGGGCACGTACTTTGCTCGCGCGCCGTTTTCCCGAAGACAGCATCGAAATTGCCCAGGCAGACACAATGCTTGGTCGTTTGCTGATTAGTCAAAGCAAACTTGACGAAGGTCTCGCACGAACTCGCCATGGTTGGGAGGTTCTAGGCAAGCTTCGTCCCGTCGGCGATGACGAACGTGTTGATGCTGCATTTCAGTATGCGATCGGACTAGTCTACTCCCGCCAGCCTGAACGGTCAGAGCCGCTGCTAAGGCAGTTGGTATCGGAAATCGAAAGCCTAAGACCAAATCAGCCTTACCGTGCCAAGCTACCGAATCTGTTGGGCACAGAACTGCTTATGCAGGGCCGCATTCAGGAAGCAGTGCCGTGGTTGAGGCAGTCTGTAGACGTGGGTGAACAACTGAAGACAACTATTATAGGTGAGCGCGCGGATTCGCTTTCGGCTCTCGGTGTCGCGTTGCTCATGTCGGACCGGCCCGCTGAAGCACTTCCCTTCTTTCAAAAGTCTGCTCAGCAATTTGCTATCGGCGGGGCGGTGCCATCGCAGGCAGGTGCGCTGATAAACGGCGGTACGGCCGCCGACCGAGCCGGTGATAGAAATCTCGGCCTGCAGATGCGTGAGGCGGGTATCGCGCTATTGGCGGAAATGCCCCATCAACATGACCTTGCGGTAGCTCTGAACAAGTTCAAATTGGCGCAGTCCTACGTTCATGCCGGGCGTCTGGATGAGGGTGAATCGATGGCTATCGATGCTGCCAGTGTGCTCAAGCTTCTGCGCCCCCCAACGCATTTCCAGACGCTCAACAGCCGTATATCGCTCGGCTGGATCAAGGCCTTGCGCGGGCGTACGGCAGAGGGCCTTGGCGAAGTGCGTGATGCGTTTCGTACTTCGATTGCAGTCAATAACAGCCTTGAAGTTTCACAAAATCGCGTTGTCGGTGTGATCGACAATATCGAGGCGTTCAGCCAGGCGCTCGAAACGGCGGTGCTGGCTGGTGACAATGACTTTACCTTCGAAGTATTGCAGGTGCTGGTGGAGACTGACGCCAGCCGCGCGGCGGTGGCGGTGACTGCGCGCGAACAGGCGGGCAATTCCGAGTTGGGGTTGCTGCTGCGTCGCCGACAGGAGGCTGCGGGAAAGCTTGCGGATGCCGATGCCGCGCTGCTGCGCGCTGCAGGGCTGGAGCAGGGCACGGATCACGCGCCGCTGAAAAAGGCGGTGGACGATTCGCGCGCCGTGCTGGTTGCGCTGGATGCCGAACTCGATGCAGAAGCGCCCGGATTCCGCTCGCTGTTGCGCCCGCGCCCCGTCACGCTTGCGGAAACGCAAGGTAGGCTCGCACCCGATGAAACGCTGCTGGTGATCGAAGAAAGCGACCTTGGGCTTTATACCATGGCGATCACGCGTGATCGGCTTGCCATCGGTCGTGCGCCGATCCGCCGTGAAGCACTACGTGGTCTTGTCCGTCGGATCAGGGCGGGCACGGAAAGTGGCACACTCGTTCCTTTCGATACGACCGCCGCCCACGAGATTTACCGGGCGGTGTTCACCCCCGACGTGGCCGCACTCGTGCCCGCCAAACAGCGGTTGCGGGTGGTTACAGGGGACATTCTCTCTGCCCTGCCGCTCACCCTCCTTGCCAGCCGCGCGGGGCCTTCGCTGGCATCGACCCGCTGGCTTGTGGAAGATCATGCAGTTTCGGTGGTCCCCTCGTTGGCTACGCTGGGCCGTGCCTCATCCCGCAAGGCGACGCGCGGCAATCTCGTGGCAATTGGTGCGCCTGCGCTCAGCGGAGACCAGCGCGTAACGGCGGGGGCCGATGTCTTTGCGGGTGGCGGCACCCGCGCCGCCCGCGTCAGCCGGTTACAACCCTTGCCTGGTGCCTCGCGTGAAATCGCAGCGGTGGCGGGGCACGTGAAGCGTCCTGCTACCGCCACGATCCTGACCGGAGCCGAAGCCACGGAAACAGCCGTCCGCAACCTCGATTACAGTTCAGCAAGTGTGGTGTTGTTTGCCACGCATGGGCTGGTTGCAGGTGCGTTTGACGCGCGCAGCGAACCCGCGCTGGTCTTGACCCCGCCAGATGCAGAAACGCCAGAGAACGACGGTCTGTTGACTGCCTCGGAAGCCTCACGTTTGCATCTCGATGCCGATTGGGTGATTCTGTCTGCCTGCGATACCGCTGCCGGGGACCAGCCGAGCGCCGCAGGCTACACCGGGCTTGCGCGCGCGTTTCTGTTTGCAGGCGCGCGCCGCGTCGTCGCAAGCCATTGGCCGGTCCGCGATGATGTGGCGGCGCAATTGTCTGTGGGAATTCTGGACGCCACGGCCAAAGGCATGCCCGGTGACGAAGCGCTACGGCACGCAATCCTGAAGGTGATGAAACGAGGCAAGCCCGAAAGTGCGCGCAATCCCGCGCTCTGGGCGCCATTCATGCTCGTCGGAAATTAGAAGACGGGATCGTAGCCCGGCGGCAGATCGTCGGGCTTGCTTTCGCCAGTGGTTGGCGAATGGATGCCGCATTCGGTCTTGTCCCAGCCCTTCCATCGGCCCGAACGCGGGTCTTCGCCCGGCAATACCCGGCTGGTGCAGGGCGCGCAGCCGATCGAAGGGTAACCCTGCGCCACCAGCGGATGGGGCGGAAGGCCGTGTTCGGCAAAGTAGGCTTCGAGCATGTCCTTCGACCAGGACGCCAGCGGATTGATCTTGAACCGTCCTTGCGCGTCCGAACGGTCGATCTCGAAACGCGGCAGACCGGTTCGGGTCGAGGACTGGAAGCCCTTTCGACCCGTGATCGAGGCATCATAGTGCAGCAAGGCCTTGGCCAGCGGCTCTACCTTGCGGATCTCGCAGCAGCCATCGGGGTCCCAGGACCAGCGCAGACCATTGTCGTCGTTCTTTGCGATCAGCTCGGCGTCAGGCTCGACGACCACCAGATTGGTCAGCCCAAGCACATCGACCAGCTGATCGCGATAGGCCAGCGTTTCGGGGAAGTGCTTGTGCGTTTCGAGGAACAGGACCGGCAAACCCTTGTCCACTTGCGCCACCAGATGCAGCAGCACCGCGCTTTCCGCGCCGAAACTGGACACCACCGCAAGGTCGCCCGCCAACCCGTCACGGATTACCGAACGCAGCATATCCTGCGAATCAGTACCCCGGAACAGGTTGTTGAGCCGGATCGCATCGGTGTCGCTGAAGCGCGGGCCGGTGTCGATCAGGTCGATCTTGCGGTCGAGATTGCGAGTCACGGTCTGGTCCATTGCAGAGGTGTCCATTCGGAGCGAAAACGGGGTCAAGCCCAAAGCTTACGCAGGGTGGCGCTTGGCCCAGATCGCAGGGCGGCCATCGACGGTCTTCTGATAGACCTCTGGCCAGGTGGCGAAGGCCTTTTCGGCGGCCTCGGCACTGATCGGCTGTTGGGGCGCGAAGCTGTCGAACCCGCAGCGGCGCATGTGCGAAAGCTGGTCAATCAGCACATCGCCCACCGCGCGCAATTCGCCCGCATAGCCATGCTCGCGCAGGATGCGCGCCGCTGAATAGCCGCGCCCGTCGCCATAGACCGGGAAGTTCACTTCCACGAGCGCGATGCGGTCAAGATGCGGCAGCAGTGCGCGCGCATCGTCGCCCGGTTCGATCCGCACGGCGGTGGCATTCGACTGATCGGCGAAAGCGTCCACCGTCACCGCTGGATCACCTACCGGCTCATCGCTGCGGTAACGCAAGTTCTGTTCAACCATTGACAGGCTCCTTGGCATAGATCGCCTCCTTGAACGGGGCCATGCCGATGCGGCGGTACGTATCGAGGAAGCGTTCGCCGTCTGCGCGCTGGGCGAGATAGACGTCGGTGGCCTTTTCGACCGCATCGACGATGCCGTCTTCGTTGAAGCCGGGACCGGTGATCGTGCCGAGCGACGTATCCGCGCCTTCCGATCCGCCGAACGAAAGCTGGTAATTCTCCACGCCTTTGCGGTCGACCCCAAGGATGCCGATGTGGCCTGCGTGGTGATGGCCGCAGGCGTTGATGCAGCCCGAAATCTTCAGTTTCAGCTCACCCAGTTCTCGCTGGCGGCCGAGGTCGGCAAAGCGCTCGGAGATCTTCTGCGCCACCGGGATCGAACGGGCATTGGCCAGCGCGCAATAGTCCAGACCCGGACAGGCGATGATATCGCCGATCAGGTCGAGGTTGGCATTGGCAAGGCCCGCCGCGTCCAGCTTCTGCCAGACAGCGTAGAGATCTGCCTTCTTCACATGCGGCAGGACGATGTTCTGTGCGTGAGTCACGCGCAGTTCGTCGAACGAATATTCGAGCGCGAGATCGGCCATCAGGCGGATCTGGTCGGCCGAAGCATCGCCCGGAATGCCGCCAACCGGCTTCAGGCTGATGTTGACGATGGTGTAGCCCGCGCGCTTGTGGGCATGGGTGTTCTGATCGACCCACAGCGCGAAATCGGGATCAGACAGGTCCAGATCGTCCGAGGCGTCGGCATCAAAACCGGGCTGTTCGAAGAAGCCCTTGATCCGCTCCAGTTCTGCCGCTGGCGGTTCGAGGCCGAGCGTGAGGATGTGCGCGAATTCTTCTTCCACCTGGCGGCGGTATTCGTCTGCGCCAATTTCGTGGACAAGAATCTTGATCCGCGCCTTGTACTTGTTGTCGCGGCGGCCATAGCGATTGTAGACGCGCAGGGCGGCTTCCAGATAGGAAATCATCTGGAGCGGCGGCACGAAATCGCCGATCACCGGGGCGATCATCGGGGTGCGGCCCATGCCACCGCCGATGTAGAACCGGCAGCCGATCTCGCCTGCGTCGTTCTTCACCAGCTGGATGCCGATGTCGTGCAGCTTCATCGCCGCACGGTCGGTTTCGCTACCGATGATCGCGATCTTGAACTTGCGCGGCAGGTAATCGAATTCCGGGTGGAAGGTCGACCACTGGCGCAGCAGCTCGGCATAAGGGCGGGGATCGACCAGTTCATCCGCCGCCGCGCCCGCAAACTGATCGGACGTGGTGTTGCGGATGCAGTTGCCGCTGGTCTGGATCGCGTGCATTTCCACCGATGCGAGATCGGCCAGAATGTCGGGCGCGTCTTCCAGCTTGATCCAGTTGTACTGGATGTTCTGGCGCGTGGTGAAGTGGCCATAGCCGCGGTCATACTTGTCCGCAATGTCCCCCAGCAGGCGCATCTGGCGGCTGTTCAGCGTGCCATAAGGCACGGCAACGCGCAGCATGTAGGCGTGAAGCTGGAGATAGAGGCCGTTCTTCAGGCGCAGCGGCTTGAACTGGTCCTCGGTAATGTCACCGGCGAGGCGGCGCTCCACCTGATCGCGAAATTCCGCGACGCGGGCATCGACCATCGCCTGGTCATAACTGTCATACTGATACATGTCAGATCACCCAGTTGCCGGCAGCGGGATCGGCAGGCTTGAGGGAAAGGTCGAGGCGGACGGTCGGTCCCAAGGCGCGGATTCGTTCCTTGATATGCGCAGGGCGCACCCCTTCGGCGGTCACGGTCGCGTCGATCACGTGCGTGTCGGTCACGATCTGCTTGGCGTTTTCGCGCGCGATGATCGCGTCGGCATGTTCGCCTGCGTCCACTGCATCGTTGACATGGCGCGACCAGCCTTCGCCGGTCCACCAGATCACGTCGCCGGTGCGGAGGTCATTTCCGGTGATGATCTTCATTTCGCCGCCTCCAAAACTTGCTTCAATTCCATCATGTCTCCCCGGCCTGCAACGTCACCAACGATGATGAGCGCAGGACTCTTGACCTTGTTGCCCGCGATCACCGCGCCGAGACCCGCCAAGGCCCCGCGCAGCACACGCATTTCGGGCCGCGCCGCATTTTCAACGACGGCCACGGGCATGTCGGGCGCAAGCCCGTCCGCCATCAGCTTTTCGGCAATCGCGTCTGCCGTGGCGACGCCCATATAGATCACCAGCGTACGGCCAACGCCTGCAAGGCCCGCCCAGTTCTGATCGGTCAGGCCCTTGCACTGGCCCGCCACGAACGAAACGATGCTGGCGCTGTCGCGGTGAGTCAGCGGGATCATGGCCGAAGCCGCCGCGCCCATCGCAGCGCTGATGCCGGGCACGACCTGCACCGGTACGCCTGCCGCCGCGCAATCCTCGGCCTCTTCACCGCCGCGCCCGAACACGAACGGGTCGCCACCTTTCAGCCGGACCACATCGTTGCCTGCCAGCGCTTCGCGCACCAGCAGCGCGTTGATACTCTCCTGCTGCATGGTGTGGCGCGACCGCTGCTTGGCGACCGAGATCATCCGGCAACCCTTGGGCGCCATGGCGAGAATAGACGGATCGACCAGCCCGTCATGCACCAGCACACGCGCGTTCATCACCAGCCGCGCGGCGCGCAGGGTCAAAAGGTCCGGGTCGCCCGGACCTGCGCCGACAAGGAACACGGTTCCGATTCTGGCAGAGGGATTGCTCATGGAGTGCAGATGGGCGTGTGCACCGCAACAAACCAGCGAGAATGGATTGTCGCAGCCCTAGATCAGCTTTAGCGCCAGCTTGCCATCAAGGATTTGCAGTGGTTTCGCGCCCGGCCAGCGCTTCGGCCAGCCGTCGCAGACCCTCGCTGTCCTTCAGGTTCACGTCTGCTTGCGGGAACGGGATTTCGATGCCGTTTTCGCGGAACAGCCGCCACACTTTCCATAGCACTTCGGACCGCACGTTGCCGACGCCGCCTTCGGGATCATCGATCCACACGACCATGATCATGTCGATGCTGCTCGGCCCGAAGGCATTGAGCAGCACGCCGGGCGAGGGGAAGCTCAATACGCGCGGGGAGGATTGCGCGGCTTCGAGGAGCAGCTTCTCCACCACATCAAGATCGCTGCCGTACGCCACGCCAACAGGAATGTTGATTGCCACCTCGCGTGAGGAATAGGACCAGTTCTCTACCTGCGACGTCATCAGGTTTTCGTTCGGAATCAGGTACTCGCGATTGTCGCGCGTAGTGACCGATACCGCGCGGATGCCGATCTTCTTGACCTCGCCGAACGAATTGCCCTTGCCGTCATTCACCGCGATCACGTCGCCCGGCTTGATCGAACGGTCCATCAGCAGGATGATCCCGGCGATCAGGTTGCCGAAGGTCTTTTGCAGGCCGAAGCCGATGGCGAGGCCGAACGCGCCGGAAAACACCGTCAGCGCGGTCAGGCTGATGCCCAGCACGTCGATGCCGATCAGGATCGCCACGGCCCAGATCGCAATCGTCGCGATCTTTTCGCCGAGCAACTGCTGTGTGCGGTCAAGGCTGTCGATCTTGCGGAACGTGCGCCGCGCCAGCTTGCCGATCAGGTGCGCGCCCGCGAACACCAGCGCCATCACGATCAGGATACGCAGCGCGCCCCACACCGAGATGTGATAATTGCCCAGATCGAAGCCGATTTCATTCAGCAGGCGAATGCCATCGGCAATCTGGTGCTTCAATTCGTTCACGCAGCACCTCCATGCGCAGCCCAGACGGAAAGCGCGCGATCAAGGTCGGCAATAAGGTCGGCGGTGTCTTCCAGTCCGATGGACAGACGAACGCCGAAGCGGTCGCCCGGCTCCATGCCATGCAGCGGCCAGGCGCTGGCGGTGCGGATCGACGCGGGATCGACCGGCGTTGCCAGACTTTCGAAGCCGCCCCAGGAATAGCCGATGCCAAACAGGTCCAGCGCATCGATCAAGGCATCGCGCGCGGCTGACGTGCCGCCGTTCAACACGAAGCTGAACAGCCCGCAACCGCCGGTGAAATCGCGGCGCCACAGATCATGCCCCGGCGATCCCGGCAACATCGGGCACAGCACCCGCGCCACTTCGGACCGCCCTTGCAGCCATTGGGCAATCGCCAGCGCAGAAGCCGTCTCCGCCTCCAGCCGCAGCTTCATCGTGCGCAACCCCCGCAGCATCAGCGAGGCATCGTCGGGCGAGACCACAGTGCCCATTCCCTGCGCGCGCAGGCGCAGCTTGCGATACCATTCCTCGCCAGCGCTGGCACTGCCCATCATGCAGTCCGAATGGCCGGAGACATGCTTGGTCAGGCTCATCACCGCGATATCCACGCCGTGCTCCAGCGCGGCAAAACCCAGGGACGAGGCCCAGGTGTTGTCGAGCACTGATACGATCCCGCGCGCGCGCGCGGCCGCTGCCAGCGCAGGCACGTCCTGCACTTCCATGGTCAGGCTGCCGGGGCTTTCGAGCAGCACCGCGCGGGTGCGCTCGCAGCAGGCGGCTTCGAACGCGGCAAGGTCGGTCGGATCGAACCAGCGGGTCTCCACGCCGAAATCCTTTAGCAATCCGCGCCCCATCACCCGGCTCGGCTCATAGGCATTGTCGGTCATCAAAAGCACGTCGCCGGGGCGGAGCACGGTGAGCAGAACCCCCGCAATCGCCGCCACCCCCGAAGAATAAAGCACAGTGCCCCCACCGCTTTTGGCCGCCCCCGGCTCCAGTTGTGTCAGCGCCTCGGCCAAGGCCCACTGCGTAGGCCCCCCACGCCGCCCGTAGTAGAAATTTCCATCCGTATTGGCCGGATGCGCCCTCAGCGCCGCCATATCGGGATAAAGATGCGTCGAAGCCCGCCACACCGCCGGATTGACCACCGCGCCGGGGTGCTCCGGCGTCCCCGTCCACCCCGCACGCCGCCCGGCCAGCACGCCGCGCGTTGCGGGGGCGAATTTGCTCATATCGTCAAAACTGCTCATGCTTCGGGCGTTAGCAGAGGGACGGGGCGGGAGTCATGGGGTTCGGTGCAAAAGCCAGCGTCACCGCCTCAACCTTGTCATTCCCGCGAAGGCGGGAATCCAGCGACATAAAGACTCACGTTAGCCCAACTGACATCACCCCCAAAGCTGGAAACCCGACATCTTCCGCCAGATCTCGCCAGTCAGGATTTCCCTCCTCAATTAGCCGCAACTTCCACGCCCGGTCCCACTTCTTGATCCGCTTCTCGCGCGTGATGGCATGCTCCATCGTGGAATGCTGTTCAAACCACACCAGCCGCTTCACGCCATGCCGGTCGGTAAATCCTTTGAAAGTGCCCTCGCGATGCTGATGAATACGGCCAAGCAGATTGGACGTAACGCCCACGTAAAGCGTTCCGTTTCGCGCTGAGGCGAGAAGGTAGGTCGTCGGCGAAAACTCGCGCTGCATGCGCGAGGTTGCTACTGGATTCCCGCATGCGCGGGAATGACGAATGGTTTGGTTCTGGCGCTATCTTCTGAAATCCGCCTTGGTCGTGCACAAGCACACCCGAATTTCCACTGCTCTTCTAATCGTCATTTCCGCGAAGGCGGGAATTCAACAACAGAAAAACCGCGCAGTTCAATCCAAACTCAAACCGCCCCCGTCGCCTTGGGCGTGGCCGGGTCCAGGCCCCATTCGCTCCATGAACCGTCGTAGAGCGAAACATCGTCCTTACCGATGAGGTGGGCGGCGAAGATCAGGACGTTGGCGGTCATGCCTGAACCGCAGGACGAGATCAGGGGGCGGGAAAGATTGATGTCGGCCGCCTCGAACGCGGCCTTGATCGCTTCAGGTGATTTCCACGTGCCATCGGGGTTGAACAGGGTGGAATAGGGCAGGTTGCGTGCGCCGGGGATGTGGCCGCTGGCAAGAGCCGGGTTGGCTTCGGGCACATCGCCGGTGAACCGGCCCGCGCCGCGCGCGTCGATCAGTTGTTCGGCATGACTGGCAAGATTGGCGAGGACATCGGCCTTGGAGCGCACATGGGCGTCATCCGACCAGACCGTGAAGTGGCGCTGGCGCAGCGTCTCGGTGCCTTGCGCGCAGGGGCGGCCCTCCGATTTCCACTTGGCGATCCCGCCATCGAGCAGGGCGACGTTCTGCGCGCCGAACATCGTCAGCATGAACCATGCGCGCGTTGCGGACTTGATCGGGCTGTCGTCATAGATCACCACGCGGCTGCCATCGCCAAGGCCGAGCGCCTGCATGCGGCTCGCGAATTTTTCCGCCGATGGCAGGGTGTTAGGTATGGGCGAGGCCGTGTCCACCAGTTCGGACAAGTCCATGAACACCGCGCCGGGGATGTGGCACGCCTCGTATTCCAGCAACGGATAGCGGCCGTGTTCCGGCAGGAATGCCGTAGCGTCGACAATACGAAGGTCGCTCGCGCCCATCTCGTCCGCGAGCCACTGGGTAGACACCAGTGAATCCATGGTTTCCGTTGCTCCTGCCTGCCTTGTGCGACCCGTCTGGCGCGGGTTCGTCCGGGCAAGACTAGACGCGGCATCGGGGGGCGTCGAGACGAAAAAGCCGGGCGACGATAATCAGGCGAAAGCGGGCACGGGCAGCACGCGTTGCCCGACTTCGCCATAGACGCGTGGGCCGAGATCAAGGCGAAACGGCTGCAACCGCGCGCCGGAGCTTGCATCGTCAAGCCCGACAACGAAGGCGGAGCGTAGCGTGATCGTCTGGCCTGCAAGGGCGGCGGTCACCTCGATTCGCACCAGCGGCACGAAAAGCGCGGCGGTGCCGTGGCGGATAGGAGTGATCGCGGCGAGCGGCAGGCGGATTTCGCCAACGCATTCGATGACCTCTCCTCCGGTCATGTGATCCAGGCGATGGAGGACGGGGGCGTCGGCTGATCCGAGTTGCTCTTGGGCGGGGCGCGATGCGTGAGCGGAGGTCATGTCGGCGCGCACGATAACGCCTGTCAGGTCGGCGCTGCCAGTCAGGATAAGGCGATAGGAAAGCGTAGCATTTACAAGGCTGGCGCTCATGCGGGTTGCGACAAGATCGACGACAAGCGGTGGCGGGGCAGCGGTCGCTTCGACCTTCGCCGGCTTTTCAGAGGTCCGACGCTGGACGGCCGGCGGCGCGAACTCTGCGATCGGCTCGTCGCGCATGCGCCGTCGCCACAGCAGCCAGCCGGCCGCAGCCAAGGCGGCGATCATCAGTGTGCCGATCCAGCCCCATGGCCATTCGTCCTGTGGCGGCTCCAGACCTTCGTCTGACGGGCTAGGAAAAGATCGCACCGGGACGGCGCTGGCAGCGGTGGGCAGCGGATCGGGGGCCAGTGTGGGCGTAGTCTGGACTGCCGGGGTGCTGATGCGGGGTGGCGTCGGGACAGGGCGGGAATTGCCCTGCGTTCGCGCGCGCGGCGACGCTGTTGGGGCTGGTGTCGGTTGCGGGACCGCGATCACCGGCGCAGGCTCTGTCGTTTCGATCCGGGGTGCGCCCGTCGTCACGGCGCGCGGAGGGGCAGCGTCGGGCACGACCGGGCCTTGGGGCGTAGCCGTTTGCGACGGCGCGGGCGGAAGTTGATAAGATCCGACATCCTGCGCCAACGCGGCGGCGAGCGGCAGCGCGGTGGCCACCATCGCCGCTGCCGTGAAAACCGGAAATTTCCCCACGATCCTGATCATGTTCTGGCGAACAGGCGAGGTCGGTTTAATCCCGGCTGAACCAGAGGGCATCGCCCGCCGACTTGCCCTTGGGCTGCGACAGGTGCATGGCGGCGCGAATGGCGTTGCGCAGGAATCCGCGCGAGCAGACAGGTTTCGCAGACAGGTTTCAAGGGACGATCACGACATGGCCAGCGAAGGACCGCTCCACCTCGGCAAAGCCAGCGCGCTTCCTGCAAGCCCGGAAGAGGCCGCGCTCGATTACGTGCCCAATCCGCGCCCCGGCATGCTTTACATGATCCGCTTTGCCGCGCCGGAATTCACGTCGCTGTGCCCGGTCACCGGCCAGCCCGATTTTGCGCATCTGGTGATTGATTATGCGCCCGGTGAAACCATCGTGGAATCAAAGGCGTTGAAGCTGTTCCTCGGATCGTTCCGCAATCATGCGGGCTTTCACGAAGACGTGACCGTGGGTATCGGGCAGCGCCTGTTCGACGAAATGCGTCCGCAGTGGCTGCGCATCGGGGGGTACTGGTATCCGCGCGGCGGCATCCCCATCGACGTGTTCTGGCAATCCGGCTCCCCACCTGCGGGGCTGTGGCTGCCGGACCAGGGCGTACCGTCCTATCGCGGGCGCGGCTGACCGACATCACCACCGCGCCACGGTTGCAATTTCAACGATTTGCGCCCATGGGGCCTTTATCGATGAGAAGACCATTGTAGGCATCATCGGCTGAGAGACCCCGCGCGCTCCCGCTTACGCAGTGGGAGTCCGTCCATGGACCTCAATCTCCTTTACGCCGAGCATCAGCAATCGCTGTTGCGCGCAATGGCCAGCACCAGTGCCAGATTGCGTACGCGTCATCTGGCGTGTGCAGGATCTGTGGCACGGCGCATACAGGCCTGGCAACAGGCCGAAGGCGCGCTTGCCGCGGGCGGCTGGACGCTGTTCATGGATGACACCGATCTGCATGACCATTGCAACCAAAGGATAATCGCATGAGCCGCGCCATGAACCTGAGCCTGCCTGAGGCGAAAGTCCGTACCCGTTGCGACCAGGCGGGGGTTTCGATCAGCGCGATCGAGACTTTGCCATCGGGCGGAACGCGTCTTGTCTGCACCCGCGAAGAAGGCGCCGAGGAAATGCGCGTGGTGTTCAGGAAGGACGTGATCGAGGGCAACGTGGCGCGCTACACCTTCCAGCGAAGCCAGAATTCGCAATACCGCTAAAGCCACGCGATGTGGCAGGAACCGGGTCAGGCAGGGATCGGATATCTGATCCCTGCGGGCTTCCTGCGCGCTGACAATGCTCGTCCGATCGGCGTTTCTACATGTCGATGGAACAGTACGCCAACGGTTACGCAAATGGTAAATCCAACGGGCAGCAGCAGCGCCATCGGTGCCGGTCGGCCCAGCAAGGATACGACGACCAGCGCCAGTGCGTGACGATGGAACAGATAGAGCGCATAGGAGGCGTTGCCGAGCAGTTCGAGAAAGGCGACCGGACGAAGCCACGAGTCCATGCCGCGCGCGCCGCCAACGATCAGGATTGCGGGCAATGAAACCGCCAGGGTATGATTGTCGGTGACACTACCCAGTGTTGCCAGCAGGACAAAGCCGACAGGGCAAAGCCACCATGGCGCCTTCAGCCCGGTCCAGGCCAGCAGCATGCCTGCCCCGAATTCCAGCACAAGCGGCGAGAGATAAAACCTTGTCCACGGCCCGCTTGCCAACGTGGGTCCGACAAGCCCTATGGCAATCAGGGCAGCAGCCGTACCCAGGACCGATATCCGGCGCGGCAGCGCCATCGATGCAGCGAAGAAAAGGTAGAACGCAACTTCGAGACACAGCGTCCAGCCCACGTCAAGCGTCGGTGAAATCAGGCGATCGACGCCATGGACCGGGGTTGGTAGGAACAGCAACGATAAAAGCAGGCTTGCCTCGTCACCGCGATTGGTGATTCCGGCAAGGACCAGCAGCAAGGTGGCGATCCAGTACAACGGCGCGATGCGAACCAACCGCCGCCGAATGAAGCTCATTGCGTTGGAGGGCAGTTTTTCGGTCGAGACCACGGCGACGAACCCGGAAATGACCAGAAATATCGAAACGCCATGCTTCATCCAGTAAACCGGATTTACAGTGACGCCGGCAACCAGTCCGTAGCTGAACATGTGCATGCAAACGACCATCAGCGCGGCGATCACGCGCAGATAGTGAATTGACATGACTTTATCGGAATGCCCCATCCAGAGGCTTTTCTGTCAATTTTCCTAATATTTTCTGAAAGTGATCAGGCCGCGTCCTGCATCGGCGGCGGTTCGTGCCCTGCCAGCAGGATCTGGTTTCGCCCGGAATGCTTGGCCGCGTAAAGTGTTTCGTCTGCCGCTTTCAGGGCATTGCCCTTGGTGGGATAGGCGAAGACATCGGCAATGCCGCCGGAAAACGTGATTCGCCCGAACGGCATGTCCGTGGCGCGGTTCACCAGTCTGCGCTCGGCGATCTCCTCGCGCGCGGCATCAAGCCGCCTCCATGCCTTTTCCGGGGTCAGCGCGCGGAACAGCACGGCGAATTCCTCACCACCGTGGCGCGCGACGTGGCAGCGCGAATCCGATATGCGGCTGAGCGTTTCGGCCACGACTTTCAGTACGCGATCGCCTGATGCGTGGCCGTGGGTGTCGTTGATCCGCTTGAAGTGATCGATATCGACAAAGGCGACGGATAACGGCTCACCGGCGGCCCTGGCATTTTCCAGTTCCCTGTCGAACGTGGTTTCGAACGCGCGGCGGTTGGGAAGACCGGTCAGGTGATCCTCATCGGCCACGCGCCGCGCTTCATCAAGGCTTTGCTGCAGGGTCGACGCGCGCTGTTGCGATTCGCTGAGATTGTGTTCGATTTCGCGTGTGCGGCTCATCATCGCGCGCGCCAGCGTTGCCAGTTCGGTGATGACAACCCCGGCTTTGCTGACCTGCTCAAGGTCATCGACATGTTGCTTCAGCGCGGCGCCGTAATCGCTGGTGGCGGAATGGGCGCTGGTCGTCGCGCGTGAAAATTCGTCGAGGCTTTCTTCGAGCCGTGACATCAGCGAGTTCAGCATTTCGGCAGTACTTTCGCCTTCGATTTCGCGCTGGACCTGTTCTAGCCATTTGAGCGTGACGGGCTGACCCGATTCCGTGCGTTCGAGAATCAGCTGCGTAAGCTTCGGGTTGCCGCCGGTGACGCAATCGTAAGCGATGCCGAGTGTGCGAGGCATGACTTCGAGATCGTGATCGATCAGGAAATCGGCCACTTTTCCAATCATCCGGCGCTTTGCAGGCAACCACACATCGCGCGCCTGGGGATCGCGGAAGGCGTCGGCATCGACAACGGGTATTGTTTCCGAGGCATGCTCATGGTCGGACAGGCCAAGCCATTTCAGCAGACGGGATCGCGAACCGCGCGCAGGATCTTCGTGAGTCATGTCCTGAAGAACGACGGGCGCCACGCGGTATTAACCACTGTGGCGCCCGCAATTGAGCGATTAGGTAATGTCCCGCAGAAGAATGAGGCGTTTGCAGGGTCCGCCTTTGATCCGCGTCTCTTGGCGTGCTTCGACGTTAACGCACCCTGGGACCGCCGAAAGGCATCGGCGGGGGAGGGCGGCGATGGCCGCGCGGCAATTGTGCCTGATAGGCACGGCCGCAATGTTCGACGCAATACGGGAAGCCGGGATTCACCTTGTCACCACAGAAGTGGAAGTCGGGTTCGCCAGGGTGGCCCATCGGCCAGCGGCAGATGCGATCGTTGAGATCGAGCAGGCTGGTCTTGTCCGAAATTTCCGGGCTGGGGCGCGCCGGCACGAGACGGCGGGGCGGCGCTGGCGGAATGGGTGCCTGCTGATCACCGGGGCCTTGGCGCAGAAAGCCACCGGGGCCGACCGAGACGATTCGCGGAGCGGGCTTGGGCGCAGGGGCATCGGTGCCCGATTCCGCGGCGACGGGGCGCGGCTCAGGCGCAGGTGCGGCCGCGCGCGGGGCAGGCGCGGCAACCGGGGTGGGGACTGGTCGTGGCGGAACCGCCATCTTCGGTTCGGGCGACGGTGCTGGCGCGGGCTTTGCCACTTTGGGTGCGGCAGCTACGGCCGGTGCGTCCGTCTTTTCATTGGCCTTGACCGGGGACGGACGTGCCTTGAGTCCAAGGCGGTGGGCTTTGCCGATGACGGCATTGCGGCTGACACCGCCAAGCTCTTCGGCGATCTGGCTGGCGGTGGAGCCGCCTTCCCACATCTTCGTCAGCTTTTCGATGCGCTCTTCGGTCCAGCTCATGCCTTCAAACGTCCTTCATGCGGAGGGGCTTACCCGACCGTTTCATCCTGCACGGGCAATGCCCGTTCGGCAAATCTTGCCATTGGCAGCCGCGCGCGATACCGCAAGACGCATGGCCAATCAATCGTCGCCCCATGAAGGGGCCATCACCCACGAAGCTGGCGCAAATGGCGCCGTAACCTTTACCCCACCAGGACAGCCGGTGTTCCGCAGCTTCAACAGGTTGGGGATGTGGACCCTCTATATGAAGGAGGTGCGCCGTTTCTTCAAGGTGCAGACCCAGACGATCTGGGCACCGGCGGTTACAACGCTGCTTTATCTGATGATATTCACGCTGGCGCTGGGCGGCGGGGCCAGCGGCGGCAGCCGGATCGTGCTGGGGGTCAATTTCGCCAGCTTCGTTGCGCCCGGTCTGATTGCGATGGCGATGATCAACAATTCGTTCGCCAATTCCAGCTTCAGCCTGCTGGGCGGCAAGATACAGGGCACCATCGTGGATTACCTGATGCCGCCGATCAGCACCGGAGAACTGACGGCGGCGCTGGTTGGCGCAGCGGTGACGCGCGCCGTGCTGGTCGGCTTTGCGGTGGCGGGGGCAATGCTGCTGTGGCCGGGCGTGGACTTGAGCATGGCGCACCCCTGGGCGGTGGTGTGGTTCGGCCTCATGGGTTCGATCCTGCTGGCGGTGATCGGTGTGCTGACATCGATCTGGGCCGAAAAGTTCGATCATAACGCCGCCATCACCAACTTCGTGATAACGCCGCTGTCGATGCTTTCAGGCACGTTCTACGTGATCGACAATCTGGCACCGGCATTCCAGGCAGTAAGCCGTGCCAATCCGATCTTCTACGTGATATCGGGCTTCCGCTTCGGCTTTCTGGGCAAGAGCGACATCGGTGATACCAATCTGGCAGTGCTGCATGGCGCGATCGGGCTGGGTGTGCTGAACATCGCCATTACGGCGCTGCTCTATGTACTGCTGCGATCGGGCTGGAAGCTGAAGAACTGACCGCGCGGGGGGGCTACCCCGGCCCGATCAGTGAGAAAGGCTGCGGCGCAGGCGGTAACGGCCGTTGCGGAAGCCTTCGAACATCTCTTCGATCGAAGGATGATCCACCGGCCCGGCATCTGCATCGCCCATCAGGTTTTGCTGGCTGACATAGGCAACATAACTGCTTTCGTCGTTTTCGGCCAGAAGATGGTAATAGGGCTGATCGCGCATGGGTCGGATATCTTCCGGGATGGACTGATACCATTCTTCGGAATTGGCAAAGACAGGGTCTACATCGACGACGACCCCGCGAAACCCGAACATTCGGTGCCGCACGACTTCGCCAATCGAAAAGCGCGCCGATGAGACGGGAGGGGCTGAAATATCGCGGCCAGCCTGGGGCGAAAAGAAACTCGCACGATCCATATACCGCATATAGGCGTGTGCTGCGTCGCAAACAAGCGAGGCTTTGCAAAAGGTGGGCGCAAACGGGCAGGGCGGGTTTTTTTGATTGGCAATTCGTGAACCGTGCGCTAACGGCGCGCTTCCTCGACCGGGCAATGCCTTCTACCGGCACCCTAAGGACACTTCGCGGAGAGGTGGCAGAGTGGTCGAATGCGCTGCACTCGAAATGCAGTGTACGGGAAACCGTACCGTGGGTTCGAATCCCACCCTCTCCGCCAGCCAGCAATCTGAAAGCTTCCATTAAACGGCAGAAAACCTTGATTTTCTGGTCTTTTTGTGCTATTTCGTTCCCTGTTTGATCTTATGCTTCCGTATGCCTCCAGAGTAAAGTGGGGGCATTTTGGGGGCAGTGAAATCGAGATTTGGGGGCATTTATGCTCAACGACATGACTGTCCGTAACGCCAAGGCGAAAGACCGTGATTACAAGCTCTCGGACTCGGAAGGGCTTCACCTCTTCATAGCGAAGTCCGGGCACAAAAGCTGGCGTTTCAAGTATCGCTTCGCTGGCAAAGAACGCAGACTGGTTTTCGGCTCCTATCCCGAGGTTACTTTGGCTGAAGCGCGGGATCGCAAGGCTGAAGCCCGGAAGTTGTTGAAAGAAGGTCGCGACCCGGGTCTGGAGGCCAAGAAGCAAGCACTGCGCAACGCGGCAGCGGCGGCAAATACCTTCGAGTCAATGGCTAGGGTCTGGTTTGGACTGCAGGAGAAACGCTGGACGCCCGTTCACGCCAATGATGTCATCACAAGCCTTGAGAAGGAGGTTTTCCCTTGGCTCGGCAATCTGCCCATTACGGAGATAGATGAGCCAATTGTCCTTACTGTTCTCCGGAAGATCGAGAAGCGCGGCGCCATCGAAACGGCACACCGGGTACGGCAGCGAATGTCTGCTGTGTTTGTCCACTCTATCGCAGAAGGCGCCGGCAGCCGGGATCCTGCCGCAATCGTAGCGAAAGCACTGAAACCTGTGCCACGATCCCGAAAACGGCCTGCTCTCCTTACGTTGCCCGAACTCCACAACATGATTTGCAAGACGGAAGCTGAACCTGCCTCACCGCTCACGAAGCTCGCATCCCGCTTTATTGCGCTCACAGCACAACGACCCGGTATGATCCGTAGCATGCCATGGTCCGAACTGGACGGGATTGACTGGTCTGATCCTGGCAAACTGTTCCCCGTCAGCACCAATGGCACAGATTTGAGGTTGTGATTTAAGGAGTGTTGGGGCTTCGTCGTAGTGACGAAGGAACGAAGATGAAGCCCCAACACTCCTTAAAAAAATCGCCGATGAAGGCCCCTGCCGAGCGGGTGGTGAAGGACATCCGGCGGCAGACCCGTCGGCACTTCTCGGCCGAAGACAAGATCAGGATCGTGCTGGATGGCCTGCGCGGCGAGGACAGCATTGCCGAGCTGTGCCGCAAGGAAGGCATCGCCCAAAGCCTGTATTACACCTGGTCGAAGGAGTTCATGGAAGCGGGCAAGCGTCGCCTGGCTGGCGACACTGCCCGTGCCGCAACCACCGGCGAGGTGCAGGACCTGCGCCGCGAAGCCCGTGCCCTGAAGGAATGCGTTGCCGACCTGACGCTCGAAAACCGTCTGCTCAAAAAAAGTATGATCGCGGATGGGGGCGACGACGAATGAGGTATCCAGCATCGGAGAAGCTCGAGATCATCCGGATCGTCGAGCAATCGCACCTACCAGCCAAGCACACGTTGGACGAGCTCGGCATTGCCCGTCGGACCTTCTACCGCTGGTACGACCGGTTCCTCGAAGGCGGCCCGGAGGCGCTGGAGGATCGGCCATCGACACCGAGCCGGGTGTGGAACCGGATCCCGCCTGACATCCATGATCAGATCATCGAGCTGGCGCTGGGGCAGTCCGAGCTAAGCCCCCGGGAACTGGCGGTGCGTTTTACCGATGAGAGGCGCTACTTCGTGTCGGAAGCCACGGTTTACCGTCTGTTGAAGGCCCACGATCTGATCACCAGCCCGGCCTATGTCGTGATCAAGGCCGCCGATCAGTTCCACACCAAGACCACGCGGGTAAACGAGATGTGGCAGACTGATTTTACCTACTGTGCGCCTCGTCCCGGATGGTCCGGGGTGCATATGACTGGAATGCAAAGGAGAAAGGAGGAACTGAACGAATGCCTTGCCCTCTGCTGTGAGGGGGCATGAGCCCAAGCGGCGGTGACCTGCCGTCAACTGGCAGGGTGACGTAGCCCGCAGGTAAAGGGGATTGAGGCGAAGCCGTTACGCCGAGATGGTCCCCGAGGCTGTAGCGCTGGAAGGTTGAGGAACACGAACCGGTTAATCCGCATCCGAGGGCTGAAATGTCGCCTTCGCCTACACGGCTTAACAGGCGGAATGCTGATGATGGCGCCGGAGACGTATGTCGGCGACATCCGAATGTGGCCGGAAATGTAGCCCGTCCGCATGGAGCCATGGAGAGAATGCAGCCAGGCCATGGCATCGGCATCGACTTGCGGGACGCAAGGACAAGGACTGCGACCGGCAGCCTCCCCAGCGCGCGAAAGTCCAGCATATGAACGAGGGAAGGCATGATGGAATGCCAAGGGAGTTGGCCCCGATGTCCACCGTGCTGGCGGAGTCCCCGTAGTAGTCCGCGACAGGGAAAGCCTGTCACATGGCGAAGGGGGACAGTTCAATCAGCTTGAAGTGCAAACTACCTGACCAAACGAGGTGAAGACCTTTGATAATCAGCGAAATGCAGCACAAGCTCGCGACGTGGGCCGAGAGCGACCAGAACCGCAAGTTCGATCGCCTTCTCCGGCTCATTGCCGATCGGGCGTGGCTTGCCGAGGCGGCTCGGATCGTGCTGGCGTCGAGTGGCGCCAATACGCCGGGCATCGACGGAATGGACAAGCGACGGATGCAGGCCGTACTGGCAGAACAGCTGGCCAGTCTGCGAACGGACTTGCTGACGGGGAGTTATCACCCGCAGCCGGTCAGGCGAATCTATATCCCGAAAGCCAATGGCAAGAAACGACCACTTGGTATCCCGACCCTGAAAGACCGCATCGTCCAGCGCGCGATGCTGATGGCCATGGAGCCGATCTGGGAAAGCGACTTCCATCGCCTCTCCTACGGCTTCAGGCCGGAACGCAGCGTGCATCACGCTGTCCGGACCGTGAAGATACAGTTGCAGGATAGTGGTGCCGGAGCGCGGGGCCGCTGGATCATCGAAGGTGATCTGGCGAGCTACTTCGATACGGTCCACCACCGGCTTCTGCTTCGCTGCGTTCGGCGGCGAATCCGGGATGATCGGTTTGTTGATCTGCTCTGGCGATTCCTGAAGGCGGGCCACGTCGACCGTGGCCTGTTCGTCGCCTCAAGCGAAGGTGTACCGCAAGGCGGCGTGCTGTCGCCGCTCCTGTCCAACATCATGCTCCATGAGTTTGATGCGTGGCTGGAGGCGAAATACCTGAGCGACAAGGCGCGAAAGGATCGCTGGGCATGGAACTTCGGCATCCAGCAGGGGCGCCCCATCACGGTTCGCGAGAACCGGCAATGGAAACCTGCTGTCGCCTACTGCCGTTACGCCGATGACTTCGTTGTCATCGTCAAGGGCACCAAGGCACATGCCGAGGCCATCCGCGAGGAATGCCGGGCCTTTCTGGAAGACGACCTGAAGCTGACGTTGAATATGGACAAGAGCCATATCACCCACGTCGACGACGGGTTCGTGTTCCTCGGGCACCGGATTATCCGCAGGCGGGGATCGAGCGGACGCATGTCCGTGGTCTCAACGATACCCAAGGAGAAGGCCAAGACCTTCGCTCGCCGATTGGTCGAGGCTCTCTCCGGCAATCATGAGGTTGCCGCGGTGGACATGATCGACGGTCTGAACCGCCAGCTGGCGGGATGGGCTGCGTTCTACAGGTTCACCGACTTCACGGCGCGCACATTCCGGCGCATCGACACCGTCGTGTTCTGGAAAATGGCGCACTGGTTGGCGCAGAAGTACCGGTCCCGTATCAAGCCTTTGATGCGTAAATGGTACCGCATGCCGGAAACCGGCCAATCGAAGACGTGGCTGGTCTACGGTCGAAGCAATCAGGGCAATGCCGTCGGCAAGGCGCTGCGACGACTGGTCACAAGCCAGAAGATGCAGTTCCGGTGGCGGAATCCGGAGCGAAATCCCTACATCTATCGGGACGAGCTCCGAAACACCGTCACCTCCCGCTATCGTGATGTCGCCATGGCCTTGGACCAAGGTTGAATAGAGAGCCGTATGCGCTGAAAGGTGCACGTACGGTTCGGGGAGGGGAAGCGCTTATGCGCTTCCTACTCCACTCAAGATCATCGGGTGGGGCTGGATGTACCTGTCGACCGTGCTCGACGACTTCTCGCGCTACATTATCGCCTGGAAACTGTGCACCAACATGCGCGCCGAGGATGTGACCGACACGCTCGACCTGGCCCTTGGCGCATCGGGCTGCGACAGCGCCACGGTGCTGCACAAGCCCAGGCTGTTGTCGGATAATGGCCCCAGCTACATCGCCGGCGAATTGGCTGAATACATTGAGGCCCGGAAGATGAGCCACGTGCGCGGTGCCCCGATGCACCCGCAAACCCAGGGCAAGATCGAGCGCTGGCACCAAACCCTGAAAAACCGCATCCTGCTGGAAAACTACTTTTTGCCCGGCGACCTCGAAGCCCAAATCGAGGCCTTCGTCGAGTACTACAACCACCAGCGTTACCACGAGAGCCTGAACAACGTGACGCCCGCCGATGCCTACTTCGGCAGGGCTCCAGCCATCATCAAACAGCGCGAAAGGATCAAGCGACAGACCATCGAACATCGGCGCTTGCAACACCGCAAGCTCGCCGCCTAACATCAACCCCCAGACGAGGTCCGCACTCCGCTAATTTACGCCGCGAGTTGTGCCGAATGTTCTGACGACGGACATGATCGACTATCTCGCCAAGAGCTTTCCTGTCCGCCTGATGGCGGTGTTCACCGACGAAAATGGCAACCCGCGGTCCGAGCCGATGAGTGACGAGCAAGGCGCTCCCGTGTTGTGCCGCTCCGCGCTTGCAGCGCGCGACCGGATGATCGAGCAGCTCTGCGCCTTGCCGCCGATTGCTACTGCGCTCGATGCCATCATTGAGCGCTTCGGCGTTAAGCAGGTGGCCGAAGTGACCGGTCGCACCCGTCGGCTCATCGTCGGCCGGGATGGTCGTCAGAAACTCCAATCCCGGGCTCCCCGCGCCAACGTCGCTGAAACCCAAGCGTTCATGGACGGTGCCAAGCGCATCCTGGTGTTCTCCGATGCCGGGGGAACCGGGCGTAGCTACCATGCCGATCTTGCCGCCAGGAACCAGGCCCGTCGCGTCCACTTCCTGCTCGAGCCGGGCTGGCGCGCTGATGCCGCAATCCAGGGGCTAGGCCGCACCAATCGCACCAACCAGGCATCTGCGCCGCTGTTCAGGCCGGTAACCACCGATGTGCGCGGCGAGCGCCGGTTCATCTCGACGATCGCGCGGCGCCTGGACAGTCTTGGTGCTCTTACGCGCGGGCAGCGCCAGACCGGTGGCCAGAACCTCTTCGATCCTGCCGACAATCTCGAAAGCATCTACGCTAAGGAGGCGCTCCATCGCTGGTTCGGCCTGTTGTTCACCGGCAAGCTCGAAGCCGTCAGTCTCGGGCGCTTTCAGGAGCTGACAGGTCTCCGGATCGAAGCGCCTGATGGTTCGATGGTCGATGACCTGCCGTCGATCCAGCGGTGGCTCAACCGCATTCTCGCGCTTCCCATTGCCCTGCAGAACGCGATCTTCGACGAGTTCATGGGGCTCGTGGAGGCGCGTATCGATGCCGCCCGGCAGGCTGGGACGCTCGATCTCGGCCTCGAGACCATTGCGGTCGAGGACTTCTCTGTCCTGTCGGACACGCTGCTGCGCACCGATCCGGCCTCAGGCGCGACCACCCATCTGCTCGAATTGGAAATCGCCAGAGCTCTGAAGCCGCTTACGCTTAAGCGGCTCGAGGAGATCCACGGCCTCACCGGGCCACGGCAGCGACCGGTTCGGAACGCCCGCTCTGGTCGGGTCGCCTTGCTGGTGTCCGCCCGAAGCATCCTTGCCGATGACGGTACGCGCGTGACCCGCTTCGAATTGCTTCGCCCCCTCAAGCGCAGCCACATCACCGCGGATCAGTTGGGTGAGAGCAGCTGGGAGGATATCTCCCTCGACGATTTTCAAAACTCCTGGGCGACCGAGGTCGAAGAAGCCCGTTCCAGCCACAAGCGCGAGCGCCTATATCTTGCGACGGGCCTCCTGCTTCCGGTCTGGGACAAGCTCCCTTCGGATTTCGTTAGGGTAAGCCGCATTTCGGCAGCAGGTGGCCGTTCGCTCCTCGGCCGAGAGGTTCCCGTCCATTGCGTGCCCGAACTGTGCCGAGCGCTGGGTCTGGAACGCGAGCAAACTCTTTCCGCCGACGACATTGTCCAGACCGTCTTGGCGACGGGCCGCGCCATGGAACTCGCGGGCCGCGAAAAGCTCCTGGTCAAACGCAGTCTGGTCAATGGCTCACAGAGACTTGAACTCACGGGATGGAGTGCTGCTCGGCTCGACTGGTACAAGGCCCAAGGCTGCTTTACCGAGATCATCCGCTATCAGACCCGGCTCTTCGTGCTGATCGAGGGCGCGGCGAGCGTGATTGCCCGACTGGTATCATCGGCATAGCTTCTTGCCAAATGGCATCAAACCCCATATATGATGCCATATGGAGAAATGCCATGCTGGCCCTGCAACCCGTTGATACTGCCCTTACCGCTTTCCGTCCCGATCCGATTACCCAGGACGAGGCGGCTGCCATGTTCCGGGCCGCCCTCAATCTTTTCGGCAAATGGGAACTGACCGACGAGCAGGCGGCAACGCTGCTCGACATGCCGGTTCGCACCTATCGCCGATGGAAGGCGGAAGGTCCCGGGCGCGTTTCGCGTGATGGGCGTACTCGTCTCTCTAACCTCATGGGCATCCACAAGGCGCTCCGGATCATCTTCTCGGAAGCGGCCCGTGGTTATGGATGGATCAGGGCGAACAACGACGTGTTCGGTGGAGGCAGTGCTCTTGACGTGATGCTTGGAGGCGAACTCACCGACATCATGCGGGTGCGTCGCTATCTTGACGCCGAGCGCGGTGGCTGGTGAGTGAAGCGGCAGATATCCCAGTTTCTCGAGTTGAGTGGAAGGGCGCTGTCAGGATCATCCGAAGTGCCTTTCCGCCGATCGACCTGTTCGAAGACATCGCTGATCCCGCCGACTGGCCGCTACTGATCTCGGCAGAGCAGAAGACCAATCCCCGCATTATAGCGACGATTGGCAATCTCGACCTCGTTCCTGTCGATCGCCGCGTCGGCGGCAACGGGGCCTCCTACCTTATGGCGCCATTCACCCATGTCAGCACCGACCGGCCAAGCCGGTTTACCGATGGCAGCTACGGCGTGCTCTATGTTGGGGACCGGTTCGAGACCGCGCTGTTCGAGACGATCCACCACCATGCCCGCTTCATGGCACGGACTAGGCAAGCACCTGGCTGGACTTCGCAGTTCCGGGAAATCGTCATGTCCGTCAATGCAGAACTGCATGATCTTCGTCCTCTGGCAGGCGAGCCGATTCAGGCGCTCGATTCCGACGCCTATGCCGCATCTCAAGCGCTCGCGCGGCAGCTCAGGGGCGCGAGGTCGGACGGAATTGTCTACCCGAGCATCCGGCATCCAGATGGAGAATGCGTCGCGCTCTTCTACCCTGACTGCGCGTCAAACCCCCTTCAGGGACGGCACCTCGACTATCATTGGGATGGGGAGCACGTTGACCTTGTCCGTGATGCAGGATCAGGGGCTGTTTTCCGTATCGTCGATTTACCGCCCGATCCTGTCTGACGGCAAGATTTGGGCTTCCGGCCGAGTGCTGTAGGATCTGCGGGCACAGTTACCAGCCAGCAGACTTATGTCTGCGCACCAGCTTTCACGAGTTGATGAAGGGCTTTGTCCGGCGAAACCGGGCCGTTGTACAGCGGGCTACATGGCGTCTCCGCTAGCTTGGCCGAAATCGCCAGGAGGTCGTCATCATCACCCTTTTCATAGGCATAGGCGGCCAGCCAGAATTCGGCCTGCTTAACGAACTCATTGAGGATGCCCACGACGCTCCGGTTCGCGGTCTTTGAATATTGGACCTTGCCCATCCGCCAGACTTCCTGAGCGATGAATTCGCTTGGGGCACCGTGCTCTTTCAAGACGAGCGCCAGCTGCGCCGGAAAGCGTCGAGCAAGCGTGGCCGCTGGAGCCAGCGGCATGAGCACAGGAAGCAGAGTTCGTTCGGAAACCAGCAACGCCACTTGCGGCTTCCAAAACATTGCCGTGGCATACCAGCCGCCCAGCGCAGTGTCGCTCGGCCCAGGCGCACAGATTTCCGGTTTGATCCGATCAAGCAGTTTCTTGGTGCAATGGAGGTGGAACATCACGGCGCAGGATAGGGGTTGGCGCTCAGCGCGTCCACCGAAGCTGCCGGCCTTGCTGCCGAAATGGCAAGAACCGCCGCAAAAGGCGACATTCAACGATGCCTTGCTTGGACTTGAAACCTGCCGTTCATTCACTCGGCCAATTACAACGCCGCCGGGCCATTTGGAGACTGTCGGTTCCCAGTTGAAGTTCGGCAAAAGCTGACATCGCCGCACAGCGTTTCCGAGTTATGGCACCGGCTGCTCGCCAAGCATAATGATGTTCTCCCGCCCGCTATGGAGTGCAACCGACAGGACTAAATCTCCGCCGTCGTCCGGGCCCGACCTCAGTAAAATGATCGCGCGACGCAAACTGTTCTCGCGCTTGCTAAGCCACCTGCCTATCAATCTGGACTTCGCCGCAACCTTTTCTGGCAGCGGCGTGATGATGCGATGCCGGGGCGTAACGTCATCCGCCGCCATCGAGCCCATGATGTCGCAGACCGCACCTGCCGAAAGGTCAGCGATCGCTGCGAGATCCTCAAGCATGAGGGAGCCGTCATCGTCCTTCGTCGTCCCCACACGCAAGTGGCCGAAACCATGCGGTGACGAATGGCCGATCATCCGGCTCATGATTTCGGTCAATCGCGAAAGCTGCGCGGCGTTCGACGCGATCTCGTCCTGATCGGTAATGAAAAAGACATCCTGCCCGGGACTTGAAAAATGTGCAGTGACCATGCCGCCAAGATGGGATACGCGCAGGAGATGCTCACGAACGCCGGGCTTCCAGAGATCAAGAACTGCATCCGACGTGCCTTCTGCCTTGCACACCAGCGGCCCGAAATCACGCGGCACGACAACAATGGTCAACGCGCCGACGAGTTGGTCCGACATCGACAGGAAGGTTGACAGCGCGCGGCGCCGGGCGCTGTCGTTGAGCGCCTTGTACGACATTCTTCGATTGCGAAGCTCTTGCCGACGGAACGACTGTTGTGCCGAAAACCAGTTGCCGTTCCGATCGAAATCGATCGTCAGGAATGCGTAGCTTGTAAAGAGCGAACCCGAGTGGGTGCCGCTGAAATCAGCGGCGGTCAGAAGCGTTTTGCCGCGTACGCCGCGAGGGAAGCCTGTTCCCAGGCTTTTGGTCAGAAGGCCCAGAAGCGCTTCACCGAGATGGCCTTTACCGGGCATCGCAGCGGCTCATCACGTCTGGCGCCGCGTCGTCGCTGCCGCGTGAAGGAAGGACTTCTGCATGGGAACGCGCACGATATCCTTGGGCGAGAGCTTCATCGCCCTGAGGCGGGGCGTGCCGTCCTTCGTGAAGACATCGAGCTCCATATGATCGTCGCGCAGCCTGCGCACTGCTTCCGCAACAAGATCAAGCGTCAAGGGAGTCTCGTTGCAACGGGCCGCGAACAGCTTCGCGATCGTGACCGGTTCGCCCAGGCGAACGGCGTCGTCATAAAAGAGGCCCGGGAGTTGCTCAATCGCGGTATTCAGCGAATCTTGGCGCGCGTTTGAACCAAAATCGAACTCGAGACGCGGCTGGTTCATGTCGATCGACGGATCGAAACCGAGCGCATTGAAGCCTGCCTTGCCGGGATGGACAAAGGTGTTTTGCAGCTCCCAGTGCAACTGCGCCATCGCGTCGCGAGCCCGCGCATGTTGGGACAGATGTAGCAGCCAGTAGGAACGGTGGCTGTCGGGCGACCGGATGAAAAAGGGCGTGTAAAATCGGGCGCCGGTATTGTTCAGGATGTGACGATAAAGAAACCCTTGGATCACCGACCGTTGACCGTCTTCGGTCTTCATCGCCGCTAGTGCCTCACCCAGCGAGGGATCGAGTTCGATCGCCTGTCCGCTCCTCATCATGGCGGTCTGGTCGGTCAAATAGTCGATGAGGCTGTCGACCGAGAAGGTGATGATGACCTCAGGGTTCTTCAGCTGCTGGAAAATGTTGCGGACCGTGGCGAAGGTCACGTCGCTCCAGCCATATTGATCCAGAAAGAACAGCGAGCGGTGGCTCGAACCCTTCGCCTTGATCGCGTTGATGATCGGGAGAGCCTGGTTCTCGAACCTGTCGTTGCATAGATGGATAGATCGGCCGAGTTCCGGCGCATGCTCCGACTGCAGGATGCAATCCTGCAGGAAGTCGATGTGCGGCTTCTTGCGGTCGATGAAAAAGTAGTCGGCGCGGACATCGAAGCCGTTTTTGCGAACAGCGGCAAGCCGAGCCTCCGCGCGCTGGACCGCCCCCAACAGCAACATCGGCGAGCCCGGAACGGTCTCGCCGTTCAGATCATAAGCACCTCCGCCGCAGAAACCGTCGACAATCGACAAATTGAGTTCGGTCTTGGCAGGGGTGGGCGAGAGGATCTCTATGTAACGCTCGGTGTATTTCTCAAATACCTGATGCTTAGCGAGACTATGTGCTCCCAGTTTCGGAAGCTCTTTGCCCAATTCCCATCCATAATGTTTCTTCGCCATAACCGCTCGATCCTTGTTCGGCCGCAGCACAGCGGCTCAGGATTCAGCATTTGCTCCATAGGGAACAACGGACTGCGAGTCCTGCCATAACACAATGCCGACCTGGCCAGAAGATACGGTTAGCACTCTTGCGCCTAGAGTGCCAAAGAAGCCTCGGGCATGTCGTCCCAAGCCTTGCCGCGATACATGCGGCCATTGGCCTTCTTCGACCGCTTCTTATTGTCTTCGCCCCAGGTTCCCCACTGTTTGAAGAAGAATTTGGTGCGGTAGCGAATGCATTGAGCGTGAATCTCGTCGATCCACTCTTCCTTGATCGGCCGCGCTGAACGGCCGCTTTCGCCGCCGACGATCGCCCAATGAATGCCGTAAAGGTCGATTGACCCGACCGAGCCAATCAACGGCTCGAACGAAATGAAGCGAACGGCAGCGGGCACCTTCCGCAGAATCTCTACCCTATGCGCTACCGCCTTGTCTTCGACGCTGGTCCCGAGCCAGACATTGGGCAAGACCTCGCCGATGATTTCATTGAGGATCGAGGCCATGCGCTCGGGACGCTTCGTCAGGATCTGGTAATGGTGATGCGGCGTCTCGCGCATCACATGCCACACTTCGAGAATGAAATCGTCAGAGACAGCGTCGTGAAAGAGATCGCTCATCGAGTTGACGAAGATTTTCCGGGGCTTGCGCCACTTCGTCGGGATGGCGAGCGCGTCGCGATCCTCACGGACAAGCCCGGTCCAGACCGTGCGGTTCCCGCTCTGCCGCGTCAGCCCGCTATATTTGTCGACGCGCATCGTCTCAAGGCGGCGCGCCATTTCCATCGCGTAGCAATTTGTACAGCCGGCCGACATGATCGAACAGCCCGCGACCGGGTTCCAGGTCGCGTCGGTCCATTCGATCTGCGTTTCTGCCACCATAGTCTCCGTCAGATGCGTGCGGCCGTTACCCGGCTACCGGACCAAGCCGCCAACCGTTCGAGCGCTATGCCGATCAGACGGTCGTTAAACAACTCATCCTTGCGCGTTGCTGCCTCTTCGCCCGTCGGCCACGCACGAATGCCTCGCCGGATGCCGGTGACCGTCGGCTCGGCTCCGTTTTCGACCAGCCAGTCGACAGTAGACAGCAATTCCATGCCGAGCGGGGATTCGAACCCATCTATCAGCTCGTCGGTCAAGTTGAGCGCTGGTAAATAGGCCTTGCCTTCCGATCCCAGGAACGCCGCGACCTGGTCGCGCTTCGCCTTGTCGAACCAGACGGTATCGAGAGGGGTCGCGTCGGCGATCCGCTTGTCACTATGGAGATAGCTCCCGTCGAGCGCCTCGAGAAGGTGACGCAGCCGACCGGCATAGGGGCCGAATCTATTGGCCTCGAAGCGGAGATCGAGATCGTTTTGGATACCTAGATGCTGGAGACTGCGCTCTGCGAAATAGGCGAGCTTCTGGATTTCCAGCTGAGTGCATTCGAATCCAAGCACAGCGTAACGCCGCACGAGTTCCGCCACCATCGCGCGGGCTGGCGTCAGTTTCTCAATGCCGCTGCGCTTCGCGACATTCTGATACTGGGCGGTCGGCTCATAAATAATCACCTCGACTTCGGCGAGATCGCCAAGCTTGCGCGCGATGAGTTCACGAACAACCGTCCATTCGAGCCCGCCATTGCCGCTGCCAAGCGGAGGAAGCGCGATCGAGCGGATCTTTTTCTCCGCGATCACGCGCTTCAGGTCGTCAAGACCGTCCTCGATCCACTCCATCTTCGAAGGATGCCGCCAATGCTTCTTGGTCGGAAAGTTGATGATCCAGCGCGGCCCCATTAGATCGAGCCGTTCGGTCACGAACATATGTCCGACCTCGACCTCGCCTGCCTTACACGCGGCTTCATAGGCCTTCAGGTTGGTTGGGAACTGCTCCTTGAACATGAGCGCAATGCCCTTGCCCATAACGCCAACCGTGTTGACGGTATTCACCAGAGCCTCTGCGTCAGCCTTGAGAAGATCGCCTTGCGTAAATTTGATCATCAGAAATACCAACTCGGTTTAGCAGCTACCTTTAACTCAATGCCCGCCGCAGCGATACGCCTGCGCAGCTTCTGCGCCTCGGCTTCGTTACAGCACGCGATACCGCGAAGAGCGGCGAGAGGGACATGTTCGTGGATCAAGGCCTCGGCCTGATAGCGCTCGAACTTACCCAAATCATTATTGTCGCGCTTGAAATCACTAGCTTGCAATATAGCCCAATCCACCTCGTCAAGCCTGTCTAAATCATCATAGAATTGCGCCGTTTGAAGATAGGCATGGCTATCCGTAAAAAGAAAGTTGATCCTCTGATCCGCAATATCGAAGAGACTGGAGACAAGAATCACTATCTCTTCATTAGGGCGGCGGGGAACATTGTAGCCCGTCTTAATGTTATACAGCATTGGCGAGCGAGGCGTGAAATAAAAGGGTACATAGTCGCTCAAGGTTCCATGCGGCGCCGCCGGCACTGCCCTCGTATTGCGCTTGTCGATCAGGTCCGGATTCCCGATGTCGACATAGTTCGGATTTATCTGGTTCGCGCTTCGACAATGAACGCCGTGCTGCAATATCCAGTCAATATTGTCACGATGAACGATACGAAAAATGAAGGCCTTTTCAGGCCGAAGATCTTTCATCGGATGGCGAAGTCACCGCAAGGCCGGGCGCGGGAATCTCCATCGCAACAGTCCTTCCAATGACGCTTCCCCAATCGCATAACAGGCTCATATCCTGTTCTGCCCGGAACGCAAACGCCGGATAGTGCCGTTCAGCAGAACCTCCTCAGTTCTCGAATAGAACATAACAAGAACAGATAGCGCTTCGTTTGTCAAGCGTTCGCACTCTGAACGCAACAGAGAGCTAACCGCAGAGAAGGTCCGGCAGATCTTCCGATCCGACTCGTCTAATCAGGCGGCAGCGCTCCAGAGCCATAAAATCTTCCGCTCGACCAAACCGAGCCAGCGGCCGATCCTGCGGTGAATGTCCACTTTGCCGTGACTTCGGCGGACCAGTTGAATGGCCGACATGGGAGCGAAGCCGACGCGGCGATTTATCGTACGGAAAGGCCGCTATCCGAGAATCATGCCCCAGACCTGCCGTTCCGGATCGTCCGCAATAGTCGTCCGTTATTGCCCAGCGCATAAAAGCAGATCTGTTACGAATGCATCAGAGGGGAGGGGGCTTGGTCCTGATTGAGCCGTTTGGGCGTCGATAGTCGATGCACCGGGCTCACAATCAGGAGTGTGTCCCATGATCAAGTCGATCCCGCTGAACAAACTCGTTCAGTCCCCCCGCAATGTCCGCCGCCACAGTGATCCGGCAGCAGATGCTGAACTGAAGGCCAGCATCGCAGCCCGCGGCCTGCTGCAGAATCTCATCGTCAGACCTGCACCCAAGGGCAAATTCGAGGTCGAAGCTGGCGAGCGCCGCCGCCGCGCGATGCTGGCGCTCGCGGACGAAAAGCTGCTCGCCCGCGATCACGAAGTCACGTGCCTCGTGCTCGATGACAGTGCCGACGCCGCGGTCGAGACCAGCCTCGCGGAGAACTTCCACCGCCTCGCCATGAACCCCGCTGACGAAGCCCAGGCCTTCGCCGCGCTCGTATCTGGGGGGGCGACTGTCGAAGATGTTGCACGCCGCTTCGGTCTGACTGTCCGCTTTGTCGAGGGCCGTCTGCGTCTTGCGACGCTTGCGCCCGTCGTGTTCGAGGCGCTCGCGTCCGGGGAGATCACACTCGACATTGCCAAAGCCTTCGGCGCGACTTCCGACCAGGATATCCAGGCCCGTGTCTTCGAGCAGGTCTCCTCTGCCTACTATGCGCCCAACCCGGACAGCATCCGGCGTATGGTCCTCTCCGGCACAGTCCGGGGCAGCGATCCGCGAGCGCGCC
The DNA here is from genome assembly GCF_920987055.1 of Novosphingobium sp. CECT 9465. NCBI lineage: Bacteria > Pseudomonadati > Pseudomonadota > Alphaproteobacteria > Sphingomonadales > Sphingomonadaceae > Novosphingobium > Novosphingobium sp. CECT 9465. Next base: position 1,033,744 of record NZ_CAKLBX010000001.1, read on the forward strand.
TTGTCGGCCGCGATGCCTACATTGCCGCCGGCGGTCGGATCGAGCGCGAACTGTTCGACGACGACGACAGCGAATCCTGGATCGACGTCGCGTTGATCGAGAGCCTCGCCGCAGCGAAGATGGAGGAGCAGGCCAAAGCGCTCGCCGCCGAGCAGGGCCTCGCCTGGGTCAAGCCGACGCTCGATCCCTATGCCAGCCACGACCTGGTCGAAGGGCTGGTCAGGCTTCCCGCCGAGCCGGCGCCGCTCACCGAGGCGGAAGTGACAAGGCTCGACGAGCTCGATGCCTCCTATGACGAACATGCGGCGATCCTCGAGGATGAGGATAGTGCCGAAGGGGCCGTGGCAGCAGCTGAAGCGGCCATCGCGGCCATCGAACGCGAATGCCAGGAAATCCGTGCCCGACCGCCGGTTATCGCGCCGGAGCTTAAGGCCGGGGCAGGAATGGTGCTGGTGCTCTCCCGCGATGGCACGCCGGTTCTCCAGCCGGTGTTCTACGGCGAGCGTCAGGCTGAACCCACCGAAGCCGACGACGGGATCGAAGTCGTTGCAGGCGAAGAAGGTTCGGACAGGCGCCGGACCACCTTGTCGAAACGTCTGGTCGACGAACTCGCGATGCAGCGCCGCGATGTTCTGGCACTTCATGTTGCATCCGATCCCGGGCTGGCGCTCGACATCATGGTCTTCACCCTCGCCGATGCCGATACCCACGACTGGCGGGCGCGCTCTTCGTCCACGCTGCGCGCCCCCGTTCCTGCAGGCCCGATCATCGGCTTCGAAGCCAAGGATGCGCCGGCGAGCAGCGCGCTTGCCGAGCTCAGGTCTGGTCTCGACGAAAGCTGGCGCGCCGGGCCTGATGCAACGTCCCGCTTCGATCTGTTTCGGGCGCTGCCCGATGAGAGCCGGGCTGCCTGGCTGGGCTATGTCGTAGCCCGGTCGCTCGAGGCAAGCCTCAACATGGCGGGCGAGCGTCAGCTGCGATTCCAGGATCACCTCGGTAGCCTGATCGGCATCGACATGGCGCAGTGGTGGCGACCGACTGCGGCCAACTATTTCGACCGGGTGTCAAAGCAGGTGATCCTCGACGCGTTGACCGACGTTGGCGGTCTCGAGCTCTCCTCGCGCTTTGCCTCGGTCAAGAAGGGGGACCTCGCGATGAGCGCGGAGCGCGTCTTCTCTGGCACCTACATCACCGAAGTCGAGGTCCGTGAAAAGGCTCTAGCCTGGGTGCCTGAGGTCATGCGCTTCGCCTCCGCTGCACCGGAGGTTGGTGAAGCCGACATCGAAGCAGCTGACGCTGAGCCTGGTGTCGACGGCGAAATTCATACCCCCCGCGAGCTGGCCGCCTGACCTCCTCCTGACAGGCAAGGCCACTCGCACCTAGAGAAGCGGCCCTTCGGCTTACGCCGGAGGGCCGCTTCCTTTTTGGAAGCAGAGCAGAGGGGGCTCGGGAACCTGTGGCACTGACCGGCGAACCCGTCGCCGACTGTCCAGATGCCTCAATCAGGAGAACCATCATGGCCTACCGCAAGCGGCAGGGCAGCGGCGTGTCGCCCGCCACCCCCATCACCCAGGAAATCATCGCCCGTCTGGAAGCAGGCACCAAGCCGTGGATCAAGCCGTGGCGCGGCGTGCCCGTTTCGCGGCCCCTGCGGGCCTGCGGAATTCCGTACCGGGGCATGAACGTGTTCTGGTTATGGATGGTCGCCGACATGTGCGGCTACGCCTCGCCGTTCTGGATGACCTACAACCAGGCAAAATCGCTCGGAGCCCAAGTCCGCCAGGGTCAGAAGTCGACCATCGCGATCTTCTACAAGAGCTACACCAAAGAGGTGGAAGCCCCCGATACGGGCGAAAAGACCGACGAAGCCCGACGGGTGCTGAAGGCCTATTCAGTCTTCAATGCCGATCAGGTCGAAGGTCTGCCCGAGCGCTTTCATCCGGTCACGACATTGGAGCTTGTCGAGCCCGAAGGGCGCGAGGCCGAGCTCGACGCCTTCTTCGCTGCCATCCCCGTCAACCTGCGCCACCAAGGCTGCGAAGCCTATTACGAACCGACTGCGGATCGCGTCACAATGCCGCCGGTCAGCCTATTCTCTGGGTTCGATCACTACTACGCCACGCTTGCACCACGAGTTGTCGCACTGGACCGGCCATGCGAGCCGTCTGGGACGTGATCTCAAGAACCGCTTCGGCACAGCGGCCTATGCCGCCGAAGAACTCGTCGCCGAACTCTCCGGCGCCATGCTGGGCGCCGAGCTGGGGCTGCCGGTCACGCATCTCGACAGCCACGCCAGCTATATCGAGCATTGGCTCAAGCTCTTGAAGCACGATGACCGCGCCATCCTGACCGCTGCGGCCAAGGCCGAAGAAGCTGCGAGCCTGCTGCTGAAGCTCGGCGGGAGGGTCACTCCAGAGCAGTTCGACGACGCGTCAGACGACGCTGCGCTTGCGGCCTGAGGGAGGATACCATGGGCCGATCGGTCAGCTATCCCAGCGGCGCAATTGTCGCCTTCACGGTGATCGAGGTCGAAATCGACGACGACTGGGAATTCGAGTATGAATGGCTGCGCGACGACCTGCGCGAGCGCGCAGTCCGAGCCTTCCCTTCGCTGATCCCGCATGACGGCTGGCGCGGCAGGGAAGACCGGATCCTATTACGCAATGCCTATGCGGATTTCGGCGTATCGGTCTACGGCGGGCTGGTGGCCGTCTGGATCGCCGAACGCGATGACGGGGCCTATTGGGACGCCGATTGGCGCACGGCCCGTTCACCCCGCGCACAGCGCTGGCTGTCCCAGATCGCATCCCGCTTCGATGCCTTGTTCGGCGACTATGATTGCCTCGGGCATATGTCGAACGGCGAGGGGGTTTACACCAAGCGCGCAGCTTGAGCTCCGCGAGTTGGTAACGCCCAGAGCTTTGGGTTGCCATCCCTGACTGAGCTTTACCGGCCGGTCATGGCACTGCCCGAGCGAGAGAGGCCCTGGGCCAGCCGCCAGTCTTGCGCAACCCGGCTTGGGCGGGCCCGTGTTGGCCTTGCCCCTTCGGGCTCAAGGCCTGCCCGCGCCAGCCCGCCAAGCCGGGTTTCCCCTGACGGGTGCGCAATCCTGCCTGACTGCTGGCCCTGACGGGCTCTCGCTGGCGCAGCCATGAACGGGTGCGTCGGCCTCACGTCAGTCAGGAGGAAATCCCATGCACACGTCATTTGCCGACCAACTCGCCGGGCTCGATCTCGCCGGCTTCTCCGTCGGTCCTGCTCCCCTATCGACAAGCGATTTCCCAGTCCGGGAGGCGGTCGTCCAAACCCTCGAAGCGGTCTGGTCCGATCTTTTCGCCATGGTGTCCGGGACCGCTCTTGAAGCCGACGCCGAGGATCTTGGCTGGGCCTTCGTCAACATCTTTCACCGCTCGGCGGAACGCAAATCGACTGCCCTTGACCGGGCGACCGACGAGGTCCGCGCGCTGATTGCTACGGCCGATGGATCCGAGGTCCACACCCATGACCTTGAGACCCAGGTTGAGCGGGCGCAATGCGCAGAAAGCGCGATGCTGGCACTCGAAGAGATGCGCGAAGTCGCAGCAGGCCTATACCTCAACGAGTTCGGTTCCTCCTGGAAGCCAGTCTCCAGTTCTCGCTTCAATCACAGTGCAATGCTGACCTCGGCGCTCGTCGAAGGTCGCGACTTCCTGCGCGCCCGCGCCGAGGCCAAACGCCGTGCGGCCGTGCCCGAAGGAACCCCGGTCGTGTTCGCCGGAGGGCGCACCCGTCATGCTACCGAAGACGATGCGCTGACCTTCGGCAACAATGTCTGGGCCACGCTCGACAAGGTCCGCGACCGCGTGCCGGATATGGTCTTGATCCATGGCGGCGACACCAAGGGCGTCGACCGTCTGGCTTCGAGCTGGGCTGAACGTCGCGGCATCCCGCAGGTGACATTCTCGCTGGATATGCGCCTGGGCGCCCGTGCCGGCTTCAAGCGCAACGAGCGGATGCTTTCCCTCGATCCGCGCTACGTCATTGCGTTCCCGGGTAATGGCGTACTCGAACGCCTGGTGATCGAGGCCAAGGCTCGGCGGATCACCGTTGTCGATCGCCGCGGGCCCCTCGGTACCAATCCGAAGAACACTTCGGCCAGGACCGACTAGGGCCCTGACGGTCTTCGCGCCAGCGCCGGATCGGCGCTGGCGTCGCCCATCAGAGGAAAGGCGTGCGCCTGTCGGTTGGAGCCAGCAAATGGTCGTTGGCTCCTTTCTACAGGAGGTATTCCATGATCGATATCGAGGCCGTGATGGCCGACTTTGCCGTTCTTCAGGCCCAGCGGCAGGCCCAGGTGGTCGCAGAGATTCAGCAGCTCAAGACCGTCATTCTCCCGCGCTTGCAGGAAGCCGGAATCGCCCGCGTCGAGATCCGCTTTGACGGCTGCGGCGACAGCGGTGCTGTTGAGGAATGCGCGTGCCTCGATGCCGCTGGTGCCGCGATCGCGTGCCCCGATGTCACCATTCTGGAAGACGAAGCAGGCAACTCGGATGGTGACGGTTCCGCGGAGCTGCACTCACTCGGCCAAGCTCTCGAGCAGCTGACCTATCTGGCGCTCGAACGTCACCATCCTGGCTGGGAGATCAACGACGGTGCCTGCGGCGAACTGGTGATCGATGTGGCTGAAGCGACCTTCGTGCTCGACTGCAGTCTGCGCTTCACCGCGACCGATGATCACAGGACCGAGCTCTAGGAGACCTGGCATGGCACATTGCTACTACCACGCCCTCTCGTCGGTCCGAAAATGGGGCGGCACGGTCGATGACTATCTCCCGCTGCACCAGTGGTTCGACCAGTCGAAGGCTATTCTCGCAGCCCCCCGTCATCGCGCGCTGCGGCACCATGCCGAGGGGATATTCATGCTCGAAACACTCTTCGGCGAGACCCTCGTCAATGCCGATGGCCGGGTCGTTCCGGTGCGTCTGGTCGGCGAACAGCACGTACGCTAGCCCCAAGGCTCTATCCCCTCCTTTGCGGACTGGGCGCGCTTGATCACGCCGCAAGCCTGGATGCTTCGAGGCAACCCTCTGGACGGCGCTGAAGGGGTGACGATCGATATGCCTCTCCCCGGCGAAGCAGTTTCGTCCAGGAATGAGCCACCGGTTGGAGGAGCGGTCAGTACGATGATCTAGGAAGGGGTTCTCCGGTGGAAGGTGGGGAGGGAATGATCCGGCCAAGACCGGAGGGAAACGAGGCAGGGCAAACCTGTTCAAGGCATCCAGCTCCACCCGGCTTCGATGCAAACCTGTCCCTGAATCACCCCCCGTCGAGACGCGCAACCCGGATCAGGTCCGGCCGAGTTGCCGGGCTGTGCCCGGCTGCCCGCACCACCCGAACCAGTTCCGGGTTCCCCTTCGGTGCGCTTCGCCGCGGGGTGCTTCTGCTCGGGTTTGCAGCCGGGATGGACCCGGAATGCTCGATCAGGAGAAAGCCCATGACCAATCTCGTTATCCTCGTTGGCCGCATCGCTCGCGACCCCGAGACCCGCACCACCCAGGGTGGAACCAGCATCACCTCGATCTCGGTCGTGACCGACCGTCCCGCCCGCAAGGATGGCAAGACCTACAAGGACGAAAACGGCTACACCGCCAAGGACAGCGAATTCCACCGGATCACCTGCTTCAACGGCCTGGGCCAGAACGTCGCCAAGTACTGCACCAAGGGCCAGCTCGTGACGGTCGAAGGGCGCATCCACTACACCCAGTGGGAAGATCAGAGCGGCACCAAGCGCTACGGCTGCGAGATCATCGCCGACAAGGTCGACTTCCTCACCAAGGGCCGTTCGGGCAGCAACGAGGGAGCCCCCGACATCGACGAGGACTGAATGTCCTCACCCTGCGACAAGGCCCCGGTGGCAGACGCCATCGGGGCCTTTTCCTTTGTACGCCGGCGATGCGGCGGCGCGGGGCATCGAACCCCTTGCCGCCGCGGGGTGGGCTTTACGCGGGAGCAATCCGCTTCAGCGTTTCCTCGATTCCGAGTGCCATTGCTCCTCGCACGATCTGACGCAGTTGCGCTGGTTCGATCGTCTCGGCGCCGCACTCGATCAGCAGCTTTCCGAGTTCGGTCGCTGCCTCTTCGCGGAGACGAGCCTCCTCGTTCTCGAGTTGAGCACGCTGTTCACGCAGCTTCCTCAGCGCATCGCGTGCAGTAGGTTTGGACCTGGCCATAGTGCTTCCTTCTTGCAGGCCGTTGGTCCCCTCCGCTCCCGATCTTGGCACTGCGGGGGCATGTAGGAAAATGGTTTGTGGGGCAGGCGTCTCGCTTCTGCGCAGGCGTTGGAGAGGTCTCTCTCGCAGAAAGACCAAGTCTGATGCGGGCTTTGGGGCTGCGTCAAGGACGACGGGGCCCCACCATTTTTACCGGGCAAGCCCGGCAAAAATCGTTGCCCCCATCGCCGCTTCGCGGCCGCTATCGCGGTCCCTGACCCAGCCCGTCACCCACATCCTTCGCAGCTCCTGATGCGACGCATCAAACATCAGGAGGAAAGATCATGTACGCTTCACTGAACATTGCCGCTGCTGGTCCCGCCGCCGATCAGGCAGCCTTCGTTGCAGCCCTGGATCAGGCCCATGCCCGGTCCTTTCACAGCTACTTCACACAGTACGTCCTGACCGATGACGAGGCAGGATACATCGCGGTCGATGAAGGAGATTACGGTGCCTTGCCCAAGGCCATGCTGGACCGTGTCATCGACACCGTGCCGGGCCGTCTCAGCGATGAATTCTGATCCGCCGGTTTGGGAGGAAGTCCGTCAGGGCTTCCTCCTTTCTTTTTGCTCGCAGACCGTTTCGGCATCACTCAGCCGGGACGGGAAGGCGGGTCGCAAGCGTCAGTCGGGCGTATCGGGACGGTCGAGATCGGTGAGCCGCTCTGGCATATCCAGGACCTTCAACGCCGCGGCCTCGATTGCCTCTGCCTGCGTCGGGAAAGCCTCGGAAGAACTGATCGATACCCCGTTCGGGTAAGTGACTGTCGCCTGGAAGCCGTTGCCCTTCGGTGTCGCACTCAATGTGACCTGGCCCATGCCGCGCTTCCTTGCTGCCCTGAATAATGCCCCCATCATAGGCATCGATCTCGTCTGTGCCTATCGCGATCCGAGGGGCGGCAAACCTACCCAGCGTCCCAGAGATAGGGGTTTGCAAACCGCATCATCCGTTACAGGCTCAATAGCCGGTTCCTGTCCTCGCAGTTGGGGACGGTTGAGCACACCCTACGCGACTTCTCGCATTGGACAAAAGCCCGGATTTGCTGAGCCGTTGGCGCTTCTTTGAGGCTTTGACGTAGTCAAATCATATTGATTTAAAGTCGAATTTTGCAAATCACTTCGATTGCAGCTGGCGAAAAATCCGACAGCGCCTGCGTATTTATGTTCTTTACTTGTTCTCATCGATGATTTAGAAAGAGGCCACTTTCGCAGTGCGTGCCAGGCTCCCGGTCAGGGAGTCATTCAATGTCACGACCAATATCGCTTCAGGTCTACGTAAGCCCTGAGCTCGCTGCGCGGGTGCGGGTTGCCGCTTCGACAAACGGTCTGCGCGTCAGCGAATGGTTGCGCGGCGTCGTGCTGCGCGCCTGTGCTGACGAGGTGGGTGTCACCAGCGATCGCAACATCCTGATCAGGCTCTATCGCCAGTCGCTTTTCTCCATGGTGGGCGTCGATGCCCTGCTTGCAGGCCATGCCGATCACGCATTGCGCGAGCGTGTGCACACGGCATTCACCGCACGCTGCCGGGCTGCAGGCGTTGCTGAAACCGCTGACGAGGGAAGCGATCATGAAGCGTAATCTCGGCAATTTCACGCGCGGGAGCCAGCTGATCGAGCACTTCAGCTTCATGTTTGCAGCAGGGCTCAAGGCCCCGCTGATCGTGGGGCTCGTCGTTATGGCCTGGACCACATGGGACGTGCTCTCGAGGGGGCTGTCGGACCACGAGGTCTACTTGTGCTGGATGCGCGTTTACCTGGCCGGTTATCGCTTCATGGAGTTCGATCCGGCAAAGGACGTGGTTCTCAGGTTGTCGTGGGGCGGTAGCATGACATTGCCGATCGCAATGCTCGACAACTTCCCGCCAATCGTGCGGGCATGGAGCCATATGACCGGTCTGGCAGTGCATGCGCTGATGGTATCCGGCCTGCTGCTCGTGCCCCTTTTCGTACTCTGGTACTGGCTCGCGTCCCTGTACGGAAAGGTCGCCAAGCAAAGGAAGCATGAGCGCGGGTCGAAGATCGCAACCATGCGCGAGCTTGTCCGGCAAGTACGAGACTTCAACCGGCAGGAACAGCGCAAGGAATGGCGCGCTGCGCTCGGCTGGCGATGGATATTCTGCAGCCGTACCGAGCTGGCAAAAGCATTCCCCTACAAGCCATCGTCAATCGCCGGCATTCCCTATCCCTGGCGGCTCGAGCAGAGCCACGCGATGCTGATCGGTACCACCGGCATGGGCAAGACCGTTGCGCTTTCGGACATGGTCGCACAGGCCCGGGCGCGTCGGCAGAGGGCAGTGATCTTCGACCTGACCGGGCACTTCATCGAGCACTTCTACGACCCAAAAAGCGATGTCATCCTGAACCCGCTCGATGCACGTTGCCCTCAGTGGAGCGTATTCGACGAATGCCGGGACGAGGCCGAATTCACGGCAGCGGCAGAAGCGCTGGTGCCCCACGACGGCGGCGGTTCGGAGCAGTTCTGGGTGCTCGCCGCACGCCTGCTGTTTGTCGAAATGTGCCTCAAGCTGCGCGCACGCGGCGCTGCCAGCAATGAGGCGCTCTCACGCCAGTTGATGACGGCCGACTTGTCCGAAGTGCACAATCTGATGCGCGGAACGATCGCCGATCCGCTGACGGCACCCGAGGCTGCGCGCATGGCAGAGTCGATCCGCGCGGTGTTCAACGCGAATGCCAAGGCGCTGAAACTTCTGCCGCGCGAGGGCCCACGCTTTTCGGTTCGAAAATGGATCGAGGAGGACACAGGGGATGGCGGAATTGTCTTCATCTCGGCACGCTATGTCGACCTCAGCGTCTGTTCGCAGCTCCTCACGGTCTGGCTCGATACGGCGATGAATTCGCTGATGACACTCGAGCGGACAAGGGACGTGCGGATCTGGTTCTTCCTTGATGAACTGGGGGCATTGCATCGCCTGCCGGCTCTAGAAAAAGGCCTCCAGACTGCACGCAATTTCGGAGGCGCGATCGTCACCGGCATCCATGCCTATGCCAAGCTCAAGGAGGTCTACGGCGAGAATATCGCGATGACGCTGTCCTCGCTGGCCCGGACCAAGCTGATCCTGGGCACCGCCGATCCCGACACCTCGAAGTGGTGCGCGACGTTCATCGGCGAGCACGAAGTCTACGATATGGAGGAGGGCTACACCTATGGCTTCAACAATGCCCGCGATGCGGTCAGCCTGAGTGCGCGCAAGAGTACCGAGATGCTGGTCATGCCGAGTGAGCTCGGTGACTTGCGGCGGCTGACAGGCTACCTCAAGTTTCCTGATGGCTTCCCCGCAGGGGCCATCGTCTTAAAGCCCGTAGACCGCAGGAAGTGCGCCCAGGGCTTCATCCGTAGACCCCTCGATAGCCAGCCAACTGGCAAAGAGGATGCGGACGGATCGGCAGGCCAACAGGACGGTTCGGACCGCGTGCAGGGTGGCGACAATCGCCCTTCGGCCAATGATGATGGTGCCGGGCGGCGGGTTACGCCCAAACAAGGTGAGCTTGCCCTCGGAAGCCCAGTTGAAGGCCAGCGAGAACCGAAAACGGACCAGCCGGGACTGGTGGCCACAGACCTCACGGCTGCTTCTGGCGATCCACCGCAAACCGGGCCGAAGTCACCTATCGGCCGCGATAGTGTCGCTTCGACCCGACCTGAAAGCACCGGTGCGGGTGCAACTGATCAGGACGCGAGCCGAGGCGTACATGTCGGTCGTAGCGGCCGAACATCCGGGCAGGGTGAGGGTGCTGAGCCGGATCGCATAGGCGAAGGTGCCTCAGATCAGGTGGCGCCACAAAGCCGATCGAGCGCGTCACTGCCACTCGCCGATCCTCGACGCGTGGCCCTTGAAGGCGTGCCCGAAATCGAGCCCGATGCGCGCGATCTCGGCCAGTTCGACATCGAGATCTGAGACACGGGAAGCTCGTCAGAAGGACCATACGGCCATGCTCTCTGTCGCCAATGTTCGCACCGCTGGAGGCGCTGCAAGGTACTTTGCCGCGGACAATTATTATTCGCGAGCAGACGCAGATCGGTCGGGCGAGTGGTTTGGCGCAGGCGCCGAAAAACTCGGATTGTCAGGGCAAGTCGAGGTCGATGCCTTCGAGGCGGTGCTTAAGGGATTTCTGCCGGATGGCACCCGGCTCGGCACCGACAAGCGTCCTCACCGCGCCGGCACGGACCTCACGTTCTCGATGCCCAAATCCTGGTCGCTCCTGGCTCTTGTCGGGGGCGACCGGCGTATCCTTGATGCCTATGCTGGGGCCGTGCGCGAAACGCTGGGCTGGGCCGAACGCAACCTTGCCGAGACCCGTATCGAAGTGCGTGGCAAGGACCGCGTCGTTGCGACCGGCAATCTCGTTGCTGCGCTCTTTGTCCATGATACGAACCGCAATCAGGAGCCCAATGCCCACATTCACGCCGTGATCGCCAACGCAACGCAAGGGCCAGACGGCAAATGGCGTTCGCTGCGCAACGACAAGCTGTGGGAGCACAACACACTGCTCAATGCCATGGTCATGGCGCGCTTTCGCCTGTCGGTCGAGCAGCTGGGCTACGAAGTAGGCGAGCGTGGCAAGCATGGCAGTTTTGAAGCCGCAGGCGTTCCCAAATCAGTCCGCGATGCATTCAGTTCGCGGCGGGCAGAGGTTCTGAATGCCGTGGCCCATATGGCTAGCCAGGGACCTGCTGCCCGCGACGCGGCCACGCTGATGACCCGCGCGAAGAAGGCCGAAATCGAGGACCGCGCTGCTCTTGTCGACGCCTGGCGGACGAAAGTTGCCGAAATCAGATTTGATCCGGCACAGGTTATCGCCTGCGCCAATTCAAGGGCCGCGTCAGGCTTCGGGGAGGTCGGTCGTGCGGCCGCCGCCGTCCAGAATATCGCGACACGGGCGAAAGACCTCGCATTGGCTCTTGCGGCAAAGTTCGGACGCAATGCCGGCGACCCTCTGATGCCGTCCCGCATGGCAGGGCGAGACGCGCAGGAGATTGCGGCGATCCACGCGGTCGCCTCGGCGGTGCGCCATCTGTCGGAGCGGGAAGCGGCCTTCTCGAAGGCCAGTATCATTCGCGCTGCATTGGGCTTCGGGCTCCCTGCCGCCACGCCGGCGATTGAAAGGCGGATCGACCAGCTCGTCCGTCAGGGTCAGCTTGTGCGCGGGCGAGGGGCGAACCGCGCAATGCTGACGACGCCCCACGCAGTGGACGCCGAGACGCGGATCATTGCGGCCGTGGAAGACGGGCGCGGTCATGGCGAGCCAATCGTTCATGCAAGCGAGGCAGGAGCACGGGCCCAGGCACTGTCGCAATTGCGCTACGGGATGACATTGAACAGGGGCCAGGAAACGGCGGCCCGACTGTTGTTGGGTTCTGCCAACCGGATTGTCGCGATCCAGGGTGTTGCCGGGGCAGGCAAGAGCACTGTCCTGAAGCCCGTGGCTGAAATCCTGCGAGAGGAGGGCAGGGCGGTTCTGGGCCTTGCGGTACAGAACACGCTCGTTCGCATGCTCGAGCGCGAGACAGGCATACCGAGCATGACGGTCGCGCGTTTCCTCGGACGATACCGCGACCTTCTGGACAATCCGGAGTCGGCGCGCCTTCAAGCAGCCCGAGCCGAAATGCGCGGGTCCGTCGTCCTGCTGGACGAAGCCTCGATGGTGGGCAACGCCGACAATGAGAAGCTGGTGCGGCTTGCCAATGTTCTCGAAGTCGCGCGCTTTGCCAGTATTGGCGACCGTAAGCAGCTGGGTGCCGTCGATGCCGGCAAGCCCTTCGACGTCATGCAGCGCTCCGGGATCGAGACTGCCGTCATGGACACCAACTTGCGCGCCCGCGACGCGAGGCTTCGCGATGCGCAGGCTGCCGCGCAGGAGGGAGACATCTCGGGGTCTCTGGAAAAGCTTGGCATGGATGTGCTCGAGGTGCGCGAAGGCGCTGCCTTACGGGCCGCAGCGGCTTGGCTCGCACTATCGCCTGACGATCGTGAGCGCACCGCGATCTATGCCTCCGGTCGCGCTCTGCGCAGTGAGATCAATAGTGCCGTGCAGACGGGGCTTCGAGCGAATGGGGAGCTGGGTCGCGAGGCAATTGCGCTCGATGTCTTGTCGCGCGTCAATGTCAGCCACGAGGAACTGCGTTATGCGGGGAGCTATCGTCCCGGCATGATCCTCAATGTCGATCGAACCATCCGTTCGCAGAAGATCGGCAGGGGCACCTGGTCGGTCGGGGATATTGACCTGAAAACCGGTCGCATCGCGCTTGCCAACGAACAAGGCGCGATCGCATCGTTTCGCCCCGACAAGTTGCGGCCCTCGCGCGAAAATGCTGTCATGCGCGTATTTGAGGCCAAGTCGCTCGAACTGAGGGCCGGTGATCGTATCCGCTGGACCGATACCGATCATAAGCGTGGCCTTGTGAATGCAGATCAGGCACGCATTACCGAGATACGCGATGGGAAAGTCTGTCTAATCACTTCTACCGGCATTACACACGAACTGGCGCAAGCCGATCCAATGCTCCGCCGACTGGACCTTGCTTACGCCCTCAACGCCCATATGGCGCAGGGTCTCACGTCCGATCGCGGAATTGCCGTCATGGACAGCCGCGAGCGCAACCTCTCCAACCAGCAGACGTTCCTCGTGACGATCACGCGGCTGCGGGACGGACTTACATTGTTCGTCAACAACGCATCACGACTCGAGGCCGCAGTCGAGCGTAACCCTGGAACCAAGCAATCCGCGATCGAGACGATCGGAGCGCTTCGGGAGCCGGCAGCAGCCGGATCAAGCAAGGGCGATGAAGTCGTGAGCGAAAGGAAAGAACCAGAGCGCGAACGCGCGATCGTGAAGCCCTGGGAGATCGGAATTTGATTACAGCGGTCGGCCAAACCACAGCACGCGGCCGACAATGTTGACGGCGCGACGGTGAAGCCCCGACCAGGTGGGATAGGCGTCGTTGTCGCTGATGACCGAAATCTTACTGCCCTGCGGTTCGATCGCGATCCGTTTGACATTGAGTGCGCCGTCCATGCGCAGAACGTAGATGCCGTCGCGCAGGCGACCCAGTCCATCCGCACTGTCGACAAGGACGTCGTCTCCATCATGCAGCGTAGGCTCCATCGAGTCCCCGCGCACGCAGATTATCGAGAGGTAGCTTGATCTCGATGGGGTCAGGCGCCGAAGCCATTGCTTTGGAAAGCCAAACTGCGTTGTCTGACCCTCGCTATCGGCGATTGCGCCATGACCCGCAGACGCTGCGACGTCGAGCACCGGAATAGGTATGAGGTCATGCAGGTCCGCAGGGCTTGGCGGCGTTGCTCCCAGTTCGGCAGGCGCAACGCCAAAGAATGTCGCCAGCGTTTCGCAATCGCGATCCTCAAGACGACGCGGACTGCCTCTGCGTATATACTGCTGGATGTATGCCGGATTGCGGCCGATCAGGCGTGATAGCGCCGAATAGTTGCAACCACGCTCGCCGATCAGTTGTTCAAGCCTGGCACGCGCCTCGTCCATCTCACCATTCCCGGACAACCAGGATATTCCTGGAACTGAGCATGCAACCTAAGGAGAACGAACAATGAACGCAATGCAGTTTGTCTTTCGAGCTATCGATCAAACGACATGCCGCATCAGCTGCGTCGCTCAGTTTGGCGGCAGTCATTGACCGGGATTGGGGACACTCCGGTTAGTCCGCTTTGGATCGCTGGCCCGACAAAACCGCCATACATTCATCGCCGCAATCTACAGTCTGGGACGGCCAAGGTTGGAGATGGACAGTCCGGCACGTCCGCTTGATCGCGGCAACCAAAGGCTATCCCAGCTCTCGACCCGTATCGCGTCTGACATCGTTAGCGCCGAAGCCTAGCCGCCCGTTCGCTGACTTGCCTATTCGAATCCAAATGTAGCCGATCGGCATGCGCGGTGATCGCCTCGGCGGAAAGGTAGTGGTCATTGAGGATGGCCATTGCATTGAACCGCAGGCGATCAGAGGGCGAGCGAAGCATTTGCTCGATCCGATCGATTTGCTCACCGCTCAGGTCTGGCTTATCCCGCAGTACCTCGCCCAGTTCATGCGGTGAGAGCTTCGCGCTTTCGATCTCGGCGAGAAATCCGTCAAAGGCTTCGGACGAGGCTATTATCACTTTTCGGAACTGTGCCTTTCCCACGTCCTTGACGTCAGAGCGACTGTCGCTGCGCGAAAGCGTGAGAACTTTGTCTTCTTCTCCGAGCAGGATAAGCGCGCGAGCCAGCGTGGCGCGAGGACTTCGCGGGATTGCGCCGCTGCCCGTCGGATAAGGTTTTTCGTGCGCTAGCCAATGCTGCCAGCTACGGTCGATGATATTCGTCGCACCCATCGCAGTAAAAGAGTCAGGGTCACGCTCGGCCAGATGCTCGACCAAGTCCGCCGCAGCGCATGCGCTCTCGACTTCGACCGCAAACAAGCCGGTTTCCAGCACGCTCATCAATTCGCGCGTGAGCAGCGCACGCCACTTAATCAGCCCATTGAACAGGTACTGGGAACCGCGCCGAAGCGGACGAGCCAATTGAGACATCGTCAATGTTATACGGGACTGGGGGCGCAATTCGCCGGCTATGCCAGCGCCCGCCGCGAGCGCGAAGCCTTCTCCTTCGCGATACAGGCGCTCGACGCAGGCTTCCAAACTGGGCTCGTCCAGGCAGTGTTCGAGCAGGTTCGCCGCCATCCACACGATCCACTGAGACGGATGGTGAACGGCGGCCTCGATCTTGATCATATCGACTTCTTGATTGCGCGCAATTTGCCATGCGGGCGTGGGGGGATCGACATTTTCAAGCAGGTGCAGCAGGCGGTAGGGCCATCGCTGGCTCACCGGCTTTTGGTATGACGCTCGGAGAATGTACTTGGCTCGGGCAGCCTCGCTACGCAGGAAGACCGGATCTATCCCGCTGATGGCGGCAAAAACCTGAAGCACATGCGTAGCGGGCGCAGGATCGAATAGCCTTGACCACGCCCACACGTCGGAAGCGGGCACTTCCGACATATTGCTCATCTGCACGAAGGCGCTGAGATTGAGCAGGCGCGTGAAATCATCGAATTCGGCCTCTTCGACCTCATCGCCCGCGAGAGCGTCGAGCACGAACTGGTCGCCGCGCAGTTGGGCCTTGTCCCAATCATCGCCTAGATCGAAACCCATGAAAGTATTGCGCTCGTGCTCGATGCTGACGTTCCAGCCTTCCCGCCCGATCAGTTCACGAGCGCGCTTGGCGAAGTCGTAATTGTGCCGAGCAATCAGGTTGAAGATCTTGCTGATTACCGCTTCGGCGTCGGATCGTTCGCAACGTGCCACAATGGCCAACGCGGCGGCTATCGCCAGTTCAGACGTGAGGTCGCCGGCCTCCCCACCGCGCAGGACCATGCCTCCACCCAGACTGGTTTCCATACCTATGCAGCCGGCAGAGATCGCGGGCTCGATCGCATCAATCAAATCGTCGACATCGTAAAACTTTGGGCCAGCGGCGACGAGACAATTCCAAGCAACGAGCCTTGCCCAAACTGGCGGCGCATGGCGGATCCCCGCTGCCTGCGGGGCGACATCCTCGGGAAAGTGCCTCGCGATGACGATCAACGATTTGCCAAGGCGAGACGCCTTGGGCTCGCGGTTGTCGCCGATCAGGTCGAACACTGATGCCAGTAACCGCTCGCGCGTATGTGCTGAAATTCGATCGGGCACTTCCGCGAGTAGGCGGGCGCCATATGCCAATTTTTCCGCGAGGTCCGGGCTGCTCTTAGGGAGTCCGGCGATCTGCGCCGCGATCTCCTCTGCGGGACCGCGCAGCCCAGCGAAGCGTAGAACCTCGTTCCAAGCGCTGTCCGACATGCATTGCTGCAGCGCTTGTTGTTGGCTTAGTCCTTGCAACCAGCAAAGATGGCGCGCGGCTGCGAACTCGCCGAGGCTCTTGTGAATGAAGCCGTAGACGCGGATCGTGCCGGCCCCGACCCGCTCGATCAGGCCAGTGTCTTCCCAATAAGCTATGGCCGCTTGTACGATGCTGATCGCCCTTAGGAAGGGATCGCCCGTTTCGGCGGCGAGATCCGTGGCGCAGAGACGTTCCACTTCAGGACACGGCAGGAGGGGCTGGCCCGTCAGGTGCCAAGCTAGGATATCGAGCGAGCGATTGAGCACCGCTTCAGGGGCAGGTTTGGAGACCGAGCGGCGCGGAATGTCGTCGACGAGTGCGAAGATTTGCTCAAACAATGTCTCGCGAGTGGTCCCTAGCGTTTGACCGCTCGCCAGCACAGCGGCCGCCATGCCTAGCAGGAGCGGTGTGCGCCCGACGATCTCGCAGATTTCTTTATTTTTCAACTGCTCTGCGACGAGCTTGGACCACTTGGCCTCCTCACGGCCGTCGGATAACGCCGCCAGCAACGATGCAACATGTCGGGGCGCTTCCGACGGTTCGAGCGGCACAAGATCATAGTGGCGCCATTCGGAAAAGTGCCCGGCGCGGTATCCCACCGGGCGGGTCGTGACGAGGATCCTGCTGTCGGGATAGCCCTTTGCGAACCGCTCGACCCCATCGGCGACCTCGTGCTGCAGGTCGCCGCATTCGTCGAGGCCATCGCCGAGGAGCAGCCAATTCGACCAGCCCGCTCGTCGTACTTCTTCGACAGATAAGCCGCTGCCGTCCAAACCGTGGCGGAACACGGCCTCTTCGAAAGTCATACCCGCACGCATGCTCGCCGCGACCGTCGCAAGGCGAACCCGGAGGACCGGAACCCCGTCCTCGCTGTAGCGCCGCACGATCCGCTTAAGCATCGTAGATTTGCCGAGGCCGGGACCAGCCACGACGACGACGCGCTTGATAAAGCGGCCCAGCGTTTCCGGATTGACCGTCTGGCTGTCCCGATCCCGCGAGAGTCGCTCCCAGCCGTGATAGGCCTTGAGCGCGTCGGCAAGACTGAATTCCCCATCCATGGCCGGATCTGCGGGTGTTGTTCGCACGACAGCCACCAGAGCAAGCCAGTCGTGATCGATTTGGAGCGGCTTGCGGCATCCGATGATCGAGAAGGTCGTGTGGGCTTCGAAGTTCCAATGGGTCACGCGCTCGAGCAGAATGACGGGTCCCGCAAATGTGTCTGCTTTAAGAGCGATCTGACGGGCGCGAAGGCAGCGCACGAGACTGGTGAGATCACGCCGGCCGCGCCTTTCGATCAGCGCGTCGGCATCGGCCTCAAGTGCCAGCCAGGCATTATCGATCTGATCGCGTCGCTCGCAGAGTTGACCTAGGTCGGCTTTGGCCGCGTCGATCGATGCCGCATCAGCGCCACTCAACGCCGAAACCGTGACCAAGCGAAGCCTGCAGCAGATGTTTTGAGGGTCGATGCCCGCAACCTCGAGTTTGGCTACGAGTTCCAAGCCGATGGCGCTCATCCCTTCGGTGAGGCCGTCACCAAGGCGGCGAATGTCGCGAGCAAGGAAACGGCGCAGCGTCTGGCTGCTGTTAGGGCAAACGGCCAGGACTCCAAATGCGATATCGCCTTTCGATAATCCATCGGCGAGGTTCGACACGGCGTCCCATAGGTCTTGGCCTTTCTTGAGACCGCGCTTGACCTGAATTTCTGCGACTTCACCGCCCACAAGATCTACGCGAATGTCGTCACCGGGGCCATTTGTTTCCGCCGTGACGGCAATAGGAACGTCATGGATCAGCCCCTCTAGCCAGCCTAGCGCAGAGCCGCGCGCCATACGAACCAAACAAATGGCCGTAACCGCCGCCTGGAAATTCATGCCGCCACCCGTCGCCGCGCCGCCTGCGGAGCGGCGAGCTTCGATTTTTTCGGCCGCTGCAGCGACTTCAAATTCCATATTAATTGAATGGTTCCTCTTGGATTTCGGTTCGTGTCAGCATGATTTTATGCTGCGGCGGACAACCTAGACCAGCCTCCATTTGCGCTCCAGACGGTCCATCTCGTCGAGCAGGGCTTTATGCATCGCTTCTTGGTCGCCCGCGCCCGAATTGAGAAGCGCAGTAAATGTCTTCGAGAAGTGCGGGCGGAGCCTCGCGTATCCGCCGTCAGCTTGCATATACTCCAGCAGCGTGCGGTTATCGTGCGATTTGCTAAAGCCGTTGGCCAGCGAGCGGCCGACGGTGACAAGATGCCGCCGCGCGCGGGCATTCTCGGTCGCAGTTTGTGCCCGTGCTTCCGCCGCCTTCTCACCGCCGTCATTGGTAAAAAAGATTGCTGCAATATAGGCTGCGGCTGAGACAAGGCAGCCGATAGCCGCCAAGGGATTGCCCATGGCGATGACAGCGTTGCTGGCTCCTGCTGCAATTGCGTCGCGCAGTCCGTCCCACACGCCAGCAGCGGCGATTATCAGTGTCGTCGCAGCGCCAGGCGCGTAGATCAGAAACTTATGGATCAGGCCATTCATGCGGGCTTTATCTCCAGTAGGTCGCCAAGTTACAACAGGGGACTAACTACTCCGGTATTACTCACTTGCCCCAGGTTCTCGGCGATCGGCACAGGGCATACGCACACTAGGATGGCTACCTGGTCCCCACAGCCAATGGCCCTCGTCGATACAATTGCGGTAGTGCCGCAACATCAGTCGGGTTTGATCCGATGGCCGACTGCATGATGGAGGTCTACAAAGCGTCAACGCACCACCGCCGAGATTGTGTCATCGCTCGGTCGCGCGTCCTTCCGACCTGCCAAGCGAAGGTGGCTGATTGAGATGCGGTGTGACCCGGTCAGCGCCTGCGCGTTGGACGCCGTCTATTGCCATACCAGAGCGACGCCATGCGATCGGCGCAGACGAAATCATCGGCAGAATCACTGCTCGTCGCCAGGTCCGTCCCATCGCCATCGTCGCCTGTTCCCCGTCAGCACCAATGGCACAGATTTGAGGTTGTGATTTAAGGAGTGTTGGGGCTTCGTCGTAGTGACGAAGGAACGAAGATGAAGCCCCAACACTCCTTAAAAAAATCGCCGATGAAGGCCCCTGCCGAGCGGGTGGTGAAGGACATCCGGCGGCAGACCCGTCGGCACTTCTCGGCCGAAGACAAGATCAGGATCGTGCTGGATGGCCTGCGCGGCGAGGACAGCATTGCCGAGCTGTGCCGCAAGGAAGGCATCGCCCAAAGCCTGTATTACACCTGGTCGAAGGAGTTCATGGAAGCGGGCAAGCGTCGCCTGGCTGGCGACACTGCCCGTGCCGCAACCACCGGCGAGGTGCAGGACCTGCGCCGCGAAGCCCGTGCCCTGAAGGAATGCGTTGCCGACCTGACGCTCGAAAACCGTCTGCTCAAAAAAAGTATGATCGCGGATGGGGGCGACGACGAATGAGGTATCCAGCATCGGAGAAGCTCGAGATCATCCGGATCGTCGAGCAATCGCACCTACCAGCCAAGCACACGTTGGACGAGCTCGGCATTGCCCGTCGGACCTTCTACCGCTGGTACGACCGGTTCCTCGAAGGCGGCCCGGAGGCGCTGGAGGATCGGCCATCGACACCGAGCCGGGTGTGGAACCGGATCCCGCCTGACATCCATGATCAGATCATCGAGCTGGCGCTGGGGCAGTCCGAGCTAAGCCCCCGGGAACTGGCGGTGCGTTTTACCGATGAGAGGCGCTACTTCGTGTCGGAAGCCACGGTTTACCGTCTGTTGAAGGCCCACGATCTGATCACCAGCCCGGCCTATGTCGTGATCAAGGCCGCCGATCAGTTCCACACCAAGACCACGCGGGTAAACGAGATGTGGCAGACTGATTTTACCTACTGTGCGCCTCGTCCCGGATGGTCCGGGGTGCATATGACTGGAATGCAAAGGAGAAAGGAGGAACTGAACGAATGCCTTGCCCTCTGCTGTGAGGGGGCATGAGCCCAAGCGGCGGTGACCTGCCGTCAACTGGCAGGGTGACGTAGCCCGCAGGTAAAGGGGATTGAGGCGAAGCCGTTACGCCGAGATGGTCCCCGAGGCTGTAGCGCTGGAAGGTTGAGGAACACGAACCGGTTAATCCGCATCCGAGGGCTGAAATGTCGCCTTCGCCTACACGGCTTAACAGGCGGAATGCTGATGATGGCGCCGGAGACGTATGTCGGCGACATCCGAATGTGGCCGGAAATGTAGCCCGTCCGCATGGAGCCATGGAGAGAATGCAGCCAGGCCATGGCATCGGCATCGACTTGCGGGACGCAAGGACAAGGACTGCGACCGGCAGCCTCCCCAGCGCGCGAAAGTCCAGCATATGAACGAGGGAAGGCATGATGGAATGCCAAGGGAGTTGGCCCCGATGTCCACCGTGCTGGCGGAGTCCCCGTAGTAGTCCGCGACAGGGAAAGCCTGTCACATGGCGAAGGGGGACAGTTCAATCAGCTTGAAGTGCAAACTACCTGACCAAACGAGGTGAAGACCTTTGATAATCAGCGAAATGCAGCACAAGCTCGCGACGTGGGCCGAGAGCGACCAGAACCGCAAGTTCGATCGCCTTCTCCGGCTCATTGCCGATCGGGCGTGGCTTGCCGAGGCGGCTCGGATCGTGCTGGCGTCGAGTGGCGCCAATACGCCGGGCATCGACGGAATGGACAAGCGACGGATGCAGGCCGTACTGGCAGAACAGCTGGCCAGTCTGCGAACGGACTTGCTGACGGGGAGTTATCACCCGCAGCCGGTCAGGCGAATCTATATCCCGAAAGCCAATGGCAAGAAACGACCACTTGGTATCCCGACCCTGAAAGACCGCATCGTCCAGCGCGCGATGCTGATGGCCATGGAGCCGATCTGGGAAAGCGACTTCCATCGCCTCTCCTACGGCTTCAGGCCGGAACGCAGCGTGCATCACGCTGTCCGGACCGTGAAGATACAGTTGCAGGATAGTGGTGCCGGAGCGCGGGGCCGCTGGATCATCGAAGGTGATCTGGCGAGCTACTTCGATACGGTCCACCACCGGCTTCTGCTTCGCTGCGTTCGGCGGCGAATCCGGGATGATCGGTTTGTTGATCTGCTCTGGCGATTCCTGAAGGCGGGCCACGTCGACCGTGGCCTGTTCGTCGCCTCAAGCGAAGGTGTACCGCAAGGCGGCGTGCTGTCGCCGCTCCTGTCCAACATCATGCTCCATGAGTTTGATGCGTGGCTGGAGGCGAAATACCTGAGCGACAAGGCGCGAAAGGATCGCTGGGCATGGAACTTCGGCATCCAGCAGGGGCGCCCCATCACGGTTCGCGAGAACCGGCAATGGAAACCTGCTGTCGCCTACTGCCGTTACGCCGATGACTTCGTTGTCATCGTCAAGGGCACCAAGGCACATGCCGAGGCCATCCGCGAGGAATGCCGGGCCTTTCTGGAAGACGACCTGAAGCTGACGTTGAATATGGACAAGAGCCATATCACCCACGTCGACGACGGGTTCGTGTTCCTCGGGCACCGGATTATCCGCAGGCGGGGATCGAGCGGACGCATGTCCGTGGTCTCAACGATACCCAAGGAGAAGGCCAAGACCTTCGCTCGCCGATTGGTCGAGGCTCTCTCCGGCAATCATGAGGTTGCCGCGGTGGACATGATCGACGGTCTGAACCGCCAGCTGGCGGGATGGGCTGCGTTCTACAGGTTCACCGACTTCACGGCGCGCACATTCCGGCGCATCGACACCGTCGTGTTCTGGAAAATGGCGCACTGGTTGGCGCAGAAGTACCGGTCCCGTATCAAGCCTTTGATGCGTAAATGGTACCGCATGCCGGAAACCGGCCAATCGAAGACGTGGCTGGTCTACGGTCGAAGCAATCAGGGCAATGCCGTCGGCAAGGCGCTGCGACGACTGGTCACAAGCCAGAAGATGCAGTTCCGGTGGCGGAATCCGGAGCGAAATCCCTACATCTATCGGGACGAGCTCCGAAACACCGTCACCTCCCGCTATCGTGATGTCGCCATGGCCTTGGACCAAGGTTGAATAGAGAGCCGTATGCGCTGAAAGGTGCACGTACGGTTCGGGGAGGGGAAGCGCTTATGCGCTTCCTACTCCACTCAAGATCATCGGGTGGGGCTGGATGTACCTGTCGACCGTGCTCGACGACTTCTCGCGCTACATTATCGCCTGGAAACTGTGCACCAACATGCGCGCCGAGGATGTGACCGACACGCTCGACCTGGCCCTTGGCGCATCGGGCTGCGACAGCGCCACGGTGCTGCACAAGCCCAGGCTGTTGTCGGATAATGGCCCCAGCTACATCGCCGGCGAATTGGCTGAATACATTGAGGCCCGGAAGATGAGCCACGTGCGCGGTGCCCCGATGCACCCGCAAACCCAGGGCAAGATCGAGCGCTGGCACCAAACCCTGAAAAACCGCATCCTGCTGGAAAACTACTTTTTGCCCGGCGACCTCGAAGCCCAAATCGAGGCCTTCGTCGAGTACTACAACCACCAGCGTTACCACGAGAGCCTGAACAACGTGACGCCCGCCGATGCCTACTTCGGCAGGGCTCCAGCCATCATCAAACAGCGCGAAAGGATCAAGCGACAGACCATCGAACATCGGCGCTTGCAACACCGCAAGCTCGCCGCCTAACATCAACCCCCAGACGAGGTCCGCACTCCGCTAATTTACGCCGCGAGTTGTGCCGAATGTTCTGACGACGGACAGCGGGCCATCCAGATCAGCGGGAATTTGGCGATCTGACTCTCGGTCTCAACCCAGCCGCCGCCGACATCGGAATGATCCCCGGCGAACCAGACGGTTTGCTGATCCTGCGCGCCTTCTGCGTCGGCGAACGGATCGGGCTTGACGCTCTGGTCCGGCGTCCAGTGGTAGAGCCGGAACATGCGTCGACGTTCATCGATCGCCGCTGCTTGGCGGAAGACGCGGATGCTCGGATTTGACTTAGTGTACGGCAGGAAGGATTGGCTGGGGAAGCGCAGCAACCCTGGGCGCACGAACACCGAGGCGACCGTGTCCCAGACCCCTAGGAAATGGATCGGCACCCGGCGCCCGCCAATCACGCGACGAAACTGCCAAGCGATGTCGAGCCGGTCCTCCCTATGTGCGCGCTTATACGCTTTGAGCGCATATTCGGCGAGGTTGCGCTGATCGCGTTCGAGCAGGCCGATCAGGTGAATCAGGCCGGCAACCGCGCGTGCGGTATAGGCGCCGCGGCTGAATCCGAAGAGAAAGATCCGATCGTCCGGCTCATAGATATCGATCAGATAGCAATAGGCAGCGAGGATATTGGCATCGAGGCCCCAGCCGGTGGCGAGCCCGAACGCCGCGATCGCGCTTTGCGCGGCGGGGCTCCAGTCGGTGGTCAGCGGCACAGTGCCGATGCCGGGATGATAGAAGACGTGCTGATTGTCGCTGCGTTCGGCGCAGCGATAGAGCTTCACGACATTGGTCAGGTTGTCCTTGACCTCGTTACTGGTGCCATCGAGCAGCAGGATGAGATTACGCGGCATGGGCGCTGCTATTCAGCCAGCCAGCGGGCATAGGCTTCGATATCGATCATCGGCACCGTACCGCTGAGCTGCAGCATAGCGATGAGCTTGAACAGAAAGGCGGTGGCAGGCTTGCCCGCCTCCACCAATTCGAAATGGTCATCGCGGCGGAACAGGTGGCCATGGGCAGCGATGCAGCCGATATCGAGCACGCCCTCGTCAAGATTGGCGGCCAGGGCTTTGCGTAGCGGTTCGCCGAGCGGCGGCGACCACTCGCTCTCAAAGCTCAATATGCCGCCAAGAACACGTATTGGCGACTTGGGAGCATACGTGCCACCTGCATGCGGGATCGGCAGGCTTGTGCGATCCAGCCTACGCACGCTGGCGACCTTTTCTTGCGCATAGGCGATCATGCCCGCATCAAGGGTCTGCTTGGCCTCGAAGACCGCATAGATACTCTCGGCGGGCACTACCGTCTGTCCCTCGATCTTGAAGATGAACGGCGTGTACTGCCGATCGAACACCACAAGGTCGATCTGTTGGCTGAAATTTCCATGGCTATCCACGACGAAGGCCTTAGCGACCTGATAGCGTTGCGGGAGGTAGGTCCCGAGCAGATCCAGCCAAACATTCTCGCTACCATCTCCCTTGGTGCCGGGATGGGCGAGAGTTGCCCGTACCGAACGCAGGCGGTGCTGGATATCCTCGTGTAGCGTGGCGAGGATCGTCGAGAGGGACCAGTCGCTCATGACAGCGGAAACTTCGGACCGAACAGCGCGCGCCACGCCTTGAGCGCCTCGCCATTCCGCCCACGCCGGGCATGGTCGATCGCCGCACTCGCTTCCCGGCTCGCCGTCTGAAGCAGCGTCCGCGCGCGCGCCTTACGTGCCGCGTCCATCCCGTCGCTGATCGGCGGCCCCAGCCCTGCGGGATCGGGCCATTGGTCAAGGATCCTATCGGCCAGTGTCGCGAAAAAGGACTGGATCTCGTAGTCGAAGCGGCCGTGCCAGCCCCCGTACAGGCATTCGAGCGCCATCACTTCGATGAGGAAAGACGGCTTGACCGGCTTCTCGCCATGCTGGCGATTGTTGTTCCAATATTTGACCATCCGGACCAGACCCTTCCACTCGCTGGAAAAGGATTGGTGCGCCGCGGTTGCCTTGTCGGCATGGATTTCGGGATTGGTCTTGATCCATTTACCCAAGTCGCGATCAGGAATCTCGTAATTGTCGCCATCGGCAAAGGCCGGGACGACGTCAATGCTCAGCACCTGATAGTCGGTGTTGTCATCCTGGTCGGGCACGACCCCGAACGAGACGCAAACTGATCGACCCTGCTTACGGACCGCAGCCTCGCCATACTTGTCGATCAGTGCCGCGTGGAAATCGTCGATGACGGTGTCGGGACCCTTGTCGCGATAGTCTCGCTCGGCCTCGCCGAGCACGAAGAAGATATCGATATCCTTGAGGGGCTTGGTCTTGGTCCAGCGCTTGTATGATCCCGTTAGGAAATCGCGGTCGATCGCGAAGCGCGTGCGCAGGAAGTCGCGCACTTCGGTGTGCCGCTTGCTCGCGTCGGCCTGCTCCTTTGCATTGAGCTCGAGCCTGCTCTTAAACTTACGAAATGCCTCGTCGACGGTGAGCGTCATGCACGCCTCCAATAAGCGGCGCTGGCGCCCAACCCGCTATGTTCGATGGTGGTGCCAAGCGCGTGGCGAGAGAAGCCGTCGATCGAGCGACCGGCGCCATCGTTCCACCCCGTCACCGATGGATGCCCCGGCTTGACCCTCAGGAGCATGTCGTATTTGGCTTCGGACGGTGCGATACCCGCCTTGTGGATCGCGTAGCGGAGCTGGTCGGTGTCGGTGTAGAAACTGCCGTCGCCGCTCGACCATTCATACGCAATGTCGATGTCCCAACGGATGATCAACGCGTCGGTCCGCGGGTGGAATATCTCGAGGACGACGCGGGTCAAATGGCCCGATTCGAGCCATTCCTTGATGCCGCGGCGATACAACTCCCAATTATCGACGAATTTCGTCGGATCGAGTCCGGACAGCCGGATGATATCCTTGAAGCTCTTCAGGATGTTGTCTGCGACATAGGTAGTGGAGTGCGTGTAGGAATAGGCTGAAACGGTCGTCATGATCCTAGGAACCCTGCTGGATCGAAGGTGAGGCCAGTCGCCGCCTCACTCTTGGTTCCGGCATCGGCGGCGAGGCCGTCGGAGACGTCGCGGGCGGTGATGCGCTTGCTGTGGCGCGCCAGCGCGGACTGAACCCAGGCAAAATCGTCGGCGAGGCAAGGCAAGGAGATCGCCCAGTCACCCTGCAGGGGATCGAAGCCGAGAACATCTTCGTTGCTGTCCGACCCCTCGACGGCGTCCTCGTCGTAGAGGCAATAGATCCGCGTGCGCGGGCCGTCGCAGGTCACGACGATCGGCACATCGCGGGGAGCCTGATCGGAAATCGTGCTCGCGGCGGTTCCCGCCACCGCGATCAGTTCCTCGCGGTCTGCGGCAGGGCATGCCTTTGTCAGGAGATCGACGATCGCCATCCAGGTCTCGCGCGCGTCGCGCGCGGGACTGCTGGCGAAAGCACGGCGGACAACGGTGCTCATCGTGCCGCACTCCCCTCGGCCGCACCGCGCCCCTTGTTGGTCGCCTTTGCGGCGGCGAGCAGCTGCGTCACGCTCAGGCGCTCAGGGTGCATGGCGATCTCGGGGGACGTGGCGAAGGCGTTGGCGACCATCTTGCGAATGGCGCGGCCGTCGAGGCCAACGCTCGCGGCAGCGCAAGCCGGGAAGTCGCGATGCAAAGCGAGCTCGCCGATCGCGGGGTAGATTTTTGCCAGTCCGGCGAGACAGTCGCGCAGGATGAGTTCGCACGCATGTCTATCGGGCAACGGAATTTCGAGCACCAGGTCGCAGCGTGAGGTGAAGGCGCTGTCGATTGCTTGCGGGAAATTGCTCGTCGCAAGGAAAAGCAGATTGTTGTGGCGATCGGCGAGCGCGTCGAGCTGGACTAGAACCGCATCGGTTGCGCGATGCACATCGACCGGATTGGCATCCATGCTAAGTTTGGACCGGTCAACCGCGAGGGTCTCGACTTCGTCCAGCAGCACGATTGTTGGGCCTTGCATCGCTGCCTCCGAAATCGACTGCGCGAACAGTTCGGAAACGGCGCGTTGCGTCTTGCCCATGGCCGAGCTCGTCAGCGTGTGGGGCTCGATTTCGAGCAGCCGGAAAGATGCGCCCTTGAACGATTCCGCCGTGCGATGGGCAAGGCCACGGGCGAGCGAGGTCTTCCCGGTACCGGGCGGCCCGACCATCAGGATCACCCCGTGGAGCGGCAGAACCGTACGCGGCACCTTCGGGCGCATCGTAAAATTGAGCATCGCTTGCGAGAGCAGTTGCCCCTTGATTGAAGGATTGAGCACGATCGAGTCCCACAGCGTCCCGAGCGCGGGATCGGGAAGCGCGCGACTTGCACTGATGCCCTTGGCCAGATCAGCGTCGTTTGCAGCGGCAGTTCGCATCAGATGGTCCTCGAAGTCGTTTGTGGATCAGGGCCTAATAGCCAGTTCCGCTGGGCGGCGGTCATGGGCGGCATGACCGAATCGGCTCGACCCTCGCCACTCTTTCTATTTTTCAATGACCTAACCATCATCGCGCCTTCCCAGCAAAACCGCTGGCAACGCATGTATAATTGTTTCCGTGAAAGCTCAAGGCTTCTCAGCAATTTTGCTGGCATTGATGTGCAGTTTTCTCTAGTGGCTCTTCCTTGAGGTGCGCGCATGGCTGAGAGATACACGTTCAACCCAGGCTTCATGTCGGACGCGCAGTCGATCGCGACGTTTCTGGTACGGCTATCCGAGCTTCAGCGGATCTTAGCCGGATTCGAAGGCCAGGAGCCTGGCGCGGGCGAGCGCTTCCTTCTTCTAGGCCCCCGGGGCGCTGGCAAGACGACGATGTGTCGTCGCGTTCTGGCGGAGGTGCGCACCAACCTGTTCCTGCGCGAGCGGTGGGAACCGATATTCCTTAGCGAAGAAAGCTACACGGTCACCACCCCGGGCGAGTTGCTGCTCGAATGCCTGTTCCAGCTTGCACAGCAACCGCAATGGGAGGAAGCGGAAAGCTGGCACGCTGCGGCACGCACGATCACCGACGAGGTGATGCTGCGCTCGCATTGTCTCGGCTTCTTTCGCCAGCAGGCGGCTACGACGAACAAGCGGTTCCTCATCATCGTCGAGAATCTGCACATGATCATGCAGGATCAGCTTGCCGGAGATCCAGACGAGCTGGTCGCGATCATGTCCGATCAAAGTCTGTTCGGCGTGCTGGCGACCGCGGTCGAACGGACCAGCGACGAAGACAGCGAGATGCTGCCGCATGGCTTCTCGGTCATACCGCTCCGCCCGCTGACGCTCGAGGAATGCCAGGCGCTATGGAAGGGGCTGACGGGCCTCGAGGCGGAGAAAACCCGCATCCGCCCGCTGCAAATTCTCACCGGCGGCAGCCCGAGGTTGATCCACATCCTCGCGGAGTTCATGCAAACGCCATCGCTCAGCGACCTTATGGGTAACCTCAACCGGCTCATCGACCAAAACACCGAATACTTCAAAAATCAGCTCGACCTTCTCCCGAGCGGCGAGCGCAAGGTGTTCGTCACGCTTCTTGAGGCCTGGGACCCGAGCTCGGCCAAGCAAGTGGCCGAGGCCGCGCGCGTCACCATCAACCTTGCTTCCGCGGCACTGAACCGCCTGTCCGAACGAGGCATGGTCGAGAAGAGCCCGGGGCCGGGTAGGTCCATCCTTTATCACGCGGCCGAGCGCCTTTTTAACATCTATTATCTCATGCGCCGGCGAACCCATCCGTCCGACCGCGTCCGCGCTCTCGTGGCGTTCATGACGCAATATTATGATCAGAAGGAACTGGTCGACACGACAACCAAGCTGGCGTTCGAAGCCTGCCGGATCGAACCGTCGGAGCGTGGCGATCACCACTCGCTGTTCGATGCGATTTTCAAGGGTCTTCCGGAAGCCGCTCGCGCCGAGATGCTTCGGCTCACGCCTCCCGATTTCCTACGATCGCTCCAGCGCGACGAGTTCGTGCAGCGCTATTCACCCGAGCAGGATCAGGACGTTTACGGCCCGAAGCCGCGCAATGCTTATAGCGCCGCCCTCGATGCCGCGCGGACCGCGCTAAACGAAGGGAATTTCGCGGATGCTGCCGCATATGCCGCCGAGGCGACATCGCTCAAGCCGAACGCTATCCAGCCGTGGATGCTGCGCGCGATGATTGGCCTGTTTAGTCGGGATCATGAAGGGGCGATCGCTGCAGCCACGACAGCGGTTGAGATGAAGCCCGGCGACATGGCGGCGCACAGCATGCTCGGCACTGTTCTTGCTGCGGCGGGCCGGGACACCGAAGCGGAGATTGCGCTGAAGAAATCAATTGATCTCAATCCGAAGGCGCCTCGAGCAATCATCGAGCTCGCCAAGCTACGCAACAAGCATGGTCAGCCAGAAGCGGCCGCCGAGCTATATCGTAGCGCTGCAAAGATCTCGGCACTCACGGACGCAGATCTTGCGCAATTTGGCCGATTGCTGACGCAACTCGGTCGCGGCGAAGAAGCCGAGCAAATGCTATCGGGTGCGATTGCGCAGCTCGATGATCCGCGCCGCGCCCGTCGGGCGCTCGCGGAGCTGTTCCACGAACAAGACCGTAACGCTGAAGCTGCAGCGTTGCTAAGACAAACCGCGCTCGCCTCAGACGAGTGGGAAGACTGGGCTGATCTAGCGTCGTTCCTCATCAGTGTCGAACGTGACGCCGAGGGCGCCCAAGGAGCAATAAGCGAGGCGTTCGCGCGGGAAATTTCGTCGCCGATCCTCTTCTGGCATCTGGCCCGCGCAATGCAGCTAGGCGACGCGACCGACAGTGAAATCGCCGAGGTCGCAGGGCGTTGTCTGCGAAAGCACCTCGACGAGCCTAGCGGATGGTTACTCGCTGGCCAGATCTTTGAGCTTATCGATCACAAAGACGCGGCGGAAGAGACGTACCGGCGCGCAATCACATCAAACCAGGACGATGATGGGCGGGCTTGGCTCCTACTTGGCCAGTTGCTGGCAAAAAAGTCCAATCGTGCGGAGGAAGCCGAGCATGCGCTACGCAAGGCAATTGAAAAGGGGCAAGGCGAGCACTGCGGGCCGTTGAAAGACCTTGCCGAGCTGCTGGTTCACCGCGGCGAAGACAGCCGAGCCGACCAACTCGTGGCGGACGCGCTGAGCGTCAACGATCGCTGCTATTGCAGCCTGCTGCTCCGGAGTGAAATCGCCATTCGCAAACAAGACCTCGCTGCCGCTCGAGTTCTGTTAAATCGGGCGATTAAGATCGATCCTAAAGGAATCCATGCGCTTACCGCCCTCGCGCGCATTTCGGAAAGCAACGAAGCGGTTGAACTGATCGACACCGCGCATGAGATTGCCCCAGGACACCCACTCGTACTTCTCGCACGTGGCCGCCTTGAGGACCGGTCGCTTCACGAGAGATTTGAGGATCTGAGTGACGCGGTGGATTTCGATCCAGAGCTTGCTGAGGCCAAGCTTGAGCTGGCAGCGCTTTATGCCCGGCATGGCGATGACGCGGAAATTCTTAGTCTGCTGACCGAGGTGCTGCCGATGATACCTAGCAGGATGGAGTTAATCCCCGCGTTCGTCGACAGTGCTATCGAGATTGCCAATCATGGGCGGGCCGAACTCCTCGAGGGGCTTTTGGCCGGGCCGGGGGGAGGATCACTCGAACCACTCTTGATCGCGCTCAAGATCCGTAGGGGCGATAAGCCGGTGGTGGCGAAAGAGGTTCTGGACGTGGCGGAGGACATTCTGGAACGCATGCGGAGAAGGTCTGTCAACGCCGCGCCGCAAGCGTAAAGCCGCCCTTCCGCTACGGCCCAGTTTCGGCCGCCAGACTGTACCTGAATGGACGGAAGGTTTCGGGGAGCGGGATTCGGCCCGCGAATGGCTGGGAACAAGGCGGGTGATGACGGCCGAGATTACTTTTCACGAAGTCTGTTCAGATCATCTACGCTAGAGTTTTCAGATAGCCAATGACACGAAGAAATAAGCAACCATCGACCAATTACCTCTGCGCTTACCCGGACTTGCGTCCAGTCGTGAGCGAAATCAGCGCTTGCCCCGTGAATAAGCTTGCTACGCCCGTCGTTGTAAATTTGTGCAATCACCTTCTTGGTTTTGCGGCCATCCTTCATTAGTGGGTCGTCCGGCTTCGGGCCAAGACGCGCGCTAATAAGGGAAAGGATACCGGGCACCTCCTTTCCGCCTGTCAACGCGTCCATGCTGGCAGCGAACTTCGTGGTAGCAATCTGATCCAGCGATTCACGACAGGCCTCGTGATACCAGCACAGGCTTAGGAACAACGCGTTCATAACCTTCGGGCGCTCCGTCGACCGATTGGGCTGCAGGTAGCCATAAAGTGCTTCCCCGATCTGCTCGAAGAGCCACCGATAAGAACGCAGGTTTTCTAGCAGCTCGGGTTCCGAATAGCGACCGACAGGCAATTCCGCGCGTTCGGAATTCGAGCCGACATTGCTGCCGCTGCCAAACAACACCGTATGACGATGGCTACGCCGCCGGTCATAAAGCAGGTTCATCCACCGCAAGCCTTCCGAGGGTTGATACCAAGTGAGTGAGATGGCGGTCATCGCGAGACGTGCTGCCAGTAGGCCTTTCTCCTGGATGTATTTGCCGGAGAGCCCGTACGTCGCGACGCTGCACACCACTGGGCATTCACCGACTGCGTCAACAATGGACTCTTCTGCAGAGGAATCGAACGAGCGCTTGCGCTTCCGTGGCGGCTTGCCGCTCCAGCGCGCATAAAGGCGGCGCGCCGTCGTCGGCGATAACCTGCCTGCCGCGAGCATGCGTAGCCGCCATGCTTCGCGGGTCTCAAATATCACCGGTCCAACTTGGAGCGGATAAGGCTCATCGCCTTCGATAAGGTGGCATCCCAACGTCAGGTCTATAGGTCGGTTATGCCCGGCGACCTGTTCAACGAGCAGTTCTTCGACGCGTTCGCTCACGACGGGGTGCAACTGCGCATCGTTGTCATCAAGATCGATCTCGGCAAGCGCCAGACCGAAGGACTGTTCCGTAAGCTTGTTCAATTCATCGATCTTGAATCGGGGCTTCAAAGCCGGGTCGTTGTTCCAGCATATCCGTGTGTAGGCATAGACCGCATCCAACAGTGCCTCGGTCACCCGAATGGAGCGACCATCGCCAAGCCACAAGGCGGGCGGAAAGCTGATCCCCTTCACCCGACCGGCTGGCGGTCGCTTCCATGTTTCGGTCTGCGCCTTTCGCAGCTCCGTCAAAATCTCGGTGATAAGTGAGGCCTTGCTAGTCATGCTCGAATGCGCTCCTCATCCAAGGAAGAACGTCAGCGATCCGATCCTTGAACGGATAGCCGCGTTGCCGCTCGCGCGTCGCAGCGTGAGCAACCGAAAGCATGAAGCCCTTCTTCTCGCCGGAGGAGACTTCGCGACAGGCGTCAAGGAAGCTGTCTGCCGTACCATGCTGTAAGACGTACTCGACATCGTCGATCGGGCAGAACGCGATCTCGCGGCGATCGCCTTCGTCGATATTCCCCTCCGCATCTGCCATCGCCATGGCCGTGGCGATCACCTGCTCTGCCTGCCTGCTCGCCATGGTTAGCCAACTGTCGGCCGTCACGATCGCTCCCCGGCAGAACGGGTCGACCTTGATGTCGCCCGTGAGGCCGCGCCGGGCATGCGAGATGAAGCGCCAGATCTGGAACATGCCTTTCGCCAGTTCATCGAAGCCGACAGATGCGGAGGTGACGGGATCGTCAGCGTATCTGGCGTCAAAGCTCATCCTCTTCGACTTGCACTCGATCACTGCGACGATGCCATCCGTTCCAGAGACGAGCACGTCGGGGGTGCGATGCCGCGCTTTCTTCGGCCCGTAGACTTGCTCGCCGATGACCTCGTAGGGGGACATCATGGTTTGGAGATATTCCAGCACGTAGCCCTCGAACCGCGCGCCGATGTCGGTCCAGACAGCGGAGCCGCCCTCCACCACGTCGAGATATAGGCCCGATGTGTATCGGTACATGATGAGTTCTGGCATTGGGGCGCGAAGGCGCTCGTCCTGCTCGCCAAAAGCGATGATCGGAAAGTCTCGCAGAATGCTGGGACGATAGGCGGTGTGCCGATGACCTTTCCGCATTCGCGCCGCAAGATGTCGTGCCTCGACATGGGGTATCGCGAGCTTGCGAAGAGTTGCTTCCCGGACCTCGGGCGAGATGCCGATCTCACTCAGACTCCGCTGTCGGTGGACCCAGGCGTTACCTGCCAGAGCACCCGACATGCATGCGCCGGTCTTCACGAAATCGGAAAGGGAGATGCCGGCGCTCGCTTCGAAATACTCACGCGCCGAACCGGTGCCATAGAGGAGCATGGAGCGGTAAAGGTGCGGTGCGTTCGTGACGCCGCGCTGCCATGGGAACTGACGCTGTGCGATCCGCGCCATCTCGTAGAAGACGTCATGCTTTTCGAGGAACATCCCGTCCTCGGCATTCTCCAGCTTAATAAGGATGCCCTGCAGGGCACGCAGGGTCTGGAACATCTCGGCATTGAGGACGCGCGTGCGCCCGGTGCCAAAGCCTTTGGCCTTCGGAATGGCGAGAAGCTCATTGACCAGCGTCTCCACCGACCAAAGCGGAATATGGTAGGGCGATCCCAGCTCCGCACCTAAAGCCTCTGGCGGAAGATCCTGCATCATCGCCAGAGCATTCTGACTTCCTGACTGCGCGGCAACGAGGGCGGAAATCAGCGAGATGATCGGTTCGTCAAAGCTGTGCGACAGGTATCGCTCCAGCTTCCTGCGATAGACGTCGCGCCCGAGCCTCCCCATCGATCAGGCGAAGGCAACGAGGTGGTCGGAACGATCGATACCAATCGCGCCAGACCACTTCGCCGAGATTGCAGCGAGGCCCTTCACGCGACGGGCACCTCGAATATACTGCGTTCGACGCGCTGACAGACCTCGACCGGTTTCATGAAGCTACCTTATTATCGAGGCCGCACGAAACAATACAAAAACATCTGTCCACTCAGTATTGCCCCGCCAAGTTGACGTATCCATAGCAGAAGGAGAGTCGAACGGGGAGTGCAGTCGGAGCGCCGTGGTGCGTGGCAAACACTGCTTTGCCCGACGGTCTTTCAGAACCTGCCGGTTTCCTTACGGCCAGTCGCCGTCATGGGCTCCATGAACGTAGGGCAAGTTTTGACAGGCCCATCATGCATCGCGGATGACGGCTTTTAAGGCGGCATCTGACAGCATCCTCGCAGCACGATATTGAGCCGTACGACTGCGAATGTTCAAATTAGCAATTCGCTAGCCTGAGCGTCATCGGAACGTCCGTTGGGCCTATAGGTTCAGAACGGTCATGGATGCAGAAATCGCAGACTTGGAACGCCGAATGCTCGCAGCTGCCAAGCGCGAGGACTTTGAGGATGCCCGCCGACTCCGTGATCAGATTAATCTGCTTCGTGGAGGGGCGACCACGGAAGAGGCAGCTCGGGCTGACACATCTGGCTTGTCGCGGCAAATACCCGGAGCAATGGGCATCGGTACCAATAAGGCAAAGCCGGTTGTGCCGCGCGGTTGGAAAACTCCAAAGAAGCCAGATCCGATGACGTCCGGGCGTCGACCGAAACGGCGTTGACGTCGGCTGCCGTTGGCCGAACACTCGGAGCAAGACTGACCAAGATGCGGCAAATGCCACGAGTTTTAGTAGTTACCTGGAGGCCGGCAGATGGTTCCTGAGCTCCGTTCACCAGGCGACAGAGCTTCGACTTCGCGCGATAAATTAGCTCTAACATCCTCTATCAGGGCGGATTCTCGCTGCAAACTGAGTAGCTGCAATCTCTCCGCCTTGTGAACCGGCCTAAAAAGGGGAGGGGTGTCCGTCGTCAGAACATTCGGCACAACTCGCGGCGTAAATTAGCGGAGTGCGGACCTCGTCTGGGGGTTGATGTTAGGCGGCGAGCTTGCGGTGTTGCAAGCGCCGATGTTCGATGGTCTGTCGCTTGATCCTTTCGCGCTGTTTGATGATGGCTGGAGCCCTGCCGAAGTAGGCATCGGCGGGCGTCACGTTGTTCAGGCTCTCGTGGTAACGCTGGTGGTTGTAGTACTCGACGAAGGCCTCGATTTGGGCTTCGAGGTCGCCGGGCAAAAAGTAGTTTTCCAGCAGGATGCGGTTTTTCAGGGTTTGGTGCCAGCGCTCGATCTTGCCCTGGGTTTGCGGGTGCATCGGGGCACCGCGCACGTGGCTCATCTTCCGGGCCTCAATGTATTCAGCCAATTCGCCGGCGATGTAGCTGGGGCCATTATCCGACAACAGCCTGGGCTTGTGCAGCACCGTGGCGCTGTCGCAGCCCGATGCGCCAAGGGCCAGGTCGAGCGTGTCGGTCACATCCTCGGCGCGCATGTTGGTGCACAGTTTCCAGGCGATAATGTAGCGCGAGAAGTCGTCGAGCACGGTCGACAGGTACATCCAGCCCCACCCGATGATCTTGAGTGGAGTAGGAAGCGCATAAGCGCTTCCCCTCCCCGAACCGTACGTGCACCTTTCAGCGCATACGGCTCTCTATTCAACCTTGGTCCAAGGCCATGGCGACATCACGATAGCGGGAGGTGACGGTGTTTCGGAGCTCG
Source organism: Novosphingobium sp. CECT 9465 (assembly GCF_920987055.1). NCBI lineage: Bacteria > Pseudomonadati > Pseudomonadota > Alphaproteobacteria > Sphingomonadales > Sphingomonadaceae > Novosphingobium > Novosphingobium sp. CECT 9465. The sequence goes on from NZ_CAKLBX010000001.1 coordinate 1,069,152, forward strand.
TCCCGATAGATGTAGGGATTTCGCTCCGGATTCCGCCACCGGAACTGCATCTTCTGGCTTGTGACCAGTCGTCGCAGCGCCTTGCCGACGGCATTGCCCTGATTGCTTCGACCGTAGACCAGCCACGTCTTCGATTGGCCGGTTTCCGGCATGCGGTACCATTTACGCATCAAAGGCTTGATACGGGACCGGTACTTCTGCGCCAACCAGTGCGCCATTTTCCAGAACACGACGGTGTCGATGCGCCGGAATGTGCGCGCCGTGAAGTCGGTGAACCTGTAGAACGCAGCCCATCCCGCCAGCTGGCGGTTCAGACCGTCGATCATGTCCACCGCGGCAACCTCATGATTGCCGGAGAGAGCCTCGACCAATCGGCGAGCGAAGGTCTTGGCCTTCTCCTTGGGTATCGTTGAGACCACGGACATGCGTCCGCTCGATCCCCGCCTGCGGATAATCCGGTGCCCGAGGAACACGAACCCGTCGTCGACGTGGGTGATATGGCTCTTGTCCATATTCAACGTCAGCTTCAGGTCGTCTTCCAGAAAGGCCCGGCATTCCTCGCGGATGGCCTCGGCATGTGCCTTGGTGCCCTTGACGATGACAACGAAGTCATCGGCGTAACGGCAGTAGGCGACAGCAGGTTTCCATTGCCGGTTCTCGCGAACCGTGATGGGGCGCCCCTGCTGGATGCCGAAGTTCCATGCCCAGCGATCCTTTCGCGCCTTGTCGCTCAGGTATTTCGCCTCCAGCCACGCATCAAACTCATGGAGCATGATGTTGGACAGGAGCGGCGACAGCACGCCGCCTTGCGGTACACCTTCGCTTGAGGCGACGAACAGGCCACGGTCGACGTGGCCCGCCTTCAGGAATCGCCAGAGCAGATCAACAAACCGATCATCCCGGATTCGCCGCCGAACGCAGCGAAGCAGAAGCCGGTGGTGGACCGTATCGAAGTAGCTCGCCAGATCACCTTCGATGATCCAGCGGCCCCGCGCTCCGGCACCACTATCCTGCAACTGTATCTTCACGGTCCGGACAGCGTGATGCACGCTGCGTTCCGGCCTGAAGCCGTAGGAGAGGCGATGGAAGTCGCTTTCCCAGATCGGCTCCATGGCCATCAGCATCGCGCGCTGGACGATGCGGTCTTTCAGGGTCGGGATACCAAGTGGTCGTTTCTTGCCATTGGCTTTCGGGATATAGATTCGCCTGACCGGCTGCGGGTGATAACTCCCCGTCAGCAAGTCCGTTCGCAGACTGGCCAGCTGTTCTGCCAGTACGGCCTGCATCCGTCGCTTGTCCATTCCGTCGATGCCCGGCGTATTGGCGCCACTCGACGCCAGCACGATCCGAGCCGCCTCGGCAAGCCACGCCCGATCGGCAATGAGCCGGAGAAGGCGATCGAACTTGCGGTTCTGGTCGCTCTCGGCCCACGTCGCGAGCTTGTGCTGCATTTCGCTGATTATCAAAGGTCTTCACCTCGTTTGGTCAGGTAGTTTGCACTTCAAGCTGATTGAACTGTCCCCCTTCGCCATGTGACAGGCTTTCCCTGTCGCGGACTACTACGGGGACTCCGCCAGCACGGTGGACATCGGGGCCAACTCCCTTGGCATTCCATCATGCCTTCCCTCGTTCATATGCTGGACTTTCGCGCGCTGGGGAGGCTGCCGGTCGCAGTCCTTGTCCTTGCGTCCCGCAAGTCGATGCCGATGCCATGGCCTGGCTGCATTCTCTCCATGGCTCCATGCGGACGGGCTACATTTCCGGCCACATTCGGATGTCGCCGACATACGTCTCCGGCGCCATCATCAGCATTCCGCCTGTTAAGCCGTGTAGGCGAAGGCGACATTTCAGCCCTCGGATGCGGATTAACCGGTTCGTGTTCCTCAACCTTCCAGCGCTACAGCCTCGGGGACCATCTCGGCGTAACGGCTTCGCCTCAATCCCCTTTACCTGCGGGCTACGTCACCCTGCCAGTTGACGGCAGGTCACCGCCGCTTGGGCTCATGCCCCCTCACAGCAGAGGGCAAGGCATTCGTTCAGTTCCTCCTTTCTCCTTTGCATTCCAGTCATATGCACCCCGGACCATCCGGGACGAGGCGCACAGTAGGTAAAATCAGTCTGCCACATCTCGTTTACCCGCGTGGTCTTGGTGTGGAACTGATCGGCGGCCTTGATCACGACATAGGCCGGGCTGGTGATCAGATCGTGGGCCTTCAACAGACGGTAAACCGTGGCTTCCGACACGAAGTAGCGCCTCTCATCGGTAAAACGCACCGCCAGTTCCCGGGGGCTTAGCTCGGACTGCCCCAGCGCCAGCTCGATGATCTGATCATGGATGTCAGGCGGGATCCGGTTCCACACCCGGCTCGGTGTCGATGGCCGATCCTCCAGCGCCTCCGGGCCGCCTTCGAGGAACCGGTCGTACCAGCGGTAGAAGGTCCGACGGGCAATGCCGAGCTCGTCCAACGTGTGCTTGGCTGGTAGGTGCGATTGCTCGACGATCCGGATGATCTCGAGCTTCTCCGATGCTGGATACCTCATTCGTCGTCGCCCCCATCCGCGATCATACTTTTTTTGAGCAGACGGTTTTCGAGCGTCAGGTCGGCAACGCATTCCTTCAGGGCACGGGCTTCGCGGCGCAGGTCCTGCACCTCGCCGGTGGTTGCGGCACGGGCAGTGTCGCCAGCCAGGCGACGCTTGCCCGCTTCCATGAACTCCTTCGACCAGGTGTAATACAGGCTTTGGGCGATGCCTTCCTTGCGGCACAGCTCGGCAATGCTGTCCTCGCCGCGCAGGCCATCCAGCACGATCCTGATCTTGTCTTCGGCCGAGAAGTGCCGACGGGTCTGCCGCCGGATGCCCTTCACCACCCGCTCGGCAGGGGCCTTCATCGGCGATTTTTTTAAGGAGTGTTGGGGCTTCATCTTCGTTCCTTCGTCACTACGACGAAGCCCCAACACTCCTTAAATCACAACCTCAAATCTGTGCCATTGGTGCTGACGGGGAACAACCGACGCGCAGCGCGAAGCCATCCGCGCCGCGGTCCTCAAATACAAGGTGATCTTCTTTCGGGACCAGCCGCTGACCAGCGAGCAGCATGCGGCGTTCGCCGGGCAATTCGGCCCGCTCTACACGCACCCCACCACAAAGCACGACAGCAAGCTTCCACCCGCTCATGCCATCGCTGCGGCAGACGACCGCGAATACGGCGAACGCTTCAAGGCGGTTCTGGACTCCGGCGATGCTTACCACACCGACACGAGTTGGCGTCTGGTGCCGACATGGGGTGCCGTGCTGCGCGACGTCACGCTCCCCGAGATCGGTGGCGACACGGTCTGGGTTGACGCAAACCTTGCCTACGAGGCGCTGCCCGATGATCTGAAGACGCGCCTCGAAGGCTTGCATGTCACTCACAACTTCCTTGGCGCACTGAAGGCTGCCGGGCACGAATATCCGATCGTTGCGCACCCGATCGTGCGTACCCATCGTGAGACAGGGAAGAAGATCCTGTGGGTTAACTTCTCACAGCAACCGCAGATCCTGAGCCTCGAACTCGCCGAAAGCCGCGCACTGCTCGATGAGATCCTGCGCCAGTACAAGCGCCCTGAATTGCAGGTGCGCTTTTCGTGGCGCAAGAACTCGGTGGCATTCTGGGACAATCGTGCTGCAGTGCATTACGCGGTGCGCAACTACGGCATTTTCCCGCGTGAACTTTCACGCATTCTGATCGCAGATGAGCCGTTGTGGGCGGACCTCTGACCATGCTGTCCAGACGTCACGCCATCCTGACGTCGGGCGCCTTCCTCGCTCTTGCTGCTTGCGGCAAGGGCGGGGGAGGTGCCTCAACCTTGCGCGTAGGCAGTCAGAAGGGCGGCACCAAGGCCGTGCTTCTGGCTTCCGGTGCGCTGGAGGGCGCAGCCTATGCCATCGAATGGTCAGATTTCCCCGCCGCTCAGAACCTGCTCGAAGCTCTGGCCAGCGATGCGGTAGACGTTGGCCTGGTGGGCGATGCGCCATATCAGTTCGCCTATCAAAGCGGCTCGCCCGCACGGGCCGTAGCAGCACTGAAAGCGGAGGCGCGCGAGCCGGGTGCCCTTGCCATCGTCGTTGAAGCGCGATCCCCAGTTCGCACCGTGCGCGACCTTGCAGGCAAGCGTATTGCCACTACGCGCGGGTCAATCGGTCACTTCCTTGTCTTGAGTGCGCTCAATGACGCAGGCTTAGCACCCGATGCCGTGAAGTTGACCTTCCTCAGCCCGAGCGATTCCCGCGCCGCGCTCCAAAGCGGCGCGATAGACGCCTGGTCGACATGGACGCCTTACACAGCCGCGGCTCTTGCTGAAGGCGCGCGCATTGTGGTGGACGGCAGGGCCTATTCCGAAGGCGTGGCATTCGACGTGGCTGTCCGTCGTCAGAACATTCGGCACAACTCGCGGCGTAAATTAGCGGAGTGCGGACCTCGTCTGGGGGTTGATGTTAGGCGGCGAGCTTGCGGTGTTGCAAGCGCCGATGTTCGATGGTCTGTCGCTTGATCCTTTCGCGCTGTTTGATGATGGCTGGAGCCCTGCCGAAGTAGGCATCGGCGGGCGTCACGTTGTTCAGGCTCTCGTGGTAACGCTGGTGGTTGTAGTACTCGACGAAGGCCTCGATTTGGGCTTCGAGGTCGCCGGGCAAAAAGTAGTTTTCCAGCAGGATGCGGTTTTTCAGGGTTTGGTGCCAGCGCTCGATCTTGCCCTGGGTTTGCGGGTGCATCGGGGCACCGCGCACGTGGCTCATCTTCCGGGCCTCAATGTATTCAGCCAATTCGCCGGCGATGTAGCTGGGGCCATTATCCGACAACAGCCTGGGCTTGTGCAGCACCGTGGCGCTGTCGCAGCCCGATGCGCCAAGGGCCAGGTCGAGCGTGTCGGTCACATCCTCGGCGCGCATGTTGGTGCACAGTTTCCAGGCGATAATGTAGCGCGAGAAGTCGTCGAGCACGGTCGACAGGTACATCCAGCCCCACCCGATGATCTTGAGTGGAGTAGGAAGCGCATAAGCGCTTCCCCTCCCCGAACCGTACGTGCACCTTTCAGCGCATACGGCTCTCTATTCAACCTTGGTCCAAGGCCATGGCGACATCACGATAGCGGGAGGTGACGGTGTTTCGGAGCTCGTCCCGATAGATGTAGGGATTTCGCTCCGGATTCCGCCACCGGAACTGCATCTTCTGGCTTGTGACCAGTCGTCGCAGCGCCTTGCCGACGGCATTGCCCTGATTGCTTCGACCGTAGACCAGCCACGTCTTCGATTGGCCGGTTTCCGGCATGCGGTACCATTTACGCATCAAAGGCTTGATACGGGACCGGTACTTCTGCGCCAACCAGTGCGCCATTTTCCAGAACACGACGGTGTCGATGCGCCGGAATGTGCGCGCCGTGAAGTCGGTGAACCTGTAGAACGCAGCCCATCCCGCCAGCTGGCGGTTCAGACCGTCGATCATGTCCACCGCGGCAACCTCATGATTGCCGGAGAGAGCCTCGACCAATCGGCGAGCGAAGGTCTTGGCCTTCTCCTTGGGTATCGTTGAGACCACGGACATGCGTCCGCTCGATCCCCGCCTGCGGATAATCCGGTGCCCGAGGAACACGAACCCGTCGTCGACGTGGGTGATATGGCTCTTGTCCATATTCAACGTCAGCTTCAGGTCGTCTTCCAGAAAGGCCCGGCATTCCTCGCGGATGGCCTCGGCATGTGCCTTGGTGCCCTTGACGATGACAACGAAGTCATCGGCGTAACGGCAGTAGGCGACAGCAGGTTTCCATTGCCGGTTCTCGCGAACCGTGATGGGGCGCCCCTGCTGGATGCCGAAGTTCCATGCCCAGCGATCCTTTCGCGCCTTGTCGCTCAGGTATTTCGCCTCCAGCCACGCATCAAACTCATGGAGCATGATGTTGGACAGGAGCGGCGACAGCACGCCGCCTTGCGGTACACCTTCGCTTGAGGCGACGAACAGGCCACGGTCGACGTGGCCCGCCTTCAGGAATCGCCAGAGCAGATCAACAAACCGATCATCCCGGATTCGCCGCCGAACGCAGCGAAGCAGAAGCCGGTGGTGGACCGTATCGAAGTAGCTCGCCAGATCACCTTCGATGATCCAGCGGCCCCGCGCTCCGGCACCACTATCCTGCAACTGTATCTTCACGGTCCGGACAGCGTGATGCACGCTGCGTTCCGGCCTGAAGCCGTAGGAGAGGCGATGGAAGTCGCTTTCCCAGATCGGCTCCATGGCCATCAGCATCGCGCGCTGGACGATGCGGTCTTTCAGGGTCGGGATACCAAGTGGTCGTTTCTTGCCATTGGCTTTCGGGATATAGATTCGCCTGACCGGCTGCGGGTGATAACTCCCCGTCAGCAAGTCCGTTCGCAGACTGGCCAGCTGTTCTGCCAGTACGGCCTGCATCCGTCGCTTGTCCATTCCGTCGATGCCCGGCGTATTGGCGCCACTCGACGCCAGCACGATCCGAGCCGCCTCGGCAAGCCACGCCCGATCGGCAATGAGCCGGAGAAGGCGATCGAACTTGCGGTTCTGGTCGCTCTCGGCCCACGTCGCGAGCTTGTGCTGCATTTCGCTGATTATCAAAGGTCTTCACCTCGTTTGGTCAGGTAGTTTGCACTTCAAGCTGATTGAACTGTCCCCCTTCGCCATGTGACAGGCTTTCCCTGTCGCGGACTACTACGGGGACTCCGCCAGCACGGTGGACATCGGGGCCAACTCCCTTGGCATTCCATCATGCCTTCCCTCGTTCATATGCTGGACTTTCGCGCGCTGGGGAGGCTGCCGGTCGCAGTCCTTGTCCTTGCGTCCCGCAAGTCGATGCCGATGCCATGGCCTGGCTGCATTCTCTCCATGGCTCCATGCGGACGGGCTACATTTCCGGCCACATTCGGATGTCGCCGACATACGTCTCCGGCGCCATCATCAGCATTCCGCCTGTTAAGCCGTGTAGGCGAAGGCGACATTTCAGCCCTCGGATGCGGATTAACCGGTTCGTGTTCCTCAACCTTCCAGCGCTACAGCCTCGGGGACCATCTCGGCGTAACGGCTTCGCCTCAATCCCCTTTACCTGCGGGCTACGTCACCCTGCCAGTTGACGGCAGGTCACCGCCGCTTGGGCTCATGCCCCCTCACAGCAGAGGGCAAGGCATTCGTTCAGTTCCTCCTTTCTCCTTTGCATTCCAGTCATATGCACCCCGGACCATCCGGGACGAGGCGCACAGTAGGTAAAATCAGTCTGCCACATCTCGTTTACCCGCGTGGTCTTGGTGTGGAACTGATCGGCGGCCTTGATCACGACATAGGCCGGGCTGGTGATCAGATCGTGGGCCTTCAACAGACGGTAAACCGTGGCTTCCGACACGAAGTAGCGCCTCTCATCGGTAAAACGCACCGCCAGTTCCCGGGGGCTTAGCTCGGACTGCCCCAGCGCCAGCTCGATGATCTGATCATGGATGTCAGGCGGGATCCGGTTCCACACCCGGCTCGGTGTCGATGGCCGATCCTCCAGCGCCTCCGGGCCGCCTTCGAGGAACCGGTCGTACCAGCGGTAGAAGGTCCGACGGGCAATGCCGAGCTCGTCCAACGTGTGCTTGGCTGGTAGGTGCGATTGCTCGACGATCCGGATGATCTCGAGCTTCTCCGATGCTGGATACCTCATTCGTCGTCGCCCCCATCCGCGATCATACTTTTTTTGAGCAGACGGTTTTCGAGCGTCAGGTCGGCAACGCATTCCTTCAGGGCACGGGCTTCGCGGCGCAGGTCCTGCACCTCGCCGGTGGTTGCGGCACGGGCAGTGTCGCCAGCCAGGCGACGCTTGCCCGCTTCCATGAACTCCTTCGACCAGGTGTAATACAGGCTTTGGGCGATGCCTTCCTTGCGGCACAGCTCGGCAATGCTGTCCTCGCCGCGCAGGCCATCCAGCACGATCCTGATCTTGTCTTCGGCCGAGAAGTGCCGACGGGTCTGCCGCCGGATGTCCTTCACCACCCGCTCGGCAGGGGCCTTCATCGGCGATTTTTTTAAGGAGTGTTGGGGCTTCATCTTCGTTCCTTCGTCACTACGACGAAGCCCCAACACTCCTTAAATCACAACCTCAAATCTGTGCCATTGGTGCTGACGGGGAACATTTGTGCTATTTTGTTCCCCGTTTGATCTTATGCTTCCGTATGCCTCCAGAGTAAAGTGGGGGCATTTTGGGGGCAGTGAAATCGAGATTTGGGGGCATTTATGCTCAACGACATGACTGTCCGTAACGCCAAGGCGAAAGACCGTGATTACAAGCTCTCGGACTCGGAAGGGCTTCACCTCTTCATAGCGAAGTCCGGGCACAAAAGCTGGCGTTTCAAGTATCGCTTCGCTGGCAAAGAACGCAGACTGGTTTTCGGCTCCTAACGAACTCACTGAGGATGCCCACGACGCTCCGGTTAGCAGTCTTTGCGTACTCAACCTTGTCCATCCGCCAGACTTCCTGAGCGATGAATTCGGGCGGCACTCCGTGCTCTTTCAAGACGAGCGCTAGCTGGCCTGGGTACCGTCGAGCGAGCGTGGCCGCCGGGGCCAGCGGCATGAGCACCGGAAGCAGCGTGCGTTCGGAAACCAGCAAAGCGACTTGCGGCTTCCAGAACAGGACGGTGGCAAACCAGTTGCCTAGATGTTTGGTCCCGGAGTTTGATGGTGCATTATCCATGCAAGAATGGAAGGATGCACTATGGGACAAGTTCTTCACGGGAGCGCCAGCACGACAGCGGCAATCCGTCGAGCAATACAAAATAGTCAAGAGAGCCTGAGGACGCTGGCCAAGCGTCACGGGATCAACCCCAAGACGGTTGCCAAGTGGCGGAGTCGGAATAGCACAACCGATGTGCGGCCCGGCCCCAAGGATGCCCATTCGACGGTGCTGAGCATCGCGGAAGAAGCAATCATCGTCGCTTTCCGCAGGCACACACTGCTGCCGCTCGACGATTGCCTTTATGCCTTGCAGGCGACGATACCGCATTTGACCAGATCGTCGCTGCACCGCTGCTTGCAGCGCCACGACATCTCGCGCCTGCCTGAGGTGGAGGGTGACAAGCCCAAGCGCAGCAAGTTCATCTCTTACCCCATCGGCTACTTCCACATCGATATGGCCGAGGTGCGCACCGAACAGGGCAAGCTCTACATGTTTGTGGCAATCGACCGGACCAGCAAGTTCGCCTTCGTCGAGTTGCACGAGAACTCCAGAACCGCAACGTCGCGCGACTTCCTGCTCCGGCTGATCGAAGCGGTACCGTACAATATCCACACGGTGCTGACCGACAACGGCATCCAGTTCACCACGCCGGGCGCTGGCGGATCAGCCGTCCCGCTGATCAGGGAAGCCATGGCCAACGGTGAGCCTTTCCGGGCGCATGCCTTCGAATACGCCTGCGCCAGGAACGACATCGACCACCGGACAACCAAGCCCAGGCATCCGTGGACCAACGGCCAGGTCGAACGGATGAACCGGACAATCAAGGAAGCAACCGTCAAACGCTTCTACTACGAGACCCACGATCAGTTGCGCGAACACCTCGCCAACTTCGTGGCTGCCTACAACTTCGCCAAGCGGCTCAAGACGCTCAAGGGCCTCACACCCTATGAGTTCATCTGCAAATGCTGGACAAAAGAGCCCCAGCGGTTCACGTCAGATCCGCACCATCAAACTCCGGGATCAAACATCTAGGTCAAGCCAGCCAGCTGAGCGTGGCGGCGGCGAGAAACAGGTAACGCCCGCCCTTGGCGATCACGACCACCGCGAAAAATGGCAGGAAGCGCATTTTTAGTACCCCCGCGATCACGGTCAGGGGATCGCCAATGATCGGCACCCATGACAGCAACAGCACCGCGGGGCCGAAGCGGGCGAACCAAGTCTCCGCGCGGACCATCGATTCCGGCGATACCGGGAACCAGCTTCGGTCCCGATAATGCGAAAAATAGCGCCCCAGCACCCAGTTGACGACCGAGCCCAGCACATTCCCGGCAGTCGCGACTGCCAGCAGCATGGCCGTATCGAAACGCCCAGAGACCATCATCGCCGCCAGCACAAGTTCGGACTGCGCAGGCAGGATCGTCGCCGCGACGAACAATCCGGCATAACCGGCACTTCGGCATCGACTTCAGCAATGGTGCCCGGTTCAACCTGACCAAGATCGTGCCGATGCTGGAAGACGTGCACGAGCGGCTTGCCGGCGTGCTGATCGAGCGGCTGCCCTATGCCGAATGCATCCGCCGCTACGACAGCCGACCGGGCTCGTTGTTCTACTGCGACCCGCCCTACTGGGGATGCACTGATGACTACGGAAAGGACATCTTCTCACCGGCCGATTTCGAGGCTCTGAGAGACCTCTTAGCGGGCCTTCAGGGGCGCTTCATCCTGTCGATCAATGATAAGCCGGAGATCCGTGCGATATTCACGGGATTCGACATTGAAGAGGTTGCACTCAACTACCGGCTGAGTGGAAAGGTGACTCCTGCCCGAGAACTGATAATCACCGGGCCTTAGACAGGAGCCTTACATGAGCAACTATTCAGAGGATTTGGTCGACTACGCCCGTAGCAGCATCGCCAAAGGCGGCTTGAAGGTCGAGATCTTTTCTGAGCCGACAGGTTGGTTGGAGGTCAGCGAGATTTCACCTGCTGGCAGCTTCGGACTCCGTGCCCTTTCTCCTACCGATGACAAGGATCAGCAGCATCCAGCTGCCCGTATCCGAAGTCCGGGCGGTTCGGGTTACAAAGCCGTCCGAAGGGGGAAGGGCATGGACATTTTGATTGCTCTAGATTCTCTTGTCACGCGCTCTAAACGCTCCTGCCGCGCTACATCGGCGACGGGCTTGCCGGTCAGTGCCACAGGGTCTCGAGCCCCCTCCGCTCTCCTTCCAAAAAGGAAGCGGCCCTCCGGCGTGAGCCGAAGGACCGCTTCTCACGGGTCGCGAGTGGCTTTTCCTGTCAGGAGGAGGTCAGGCGGCCACCTCGCGGGGGGTATGAGTTTCGCCGTCGACACCAGGCTCAGCGTCAGCCGAGTCGATCTCGGCTTCGCCCGCCTCCGGCGCAGGGCAAGCGAAGCGCATGACCTCAGGCACCCAGGCCAAGGCCTTTTCGCGGACCTCGACCTCGGTGATGTAGGTGCCGGCGAAGACGCGCTCGGCGCTCATCGCCAGGTCACCCTTCTTGACCGACGCAAAGCGCGAGGAGAGCTCGAGACCGCCGACATCGGTCAGCGCATCGAGGATCACCTGCTTCGACACCCGATCAAAGTAGTTGGCCGCCGTCGGGCGAGCGCCGCAAAGGCCTGGGCTTCGTCGGCCGGGTTCATTGCGAGACGGTGGAAGTTCTCCGCAAGGCTGGTCTCGACCGCGGCTTCAGCGCTGTCCTCGAGAAGGAGACACGTGACTTCATGGTCGCGGGCGAGGATCTTGTCGTCCGCGAGCGCAAGCATTGCGCGGCGACGGCGCTCTCCGGCTTCGACCTCGAACTTGCCCCTCGCGGCAGGCCGGACGATGAGATTCTGAAGCAGCCCATGGGCAGCGATACTGGCCTTTAGTTCGGCATCGGCGACTTGATCGCCGTGACGGCGGACATTGCGGGGAGACTCGACGAGCTTGTTCAGCGGGATCGACTTGATCATGGGACATACTCCTGATTGTGAGCCCGGTGCATCGACTATAGACGCCCATTTGGCTCAATCAGGGCAAAGCCCCCTCCCCTCTCGTGCGTTCGTAGCGGATCTGCGTATATGCGCTGGGAAACAACGGACGACTATGCTTGCGGACGATCCGGTTTGTCTCCTTCGGGCGGTGGATCGGCCCAAGGTGCCTTTGATTCACCCGGCATGGATTGGGTCGCGAATGCCCGTGATTGCGGACAGACCGGAACGGCGGCTTCAGGAAACTGATCGAATTCAAACTGCCCTACATTCATCGAGCTATATCCGGAATTGGCATGTCTTGCAGGGTCGTACAATTCGATGTCAGTGGAAATCCCGTGATTTCGGCAGTACTCTGACATCGCGTGGATGGCCGTGCATGCGGGGCCGCTGGGGGTGATGGATCTCGTCGCCGCGCGAAATGGGGTGCCTGACCTTCTCCTGATCCGTCAGGCGATCAAGAAGGTCGGTGCGATCCGTGATCCGCGCGGCCATCAGGTGGACCACGCCTTCCTTGCTTTTCTGGATATCGCCTTCGATCAGCATCAGGCGGGCGGCCATGACGGCACGGCGCTGTTTTTCCAGATCGCGTGACCAGAGTAGCGCGTTGACCACGCCGGTTTCGTCCTCGATCGTGATGAACACCGCATTGCCCTTGCCGGGGCGCTGGCGGGTCAGGACCACACCTGCGACGCGGACCTTGCGGCCATCGGGCGCTGCGTTGGCATCGGCGCAGGCGAGCACGCCTTTGCGGGTCAGGGCCTCGCGCAGGAATTGCATGGGGTGCCCCTTCAGCGAAAGGTGCGTGGTCTGATAATCCGTCACCACATCTTCTGAGAGCGGCATGGCGGGCAGGTGCGCGGCGGGTTCGTTGCCGAGTTCGGGGGCATTGGCAAACGCGAATAGCGGCAACTGGGTGGGCGGCGTGCGGCGCACGTCCCACAGGGCATCACGGCGCGAGGATGCCAGCGATCCGAAAGCGTCTGCATCGGCAAGTTTGCGCAAAGCCGGAGCGGGTAGTGTAGCGCGGCGGGCGAGGTCTTCGATCGAGGCGAAACTGCCACCCCGGCTGGCCTGCGTCACGTTGTCGGCCCAGCCTTTGCGGAAACCGTCAATCCGGGAAAAGCCAAGCCGCAGCGCAAGCGCACCGCCCTCCGATCCTTCGAGCGTGGAATCCCACTCACTGGCGTTCACGTCTACCCCGCGCACTTCCACGCCGTGTTCTTGAGCATCGCGAACAAGCTGAGCCGGGGCATAGAAGCCCATCGGCTGGCTGTTGAGCAGCGCGCAGGTGAACGCGGCCGGGTGGTGGCATTTGAGCCATGACGAGACATAAGCGAGCCATGCAAAGGCCTGCGCGTGGCTTTCGGGAAAGCCGTATTCGCCGAACCCCCTGATCTGTTGATAGCAGCGTTCGGCAAAATCGCGTTCATAACCGCGCGCCACCATGCCATCCACCAGCAGGTCTTCGTAGTTGTTTACTGTTCCGTGGTTGCGGAAGGTTGCCATCGCGCGCCTGAGGCCATCGGCCTGTGCCGGGGTGAAATTGGCCGCCACGATGGCGAGCTTCATCGCCTGTTCCTGAAACAATGGCACGCCCAGCGTCTTGCCCAGCACCTTGCGCAATTCTTGCGGATCGTGGGGTGGCGCGGGGCTGGGAAAGATCACCGCTTCCTCGCCATTGCGCCGCCGCAGATAGGGATGAACCATGCCGCCCTGGATCGGACCGGGGCGGACGATCGCCACCTGGATGACAAGATCGTAAAGGCAATCAGGCTTCATGCGCGGCAGCATGGCAATCTGCGCGCGGCTTTCGACCTGGAAGGTGCCGATGCTGTCTCCCTGCTTGAGCATCGCGTAAGTAGCCTTGTCATCGCAAGGAACCGAAGCCAGCGTCAGGTCACCCAGTCCGTGCGCGCGCAGCAGGTCGAAGCTCTTGCGGATCGCGGTGAGCATTCCCAGCGCTAGCACATCCACCTTCATCAGGCCCAGCGCGTCGATATCATCCTTGTCCCATTCGATGAAAGTGCGATCGGGCATCGCAGCATTGTGGATCGGCACCAGTTCGTCCAGCCTTCGCTCGGTCAGCACGAAGCCGCCGACGTGCTGCGACAGGTGGCGGGGAAAGGTCAGCACCTGATCGACCAGCGCCTTCAGCCGCGCGATGGTGGGGTTGGTGATATCCAGCCCGGCTTCGGCCACGCGCGCTTCAGGCACGTCATCGCCCCAGTTGCCCCAGATGGTCGAGGCCAGCCGTGCGGTCACATCCTCCGTCAGCCCAAGCGCCTTGCCCACTTCGCGCAGGGCGCTGCGGGGACGATAATGGATGACGGTGCCCGCTATGCCCGCGCGTTCGCGGCCATAGCGGGCGTAGATATACTGCATGATCTCCTCGCGGCGCTCATGCTCGAAATCAACGTCGATGTCGGGCGGCTCGTCACGCTGCTCGGACAGGAAGCGCGAGAACAGCAGCTTTTCGCGCACCGGATCTATGGGGGTGATGCCGAGGAAATAACAGACCAGCGAATTGGCGGCACTGCCCCGGCCCTGGCACAGGATCGGCGGATCGAGGCTGCGGGCATGACGCACGATATCGTGCACGGTAAGGAAGTAAAAAGCGTAGTTCTTCTGGCGGATCAGGGCGAACTCCTGATCCAGCACGGTCCGGTATGCTTCCGGCAGGCCACCAGGAAACCACGCGCGGCCGCCTTCGTGCACCAGATGCTCCAGCCAAGCCTGTGGCACCCAGCCTTCGGGCACCGGCTCGTGCGGATATTCGTAGCGCAAGTCGTCGAGCGTGAAGGCGATGCGTGAAAGGATCTCGGTGCTGGTCGTCAAGGCTTCTGGGTAGTTGCGGAACAAGCGCGCCATTTCTGCGGGCGACTTGAGGTGGCGTTCGGCATTGACGAGCAGGCGGCGCCCCGCCTCGGCAATGGTCACGCCTTCGCGGATGCAGGTAAGCACATCGTGCAGGGGCCGCACATCGCGATGATCGTAAAGCGCATCGCAAGTGGCGAGCAGCGGCACGCCGCAGGCCGCGCCCAGCGCTTGTGCTTCGGCCAGCCGCCGCGCGTCGGCACCGCCGCGCTGCATCGTCACGGCCAGCCACACCGCGCCAGGACGCGTTTGCGCCAATTGCTCCAGCACCGGGCGATCATGGCCCGTGGCGATCAGCAGCAGATCGTCCGAATGGTCGAGCAGATCAGGCAGATGGAGCGTGCAGTCGCCTTTCTCTGCGCGCCGGTTGCCCAGCGTCAGCAGCCGAGTCAGTCGGCCCCAGCCCTGGAGCGTGGCGGGATAGGCGATCACATCGGGCGTTCCGTCGGAAAAGACCAGACGCGCGCCCACTGCCAGCTGGAAGCCGCTGGCAAGTCCGCCGACCTCGCGCCATGCAACATGGGCGCGCACCACCCCGGCCACGGTGTTGCGATCCGCGATGCCGATGCCTGCCATTCCCAAGGCATGAGCGCGCGCAACCATCTGCGCAGGATGAGAGGCGCCGCGCAAAAAGCTGTAATTCGTGGCAGAGACCAGTTCGGCAAAGGGCTGGGGCACGGTCATGCAAACAGACCGTGAAGATACCACTTCGGTCCGTGGCGCGGATCGGATTTCTCCTCATAAAGCCCATGGCGGAATATCCAGTAGCGCCGCCCGCGCACGTCCTCGATCCGGTAATAGTCGCGCGTCAGCCCGCCATTGCCGGGGGCTTCGCCACCTTTGCGCCGCCACCATTCCGACGCGATCCGCTCTGGGCCTTCGTACAGCCGCACCTCGTGCAACTTGCGCCGCCAGCGGAAACGGTGCGGCGGGCCGTCGGGCACTTCGGCAATCACCTCCACCGGCTGCGGCGGATCGAACAGGAACAGGGGGCGTAATGGCGGTTCGCCTTCCGGCGGTGTGGGCCAGTGGGCGGGGGATCGCGCATGAATCGCGGGTAGGGCAAGTTGGGCCTGTTCGGGAATGTGGCTGTCCTGCGGCACCAGCCGGCACAGGCTGGCAGGTCCCAATCGCGTGCTCAACCGGTCGATCAGGTCGGCCAGCGCCGCTGCATCTTTTTCGCTGCCATCGAGCCTGGGCTGGCTTGCGGCAAGCGGCTCGGTCACAGGCAGGAACAGCGTGATGCTGTCATAGCCGAAGCCGGGATCTAGCGGATCGGCCAGCGCGCCGATGCGTTCATCGAACAGGCGCAGCACCGGCGCGGGATCGCGCGTGGGCAGGCCCGTCTCGATGGCGAGGCGGTGGCGCGCGCCGTCACTGCGAAACAGCGTCAGGACAAAACGCCGTCCGCCAAGGCCGCGTTCCTCCAAGGCGCGCGCCGCATCGCGCAACAGGTCGAGGAAACAGGCCGCGATGCTTGCCTGATGGGCAACCGGTTCGGCGAAACGGCGCTCAAAATGCAGTGGTTCGGGTTGCGCCAGCGGGTCAATGGGGGCGTGTTCCTCACCCAGCAGGCGGCGCAGCGCGGTTACTGCATCTGCGCCAAAGCGCGCCGCGATGCTGGCTGCGGCCCGCGACGCGACATCGCCGATGGTCTTCAATCCCGCGCGACGAAGGGCAAGGGTCGCCTCGTCTTCCAGCCCCAGCGCCAGCACTGGCAATCCGCGCAGCGCCTGCCGCTCATCCATGATGGGCAGGCGCGCATGACGCGCCAAAGCCTGCGCGCCTTGCGCGGTAGAGGCCACGGCCATGCGTATGGTCATTCTGATCGCGGCGAAGGCTTCCTCCGCCTGCGCAGCAAGGCCTGCTTCGCCGCCAAACAGGTGTTCGCTTCCTGCAATATCCAGCGTTATGCCATCCGGTGGGGCGACAGTGACGCGCGGAGACCAGCTGATGCAATGTTCGGCCAGCCGCTTTAGCCAATGCCGGTCAGCGTCCTCGTCCATGTCGGCCACGATCAGGCCGGGATGCAGCGCACGCGCATCCGCCAGCGTCATGCCGGTGACGATACCGAGCGCCTGCGCGTTCCCATCAACCGCGCACAGACGCAATGCACCCTTTATCCTGGCGGTCAACGCACGCGGAGCGTCAGGCAACCTGCCGGTCGTCTCCTTCTGTACCCGCAGCCGATCTGTGGGCAGGAAGGGAAACCACAGCGCCAGATAGCGCCGCCTCGCGGAACATACGTCGGTCACGGTCCCACTCCAGCCGCCAGTCGAGGCCACAGGGGCCGGAACGCTGGCGCAGTAAAGTCACATCGAAGGTCGGCCCTCCCGGCGCGTTGCCCGGCAAGGCGCGTGAAGGTGCGGCGGCCACCTGCCAGCGGGTCTGTGCCGCGCTGGGCACAGGGGTTGCGTCATGCCGCAAGAGCAGCAGCGGCACGCCCGATTTCTCTGCAGCCAGCGACAGACGGCGACTGGCGGTCAGGTCCAGTTCGCGCATCGCGCCCCAGCCCTCCAGGATCACCGCCCCCAAAGCTGTGCAGCGCAAGGCATCAACACCAGCGCGCAGCAGAGCCATGACATCGGGCACCACGCCCACCAGCCCATACCCCGGCGCACCGCCAAGTTCGGCCCAGCCATTGGCCTGGACCACCCCACCCAGACGGGCGGCGCGCTGTACGCGCAACCACAGAACTGTCCCTCCCGGATCGGCCATGCCCGTTGCCACGCCCAAGGCAAACCCGGCTGCGCTGGCCGCATCGTCGCCTTCGGCCGCATAGAATTCATGAACACGCCCCCGCGCCAGTCCGCCGCTCAAGGCGGTATCGAGCGAGGCAATGCCGAACGGGCACCGATAAGCCTCCAACGGCTCCGCGCTCTCGCGCATCAGGGATGAGGCGATTCTCATATGTTCACATTATGTTCTTATCATTGAAGATCAAGAGATCGTTTCGACGTTTGCTCTTCGGTCATTCAGACCATAGGAGAAGAACGATGGGATACTCTGGTTTGGACCCGTACACGATCGGCACCCCCGGAATGCAGGACTGAACGTAGGACCAAAGCGGATACTCCCACGGCGGGATATCTAGGCGATCCACTTCTATTTGGATGACCACAAACGGCATCGCGACCGCCCGCTGTTTGACTTGGCGATTGATAGCAAGCTCAGGGGATTTGACCTCGTGAAGCTTCGCATTGGGGATGTCGTAAGTGGTGGCCACATCCGAAATCGCGGAACAGTCATCCAGCAAAAGTCCGGCCGACCAGTCCAGTTTGAAATCGTGGCTGAAACCCGCACCACTTTGCAACGCTGGCTTGAACGCCGGGGCGGAACGCTCAACGACTTCGTGTTTCCAAGCAGGGTCGATTATCTCGGCCATCTCAGCACCAGGCAATACACACGACTGGTCGATGAGTGGGGTCCGGATAGGCAGCTACCTTTTCGGCCTAGTCACGGGGTGACACGAATCACCGATTCTCGAAACAGGCAGCATATCCGGCCGCGAACAGCTGCTCGGGATTGGTCGCGCGCCCTTTGCCACCCAGTTGCTTGGGTAGGGCGAGGACAGAGAATACCGTCCTCGCTCCGTACGATTTTGTCATTGAGTCGGCGCGCCTTGGTGGCGCGATCGGCCTTTTGCGAGAGAGTATTTGACAATCGGACGATTTTGTCCGCTTAGGGGCTGGTGAATATCCGAATAGATGCGCAGCGCCACCGTCAAGCTCTATTGAAAGCCGCGCGAGAGGTATTTCTTTTGCATGGCATTACCGCGCCTCTGGAACTCGTGATCGCGCGGTCGGGCCTTGGCCGCGCCACGTTGTACAGGCATTTCCCGGATCGTGCTGCGCTCGCGCTGGCAGTGGGATCGCAGAGCCTAGATAGCCTCGCCCTGTTGGTGGAGACCGGGGATGGTAGCGCCTCCCTGCAGGACTTGTTCGATTACCTGGTCAGGTCCCACACCGCCAACCCGTTTCTGGCCGACGTCTGGCGGGTCGCTTCATCCCGGGCGGACGAGGTCCGCCAGCTCATCGATCGGTTTCGCGCGCTGTTCGAAGCGCCGATCCACCGGGCGATCGCGGAGGGGACATGCCGCCCCGATCTCAAGCCTTCGGATATGTTCCTGGTCGTGGCCATGCTGGGCACCTCCATCCGCGAGCCGGACAGCGAGGCGCGGCAGCGGATGGTCGAACGGATGAGGGAACTGATTGGGGAGGGCCTATGGCCGCGCCCGCTCTCATGAACGGGCCGTTGGAACCCATTCCCAACTGGACCGACGACGAAAAGCCGTCGATGCCAGGATCGCCTTCGACGCCGAAGCATAGCAGCCCGATCCGTGCGGCGTATATCGCGATCGCGTTTCTGCTGGGCATTACCGGCGGTCTGGGCAACGCCCTCGTCAGCGCCAACCTGCAGAACATACAAGGCTCTCTCGGTCTGACACCGGTGGAGGCAGCGTGGCTTCCGGCCGCCTATTTGATGGTCAACATCTCGACCAGCCTGATCCTGTTCAAGTTCCGCCAGCAATTCGGCCTGCGCCTGTTCGCCGAGATCGGCTTGCCAATGTACGTCGCGGCGACCATCCTGCACTTGTTCGCCGATAGCTATGCGACGGCGTTGCTGGCTCGGGCGGTAAGCGGCTTTGCGGGGGCGACGATCAGCACTCTCGCGATATTTTACACGTTGCAGGCGTTTCCCAAGGCCAGGCTCGGTCAGGGGCTGGTGATAGGATTGGGCATTTCGCAATTGGCGACGCCTTTGGCATGGCTCCTCTCGCCGGCTTTGCTTGATCTGGGCGAATGGCGGACGCTTTACTTTTTTGAGTCGGGGCTGGCGCTTTGCTGTCTGGCCGCCGTGGTTTCGCTCAAGCTGCCGCCCGGTATCCGCATCAAGGTATTCGAAGGACGCGACTTCCTGACCTTTGCCCTGCTTGCGCCTGCTCTTGCACTGATCGTCGCTGTGCTGGCGCAGGGCCGCACGCAATGGTGGACCGCGCAGCCTTGGATGGCGGGTGCCCTGATCGCAGCTGTCGTCCTGCTGGTGGCGGCAGTCCTCGTCGAGCACCACCGCGCCAATCCGTTGATCCAGACGCACTGGCTGGGGACAGCGTCCACGATCCGCTTCGCGATCGGTGCGATGGGAATCCGCTTTCTCCTTTCCGAACAAACTTATGGCGCAACGGGCCTGTTGCGGACGCTGGGCATGGGCCCAGATCAGGTGCAGCCGCTGTATGCTGTCATGTTGATCGGGTTGGTGGTCGGGATCGGCACCAGTGCGCTGACCTTCAACCAAAAGTCGGTGATCCCGCAAATCTTGTCATCCGTGGTGCTGATCGCCATCGGCAGCTTCCTGGACTGGAATGCCACCAGTCTTACCCGCCCGCACGACATGTTCCTCAGCCAGTTCCTGATATCCACTGCCGCTGGGCTTTTCATGGGGCCACTGCTGCTCGTTGGCGTCATGAGCGCGCTGAAGAAAGGACCCAACTATATCGTGAGCTTCGCCGTGCTGTTCGGCGTGAGCCAGTCTATTGGCGGCCTGGCCGGGCCCGCGATCTTCGGCACCTTCCAGCAATTCAGAGAGCATGAATATTCGGCGACGATCAACGCCGGAATTGATCCCACGAACCCGGTCGTGGCTCAGCGTCTGCAGATTCAGGGTCAGGTGTATGGCCGTGTAATCGCGGATCCCGTGCTGCGCCAGACACAGGGGACAGCCCTGCTCGCCCAGACAGCAACACGCGAGGCGAACGTCCGCGCCTATAACGACGTCTTCCTTCTGAACGGTATCCTCACGTTGCTCCTGTTGAGCTGGTCGCTGTTCAACGTCCTTCGTCTCGTCATTCAGGCGAAGACAAATCCCCCCGTCGCCACCGGTCCTGCGAGTGGCGCCGCGGCCCCGATCTGAAAGAACCCTGATGGCAGACGCACCGATCATCCGCCCGGAGAAAGACGAGTCCGAAGAACAAGCCTCCACACTGGTGGATGCGAGCGGCCAACCACTCAACGGGGGCATCGCAGCAGCCGGAGCTGAACCGCCAAAGACCATCAAGCCGCGACGGTCTACCGTTTTCATCATGGTCGGCGTCGCGCTGATCGGGGTGCTGCTGATACTCGCGGCTTGGCGGATCTGGCCGTTCACGAGCACAGTGGTCGTCACAGAGAACAGCTATGTCCGGGGCCAGATTACGGTGATGGCACCGCAAGTAAACGGCTATGTCGCCGAGGTACTGGTGCGCGATTTTCAACATGTGAAGGCAGGGCAGCCACTGCTGCGGATCGACGATCGCATCTATCGCCAACAACTCGAACAGGCCGAGGGCCAGCTTGACGCGGCCGAGGCCAACCTCGCCAACGCCGTTCAAACGGTCGCGCAAAATCAGGCGGACATCGAAGCCCGTCGCGCGGACCTCTATGCCGCCGAGGCCGAGCGCGACCGGGCCAGATCCGACGAGGAGCGCGTCAACGATCTGGCCACGCGCGGATCGGTATCAATGCGCGAGCGCGACCAGATCCGCGCAACCGCGCGATCAGGCGCCGCCAACGTGATGAAGGCGCGCGCCGCCATTCGCATTGCTGAGGAGACAGTGAAAGCCACACGCGTGTCGCGACTCGGTCTCGAGGCGCAGGTGAAAACCGCCAGGGCGCAGCGCGACCTTGCGCGGATCAACCTTGCCAACACGGTAATTTATGCGCCCAAGGCCGGGCAACTGAGCGAGGCGAGCGTCCGTCAGGGCCAATACGTCTCGGCCGGATCGCAACTGATGTTCCTGGTCCCCGAAAGCCTTTGGGTCATCGCCAACTACAAGGAGACGCAGACCCGTGCGATCCGACGCGGTCAGATCGCCACTTTCAAGGTGGATGCACTGGGTGATGAGAGGCTCACCGGACATGTCGAGGGTTTTGCGCCCGCGACGGGATCGGAGTTCAGTGTGCTGAGGCCCGATAATGCCAGCGGCAATTTCACCAAGGTCGTGCAGCGCATCCCGATCCGGATCTCGATCGATCCGGGCCAGCCGCTCGCAAAGCGGTTGCGCCCCGGCATGTCGGTCGTCACGCGGGTCGAGACGGCGGGCGCTTCCGACGAAGGCAGCGCCCGATGAAGCGCGCGCCTCAGAGCGCAGCGGCGCTGGTAGTCTTCGCGCTCGCAGGGTGTATGCCTGCCCATGTGCCTCCGCCCGCATCGGCCGCGATCCCTGAGCCCGCTGCATGGCGCGACGGCGCGACCGGGAGTGCCGCTGTCGATCCACGTTGGTGGGAGGCATTCAATGATCCCAAGCTGACAGCGTTGATCGAACGCGCTCTCGCCCGCAATACCGACGTCCTATTAGCCGCCGCGCGGGTGCAGGAGGCACAGGCAACAATCCGCCTCGCTCGTTCGGCGGCGCTGCCCACGCTCGATGCGGTCGGAGGCGGGCAGTACGCACGAAGCATCGGCGCGGCGGGGGTGATAACCAGCACAGCCTTGCAGCCTGAGATCCAGCTCAATTGGCAGGTGGATCTCTTCGGTCGTCTCTCCCGGCTCACTGACGCCGCTCGACTTCGCTATGTCGCGAGCCAGGCGGATCGCGACGCGGTTGCCCTGGCGGTCTCCGCCGAGGTCGCACAGGCCTATATCGGCCTGCTCGCGCTCGATGCCCAGTTGCTTGTATCGCAGCAGACGGTCACGTCGCGCGCTGAGGCGCTAAGGCTTGCTGCCGATCAGGCACGGGTCGGTTATACCTCACAGTTCGAACTTACCCAGGCCGAGTCCGAATATGAGGCCGTCCAGCAGGGGATCCCGCAAATCCAGTTCGCGATCCAGGCTCAGGAAAATGCATTGAGCCGACTGACGGGGGACCTGCCGGGCGCCATAGTCCGGGGACGGAATCTTCGTGATTTCCCGCTGCCGGTCGCTCCGGTCACGTTGCCCTCGGATCTTCTGCGTCGCCGTCCCGACATCGCCAGCGCCGAATTCGCCGTAGCAGCCAGCGATGCGACACTGGCTTCGGATCGCGCCGCCTTCCTGCCACAGGTTGCCATCTCGGCCGCTCTCGGGCAACTCCTCGTCAACTCCCTCGATTATGATCCTGTCACGGTCTGGAGCCTCGGCGGCAGTGTGCTCGCACCGATTTTTGCAGGCGGTCGCCTGACAGCACAGGTCGATGCGACCGCCGCACAGCGCGACCAGGCCGCGTTCGCCTATCGTGGGACTGTGCTCACCGCGTTCGCCGAAGTCGAAACCGCGATGAACGGGATCACGCGCTATGCCGAACAGATCGAGCGGCTTCACAATCGACTGATCATTCTGCAACGTTCGGTGGCGCTAGCTACCGATCGGTATCAGGGCGGCTACGCCTCATATCTCGAGCAACTCGACGCTCAACGAAACCTTTACGCAACCGAACTCGACGCCATCTCCGTACGGCAATCCCAGCTCGAAAACATCGTGACGCTTTATCGGGCGCTCGGAGGTGGCTGGCAGAGGGCCGTTCTGACTGACGCAGTGAGCCGACGGCGATGAACTCGAAAGATCAAAGGTTTGCTGCTCCTGCCGGGCGACAACGCAATCAGGGCAGAAGGCTGTCCCTTGAGCAGGCCCGCTTCGTGTCACCTGGTTCAGAACGCATCGAGAGCCCAATGGCGGGTGGGAAGCTTCGGGGCGCTCACGGTCGACATTCGTTTTCTCTGAACAGCTCAAGATTGCCGAGCGGCGAGCGACATTTTGACAACAAGCGTGTTGTAACCCGCCGTCCTGAATTTTACTCTAACGCACTCTCCATATCATTGTTTTGCCGTGCAGGACAAAGGTAAGCCGCTGATTGGCACCCTCGTTGGGAATGGCCGGTTGCTGAAGACGAGAGCCGGGCCAGGGCTCGAGCTGAAGGTCAGCTTCAGGCGGGCAATAAAGTACGACTAGTGGGCGCATATAGCCGGGGATTTCGCTCCGTCTCGTCGTTTCTCGCTAAACTGCGTTAGCCACGCGCATCGCCACAGGAACCCCCGCCGCTCGGCTCCATTACTCCCAAACTATCCTCATGGATCGCAGGAGCCAATTCATGTTCATGCACAACAAGCGCCTTCAATATACAGTTCGGGTCGGTGAACCCAATCCCGAACTTGCATCGCTGCTGCTGGAGCAGTTCGGCGGGCCGGACGGTGAGCTTGCTGCAGCGATGCGCTACTTCACGCAGGGCCTTGCTGAGGATGGTCCCGGCCGCAAGGACATGTTGCTCGACATCGCTACCGAAGAACTGAGCCATCTCGAAGTGATCGGCTCGATTGTCGCGATGCTCAACAAAGGAGTGAAGGGCGCACTGTCCGAAGCGGCGATGGGAGAGGCCGACATGTACATGGCGATTAACGCCGGTGGTGACAGTCATACCCAGTCGCTGCTTTATGGCGGCGGCCCGGCCTTGACCAACAGCTCGGGTGTGCCCTGGACCGTTGCGTACGTTGACAGCCGCGGCGATCCCACATGCGATCTCCGGTCGAATATTGCAGCAGAAAGCCGCGCGAAGATCATCTACGAGCGTCTGATTAACATCACCGATGACCCCGGGATAAAGGAGGCACTCGGCTTTCTGATGACGAGGGAAATTGCGCACCAGAAGAGTTTCGAAAAGGCTCTCTATTCAATCCGCGAAAACTTTCCCCCAGGCAATTTGCCCGGCCTGTCTTCATATGCCAGCCTTTACGTCAATACGTCCCAGGGCGACGGTGACGCCAATGGTCCGTGGAATACCGGACCGCAATGGGATCGTCTGGATGATATTGAATTCCACGATGCTCGTGGCGCGCCTTCGTGGAAATCGCCCTTTTCGACAAATTCCTTGCGCACTGCTTCGAATAGCAGCTGGCCATTCTTCCCCGGCCAGTGCGCCCGCAACGCGCCTGCTGGGCAAGGACGACGTTTTCGGCCTGCGTCCTTATCCAGGACGAACCCTTGTCTGCCCATCACGGATGTTCCGAAAGGAAGGTCGCGTGACCTGACCGGAATTTCAGCACCGCGCGATTGTCTGGAACTCACTGGACTGGCGATGAGTTTTGTCGCCGGAAGGCAGGTTGGCACATGGCAGCGCGGGCATACTGGCAGGGTCAGATTCGGTTGGCGCTGGTTTCCATTCCGGTGGAAATCTATCCGGCGACGAAATCCGGCGCATCAATAAGCTTTCGCCAGATTCATGAACCTTCGGGCAAGCCGATTTCCTACGAGAAGATCGTTCAGGGCATGGGAGCGGTGGACCGCGACGACATCGTCAAGGGATACGAGATATCCAAAGGCAATTACGTTCTGCTCGACGAAGACGAGATCGAGGCGGTGAAGATCGAAAGCCGCAAGACCTTTGAACTGGTGCAGTTTGTCGACCAGCACGAGATTGATGTGCTCTATTATGAAAAGCCCTATTTCGTCATCCCCGCCGATGATCTGGCCGATGAAGCCTTCATCGTGTTGCGCGAAGCACTGCGCAAGGCGCGCAAGGTCGGACTGGGACAGCTGTCGGTGCGCGGACGGGAAATTCTCGCCAGTCTCAAGCCCTGCGGCAAGGGACTGGTGCTTGAGACCATGCGCTATGCTGATGAGGTGCAGCGTGCGCAGACGTACTTCAAGGACATTCCCGACCAGAAACCCGACAGCGAATTGCTGGACCTTGCGACAACATTGATCGAAAAGAAGTCCGCGCCTTTCAAGGCGGAAACTTTCGAGGATCGCTATATCGAGGCGTTGAAATCGCTTGTTGCGCGCAAGGCCAAGAGCAAGGGCAAAAAGATTCTGGAGGACGTGGACGAGCCGACTGCCAAAGGTTCGAACGTGATCGATCTTATGGCAGCATTGAAGAAGTCCGTTGGCAGCAGCGCCGAAACAGCGAAGCCTGCGTCCAGGACCAGGAGCAAGACAAAGCCGAAACCCAAAACGCGCACGCCGTCTGCCCCGTCGCGCAAATCGGCGTGAGCCGTGGCCAAGCCTGATCCCCTTGCCGAATACAACCGCAAGCGCGATTTCGCAAAAACCGCCGAGCCTGCGGGCAAACGTGTCAAGGACACGGCAGGCAACGTGTTCATGGTGCAGAAGCACGCGGCGACCCGCCTGCACTACGACCTGCGCCTTGAAGTGGATGGCGTCCTCAAATCCTGGGCCGTAACCAAGGGGCCTAGCCTGGACCCTGACAACAAACGGCTTGCGGTGCGGACCGAGGACCACCCGCTGTCTTACGCCACATTCGAAGGCGTCATCCCTGCGGGCGAATATGGCGGCGGCACGGTCATGCTCTGGGATCGCGGCACATGGGCACCCATACCCGGAAAGAGCGCGACGGATATTGACGATGGCCACCTGCACTTCACGCTCGCCGGTGAGCGCATGAAGGGCGAATGGTTGCTGGTGCGGATGAAGCCGCGCGTCGGCGAGAAGCGCGAGAACTGGCTGTTACGCAAGGTGCAGGATGACTTTGCGCAACGCGGCGATGGACTGGTCGAACACGAGTTGAACAGCGTGTCGACCGGTCGAACGATGGCCGAGATTGCGTCAGGCAAGAAGGCTGAAGCTCCGGGGATTGCACAGAAGGGCGACCCCGCAACAAAGGTGAAGGCCAGCAAGCGACGGCCTGCCGCCCATGCTGGCAGGCCCCCCGCGTTCCGTCCGCTGCAACTGGCGACTTTGGTCGACAACGTGCCGACCGGAAACGACTGGATTCACGAAATCAAGTACGACGGCTACCGGGCGCTGATAGCGGCGGCGGGCGGTGACGTGCATGTATTCACGCGCAATGGGCATGACTGGACCGAAAAGTTCGGTCCGCTCGTCGAGGCCGTGGCGCGGCTCGACCTGCCGCCGTGCCTGATCGATGGGGAAATCGTCGCCTATGGCAAGGATGGCAATCCCAGCTTCTCTGCCTTGCAGGCGGTGCTGAAGCGCGGACACGGCTCGCAGGGGCCGGACGACCTTCTTGAGTTCTACGCCTTCGATCTGCTTGAACAGGACGGAAAGGATCTTGCACCGTTATCCAACATCGAACGCAAGGAACGTCTCGAGGCTCTGCTGCACGAGGCCGAACCACCCGTGCGCCTTGCCGATCACGTGATCGGTGCCGGTGAAAAACTGCTCGAAACGATGTGTGCCCACCATCAGGAGGGCATCATCAGCAAGCGCGCTGATGCGTCCTATAGCGGCAAGCGCAGCAAGGCCTGGGTCAAGATCAAGTGCACCAACCGCCAGGAATTTGTCGTGGTCGGCTGGACCAAATCGTCATCGCGGGCGCGGCCTTTCGGCTCGCTGCTGCTCGCACAGAATGACGGCGAAGCATTTGTCTACAAGGGCAAGGTCGGGACCGGGTTTGATGCTGACAGCTTTGCCGACCTTGCAGCGCGCTTTACCGGAATTGTTCGCAAGACACCGCCAGTGGACGTGCCGCGGGTCGAGGCGCGCGGGACAACGTGGCTCAAACCCGAACTCGTAGCGGAGATCGCCTTTGCCGAATTCACCGCCGATGGCCGGATCCGCCATGCCAGCTTCATCGGCCTTCGTGCAGATAAGCCTGCAAAGGACGTTACATCCGAAGTCCGCGAGCAGACGCCTGATGCCAAGCCCAAAATCGAGATCAGCAACCGGGATCGTGTGATCTTTCCCGATAGCGGTGAGACCAAGGGCGATCTGGCAGATTACTATTCGGCCGTGGCAACATTGATGTTGCCGTTCTCTGGCAACCGCCCAATCAGTCTCGTGCGTTGCCCGCAGGGCAGGGCGAAGAAATGCTTCTTTCAGAAACATGATACCGGCGGGCTCGGAACATCTGTGCATCACGTGGCTATCAGCGAAAAGGATGGCGGCAGCGAAGATTACCTCTATGTCACCGACGGTGAGGGCCTGCTGCAATGCGTACAGATGGGCACTATCGAATTCCACGGCTGGGGCGCAAGAGCCGATTCCGTCGAACTACCCGACCGGATGATCTTCGATCTCGATCCGGACGAAGGGCTTGATTTCGGCGCGGTCAAGCACGCCGCGCGCGACATTCGGGACCGGTTATCGGATCTCGGTCTGGTCAGTTTTGCGATGTTGTCGGGCGGCAAGGGTGTCCATGTAGTTGTACCGCTGGCCGCCGGGCACACATGGGATGTGCACAAGGACTTCTCACGCCGCTTCGCCGAAGCCTTGTCTCAAGCCGAGCCTGATCGCTTCGTGGCCACGATGAGCAAGGCCAAGCGCAAGGGCCGTATCTTCATCGACTGGCTGCGAAACCAGCGCGGTGCCACGGCGGTAGTGCCCTATAGCGCCCGCGCCCGTGGCGGTGCGCCGGTAGCGGTGCCGATTTCATGGAATGAGCTGGAAGGTTTTGATCATGCTCACCCCTATTCAATCGGCAATGCCAAAAAGCTGATCGAACGGGCAACAAGCCGTTCACTGTCAGGCTGGGGCTTTTCGCAACAGGTCCTGCCACCGCTTTAGCGTCAGACGGGTCGCCTGCTGCATGCGTGCGGATCGCGGATGGCGCGCCACACGGATCGGCACCGCCGGAGCCAGCACATGCCTGCGGAAGGTTTGACTGGTGAACCGCACCGGGATAAATGTGCGGCCGAAGACCAGCGCCTTATTCGGCTTTCGGCCGTCTTCGGCAGCAGAATGTGGAACCCTTTGTAGATTCGCATGAATTCGGAAATCCGCTCCACCCCACCCTTGGGCAGCGTTGCTCCCTTTTGATGGCGTCGCCGATGCAGCCATTCTCGCGTCCAGATCGAATGACGTCTCGGAGATCGGGAATTGCCCTCAACGCAACGTTGGGTGATTGACGGACTTGCGCCGAGCAATCCCCGATCAGGCGGGAGACTCACGCAGGCCGGCAGTCACGATGCGTTGAAATGCGGCTCGATCTGAAAGGACACCTGGTCAAGGGTGTTCAAGCCGCGTTTCGACTCGCATCAGGGAAACCGCCGCGCGCCTTGGTTGAGACAGCATGAAATGGGTGGCAACAGCGATATCCTCGGCCCGCAACATCTTGTGCTGATGAATAAGCTCACGCTGCTTTTCGGGCGGGAAGTCCGGGTACTGGAAATCGGCCCCGGTGAATCCGGGTTCGATCAGGCCAACCTTGACGTCCCTTTCGGCCAATTCCTGTCGCAGCGAAGCAGCAAACCCCTGCACCCCCGATTTTGCCGCAACGTAGATCGAGCTGCCCCCTTTTCGCGACACCGCCGACATTGAACCGATGAAAACGATATCGCTGCCAGCGGGCATGCGCCGGGCACATTCCTGCGCGGTGATCACGTAAGCGACCAGATCGGTCTCAAGCTGATAGCGCGTGTCTTGTTCGGGCGTATCAACCAGCGCTTCGGCGGGAACAGCGGCGTTTATCACCGCAATGTCGAGACCGCCCAAATAGTTGTCGGCCGCTTCGAACAATCGGTCGATACCCCCACTCCCGGAGAGATCGACAACTACACCGTCGCCTTCACCAACCTCGCAAATGCGTTCCAACGCATCGGCCAGATGCTCGGTCGTTCGGCCGCACACGAAAACTTTTACACCATAACTCGCCAGCAGAACGGCAATCGCCCGGCCGATGCCGGTGGTGCCGCCGGTAATGATCGCCTTGCGCCCCTTGAGATCGGGTTGCTGGGTGTGAGCATCCGCCAATGATTTTGCGTCGTGCGTCGCCATCGTGAACCTCTTGCAAAATGCGGTGACCCGTCGGTCAAAAAACAAGGACCGGTCAGGTTCGTTCCGCGCAAAAAGTGCCGGAACCTGCGTCCATGGCAGCGTTTGTAGCGAAGTCAGATTGCGATGGAGAAAGGAGCACCTCATGGCTCGCGACGACCAAAGCCAGATCCTGACGCCGGAACTGGCGGCCGCCGGTCCGGTGTTGAAGGGAGATCAAGGCCTCTCGCTCGTACAGGCGCGGCAGGGCGGCCTTCGGATAGATGTGCGATTTGATGATGATGCTCTGTTCATCGTATTACGCCGAAATGGCGATGGAGGGCTGGCGCTGCGGTTCCCTGTTCTGGGCGCCGAAAGTGTCGCCCGGATACTTCCGGCAGGTGGCGCCCTGGCTGCGATAGAGTGCCGGTCCAACATGGGTGTTGCCCGGCTTACGCTGACCGGTGACCCGTTTGGACTGGAGCAACTGCGCGCCCGCTATTGCTTCACACCCTTACATGAAGTGCGGATCGGCCCGCTCGCCCGCGATATCGTTCTGTTCGATTCCGGTGGCAATTCTGGCGGGGTCGATATCTCGGTAGAGGCTCAGCAACGCAAATTGAATACGGCGCTACTGTACTTCACGCTGGACAAACCAGCCTTCGGCAAGGTTCTCTATCTTCAGAACCTGTCTGCCCTGAACCCCTATTTCAATGCGACGAATTCGAAGCCCGAGGACGCAGTGAAATGCGACTGGCCCGAGCTTGGATATTCGCCACCCCTGGACCCCGAAACGGGCAAAGCAGACCTTCCCGCCGGACAGACATTCACGCTTTACGATACCATCCTCACCGTCCGCGCTTATCCGCAAACGGGAGAAGCCGACAGCGCCTGGCAATTCCTCGACATGCTGGGCGGCATCTATCCGTGGCTTTCACCCCCTGAGGCCGAATTCCGGCACTGGCCATCCCGCGCCGAAGCCACGGTACAGGACCTGCTTCACGCACCCGAGGCGCGCATCGAGCATTTCGGCAAAACTTACTTCCATCCCTATACCGCCAGCGAATATCCCGATGTCATGGTGCAACTGGCCATTGCTTCGGCGATTGACGACTGGGGCCGGTGGAAAGGCCTGCGGCATCCGCTGGTGCGCGAGATCATGGCCGGGATCGAAGGCTTCCACGACAAGGAACTCGGTACGCTGCGCCGCTATCTGCCGAATGTCGGCAAGGACAAGGATCCGAACGCAGTCGACAGCTGGTATCTTTACCACCCGATGATGAACCTGGCGAACCTTGCCATAGCGGGCGACATGCAAGCCCGGCAACTGTTTCACGACACGATCGATTATGGCATCAGATCGGCTCATCACTTCAATTACAAGTGGCCGATCCTTTACGATGTCCGCGACTTTTCGGTCATCCAGGATGTGGCGCCGGCGGACCAACGCGGCCAGACCGATGTGGGCGGGATATATGCCTGGGTCATGCTCCAGGCCTTCGAACTGACGCACGAGCGGAAGTACGTCGAAGAGGCTATCCGGGCAATCGACGCGGCCAAAGGCATGCGCTTCGATCTCAATTACCAGGCCAACCTGACGGCGTGGGGCGCGGCGGCCTGCATCCGCCTGTGGCGAATTACCGAACGAAAGAAGTACCTTACCCAGAGCTATGTCTATCTCGCCAGCTTCTTCCAAAACGCGCAGATCTGGGACAGCGAAATCGGCATGGCAAAGCACTGGAAGAACTTCCTCGGCGTCACCTGCCTTCAGGATGCTCCCTACATGGCCGCCTATGAATGCTTCGACAGCTTTGCGGCATTCGAGAAATATCTCGATTACGGCGGGCCGGACCTCATTCCTTCGGTTCGGTTGCTCCTGTCCGAATACTGCCGTCACGCGCTGGACCGGGCATGGTTTTATTACCCCGATGCTTTGCCTGCCGAGGGGATCGCACAGAGGGATATTCGCAACGGCTATATCTTGCACGAACTGAATTTTCCGCTGGAAGACCTTTACCCCGACGGCCAGCCTGCCGGACAGGTGGGGCAGGAAATCTATGGATGCGGGGCGGCGTTGATCTTCGCCACACGCAGCTTCCGCCGAATAGAGGGTGCGCCATTCCTGCTGTGGTGCGATGTGTTTGCAAGGGCCATTCACCGGATTGACGAGCGGACGATAAGCCTGCGCATCGATGGCCCTGCCGGAACCGAGGCCCGCGTCGCCCTGGTCGCGCAGGAAGGCGATCTGCCCGCCAATCTCCAGCCCCAGGTGTCCACGTCCAACGGACATTCAGCGGAGTTCACCCGTCATAACGGCAGGCTGGAAGTGCGCGTTCCGGCGGATGAATCCCTGCTGCTGCGGTGGTCTGGAGCATGACTCGCCCCAGCGCCCGCTCAAGGCTGCATGTTGCGCAGCATTTCGAGATGATGCTTGACCACGGGAGCCGTTTTTCCGGCATAGTCCATCAAAGGCTGGGCATCGCCACTGCTGGCGTATGTTGTCAGCATGGCGAGAGCCTTTTCGTGCGCTGAAAGCTGCTGCGCCGAATAGAGTCTTACAAACGCCTCCCCGCTGGCTGATTGCAGCTGTTGAATCTTATCCTGCTGTTCGGGGGTGAGAACAGGTGCTTGCCGCAATTGCACACCTTGTGTTTTCGCCGCGGCCGCCTGCAGATCATTCCTTGATTTCGTGTGGTCGCGGGTCATTGCCTGAGCGAATTCGCGCCATGCTCCCGTCAGCCCTTTGGACTGGGCGATGCGGGCGCTATCGATCTCGAACTGATCGCTTGCCGATGCGGCATCTATAAATGCCTGCCCGGTCAGCGGCAGTTCCGTCCCGTTGGCTGTGCCCGTGCCTGAAACAGAGGTTGCAGCCGCGTCCGCATCGGCAGCTTCGGTTGCCGGTCCAGTCGCCGCCGCGTCGGGACCTGAGGCCTGTCCGCAAGCACCAAGGGCCAGAACCGCAGAAATGCAAATCGTGAAGCGCGATGCGCCTGACAACAGTGTCATGTCTTTTTCTCCAAGCTCAGTTCAAAATATTGAGGTCAGACCTCCAATCCGCCGGAGGCCGAACGACGCGGCTCTCCTTACCGAACGGTGGCCGTTACTGAAGGGTGGCCGTTACTGGACTGTGGGATGTGCGCGCCTGCAATCGGCAGCGCATTCGCGGCACATTTCTGCGCAAAGCTTGCAATGGCGATTATCATGCCTTGAGCACTCATCCGCACAGAGATCACAAATCGCAGCACAAGTTTCGAGCATAAGCCGCAACGACTCGATATTCTGGGCGGTGCGGCGAATGGCCAAACTCCCCGTAGCGGAGCAGACGTCCGCGCAATCAAGGCAGGAGCGAATACACTGCCGCATATCCATCGGCTCGGCCACACAGGCGTCTACACACGAAGTGCATATCGCGGCACACAGCTTGGCATGCCGCGCAGCGGTAGCCAGAGTTTCGTTGAAATCCTCGTCAACATCGGGATGCAGGGCGATCATCTTGGCAATGGACATATTCATTTCCTCGAAAGTGAGCGCTGATCGGGCAGCGCTGCGCAACTACGACCGGGAGCAGGCGATCCATCATGGTCGCCTGCTCCCAGAGGCTCACAGGAAGTCAGTGCCGACTTTCCCAGCCCTTCCGGGCGGCTTCCGCATGACCGCGAGAATCGCCGAACCATCCTCCGTTGTTACCTCGGCGTCCGCCTCGATCGTCGTCGTCATCGTCACGGCCACGCGAAAAGCGCGATCCACCGCGTCGATCATCGTCATCATCGCGACCGCGCGAGAAACGCGAGGAAGTCCCCCGATCTTCCCAGCCCCTGCGAGAGGCTTCCGAATGACCGTCTGGATCACCGAACCAGCCGCTTCGCCCATGATCGGGGTTATCCCAGCCCCGGCGTGAAGCTTCCGAATGGCCACGGGAATCGCCGAACCAGCCACGCCCGTCACCTTCGCGTCCACCGCCAGAATTGCGGCGTCCGCCACGATCATCGTCTTCGTGGCGATTGGCGCTGCCCCGTGATGAACCACGACGGTCATCCTCATCGTCCCGCGCAGAGCGCGACGAGCCACTATCCCATCTGCGTCGTGCGGCTTCAGAATGTCCGCGCGAATCGCCATACCAACCGCGTCCGTCATCGCGGTCATCACGATTTCGCGCGCTACGCCCGCCACGATCGTCATCATCACGGTCGCGCCCGCCGTCGCGAGAACTCATGAAGCGGCCATCTTCATCGCGGTCACGTCCCCGCGACGAGTAATCGCGATCGTCATAGTCATCCCTTCCACGGCCGCGTCCGGTAAATCGACCCTGGTTATCGCGGTCCTGTCCTGCCTGTTGATAGCTAGCCATTTCGTACTCCTCTCTATTTTGGGTTTGCTGGGATCGGGGCGCGATTGTCACCGGCTGGTCCTGGTATTTGGCGCCTTTGCGCTTGTGATCACGTTCGATGCCGGATCGTTGTTCTTTGCAGAACTGGCGGGTTCGCTGCTGACGCTTTCGCTGCTGACGCTTTCGCCATTCGACCTGGCGTCGCTGGGTGGTGACATAACGTGGTGCCTCCTGCTGCTCTGGCCGGAATCAATCGCGGTCTGCAGGGGTCTAAAGTCGATGCGAAGTGCGTTCGATCCGTCTGACTAACATGGGTGAACAACCTGCCGCCGGTGGACCCTGCTCTGCGG
The DNA here is from genome assembly GCF_920987055.1 of Novosphingobium sp. CECT 9465. NCBI lineage: Bacteria > Pseudomonadati > Pseudomonadota > Alphaproteobacteria > Sphingomonadales > Sphingomonadaceae > Novosphingobium > Novosphingobium sp. CECT 9465. The sequence continues at coordinate 1,103,021 of NZ_CAKLBX010000001.1, forward strand.
TGAACGGTACGTCGCAGCACTGCACCGGCATGTCGCGGATTCGATGCAAATGCGTGTTGGTTTAATTGCTTGAGGCAGGAACAACCTATTGCCGAAGCGCTTGGCGGAACAGGCAATTCTGGATTCAGGCAATGGGAAACTCCCTGTCCGACAATACGATCAGGCATTTTCGCCGCTATGAGCACCTGGCGCGCGCGGGAGAGAGTTGTGACTGCATCTATCGTGTCGAGGAGCGGTGGGCCTGCCGTTACTGCGTATTGAATGACGGTCGCCGTCAGATCGCGGCGCTGTATCTGCCCGGCGACTACTGTGAGCCGCAATGGCTGCTGTCGGCACACGCTGAACTGGCAGTGATGGCGCTGACCGGGATGCGCACAACAAAGCTGTCCTTGTCTGAAATTCATGGACGGCGCGGTGAAAATGTAAAGAAGATGCTCGGCGCGACCGTGCAACTTATCGAACGGCAAACGCAGTGGATCATCAGCTTGGGCCGCAAGACAGCAGTAGAGCGAATTTCGGAATTGCTGGGAGATTTGCGGCAGCGTTTGCGAGCGGATTCAGAGCCTGTCGCCATCCCGCTTACCCAACGTGACATCGCTGATGTCGTGGGGCTGACCCCAGTTCATGTGAACCGGGTTCTACAGGATCTTCGCAGGCAAGGCGTTGTGAGACAGCTGGGCAGAACGCTTCTTGTGGCCCCGAAGGCTGCTGAAATCGACAACCGCCCGTCGGTTTGAGACGGGCCGTGCATCCCGTAAGCCACATTCCCTGCCTGACTTTAACAGTGGCACGTTCCCGTTGCAGCGGGCGTTTGTCGCGGGCGAGCGCCAATCATGAACCGGAGAAAACCTGTGAGAAACCATAACCATACGCAAAAAGGCGGGGTTGGTCTTGCCGCCATCGCGGTGACCGGTGCCCTGGCCGTCGGCGTCAGCCTTTACATGCGATCGAAACATCGGAGTACCGGGGGCAGCGCGGATGACGCGCCCGGCTTTACTGCTCGCAGGTCGTTCGGTGCATACGACGTGGTCGGACGTAGCGTGACGATCGCTCGCCCGCGAGGCGAGCTTTTCGCATTCTGGCGTCACTTTGCAAACCTGCCGCAATTCATGGAAAATGTTGAGCGCATACAGCCTGTCGGAAGCGATGGCCACAACGTCTGGACAATGCGCGCGCCCGCCGGCCAGACAGTCGATATCGAAACCGTGATCGCGCGTGAGGAACCGGGCGAATTGATCGCCTGGCGCTCTGTGGATGGATCCGACATCGATACTGAAGGCCGCGTGACGTTCAGCGATGCGCCCGGCTCGCGTGGCACGCGGGTCAGCGTCCGCATAGCTTACAAGCCGCCCGCCGGAGAACTGGGGCGGGTTGTGGCGAAATTGTACGGACGTGAGCCGGAAATTCAGGCGCGGCACGATTTGCGCCGGTTCAAGATGCTGATGGAAACGGGCGAAATCGCAACGTCGGCCCGCCGCCGCGACAAGACCCGTGCGGTCCAACAGGCAAACGAACATCAGAAGACAACTTCACAGACAGAGGAGCACGCCTGATGCGCGCACTGGCTTTCCACGGCACACACGATGTGCGTGTCGATACCGTCGATGATCCTGAAATCGTCAACCCGCGTGATGCGATCATTCGTGTGACCTCCACCGCCATTTGCGGTTCGGACCTGCACCTTTACGACGGGGTAATTCCCGGAGTGATGCCCGGCGACATCCTCGGCCATGAATTCATGGGCGAAGTCGTCGAAACCGGTCCCGGCAGCACGCTGAAAAAGGGCAGCCGCGTCGTCGTGCCTTTCACCATAAGCTGCGGAAGTTGCTTTCATTGCAAAGTCCAGCAATTCGCGGCCTGCGACAATTCCAATCCGGCCGAAAAGCAGGATGCATCCGAAAAGATGTACGGTCACGCAGCATCAGGCCTGTTCGGATATTCCCACATGACCGGCGGATATTCGGGCGGGCAGGCGGAGTATGTTCGCGTACCCTTTTCCGACATCGGTCCGATCGAAGTGCCCGACCATCTGAATGACGATCAAGTCCTGTTCCTGTCAGACATACTGCCCACTGGTTGGATGGCCGCCGAAAACGCGCAGATCCAGCCCGACGATACAGTGGCGGTCTGGGGCTGTGGCCCGGTCGGGCTGTTCGCAGTTCAATCCGCCCTTGCCATGGGTGCGGCGCGCGTGATCGCCGTCGATCATTATCCGCACCGGCTGGAACTGGCGCGCGGGCTTGGTGCGGACGTGATCAATTTTCGTGAGACCGACGTTCGCGAGGCTCTGATGGAAATGTCGGGCGGCATCGGGGTGGACGCTGTCATCGATGCCGTCGGCATGGAATCGCATGGCTTTGCCGTCGATAACATTCTCGACGTGGTGAAGCAGAAGGTTGGCATCGGGGCAGACCGTGCCAGTGCCCTCAAGCAGGCTTTGCTTGCAGTGCGCAAAGGCGGCCGTGTTTCGGTGCCCGGCGTCTATGGCGGCTTGACCGACAAGTTTCCACTAGGGGCCGTCATGGAAAAAGGGCTAGAACTTCGCACCGGGCAGACACACGTCCAGCGCTACATGAAAGATCTGCTTGTCCGGATTGAGGACGGGGCGCTCGACACCACGTTCCTTATCAGCCATCGCCTGCCGCTCGAACAAGCAGCCGATGGATATCGCAATTTCAAGGAGCAGCAGGATAGCTGGACCAAGGTTGTGCTGAAACCGGGTCAGGCACCGGCGCAGGCAACCGGCCCGGCGGCTTTCCGCTGATGGTGACGGGGAGCCTCAGCGCTCCCCGCTTTCCTCCGCTCCGTGCGGCTGCGCATGTCCTCCGTCCCGCAAATAGCGCTCGTCGATTTCGCGCAGCAAGGCGTCTGCGTTTTCGCCAGCTTGCAAGCGGATCAGCGCGTCCACTTTGGCCTCCATGCGGTCGTCGTTTTCCTTCGAGGTTGGCGAACCGACGTAGAGAAAATAGGCAAGGCCGATTACTTGCCACATCAGTTGCAGAAACTCCGACTGCCAGTTCTCAAAGGTGTCACGCATCATTTCGTCAAGGTACTCGCCCAGCGCTGCGGCCTGACCATGAGCTTCCGCTTCGTTGACGAACGCGCGCCAGCCGAACCACCAATGCAAAACCAGCGAGCCGAGGAAGAAGGCCAGCGTAATCCAGCCATAGGCATATTTTCCGAGAATGCCGAACCGGGCCGCCTTGTCTTCCGTACCTGCGCCACTCATCGCTATCTCCTGCGAGTTCAAATGGAATGCAGGTTCAGCGCGCATCGGCTCAAGCAGTTCCACAAAGCTTGTCGAGGGAACCATCGGGCAGGTCGGTGGTAGTGAAAGTACGCTGACAGGATGCACGACCATGACCGAACGAAAGCCGAAACAACCACTCGACATTCATGGCGGCAGTCCGAGTCAAAACGGTCGGATGCATGCTGCGACGAAAATCCAGTCACCGGTTACGCCCGAACAATACCCCGAGTCAGAACGTGATGCACAAGTCGCGGCGGCTACGGGTCAACCGAATAAGTCCGGCCGCGACGGCGACGAAAAACCGTAGCTGCCCATGGGAGTGTCGGATCTTGCCGAAGCAGGTGTGCTAGAACGACAGACTGCGACGGTTATGGAAATGGTTGCAAAAGCTGGCTTGAGCATTGCAACTGCGGAAAGTTGCACTGGCGGGCTGCTGGCGGCACTGCTGACCGACATTAAAGGGTTCAGCGGATCATTCGACCGGGGGTTTGTTACCTATTCCGAGCAATCCAAACGCCAGATGCTGGGTATCCCAGGCAATTTGATCAGGATGCATGGCGTGGTCAGCCGTGATGTCGCGCTGAGGATGGCGCAAGGCGCACTGTCCCGCAGCAATGCCGACTTATCGATCGGGATTACCGGGTTTGCTGGTCCAGCCGGGGTGCGAGACGAAGCGGGCCTGGTTCACCTCGCGGTGGTTGCCGGAGCCAGACCGGCCATAGTGCGAGAGTGCCACTTCGGTCTGGCAGAGCGTGATGTCGTCCGACGGCGCACGGTGCGGGCCGCCCTGGAAATGCTTGAGGAGATGGTCGTGGTTTTCCAGGTCGAATAGTCTGGCCCATCGTGGGGCCATTCGGCCAGGTTTTAACTGCCGTGAGTTGGCAATGTTACGGAGGCGAGTTGTGCGCTTAGCACGAGGTCCGTGGAACGGTGCAGAACTGAGGCGGCGGTTGACAAAACTACACCCGTTCCGGATAAAGTTTGCCGTCTAACGGACCCATATGGCGAGCTCCACCAAGCGAATGCGAAGGACTGCTCAACACCCTTTTATTCAATTTCACATCGTTTTTTCGAGATCAAACCTGCGTGGTAATCGCTTCGCTGGTATATAATCCCGAAGATCGCCAAGCGGGCATCGAGCGACCAGCCGACCCGTCGGGCAGGGGGGCTTCGTACTCCCGGCGGCGATCTAAAGGCAGCTCGCCGATGGCGAGTTGGTCGAGGGCGCGTTAATGAAATGGCTTAGAATTCGATCAATCACGTTCTTCCTGCGGCGGTGAAGTCGTTTGCGCAAGATGGATTTCAGCTTATACAATGGACTCTCGATCGGGTTGAAGTCTGGGCCGTAAAGCGGACGGAGAGCATCCTAGCACCGGCAGCTTCGATGGCGAGGAGCGCGCAATGCCTTTGTGTGCGCAGATTACCGAGGTTCACGACGTCACCTAGGCCGAGCGTCGGCACAGAGGCCGTTGACGCCCTAGACTCTTTTCCACTTAGAGTCCTCTGACTGGGAGGAACCCCTCCGACTTCAGTCGGATACTGGCTTCAGCCACAGACTCGGTGTGTAGCTTACAAGCTATGGCGTATCGCTCCGGTTGTCACACGACATTTCATCATCGCTACCATCTCGTCTGGGCACCGAAGTACCGGTACAAGGTGCTCATCGGTGATGTGCGGTTGCGTGTTCGCGAGATCATCAAGCAGGTGTGCGATGAAATGGGCGTGACCATCGTCACCGGCGCATTGTCGCGCGATCACGTGCATATGTTCGTCGAGATCCCGCCGCACGTCTCGGTCAGCGATTTCGTGCGCCGGGCGAAGGGCCGGTCATCGCGCGGGATCCAGCAGGAGTTCGACACATCCGCAAACGCTACTTGGGCCAACGCTTCTGGCAACGCGGCTACTTCTCGACCACATCCGGCAACGTCACCGATGACATCATCATGCGTTATCTGGACCGACATACCCACAAGGATGGCTTCAGCCCCTCCGCATGATCTTACCGGCGTCAGCCGGTCTAGTCATTCAGTTGGGTTTGGGTGAACTTTGACTGACGCCTCTGTTTCTTGATACCTCAAGGCTTACGCCACACTCAACCTGATCGCGGACAACACCGGCACAGGCATCGGCACGGTGGCGTTCGGTGCGGGGATCACTGCGGCGCTCGGCGGTACCGGCACCGTCGCCAAGGTTTTTTACAACCCGACCACGTTCGGCACCGCGACCAGCTACGGCGGCAACGTTACCGCCGGAAAGCTGACTGCCTACCAGCTGGTCAACACTGCCGCCAAGCTGCAGGCGATCAACAATTTTCTCTCGGGCAACTTCGCGATCAGCCGCGACATCAATGCCTCGACCATCGTCAACTTCGTCCCGCTCGGCACCAATGGCGCGGGTACGGTCGCCAATGGTGGCAACGGGTTCACTGGCTCGTTCGACGGGCTGGGGAGCACTATCGACAAGCTTTCGATAAGTCGCGGAACCTCGAATTACGTGGGATTGTTCGGGGTGGTCGGCGGCGGCGCGCAGACCACGATCGAGAACCTGACGTTGACCAACGCAAAGCTGACCGGGGCGAGCTACATCGGCGGGCTGATCGGGGCGAACTACAACACCGCGACCGGCGGAGCGGGTGCGACGATCCGCAATGTGTCGGTAAGCGGGGCCGTCATCGGTCGAGCCCTCTCGACTTTCGTCGGCGATCGTATCGGTGGCCTGATCGGCTACAACCGCGGAGCGGCAATCACCGAAACCACGGCGCAAGTCACGATCGTAGCTGGCCCCGGCGCCGAGATCGGTGGTCTTGTCGGTGCCAACGAGGGTGGATCGATCGCCCAGTCGCGCGCATCGGGTAATGTCAGCGCGGCGGTGATCGGCGGCTATGTCGCCACAGGTGTCGGCGGGCTGGTAGGTTCGCAGGTGGACGCGTCGATCACTGATTCCTTTACCTCCCGAAATGTTACGACCGGCGGCGTCCAGGGCAACAACATCGGCGGCCTCGTCGGTTCGTTCGGATGCAGCTTGGCCTGCGGATCCGCAATTGTGAATTCTTGGACAAGCGGCGCGGTTTCGGTAGGTAACAAGAGCAGGAATGTTGACGGCCTGGCGGGTTCCCTGAACGGGACCGCCGGTATCGATCAATCCTACGCAACTGGCACGGTGACGTCGGGCACTGGCAGCGACGCCGTTGGCGGCCTGGTGGGTCTGAGCAACGCAACGGGTGTGACCAACAGCCGCACGACTGGCACGGTTACCGGCGGCACCAACAGCACCAGTGTCGGCGGCCTTGTGGGATCAGCCGTGCAGACGTCGCTGCTACATGATTACGCAGACGGGGTCGTCTATGGCGGGTTGGAATCCAAGTACGTCGGCGGCCTAATCGGCACTTCACAGGCCAGCACGCTCGACGATGTTCACGCATCTGGCTCGGTGAGCGGCAGTTCCTATGTCGGCGGGCTGGTTGGCTGGTCCCGCGAGGGTAACATCGCCAACATTCATGCTGACGGCAATGTGACTCAGATCGGCAATATGGGATCCAGCTACTACAATCCGTACCGTTACCTGGGCGGACTGGTGGGCGCGAATGAGTCGGTGCTGTATAGCGTCTATGCGTCAGGGAATGTGTCTGGCTTAGCAACGGACAATGGCGGGGGTTTGGTAGGGTATAACAACGGCTTGATCACCGGTTCATACGCAACCGGCAATGTGTTTCTGGCAAATGATGCTGGCGTAGCGGGCGGTCTCGTAGGTTGGAATGTCGGCGGAACGATCATGGTGTCGTTCGCTACCGGAAACGTCACCGCCAATCGGAAGGTTGGTGGGCTGGTTGGAGAAGTTTCCGGGGGCACGGTCTTCGAGGCTTGGGCGAGCGGCGCGGTCAGCGGGTTCAATGGCGTCAGCGCTAACCTGCGGTCTGGTGCCTACATTGGCGGTTTGATCGGAGCCAGCGGTGGCGATGTTTCCAACTCCTATGCTATCGGGACCGTCACCGGCGTGAGCCATGTAGGCGGCTTTATCGGCAGCGCCTCGGGCAGCAATAGAAACCTCGAGATGATTGGCGTCTATGCCGTCGGCGCTGTGACCGGCGTGAATGGCTCCACCTACGTCGGCGGGCTGATCGGTTCAGCCAATAAGGCCACTATCGTGGGCAACGCCGACGGTGCGGTTTTAGATGTTTGATCCCGGAGTTTGATGGTGCGGATCTGACGTGAACCGCTGGGGCTCTTTTGTCCAGCATTTGCAGATGAACTCATAGGGTGTGAGGCCCTTGAGCGTCTTGAGCCGCTTGGCGAAGTTGTAGGCAGCCACGAAGTTGGCGAGGTGTTCGCGCAACTGATCGTGGGTCTCGTAGTAGAAGCGTTTGACGGTTGCTTCCTTGATTGTCCGGTTCATCCGTTCGACCTGGCCGTTGGTCCACGGATGCCTGGGCTTGGTTGTCCGGTGGTCGATGTCGTTCCTGGCGCAGGCGTATTCGAAGGCATGCGCCCGGAAAGGCTCACCGTTGGCCATGGCTTCCCTGATCAGCGGGACGGCTGATCCGCCAGCGCCCGGCGTGGTGAACTGGATGCCGTTGTCGGTCAGCACCGTGTGGATATTGTACGGTACCGCTTCGATCAGCCGGAGCAGGAAGTCGCGCGACGTTGCGGTTCTGGAGTTCTCGTGCAACTCGACGAAGGCGAACTTGCTGGTCCGGTCGATTGCCACAAACATGTAGAGCTTGCCCTGTTCGGTGCGCACCTCGGCCATATCGATGTGGAAGTAGCCGATGGGGTAAGAGATGAACTTGCTGCGCTTGGGCTTGTCACCCTCCACCTCAGGCAGGCGCGAGATGTCGTGGCGCTGCAAGCAGCGGTGCAGCGACGATCTGGTCAAATGCGGTATCGTCGCCTGCAAGGCATAAAGGCAATCGTCGAGCGGCAGCAGTGTGTGCCTGCGGAAAGCGACGATGATTGCTTCTTCCGCGATGCTCAGCACCGTCGAATGGGCATCCTTGGGGCCGGGCCGCACATCGGTTGTGCTATTCCGACTCCGCCACTTGGCAACCGTCTTGGGGTTGATCCCGTGACGCTTGGCCAGCGTCCTCAGGCTCTCTTGACTATTTTGTATTGCTCGACGGATTGCCGCTGTCGTGCTGGCGCTCCCGTGAAGAACTTGTCCCATAGTGCATCCTTCCATTCTTGCATGGATAATGCACCATCAAACTCCGGGACCAAACATCTAGGAGAGTCCGCGCCATGATCTCGGTCCTCGCCAATAGCACTTACCGTCACCTGCTCGCGGCGCAGGTGATCGCCCTTGTCGGCACGGGTCTCGCCACAGTTGCGTTGGGCCTGCTCGCCTACGACATCGCGGGCGCGGATGCGGGCGCAGTGCTGGGCACCGCGCTGGCGATCAAGATGCTGGCCTATATCGGCATCGGTCCGGTGGTCGGCGCGTTTGCCGATCGCATGCCGCGGCGGGCCTTTCTGGTAGCGATGGACCTGGTGCGCGCCGGAGTTGCGCTGTTCCTGCCCTTTGTCACTGAAGTGTGGCAGGTTTATATCCTCGTGTTCCTGCTGCAATCGGCTTCGGCGGCCTTCACCCCGACGTTTCAAGCAACGATCCCTGACGTGTTGCCCGATGAAGCCGACTATACCCGCGCACTTTCGCTCTCGCGAATGGGCTACGATCTCGAAAGCCTGCTCAGCCCGGCGCTGGCCGCACCGCTGCTCGGTGTGATCGGCTTCCATTGGCTGTTCGCGGGAACGGCGGTGGGCTTCATAGGATCGGCACTGCTCGTCGTCTCGGTCGTTCTGCCTCGCACCACGGCGCAGCCGCGAACCGGTGGGATTTACGATCGCACCACGCGGGGTATGCGCATTTACCTCAAGACCCCGCGCCTGCGCGGTCTACTTGCGGTCAATCTCGCGGCGGCGGCGGCCAGTGCGATGGTCATCGTCAATACCGTCGTCCTCGTCCGGCAGAACTTCGGCATGGGCAGCGCGAAGTGGCGCTGACGCTGGCAGCCTATGGCGGCGGATCGATGCTCGCGGCGCTGTTGCTGCCGCGACTGCTCGATCGCCTTGCAGCGCGAACGGTCATGGTGACCGGAGCTTTGGTGATGACGCTGACGCTTCTTGCGCTGGGCGCAACCTCGGGCACTCTGCTCCCCAGCTATTGGCCGAGTTTGCTATCTGGCTGGTTCGTCCTTGGCATCGCCTATGCCGCGAGCATCACGCCTTCGGGCCTGCTGCTGAGGCGCTCCGCGCACCCGCAGGCTCGCCCCGCCGTTTTCGCCGCGCAGTTCGCGCTCAGCCATGTCTGCTGGCTTATAGCCTATCCGCTAGCCGGGCAGGTCGGTGCCGGGGTGGGGCAGCAGGCAGCATTTCTGGCGCTGGCCGGGCTGGCCGCACTCGGTGCTGCGCGCGCCTTGATCTTCTGGCCTGCAAGCGATCCTGCTTTAGTCGAACATGACCACCCGGACCTGCCTGCCGGGCACGAACATTTCAAAGAACACTCCAATGGTGGCTCGCCGTCGAGCCACTCACATGAATATGTGATTGACGACCTCCACGCCCGATGGCGCTAGGGTTGCGACCCGGCATTCAGAGCCGGTGGCCAATTGTGGCTCTCCGCCTGACATGACCTACACCAGGCGTAGAGCGCGTCGTACATCACCATGCCATGCTCGAGCATTTCGTGATCGTCCGCAAAATTGGCGGAAAGCCGGAGCGACAGGGCGAACAGGCCCGCAGATTGCGGAGTGAGATCGAGCCGCGAGGTATCGGCACCGCGCACGATTTCGGCGAGTTGAAGCAAGGCAGGATCGGTCAGATCGTACTTCTCAAGGAAGGCGTCGAAGCTGCATTTCTCGCCGACATGACTGAACTCGACGCCGGGGATGTCGTAAGGAATTCCACCCTCGGCCTCAGCGACTTCGACGACCTTGTTGGCGGGAACATAGAGGAACTGGGCCTCCGGTTCGATGAAGCGCTGAATCAGCCAGGGGCAGGCGATCCGGTCGATCTTGGGGCGTTCGCGCGTGATCCACTTCATGGCCTCAGCTCCGCGTGCCGGTGCCAGCGCGATAGCGCGCATCGACGACCGCCCAGTCGAGGTTGCGCATGAAGGCATCGATATATTTTGCAGCGGCGGCGCCGTAATCCATGTGGAAGGCGTGCTCATACATGTCGAGGACCAGCAGCGGCGTGCCGGCGACCGGTCCGTTGGTGTGATCCCATGCCCAGTAGTTGTGCAGCGAGCGGGTGTGCTGGTTGTATGCCAGCACGCACCAGCCAGAACCGCCGGCCAGCGCCATCGCCGTGCGGCGGAATTCGCCTTCCCATGCTTCGAACGAACCGTGGCTCGCGGCGAGCGCATCGCGGATGGCGCCCGCCGCCTGCCCGTTGCCGCCCAACTGCTCGAAATAGAGTTCGTGTAGGATCACCGAGCCAGTGCGGTGCAGTTCCTCGCGCTTCAATCCGCCATAGACCACTGGCGGCAAGTCCTTGTCCGTCATCGCGGCGGCAAGGCGGCCTTCGATCATGTTAAGCGTCTTGACCGAGCCTTGGTAGTTGTTCTCCCAGTGCGAGCGGATAAGCTTTTCGGACAGGCCGACGAGCTTGGTCGGGTCGAAATGCAGCGGCTTGACGGCGTGGCCGCCGGCAAAGGCGGGTGCGGGCGTGGTCATGGGAGAGCCTCCAGCTGCGGGAGTGGGAGTAGCCGCCGAGGCGGCGGCGGGCGCGGCGGCGGCCGCCACGCCAAGCGCGATGCTGCCGATGGCGTTGCGGCGGGAAATGTCGTTCATGGGATGAGACTCCTTTTCAAGCGATCTGTCCTAGGATGAGCCCGCCCGCCGCGCTGAGCGCGAGGACGCGGATGACGTTCCACTTGCGGCGAAAAATGAAGAAGGCCGATGCCGCCCCGAGCAGCGCCGCCCGCCAGTCGAAACTCGTAAGATCGGGTGCGGACACGGCCAGCGGGCCGAGATTCAACGGGGCAACCCGCGTGAACAGCACATGGAGCGCGAACCACAGGCTGAGATTGGCGATCACGCCGACGATCGCGGCGGTCACCGCCGCCAGACCGCCCTTGAGCTTGTGCGCGTGTTCCAGCCGTTCGATCCATGGCGCGAGCGCGAAGATCCAGAGAAAACACGGCACGAACGTGACCCAGGTGGTGAGAACGGCACCGGCGCGCGGAAGGCGGCGAGGTAGCCGACAAACTGGGTTACCATGATCAGCGGGCCGGGTGTCGTCTCGGCCAGCCCGAGCCCATCCGCCATCTCGCCCGCGCTCAACCAACCGAAGCCTTGAACGGCCTGCTGCGCCATATAGGCCAGAACCGCATAGGCTCCGCCAAAAGTGACCACGGCCAGTTTGGAGAAAAATGCGCCAATCTGCCACAGGACATGGTCCGGGCCGAGCAACGCGAACACCGCTACCATTGGTGCGGCCCACACTATCGCGCCGGCGAGAACCGCCTTGATGCTAGCGCCCCATGGGCGCGGGGCGAGCATGGGGGCCTTGTCCATTGACTTGAGCGCCAGCAGGTCAGGCCGCGTCGCAGCGACGATCGTGCCGACCAGACCTGCTCCCAACACGACCAGCGGAAACGGCAGGTTGAGCAGGAACAGGGCGGCAAAGGCGGCCAGCGCGATGCCTTTCTTGAACGGCGTGTTGAGCGCACGGCCCGCAACCCTGATCAGAGCCTGGACCACGATCGCCAGAACGGCCGCCTTGATGCCGAGGAACAATGCAGCAAACCAGGTCAGGTGCGCGGCATAGCCATAGAGGATCGACAGCGCGAGAATCACCAGCGCACCGGGAATCACGAAAAGCAGTCCGGCCGCCAATCCCCCTTTGAACCCATGCAGCTTCCATCCGATCCAGATCGCCAGTTGCTGCGCCTCGGGACCAGGGAGCAAATGGCAGAAGTTGAGCGCGTGGAGATATTGTTCCTCGCTGACCCACTGCCTCTCCTCCACAAGTTTGCGGTGCATGAGGGCAATCTGACCGACCGGACCGCCAAAGCTCAGGCAGCCGATCCTCGCCGAAACACGCACAAGTTCGGAAAAACTGGGGCTGGTGTCTGAAATGAAACTAACGCGCGTCATTGGCCTAGTTACGCCTTTCCGTCCGCCAAAATGCGGACAACTGAAAGGCAACGCTTGGGCTGACGCCTGACCGGGAGGTTGCTTCGCCCCGATACCAACTATCTAGCCCAAGTCGTTCGGTTCAGGCAATCACCTCAATTGCGCGATCAATAAGAGGGTTCCAGTCGACAATGCGGCGGGAGCCGAACAGGTGCTTCCATTGCAGGCCCCACTTCAGGTAACTCCCGGAACTACGAGATTGGCCGGCACGCCGGAGCGGAGTTGGCCGCAATGCAGCGCGGGCGCGCAGATCGCAGGCAGCAACAGCAAAATGAGGACCGTGGAGGTCGTCAGACCGCCGATCGCAATGGTCGCCGGTCTCCTTCCGGCCAGGGGGCTAAGAACGGGTGGCGGTAAATGTGGCTGGCAAGGACCAAGAGCATCGCTCTCGAGAATGGCGATTCGGCCTGCCCGATGTGCCCAATGCAAGCCTAGGAGGCAGTGAAACTCCAGACTTCAATCAATGCGGTAGGAAAATCCGGGTCGATGCCCCATTGGGAGCTGCTACCAAGAGAGCTACCTAGCGGTTCTCGAATGGGCAGAGCCTTCGTAGATCGCTCCGACAACATCTTGTAAAATAGTGAGAATTTGGTGGACGCACAGGGCTCGAACCTAGGACCCGCTGATTAAGAGACAGATCGCAATCTTATGAATAGTTAATGGCACAGCCTCGCATTGAAGCGCCTCGTCAGAGACAATGCGGATGCGTCCAATTTTTTGGGGGCAGAGCAGGGGGCATACTTGGCAAATTTCGTCCAAGTATGCCAGTATTTACAAGGCTCTACGAGACATATTCGAATCCCACCCTCTCCGCCATCACTGTTTCTCGGTCAGAGATTTGCCCCAACACCTTGAACGGCAAGGAAATTTCAGGGGTTCGAACACCCTCATTCCAGTCATATTCCAGATGAGAGCCTAACGTCAGTTTCAGCACTATACGCTTGTCATCGAGTGTGCCATTTTCCCATAGTTTATAAGGGTTTCCGACGAATTCGAGAGCGGTTCGAAAAGTTTCGTCGAAGCCCTTCGCGACCGTGCCACAGCGCGCGGTTTTTTCAGCGAGGACGAGCTTCTGTCGTTCCAGTTCATCGACCTTGCGTTCAAACGCGCCTATGACAGTCGCGCTTTCTGACTCGACGATGCGATCCAGAAACTGCGCGACCTTCTTCTCAATCGCTGCAATCTCCAGCTTCATTGCCGTGCGCGATTCTTTGGCCTTCGACTGAGCCTCGTCCCAGCGTTTGCGGAACAGCTTTTCCATCAAAGTGAACAGTTCATGACTCGGCACGAGGTTGCGCAGCAGGCCCTCATATGCGCCTTCGACGACGCCCCGCTTCACGGACTTGCCGAATTTCTCGCAACCGCGATGGCGGCAGACGTAATAGGGATATGTGGCGTTGCGACCCTTCGTCCAGTTCGCCGTCATGGCGTGGCCGCAGCATCCACAGGCGACAAAACCTCGAAGCGGGAAATCTGCATTGATATCGTTGCGCACAGGCGCGAACGGCTTTCCGTTCAGCCGCTCCTGATTGTGCTGGAACGTCTCAAGCGAAATCACGCCTTCATGATGCGCCTTGCGCAGCGACACATTCCAGACCTTGCTTTCGACGTAACCTGCATAGATCGGGCGGGTCAGAATGCGATTTACCTGCTCGTTGGTCAGAAAGCCGTGACGGCAAAGCGGAAACTCTGCGTGAGCCTCAAAGAAGCGTTTCACTTCCGCCTGTGATCCGAAGCGACCGCTGGCATAACCCTCAAGTCCCTCACGAATGATCGAGGCAACAGGCTCGTCGCGGACGAGAACACTGCCCCCACCGGGACTGCGCTGGTATCGATAGCCAATAGGCGGATTGAAGACCCAGTAGCCATTCAGCATGCGAGAACGCATACGGTTTTTGGCCTGTTCACCATTTTTCTGACGCTGGTGCTGCGCCACACTTGCGAGCAGATGCTCCACAAGGATGCTGTCTGAATCCTCAGCGAATTCTATGGAAGGTGACTCCAGCGACCCACCCGCCCCTGCAATCTTGGCCCGCAATTCCAGATGGGGCTTAATCCCACGTGCGAGACGGCTGATATCGTCGATGATAACGACAATATTGTCCTTCCGGTTTTTCCTCAGAAAAGCGAGCATGGCGAGCATCCCCGGACGATCTAACAGCGCCCCGGATTTGTCGTCGGTGAAGACGCGAACAACCTCATGACCGCGATATCCTGCGTATTCACGACAGCGCGTTTCCTGCGACTCTAGACCGTTGCCGTCACGCGCCTGCTTCTTCGTGCTGACGCGGCAGTACGCTACGGCCTTCTGGTTGGTTGTTCGTGTCATGGCGCTACCTGCCTTATCGGTCCTTCATCGCGTCTTGCGCTCTCGCCATCGATAGGCACAGCCGCATTTTCTGTTGAGGTCCGAAGATTAGCATGGGACGAATCCCCATTGAAAGCATAGTTTGCACGTGACGACAGGGAAATTTGCACCGGATTTAGGCCATGCGCCTGCTCAACAAATGAAATGACAATACTGTCTATGAGACGGATAAGATCGTCCTGACAGTCATCAGGAATCCCGAGTACCGCAATGTCTTTGCGCAATTCGTTGAGTTCTTCCTGCGACAGCATTTTCATCAAACTATCCCTGCCGCTTATGCGGCGCTCAATGAGCAATGAGAGAGTCCGATCTACGAATTTACCGTCTGTCAGCCGGGGGATTAACCCTGTCCTGCTCCACTTATCTATCGCGAAGCCACAGGCGAAGGTGCTGAGCATCGCATGAAGGCGTATCGCCTCCATTCGCCTGCAACAGCGATGATGCTCAACTTTCCCCCTACCATAATTGTAACCTAAACCGTTCTGATTATGCAACTTTATGGCTGTTTGGCTATCGTTCAAGTCCGTTCCGGACTTCCCGGTTGCCGCCGCGCTGCATGTTGACAGCGGCACGTTCAACCCGCGCCAACCTGTTGGCCTGGCGCTGCCTTACAAGATAATCCGCCGCACGCATGAGATGCGATTTGCGGTCATCGCCCATGCCGTTCGGACGATAGTCCATGCGCTCGCCATCACGGGCAAGCAGCACGCCATATTGGCGGTTGGTCCATAACTGCCTGTGCTTCTCGAAATGCGCTTCCGCACGACTGACAACTGCATCGCGTTTGGCGGATATCTCCGCCGCACGTTCCGGACTGCTCCTGCTCGTCTCAGCCGGAGCCGCGCTCGCCGAGGCAAAGCGCGGACTGATCGCCGATGCTGCTGCGTCGCTCACTGACTCACGCCTTTATGCAGATCGCGTACATCGCGGAGCTGATCCTTCCACGGGTCCACTTCATAAAAGGGCACGCGGTCGCAAACGATGAGGTGAGGCAATCCCGTCGCACGGATAATCTGGCGACCGGGGCCGATAGCGCGGATATCTTCGCTCTGAAGGACCGCACGGCGCGCTTCACCGAGATTTGCACCTGCTGATTCAATCATGCCGCCGCTTCGGTTGACGCCGTGCATGAGAACTGTGCGATTACCGCTCCACTTCTCGATGTCGGCCATGAGGCTGGGGTCTTCGACCGCGCTCGTGTTGAATATCGCAGCCATATCCTCAAACTCCTTCACGGCTTCGTGCGACCACCGCTCTTCCAGCGAATAGCGTCCCTGACTGAAGAACCAGAGCTGAAGTCCTTTGCCGCTGTTCCCCGTCAGCACCAATGGCACAGATTTGAGGTTGTGATTTAAGGAGTGTTGGGGCTTCGTCGTAGTGACGAAGGAACGAAGATGAAGCCCCAACACTCCTTAAAAAAATCGCCGATGAAGGCCCCTGCCGAGCGGGTGGTGAAGGACATCCGGCGGCAGACCCGTCGGCACTTCTCGGCCGAAGACAAGATCAGGATCGTGCTGGATGGCCTGCGCGGCGAGGACAGCATTGCCGAGCTGTGCCGCAAGGAAGGCATCGCCCAAAGCCTGTATTACACCTGGTCGAAGGAGTTCATGGAAGCGGGCAAGCGTCGCCTGGCTGGCGACACTGCCCGTGCCGCAACCACCGGCGAGGTGCAGGACCTGCGCCGCGAAGCCCGTGCCCTGAAGGAATGCGTTGCCGACCTGACGCTCGAAAACCGTCTGCTCAAAAAAAGTATGATCGCGGATGGGGGCGACGACGAATGAGGTATCCAGCATCGGAGAAGCTCGAGATCATCCGGATCGTCGAGCAATCGCACCTACCAGCCAAGCACACGTTGGACGAGCTCGGCATTGCCCGTCGGACCTTCTACCGCTGGTACGACCGGTTCCTCGAAGGCGGCCCGGAGGCGCTGGAGGATCGGCCATCGACACCGAGCCGGGTGTGGAACCGGATCCCGCCTGACATCCATGATCAGATCATCGAGCTGGCGCTGGGGCAGTCCGAGCTAAGCCCCCGGGAACTGGCGGTGCGTTTTACCGATGAGAGGCGCTACTTCGTGTCGGAAGCCACGGTTTACCGTCTGTTGAAGGCCCACGATCTGATCACCAGCCCGGCCTATGTCGTGATCAAGGCCGCCGATCAGTTCCACACCAAGACCACGCGGGTAAACGAGATGTGGCAGACTGATTTTACCTACTTCAAGATCATCGGGTGGGGCTGGATGTACCTGTCGACCGTGCTCGACGACTTCTCGCGCTACATTATCGCCTGGAAACTGTGCACCAACATGCGCGCCGAGGATGTGACCGACACGCTCGACCTGGCCCTTGGCGCATCGGGCTGCGACAGCGCCACGGTGCTGCACAAGCCCAGGCTGTTGTCGGATAATGGCCCCAGCTACATCGCCGGCGAATTGGCTGAATACATTGAGGCCCGGAAGATGAGCCACGTGCGCGGTGCCCCGATGCACCCGCAAACCCAGGGCAAGATCGAGCGCTGGCACCAAACCCTGAAAAACCGCATCCTGCTGGAAAACTACTTTTTGCCCGGCGACCTCGAAGCCCAAATCGAGGCCTTCGTCGAGTACTACAACCACCAGCGTTACCACGAGAGCCTGAACAACGTGACGCCCGCCGATGCCTACTTCGGCAGGGCTCCAGCCATCATCAAACAGCGCGAAAGGATCAAGCGACAGACCATCGAACATCGGCGCTTGCAACACCGCAAGCTCGCCGCCTAACATCAACCCCCAGACGAGGTCCGCACTCCGCTAATTTACGCCGCGAGTTGTGCCGAATGTTCTGACGACGGACAAGACCAGCGGCACGAACTGCTCTGTGACTGGTGGCCGGACAAAAAGCGCGAGATCATCGAACGGCTCGACACGGATCTGGAACACGCCAAGGAGCACCTGGCCTATCAGGTGCAGCGCCTCGAAGCCGAAGCGAAAAAGAAGTTGGCCGAAGAAATGCAACACACTGAGAAAGCAGCCTATTTGACCACTCTCGCGGGTGCGGCACCTCAGGTGCCGTCACAGACTGAGATGGCCGAGGCGGTGGAACGCGGCATCAAGCGGGCGCTGGAAGAGCGGGACCAGATGCAGGCATCTGCAGGCAAGGAGCGCAAGTCGATGGGGCTACAGTTTCTCTTGTGCTTTTTCTTTGGTCCGCTGGGATTGTTCTATTCCAACGTCGCCGCTGCCATCGGTCTGATATTGGGCGCCGTGCTTACCTTGCTGATCCTGCGCGGCGCCGCACCGCTGGTATGGTTGATTATCTGGCTAACCTCGATCGGTTTTGGTCTAAGCTCGGTTGAGAAGCACAACAAGTCTATCAAACATAATTGATACCGATGCGCCGTCTACAATCAAAGTCATTATAAGAGGATAAGCTGGGATTTTGTTTTTGGCGCAAATGGTTCAAATTTTCAACTCCGATGCGGAACGCAAAGCAAACTACCGTCTCTCAAATTCCGGCTCATTCGGTTAGAAGCAGTTCGATTAGCTCGATTTCCTCGGCGAATTTGAAAGGTAACTGGCCGCGCTCAGCAATCGGGGAAGGGCGTGGCACGGAAGAGGGCATCATCGCCACCCGTCAAGCAGAACAGTAAGGAAAGAGTCAAAATGCCCTTCGATCGCAAAGCGGACGGGACGATCGCTATGAGGTTGTTATCGGAAGAGCGGGCGGTCGTCTCTAGGGTGCTGCATGTATTGTGCCGCGAGTTCAACAAGATTGATCCGCTCCTCTTTGCACCGAGCAGGGAGGAAGTCGAAGCACTACATGACCTCATTCAGGCCGTAGTTCCGGAGGAAGAGACTGTGCTGTCGGCAGAGCGCTACATGCTCCTGCTCGGCGCGATTTCTTACGCGGACGATACCTTTGGCGAAGACTATGGAAGCAAGCCCATGAGCATCCGGGGAATGCGCTGGGAATTTGAAAGATTTCGGCGTCGACCGCGAGCTGTCCTGCATCGTGATGGCGTGGGGTCACGCCACCCCTTTCACGACGAGCTGTTTCTGGATGGAGATGGCATCGAGCTGACCTCGGTCTATTTTCAGCGCGTACTTGATGACCAAGGTGGGCACGATAGCCTCAGCCAGTTTCCCCCAGGCCGCTATTTCTATAAGGTTTTTCTCCATTTCAGTGACGCGCAAGGCAACCCTGGTCGCATTTTTTGCTGGTGCGAATTCACCACCACCGCAACCGTAATAGGGGTCGGCGAGCTCGACGTATATGCCCTGAGCGCCACACTCGATCTCTTGCGCGATGCTGTCGTACCCGCATTCGGATGGCTCGAATTGCTTTGGAACCACGGGAGCGACGCGATCAATGAGCTACATGGATGGAATGTGGAAGAAGCTCGCAGAGCGGTCGAGGCCCTTTATTTTGATGAATTCGATTTCGACTGGGGATATTGCCACAGGCGACATCAACGCGAGTTGAATGGCAGGATAGCTGCGTGGCAGTCGTTGACGGCTGTGTACTAC
Organism: Novosphingobium sp. CECT 9465; assembly: GCF_920987055.1. NCBI lineage: Bacteria > Pseudomonadati > Pseudomonadota > Alphaproteobacteria > Sphingomonadales > Sphingomonadaceae > Novosphingobium > Novosphingobium sp. CECT 9465. Next base: position 1,122,276 of record NZ_CAKLBX010000001.1, read on the forward strand.
CACGGCCGTAATGAGATATGGGGGACCGCGTCCGCTGCACTGACATTTTCCCCAGAGACCACGTCGGCCGAGCGTGATTTTGCAACTTACCAACGCTGCAAGCAGGTGTTTCAGGTTGCGGGTGGGCTTTCGCTTGAGGTGCTTGTTGCCAAAGTCGTCGAGGAGCCCGTCAAGTTAAACAACGTCGAGTTCGACCTCGAAGACTATGAGATAGAATTCCAGGGTCCGGATCTGTAATTGCAGATCGTTCGTCGCTGCGTTCCCCATCGGGACACTGCCCTCGGATCAGCTTTGACACCTCACCGCTGGCAAACAGTTTCTATCCTACCTCACGCCTGGAACAGAGTGCCATCGCGCAGCATGGCATGGATGATGGGCGATACGGCGGATTTGAGCGGCCCGCCTTTGAAGCCCCGCGTGGCTGATCGGCTGGACCCGTGCCGCACCGCTCTATGAAAGCTATGTCCGTCACGCCAAGACTTATGGCTCCAACCGGCCCGATAAGCGGCTCGCTAAGGAAGAACTGGCGACCGAAACCGCTTGGGGCAAAATGATGGGGTCGCTCTTCGGCAAGAAGCGTCGTCGGGCACTCCAACGCCGCGTGAAGCGGTTAGGCGATCCTAACGGCGCAAACTTACACTGCACTTACACGGCCGAAAACGAGACCCAATAGGCGCTAGCAGCGCCCCGCAGGAGTGCTGTATTAAGTTTTTGTTTTTAAAGGGTTTTGGCGGAGACGGAGTCCGCCTAACTAGCGTCCAGCCGCATTCGCATGCCGCCATAATAACGGCTAAAATAGGGGGATTTAGTGAAGTCCCGCCCCTTTTCCCGTCCGAATGCGTCCCGTTGCGTTCCCATAAAACCGCGCTATTATAGGGGAACGGTTATGGGAACGCTCTGCTCTTGGGGCCATGGGGGCTCCACTTAGGCAGGTTCGGTTCCCGGACAGGGAGCCATAATGCCCAAGAAGCTCAGCAACGCGCTCACCCCCTTGGCGGTGAAGAATGCAAAGCCCGGTCGCCATGCCGATGGTGGCGGGCTGCATTTGCTGGTGAAGGAAAGCGGTGCCCGGTCATGGGTCTATCGCTTCATGCTCAGCGGTAAGTCGCGCGACATTGGCCTTGGCACGGCTGGCCCGGACGGCATTTCCCTTGCCGATGCCCGCGACGCCCGCGACGCGCTGCGCCTCAAGGTGAAAGCCGGGATTGATCCCCTTGAGGAACGCCAGCGGGAGGCCGCTGAGGCCCTTGCGACGGCTCAGGCGGCACAAGTCGCCGGAATAACATTCAAGGCCGTGGCAGAAACCTACATCGGCGCGAATGAGGGAAGCTGGCGCAATGACAAGCACCGGCAGCAATGGAAGAACACGCTGGCCACCTATGTCTATCCGGTGATCGGGGAATTGCCCGTTGCCGAGGTTGGCACGGCCCACGTTCTGCAAATTCTTGAGCCGATCTGGAAAGCCAAGGCCGAAACTGCCAGCCGTGTGCGAGGCCGCATGGAAACGATCCTCGATGCCGCCAAGGCGCGCGGATACCGCGACGGCGAAAACCCGGCCCGGTGGCGCGGCCATATCGCGCAAATTTTGCCTGTCCGGTCCCGCCTCACGCGCGGCCATCACAAGGCCATGCCCTATGAGGCGATCCCGGCATTCGTCGGTGCGCTGCACAAGCGGGAGGCCGTCGCGGCGCTGGCGCTGGAATTTACGATCCTGACTGCTGCCCGCACCGGGGAAGTGATCGGCGGGAAGTGGGATGAGGTCGATTTGGAAAAGGCAATCTGGACGATCCCTGCCAGCCGCATGAAGGCGGGCAAGGAACATCGCGTTCCCCTGTCGCCGCGCGCCGTGGAGATTTTGAAGTCCACGCAAGGGCTGCGCAAGGAATGGCTGTTCCCGGCGACCAAGGGCGGGAGCATGTCGGGCATGGCCATGTCGATGCTGCTTCGCCGAATGAAAGTTGACGTGACCGTGCACGGATTCCGTTCGGGCTTCCGCGACTGGTCCGCCGAATGCACCGGCTATGCCCATGAGGTTGCGGAAATGGCCTTGGCGCACACTATCGAGAACAAGGTTGAGCGAGCCTATCGGCGCGGTGATCTGTTCGACAAACGGCGGCGGCTTATGGACGATTGGGCCACCTATTGCGTCACGATCCCGGCGGCTGGCGCCAACGTGACGCCCATTCGCAAGGCCGAGGCCGGATAGAGTTTCACCGGGCATTCGGCCCGATGGAAGCGGGCCAGCAAAGGGATGGTCCCCCGATGCTGGCCCTAACCACAACCCGACTGCAAAGGAGTCGAGATAATGGCTAGCATTCCCATAGGCCGAGAGGCCCAGCCCGTCACCCTGCCGGGCACGATACCGCCCATGCCAGCCGTGGCGCGCATCCTGTCACGGTATGATCGCGGTAAGCTGGCGGCATTCGTGACCGTGGCAATTGACCTGCTCGACGTGCTGGACGGTGATTCCGACCGGGAGGGCGAATGCAGCGAGGATGAGGTTTCGCGCTGCACCGACATAGGACGTCCCGTGCCCAGCGATGAGCCAGGATGCGACATTGCCGACACTGGCGAGAATGCTTGGATCGAATGGCACACCATGCGCGGAAGCCAGAAACGCTGGCCGAACATCACGCAACCGCATGAGGATGCCGAGGACGACGATCCAGCCGGGCAATATGATGAGGATTGCTGGACCGGCCCGCCAATGCCCGACCGTGGCGCTGGCTGTCCAATCAGCGATCCGGGGGAATATGAGGATGGTTTTTGAGTGCGGCTGGCAAGCAGCCCAATGACGCCATAGACTGCGGGCGGGGATAGGCTGGCCAGCCGATAAGCGCGCATCCCACGTGCTTCCCCGCCTTACCTTGGGAACCGCTAGGGAGGCGGGAATGGTTGAACCATATATCAGCGATCAGTGGCATGATGCCCCCGAGGGATACCGCTTCTCCCTTACGGGCATCGACGAAGCATTATGGATGCCACTTTCCGAAGCAATCTCGCTTTTGAATGCCCTACCTCGCCCAACTGTCATGCCTTTGCGCGAGTTTTTCGCGTGGCGTTGTTCGCAGGGTCTTATCTCTGCCAAGGCCGGTCGGCTTATTCAGACTTTCGGCGACCAATCAGGATCGATCGAATACCGACAAATGCCCATAACTGTGGAGTGGGCATCGCCATATTGGACCGCCAGCCACGGGGAACATTGGACCACAAACGCCGCTCGAATCGTGACGAACGGGCCTGCCAGTCGCCAGATAAACCAGTATCTGGAAATTGCCGTTGACCGCGAGGGAGTGGACTTATTTCGGGCGTTGATCCTTGCCCAGAACGCGACCCAGCCAACGCATGGCGGGGGGACTGTGCCTCCAAATCGCAAGCTTAATCACGCTGAAATTATCGGGCAGGCCGCGTCCATGCGTGCCGCTCTGCCGGATATATCGAAAGGATCGGCGGCAGCCTCAATCGTGGCTGATTTGCCGCCTAATCCGAAGTCCGGCAAGCCGAGGGATACGCGGCACATTGAACGCATGATCGCGCATCTATGGGAGGGGGGACTTTCGCAATCCCCCCGATAAGCCGCATTCCCCCAGTCCAAGGCTAGCCAAATCCGGCCTAATTGGTCCCCCACCAAGTGAAGGCATCCCGCCTCCGCAAAGTGGGACCGAAGAAATGCAATCCATCAAGCACGATCCCCCGAAGATCGGTTACAGCATTCGGGAAGCCTGCCATGCGTCCAGCCTTGGGCGGACGACGCTCTACAATCACATTTCGGCTGGTCGCCTTCGCGCCGTTCGCGTCGGTGGCAGGACGATCATTCCGGCAGAGGCGTTGCACGCGCTGATCGCGGGGGAGGCTTGAGCCATGCCCCAGAAAAGCGAAACCCGCGCGGGTAAGGCGCGGGCATCGCGGAATAGCTGTGGCGGCTGGTTCCGTGATCCTCTTACCCCTCTCGACGTGCAGGCGCAATTCCTTGTCACCATGCACAATGTCCGGCCCGAACTGGCGGCGATGATTGCGGCTATCGCATTCGGAGGGCACGGCCATGGCTGATCGCTACCCCGACGATCCCGGCACGAAAGGCCCGGACGGCACCAGCCAGGACGCTGCCGACGCCATTGCGCCTAGCGTTCCTCACCTTCGCCGCGTCGCCATGCTGGCGCTAAACCGGCTGGGAGAAGCAACCCCGCTTGAAGCCGTGGCGGTCGCTGGCATTGCCCGCGAAGCACTCCAGCCCCGTTTTAGCGAGTTGCGGACCACGGGCCTTGTCGAACCGACCGGCGAGCGTCGGCGCAACCCGTCCGGCAAGTATGCGGCGGTGCTTCGCCTCACCGAACAAGGGAGGGCAGCACTATGATTGACCTTCGCGTCATCGCCGTGCGCTACGGCGGCAAGGTTATGGGCAGGGAATGCCTTATACCGACGCCCGGCCATTCCAGCCGCGACCGAGGAACGGCAATTCGGCTGGCACCGGGCGCACCGGATGGCCTGCTAGTGACCTGTTTCAATGGTGGGCGGCTGGAGGCTCTGGCGGTGAAAGATATGCTTCGCCGGGATGGCATCCTACCCGCCGATGACGGCAAGCGCCGGGCACTGACAGCGGCAGAGCGGCACTCGATCCGGCAAGCCGAACTGGCCCGGCAACGGGAGCGGCTGGCGCTGGAGGAAATGGCGGCATCCGGTGCGGCGGCCTTGTGGAGCAATGCCAGCCGGGCGGACAAGGCGCACCCCTATCTTGTTCGCAAGGCGCTTGAGCCGTTCGGGATTCGGCAGTCGGGCACTGCCTTGCTGGTGCCGATGGTGGATGCTGACTTTCGTCTGTGGAATGTCCAGCGCATCCGGCCCGATGGCTTCAAGCTGTTCCTCAGGGATGGCCGCACCGCTGGCCTGTTCTGGCCCCATGGCGTGCACATGCTGGACGGCAGGCCGTCCGATGGCCCGCTTGTGATCGGGGAGGGCTTTGCCACGATGGCAGCTGTTCACATGGCAACCGGCCATGGCATCGCCGCTGCTATGTCGGCGCGCAACCTTGAAACCGTCGCCCGCGCTATGCGCAAGTTGTTCCCCGCCCGCAAAATTATCATCGCGGCGGACGATGACAGCCACCTGCCTGAAAATCTTGGCCAGAATGCCGCAAGGAAGGCCGCACAGGCGATTGGTGCCCATGTAGCGACCCCAAGGCCGGAAACGCGCGCAGGGGACTCAGGGGCCGATTTTGCGGACATTCCCCGCGATCAGGTTGCAGCGCGCATCGATCAAGCCCGGTCGGGCAAGGCGGCTTCTCATGGCTGATTGTTGGGATGACCTTTGGGAGCAAGATCAGTCCGCGCCGATGGATATGGCTGCCATTCACCCCGGCGAAGCGGCGGCGCGAATCCATGCCCACGACGCATTGCGCGCCACGCCCTATCGCTGGCCCGATCCAGCATCTCTGCCCACGCGGCAATGGCTGCTTGGGCACTGGCTGCTGAGGGGAGAGGTTACGGCGATCATCGCACCGGGCGGCACCGGCAAGAGCACAATCAGCGGCACGATGGCGCTTTGCCTCGCCAGCGGCAGACCGCTCTTGGGCAAGCCTCTACCCCGTGGCCCGCAAGCGGTGTGGATCTTCAACCTTGAGGATGGCACCGACGAACTGGAGCGGCAAATGGCCGCTGCCTGCGCGTTCCATGACATTGGCCCCGAGGATTGCGGGGACCGGCTGCACCTCGATAGCGGGCTGGTCCAGCCGCTATGCACGGCCATTGAAGATCGGGACGGCTTCGCGTTGGCAGAGGAAGTATTTGCCCAGCTCGCAGCGACGATCACGGAGCGGCAAATTTCTGCGGTGGTTGTTGACCCTTTCGTGTCCAGCCATGCCGTGCAGGAAAACAGCAACGGAGCAATCGACGCCATCACCAAGCGGTGGAAGCGGCTGGCTCAGGAAACAGGCTGCGCAGTCGTCCTTGTGCACCACACCAAGAAGCTCGGCGGGCGCGAGGTAACGGCAGAGGACGGGCGCGGTGCGGTCGCATTACGCGATGCTGCCCGCGTCGTGCTTCCGCTCAATGCCATGGGCGAAAAGGATGCCGAGGAGCTTGGCATTACCGATCCCGCCTTGCGCCGCACGCTGGTGCGTATCGACGAAGGCAAGGTCAGCCGTGCGCCTGCCGGTGCTGCCACATGGATCAAGCTGGAAAGCCAAAGCCTCGACAATGGCAGTGGATTAGAGCCGTCCGATTTTGTCGGTGTCGCCACGCTCTGGGAAAAGCCGGACGTGTTCCATGGCCTGACAACCTGGCACCTCTACATGGTCCAGCAAGGGCTTGCGGATGGTGACTGGCGCGAGAGTGTGCAGGCCAAGGATTGGGTTGGCCATCTGGTCGCCAAGGTGGCTGGCTTGTCCGCCGAAACCGACAAGGGGCGCATCAAGGCAATCCTGCGGACGTGGCGCAAGAATGGGGCACTGGCGGTTGAACGCCGGACGGAGAATGGCCGTGACGTTCCCTTTGTGATCGCCGGAAAGCCGGTTGACCCCGGCGAGATTGGCACCCGTCCGCACCTTCAAACGTGTGGTGCGGAAAGTGCGGAAAGTGCGGACGATGACCCGTGCTGAACCCCGTCCGCACCACCCGCACCTCTCTATAGGAGAGTGCGGTGGTGGTGTGGTGCGGGTGAAGGCTGGTGAGGGTGTGAAAATGGAATTTCAATGGTGCGGGAAAAATGGGGGAGCGGCTGGCTATGGTGGCTGAGGAAGCACGGCGTTTGCTCTGGCGGCATTGGTGCGAGAATGGCGGGCCAATCCCAGCCGAATGCGTTGGCATGGAATGTGGCGCAACCACTAGGGCAGGCACGCCCTGCAAGCGCCGGGACATATACCGTAGCGGGCGCTGCAAGCTGCATGGCGGTCTGAGCACCGGGCCGCGAACTGCCAAAGGCAAGCGGCGATCAGCGCGCAATGGAAAACGCACAACAACGGGCAAACCCCATGAGCGGATGCAGAATGCTGATGATTTAGGAAAATCTGGCGGCGCTACCGTGCGCCGGGGAGACTGAAATGGGCGGCTATGGTTCTGGCAGATATGGCGGCAGGCCCACGGCAGATGCCTCGCTGAAAATCGACCTGGCTTGGATGTTTCGCAGCGGATACGCACGGGAGGGCGAACACCGGGCCGGGAGCATAGATTGGACCCGTCAGGGCGAACCATCCGGATCGATCGGCTATCAGGCCATCATGTCCGAACCGGGCGCGGAACGGCTGGAATTGTCATACGGGCGCGGCAGCGGCGATGCACGCGAGCAAGTGCGGCAGACGGTGCGGCTCTGCTTCACGGTGCCCCACCATGGCGGCAAGCGATGGTGGATGCTTTGCCCCTTTCGACATATCCGCGTTGCCAAGCTCTACCTGCCACCCGGTGGCGACCGCTTCGCATCCCGGCAGGCATGGCGGCTGGGCTACCAATGCCAGCGGGAAGCGGTGCGGGACCGGCCCCTTGAGCGGCTATTCCGGCTGCAATACAAGTTGGGGGCAAAACGTGGCTTGGGGGCGTTTCCCAGCCGCCCCAAGGGCATGTGGCATCGGACCTATGAGCGGCACCTGGAGCGATATTGGGAGCTGGAGGAGGCTGCCAGCCGGGAGTTTCTTGCTTTCGCCAATCGCCTTATCCGACTGGACCGCTCAATCCTCTAGGATCGAAAGCCACGCCTGATAGCGGCAAGCGCACTGATCGGGGTGAGGGCACGTCTCGAAAGGAAGCATCGGAGCATCGGCAACGGGGACGCTAAGGCCGTCCAGCTTAGCGGCGGCTGAGCACGGCCCGGCTGCCATATTGGACGCATGGAACTTGGCCAAGTCGATCCCAGCCGCTTCCATGTTGCAAAGGTCGCGGCAGGTGCAGAGCGCGGTTGATATGGCGCCGCCAATGACGCTGGCTGCGCTGAGTGGATCGGCGCAACCGCTTTCGTTCAAAGTGGCGATGAATTGCGCTGACAGCTTCACGTTGGCGCGCAGTCCAAGGGCCTTGAGTGCATCCTTGTCCAGCAAGTCGCCTTGCTTCCGAAGATCATCATAGGTGACGAACCGGGTGGGGTGATCTTTGAAAGTGGCTTGGTAGAAGGCTATGGCTTCCGGCTGGTCAATAACGAGGCCCGACAGGTTCACTGCATAGGCGATTACCTCATCCCTGCCCGGACTCGTCTTCGCGGGCCGCGCGACCGGAAGCGAGGATGCCGCGCCCGACTTAGCATCGCTTCCGCTTCCGATGATCCTTTGCAGCCAATCCCGAACGGCCATAGCGTCGCCCCCTCCCGCACCAGAAGTGACTTGATTGCAAATTGGAGTGCATGAGTCACTCGCTGCGCCGAAAGCCCAGCTTTTCCGCCAATTCCAGGCATGAGCAAATCACTTCAACGTGAAAAATCGCGAGCAAGTCAATCTGACTGAGAAGTGACCATCTGCGGAAACTCGCACAAATCCGCCATTTTCAGCCGCGATTTGTCGCGTACGGTGTGGGGGTATTTACTGCTGCACTTGGGCCGGCGTTCTGCCCAGAAATGCCTTCCGGTGCCTAATAATTCTGCCCGGCTGAAAACGTGCTCTGCATCGGGGCTGTTCGCATTCGTTCAGCCTCAAGCGGGCGCGCTATCGGGGAACGGTTATGGGAACCAATGACCTTACTTGAATTTTATCAAGTAAATTCAATAGCCAGTGGCGGAGACGGAGGGATTCGAACCCTCGGTACCGGATTTACCAGTACGACGGTTTAGCAAACCGTTGGTTTCAGCCACTCACCCACGTCTCCGGATCGCAGCGGCGAAGGCGGCCTATAGCGGGGGTTATGGGGGGCGGCAAGGGGCTGGTGGGGAAAATTGAGCGGGTTTGCAAACGGGCGCCGATAATGTGGCAAAGCCGCGCTTTGGCGCGTTTCTGACTCGACTCATCGCCGGTTCATTGTGGTGGCGCCAGGCATGGATTCTGGTGCAATCGACGCAGGATGTGCCGAATGCTGGCGCTTGGGACGGGAATGACGGGATGACCATGATTCGAAACAAGGTCAGGGCGATGGCCGCCGGGCTGGCTTGCGCCTTCGCCGTGGCGACAACCGGCGTTTCGGCGCAAGTGCAGACGGTCGATCCCAATTCGGTGATCGACGGTGATCTTGCGCCATCGGCAACGCCGGTCGGTCGCGAAGCGGGAACCACGCCTGCACTTCCCGCAGAGACGGTTCCCCCTCAGACACTGCCCCCGCAGACGTTTCCGGCACCCAGCCAGTCCGCTCCTGCATCGTCGAGCGAACTGCCTGCCGCCACCGCCCAGCCTGTTCCTGCGCAAGGCACCAGCTATCGCGAGGATGACCTGATCGGTGCGGCAGAGGGCGTGTTCGGCAAGGGCGCATCGGGGCTTGCCGACCTGATCAAGGACCTGCTCAAGAAGCAGGGGCAACCCAACGCCTATATCGTAGGGCGCGAGGCGAGCGCAGCGCTGGTGGTTGGCCTGCGCTATGGCTCTGGCACCTTGCATCACAAGGTCGAAGGCGAACGCGCGGTTTACTGGACCGGGCCTTCGATCGGGTTCGATGTGGGGGCCAATGCGGCGAGCACGTTCGTTCTTGTCTACAATCTGTACGACAGCGAAGAGCTGTACGCGCGGTTTCCGGCGGGCGAGGGGCAGGCCTATCTGATCGGCGGGTTCCATGTCAGCTACTTGCGCAAGGGTGACAAGGTGCTGATCCCGGTCCGTTCGGGCGCGGGGCTGCGCCTGGGCATCAACGGCGGCTACATGAAGTTTTCGCGCACACAGAAGTGGCTGCCGTTCTGACGCCAATCCTGTTCTGAAGCGATCGGGCAATATCCGGCGCTATTCGACCGTCCATCGCGCATAAATGCAATGCAGGGGTTGCCCGCGCGGCAATCCGGTTGCATGGAGCCGCCGCGTTTGAAGCCCTCCGCAAAGGATTGCCGGACCATGCTCGAAAATCTTGCCCCTCAGCCCGCCGATGCGCTGCTGGCGCTGATCAAGCTCCACAATGCCGATCCGCGTGACGACAAGATTGATCTTGGCGTGGGCGTCTATCGCACGGCAGATGGCGCTACCCCGGTGTTCAAGGCGATCAAGGCGGCCGAAGCCCGGCTGCTCGAAACGCAAGGCTCCAAGGCCTATCTTGGTCCTGAAGGCGACATGGGTTTTGTCCATGCGCTTATCCCATACGTTTTCGGCAAGGACTTTGACCGGTCCAGGGTTGAAGGCATGCAGGCTCCCGGTGGCACCGGCGCGGTGCGGTTGGCGGTCGAAGTGGCCAAGCGTTCGGGCGTGAAGCGGCTGTGGATGGGTACGCCTTCGTGGCCCAACCATGCGCAGATCGTGGCCGCAGTGGGAATTGAACTGAAGACCTTTGGCCACATGACGGCCGATGGTCTGGCCGATCTCGAAGCGCTCAAAGCCGCGCTGGCCAGCGCAGAGCCGGGCGATGCGGTGCTGCTGCACGGCTGCTGCCACAACCCGACCGGCGTCGATTACACGCCCGCGCAGTGGGACGAGATTGCTGCCCTGCTGGTCGCGCGCAATGTTCTGCCGATCCTTGACCTTGCCTATCAGGGTCTTGGCGCGGGCATGGAAGACGATGCCTATGGCTTGCGCAAGGTGTTGAGCGTGGTGCCTGAGGCGCTGGTCGCCTATTCGTGCGACAAGAACTTCGGGCTTTATCGTGACCGGGTCGGCGCGTTCTATGTGGTAACGTCGGACGCGACCGCGCTTGCCAATGCCATGGCCAACGGCGCAACCATCGCGCGCGCATCATGGTCGATGCCGCCCGATCATGGTGCGGCTGCGGTGCGCCTGATTCTTGAGAATGCTGACCTGACCGCGATGTGGCTGGCCGAGCTGGACGACATGCGCGACCGGATGCGCTCGGTGCGCGATCGCCTTGCCGCTGCGCAGCAGGTCGGCACGATCAGCATGGCGCCGCTGGGCGTACAGAACGGCCTGTTCTCGATGCTGCCGCTGAACGGTGAACAGATCTTGGCGATCCGCGAAAAGCACGGCGTTTACATGGCCGGATCGGGCCGGATCAACATCGCGGGCCTGACTGACGGCAATATCGACCAGTTCATTGCTGCACTGGGTGATGTTGCTGGCTGAACCCATGCCCACCCCGCTGCGACGAAGTTCGCCTGCGGCTCTCTAAGTCTCGCGCCCCTCCCGCAGGCGGGAGGGGCTGGGGGTGGGCAATTGCAAATCCTCAAAAATCCGCCGCGCGAGACTTCGCGCGCGCTTCGGCGAAATTGTCGTAGCGGAACTTCTCGAAGGCCACGCGCTGATCGAAGCCGGGGTCTTTGGGATAGTCCTGATATTCGGCGATGATCTCGTCGAAGATTTCGCGCATTTCCTGTTTGTGGTCCGGGTGCGAGAAGATGTGCAGCCGGTTGGCCTTCATCGCCTCGATCGCCCGCGCGCCGATTACGTCCGGCTCCATGCCGAATTCGTGGACGCCCGCAAGCCGTTCCACAGCGGCGCTGTCTACCGCCTTCATCGTGCCTTTCAGGGCATCGGGGCGGATGTCGTCGCTGGCGTAGATGTAGCTTTTGACAAGGCCGGGGCACAGCACGGACACACCGATTTCGTACTTCAACAGCGAATAATGCAGCGATTCAGACAGGCCGCGCACCGCGAACTTGGTGGTGTTGTAGATGCCCGGCGATCCCGCCGCCAGGAACGCCGCCATCGACGCGGTGTTGACCACATGGCCGCCTTTCTGTTCGCCCGCCTTGATGCGTTCGACCATGCGCGGAACGAAGGTCATCACGCCGTTGATCACGCCGTGCAGGTTCACGCCCATCAGCCAGTCCCAATCGTCGAACGAGCTTTCCTCGATCGGTTGGAACAGGTTGACCCCGGCGTTATTGCACAGGATCGAAACCGGCCCGAACTTGGCCTCGACTTCATCGGCGGCAGCCTTGAAGCCATCGCGGCTGGCAACGTCGAGTTGCACACCCATGACTTCGCGGTTGTCGAGGCTGGCCAGTGCCTTGTCGATCGAATCCCGCCGGATGTCGGCAATCGCCACTTTGCAGCCTTCGTTCAGAAGCTGGCGGACAAGCCCGATGCCGACTCCGTTGGCGCCACCGGTGACAAAGGCGGTGCGGCCTGCAAAATCCTTCATGCCACTTCTCCGGCGGTGCGCGCTGCCTGCAACTTTTCCTGCCGGGCAATTTCCTGCGTGATCGCAGGATTGCGGAACAGCATCGCAAAGGTTTGCTTGTATTCGGGATTTTCGGGCAGGTGGGTCTGCACCGCTGCGGTCATCGCCTGCCCTCGTTCCTTCACGCCGATCAGGAATTCGGAGTGGGTCAGGATGTAGAGTTCGTCATTCAGGATGCCTTCCAGCACACGCTCGCCCACTTCTTCCTTGGTCTGGTACAGGTGCATCAGGTTGCCGCCTGCCTGACGACGCTTGTCGGCCTCGGCATAGCCGGTATCGGCAAGGTCGGCGGGGCGCGTCTTGGCGGCATCGGCGATGTTCGATTGCACCGCGCCGGGGCAGAATGCGCTGCAGATCACGCCGCGCGACTCCAGTTCGGGACGCATGCATTCCATCATCGCGGTAACAGCGGCCTTGCCCGATGAATAGATCGTGGTTCCGCCCACCGGGACCAGCGCAGACATCGATGCGGTGCACACGATATGCCCGCCTTCGCCATGCGCCAGCATGCGCGGAAGGACCGTGACGATGCCGTTGACGGTGCCGCCCACGTTCACACCCATAACCCAGTCCCAATCGGCAAAGGTCGCCAATTCGGTCGGCCCGACGACGGCAACGCCTGCGTTGTTCACAAGGATATGGATCTTGCCGAACTTTGCCTCGGTCGCGTCGGCAGCTTCGGCAAATTGTGCGCGGTTGGTCACGTCCAGCTTCACGGCCAGTACGCGATCACCGCCGTCAAGTTCAGCCACAGCCGAATCGAGATGGTCCTGGCGAATATCGGCAATGGTCACGTTCATGCCCGCGCCCAGCAGCGCCTTGGCGATTCCCAGGCCGATTCCGCTTGCGCCTCCGGTTACGAAGGCCGTCTTTTCCGGCAGGTTCTGCATAGATCCTCTCCTTTTTTGGCTGTCCCTCAAGCCCATGGGCGGGCTTGGAGAATCATTTTTCGCCTTTTCTATTCACCAGCCGGAATTTGTATGCAAGACTAACAATATCGCAGCACTGACAAGGCCCCCGGAAAAAGGGGCCGGAGCGCGACGAGAGGAGATGTCATGGCAGGTGTCGTCGTTGCGGCAAGTCCCGGTGGGAGCGGGTCGGCAGAAGGTTTCCAAGGTGCATGTTCTCAGGCCGCAGGGGCTGAACGGCAATGGCCTTCCACGCGGGCTGCCTACTGGGCGCTGTTCGTCATCATTCTGGCGACGTTCCTCAACTTTTTCGATCAGACCGTGTTTGGCATGCTGGCGCAGCGGGTGAAGGTTGATTTCGGATTGACCGACGAACAGCTTGGTTTCCTTGGCGGGCCAGCCACGATCATCTTCTTCGTGTTTGCGGGGATACCGCTGGCGCGGCTGGCCGATCTTTATCCCCGCAAATACGTGTTGGCAGGCGGCATGGCAGCCACCGGGGCGGTCATGGGACTTGGCGGAATGGCGCAGGGCTTTGCTCAGTTCGTCGGAAGCCGCATGTTCCTGGGCGCGGGCGGCTCTGCCCATGCACCTGCGGCTTATTCGATGATTGCAGACTACTTTCCGCCCAAAAAGATCACGCGGGCGTTCTCGCTGCTGCAACTGGGTTTCATCGGCGGATCGACTATCGGTGTGCTGGCTGGCGGCAAGCTGATCGTGATGCTGGCGGGCTGGCCGGATCAGACCGTGCTGGGCCTGCACGTCCACAACTGGCAGTTGATCCTGCTGGGGCAGGCTGCCATGGGATTGATGGCGGCAGGATTGCTGCTGACGGTAAAGGAGCCGCCACGCCTGCTTTCGGCGCGTTCGTCCGTGGTCGGTGCGCCCCCTGTCAAAAGCCTTGGGCAGCGCATCATCGCTTTCACGGGGCTTGATGCGGCCAAGGCCATCCACGCGCGGGGGCGGGTTTATTATCCGCTGTTCATCGGGCTTGCGCTGTCTGCGATCGAAACCTTCGGTCTGGCCTTCTGGCGGGTGCCGTTCATGATTCGAACGTATGGCTGGGACGAGGCGCAGATCGGCATGGTCATGGCGCCGATGTTGCTGGTTTCGCAACTCGCGGGGATATTCTTCGGCGGCTTCTTCGTCGAATGGCTGGCCAGGCGCTATGCCGATGCAAATGTGCGCGCGGCCACGATCCTGTTCGGGCTGGTCACGGTCTGCGCCGTCGCCTCGCCGATGATGCCCACGGGCGAGGCGAGCCTTGCCGTGATGGCGCTGGGCGGCATGTTCGGTCTTGCCGGGGCGGTGCCGCAGAATGCCGCGATCCAGCGCATTGCGCCCAATGAAATGCGGGGGCAGGTGACGGCCATCTATTTGTTCATGTTCACCTTTTTTGGCGCAATGGGCAGTTTCGTGGTGGGCACGGTGGCACAGCGCGTGGTCGGGGTCGAGGCGGACTTGTGGAAGGCGCTGGTCATCACCGCCGGTGTGCTTTTGCCGATCGCCACTTTGGCGATGTTCTTCGGCATCCGCCCCTACCGCGAAGAAGTGGCACGGCTTGAAGCTGCGGGGATCTGATTTTCATCAGCGCGTCATCGACCGTTGACAGGCCGGTTGTAGTCGCGCAATTGTTAGTAACACAAACTAAATCCATGGGAGCTGGACGTGTCTGATACCAACCAGATTGCCGCGCTTGAAAACCGCCTGGCCGACCTTGAACAGCGCCTTGCGCTGCGTGAGGATGAACTCGACATCCGCAAATTGCAGCACCTTTACGGCTACCTGATCGACAAATGCCTGTATAACGAAACGGTGGACCTGTTCACCGATGATGGCGAAGTGCGCTTCTTCGGCGGTGTATGGAAAGGCAAGGAGGGCGTGCGCCGCCTCTATGTCGAACGCTTCCAGAAGCGCTTTACTTATGGCAACAATGGCCCGATCGACGGTTTCCTGCTGGATCATCCGCAGTTGCAGGACATCATCAATGTCCAGCCTGATGGCGTTACAGCTTATGGTCGCGCCCGCTCGATGATGCAGGCTGGCCGCCACAAGGATTATGAAGGCGATGCTCCACACCTCAAGGCGCGCCAGTGGTGGGAAGGCGGCATCTACGAAAACACCTACAAGAAGGTGGACGGCATCTGGCGGATGCACAGCCTGAACTACATGCCGATCTGGCATGGCCACTATGAATCCGGCTGGGCCAACACCCCGCCTGAATTCGTGCCTTTCCCGAAGTTGACTTACCCCGAAGACCCGACCGGACCCGACGTTCTGATCGAGGACAACTGGCTGTGGCCGACGCACAAGATCACGCCGTTCCACATGAAGCACCCGGTGACGGGCGAGGAAATCGTCGCGCAGCGCTGGCAGGGTGACATCGACCGCGAGAACACGAAGAAGTAATGGATTGCGGGCGGGGGCAAGGTTCCGTCCTGCTCCCGCCCGCAACAAATGGAATTGCCATGACCCAATATCCCTCTCTCCACATGATCATCGATGGCCAGCAGATTGCAGGCGGCGGTCGCCGCACGCACGCTGTCGTCAATCCCGCCACGGGTGAAACCATCGGCGAGTTGCCGCTGGCCGATGCAGCAGACCTCGACCGCGCGCTTGAAGTTGCTGCCGAAGGTTTTCGCATCTGGCGTAACAGCACGCCGCAACAGCGCGCTGCCGTACTGCAAGGCGCGGCCCGGTTGATGGTCGAGCGGCAGGAAGACCTAGCGCGGATCGCCACGATGGAGGAGGGCAAGACCCTTGCCGAAGCGCGCATCGAAGTGATGATGAACGTTGGGCTGTTCAATTTCTATGCGGGCGAAGTGTTCCGCATCTATGGCCGCACCTTGGTTCGCCCGGCGGGTATGCGCAGCACGGTCACGCATGAACCGGTCGGCCCGGTCGCGGCGTTTGCGCCGTGGAACTTCCCGCTCGGCAATCCCGGCCGCAAGCTCGGCGCGCCGATTGCAGCGGGCTGCTCTGTGATCCTCAAGGCGGCGGAAGAAACCCCGGCTTCGGCGCTGGGTGTGCTCCAATGCCTGCTCGATGCAGGGTTGCCCGCCCAAGTGGCGCAGGCCGTGTTCGGTGTGCCGGACGAGGTCAGCCGCCATCTGCTCGGCTCGCCCATCATCCGCAAGCTGTCGTTCACCGGATCGACCGTGATCGGCAAGCATCTCGCCCGGCTTGCCACAGACAACATGCTGCGCACCACGATGGAACTGGGGGGGCACGGACCCGTGCTGGTCTTTGCCGATGCCGACATTGATCGTGTGCTCGATACCGTGGTTCCGCACAAATTCCGCAACGCCGGGCAGGTCTGCGTTTCTCCCACCCGCTTCATCGTGGAAGAAGGCGTGTTCGACCGCTTCCGTGACGGGTTTGTGGAACGGGCCAAAGCGATCAAGGTCGGCAACGGGCTTGAAGAAGGCTCGCAGATGGGACCAATGGCCAACCCCCGCCGCCCCGAAGCGATGGACCACCTGATCGGCGATGCCACCGCGCGCGGGGCAAAGCTGCACACTGGCGGGCAGCGTGTTGGCAACGCGGGCTATTTCTATGCGCCCACGGTCCTGTCGGAAATCCCGCTGGATGCTCTGATCATGAACGAAGAACCGTTCGGCCCGGTGGCGCTGCTGAACGCCTATAGTGGCGAAGATGCGATGATCGCCGAGGCGAACCGCCTGCCTTATGGTCTTGCCGCCTATGCCTGGACCGATAGCGCCGCGCGCCAGAAGCGGCTCGCCCGTGAGATCGAGACGGGGATGCTGGGGCTGAACACGACCATGATCGGTGGATCGGATTCCCCGTTCGGTGGGGTCAAGTGGTCTGGCCACGGTGCAGAAGATGGCCCGGAAGGCCTGATGGCCTGCCTTGTCACCAAAGCGGTGCACGAAGGCTGAGTTATTATTCCTCCCCGGCACGGGGAGGGGGACCATGCAAAGCATGGTGGAGGGGCGCCTCCGCAAAGTGCTGGTTTATTGGGCCTGTGCCCCTCCACCAGCCTGCGGCTGGTCCCCCTCCCCGTGCCGGGGAGGAGCGACGATGCAAGATCTGAAAACCGGCGGGGGCCAAGGCTACCTGCGTATCGCCACCGAAGAGGCTTTCGCCACGCGCGAACAGGTCGATGCGTTCCTGCGCATGATCAAGGACGGCACGGCGGACAAGGGCATGGTCTCGCTCTGGGGCTTCTACGGCACGTCGCCGTCGGAACGCGCCACGCAGATTCTCGAACGCCTGCTCGATCTGGGCGAACGCCGCATTGCCGATATGGACGCCGCTGGCATCGACAAGGCAATTCTCGCGCTGACCTCGCCCGGCGTGCAGCCGATACTCGACACCGAAGAAGCCAGGGGCATCGCCGCCCGCGCCAACAATCTTTTGGCCGACGCTTGCGAGAAGTATCCTGATCGCTTCATCGGCATGGGCACGGTGGCCCCGCAAGACCCGGAATGGTCGGCGCAAGAGATTCATCGCGGCGCAAAGGAGCTGGGCTTCAAGGGCATCCAGATCAACAGCCACACGCAGGGCCGCTATCTGGACGAGGAATTCTTCGACCCGATCTTCCGTGCCCTGGTCGAGGTGGACCAGCCGCTCTACATCCACCCGGCAACATCACCCGATTCCATGATCGGCCCGATGCTCGAAGCGGGCCTTGATGGCGCGGTATTCGGGTTCGGCGTTGAAACCGGGATGCATCTGCTGCGCCTGATCACCATCGGCATTTTCGACAAGTACCCGACCTTGCAGATCATGGTCGGCCACATGGGCGAGGCGCTGCCCTACTGGCTTTACCGGCTTGATTACATGCATCAGGCAGGCGTCCGTTCGCAGCGCTATGAACGCATGAAGCCGCTGAAAAAGACCATCGCCGAATATCTGAAGTCGAACGTGCTCGTCACCAATTCGGGCGTGGCGTGGGAACCGGCGGTCAAGTTCTGCCAGCAGGTCATGGGCGAAGACCGCGTGATGTACGCGATGGATTACCCGTACCAGTATGTGCCGCAGGAAGTGCATGCCATGGACGCCATGGACATGAGCGCAGAAACGAAGAAGAAGTTCTTCCAGACAAACGCCGAGCGCTGGTTCAAGCTGTGACTCAGGTGTGGAGAGGAACGCCATGACCACGCAACCACGCCGCGATCTCGCACCGGGAGCATGGTACGCGCTTGTCCTCGTCGCGCTGACCAATGCGATGAGCCTGCTCGACAGGCAGATTCTCGCGATCCTCGCCCCTGCGATCAAGGCTGACCTCAAGATTGGCGATGCCGAGATGGGGCTGCTTTACGGCACCGTGTTTGCGTTGTTCTATGCGCTGTTCTCGCTGCCGGTGGGGCGGCTTGCCGATGGCTGGGTGCGTACGCGCCTGCTGGCGGTCAGCCTTCTGTTCTGGTCTGCGGCAACCGGGCTTGCCGGTTTCGCCAGCAGTTTCACATTGCTGGCCTTGTCTCGGCTGGGCGTTGGGATTGGTGAGGCCGCGACGCAGCCTGCCGGAACCTCGCTGATCTACGATTTCTGGCCGAAACACCGGCGCGGGTTCGTGATGTCGGTCATGGCGTCTGCCGTGGCGCTGGGGCTTGGCGGTTCGCTTATCCTTGGCGGCGTGGCGGCGCATTGGTGGGACGTCACATATGCCGCAGGGGCGGCGCCGGGCGGCCTGCGCGGCTGGCAGTTTGCATTTCTGGTGGCGGCGGCGCCGGGCTTTGTGCTGGCAGCGGTCATGTGGCGCCTGAAGGAACCGGTGCGCGGGCAGATGGACGGGATCGCCACTGCGCCTGATCCGCACCCCTTCCGTGCCAGCTTTGCGCTGCTCGGATCGGTAACGCCGGGGTTCCACTGGCTGGGCATGAAGGGCCGGGGCGCGAGCGCTGGCATGGTGCGCGGCAACCTGCTGGCGCTGGCGTTGATCGTGGGGGCCGCCGCTGGCCTGACCGTGATCAGCAGCGCGATCAGTCCCAAGCCGCTGATGGTGCTTGGCGGCATTTCGCTCAACCCACATGCGTTGCAATGGACCGTCATCGGGCTGGGCGTGTTCGTGATCGTCAACTTGCTGCAAGGCATGAAGATGGGTGATGCTCAGGCGTTTCGCGTGATTACGCGTTCACCCACATTGCTGATGTGCATTGCGGTGGGGACGCTGCAATGTTCGCTCAATTACGGGATGATGGCGTTCAACCCCAGCTTCCTGATCCGCACTTACGGGTTGACGATGCAGGAAACGGCGTTGCAGTTCGGCCTGCTCTCGGCCGGGATGGGCATTCTAGGCCCGCTGGCGTGGGGTCCGCTGTCCGATTGGCTCAACCAGCGCTTTCCCGGCAGCGGGCGGGCTTGGGTGGGGCTTTTCGCGATGGGTGTATCGCCGCTGCTGTCGTTCTGGGTCTATTTCGCGCCTGATCCCGGCAGCTTTTACCTGCGCTTCCTGCTGTACAGCTTCATCCTGACCGGGTGGATGCCGCCGCTATATGCGATCCTGTACGATCAGGTTCTGCCCCGGATGCGCGGGCTTACGGCCAGTTTCTACCTGCTGGTGATGACCATTCTGGGCATGGGCATCGGCCCTTATGTGGTCGGGCTGCTGTCAGACGCAACCGGTTCCCTGCGCACCGCCATGCTGTCGATCAATGTTGTGGCGGTGCCGATCGTGCTGCTTCTGGTCCTGATCGCAAGACGTGCCGAGCGCGACGAAGCGGCATTGCTGGAGAGGGCGGCGGGGTAGAAGGCTACCCCGCCAGCCGGTTCACGCAACCGAGACTTTCAGCACAGGCTTGATAACGCGTCCGCTTTCGCTCGCTTCGAAGGCTTCGTTGATGTCGTCGAACGCGAACGTCTCGATCAGCCGGTCGAACGGATAGCGCCCGGCCAAATGGTGTTCGATCAACTGCGGAATGAACACCTGGGGGTCGCTGTCGCCCTCAAGGATGCCCATCACCCGTTTGCCGCCGCCCATCAGCGAAGTTTCGTTGAAGTGCAGCATGGCATCGGCGTCCGATGCGCCGACAAGGCCGAGGATTCCGCGCGGGGCAAGCAGGCCGAAGGCAAGTTCGATCAGTTTGCCAAGACCGGTGGTGTCGAAGGCATAGTTCAGACCTTCAGGGCATATCTCGCCCAGTGCCGCCGCAACATCGCCATCACCTTTGATCGTATGCGTTGCCCCCAGTTCGCGGGCGAGCGCCAGGCGGCTGTCATGCAGATCGATCGCGATGATCGGATCGGCCCCGGCAATCCGCGCCGCCATGATCGCGGACAGACCGACCGCGCCAGCACCGAACACGGCAAGCGAGCGTCCGGCCTTGACCGCCATCGAATTGAGCACCGCACCTGCCCCGGTCTGAAGCCCGCAGCCCAGCGGGCCAAGCAGTTCCAGCGGTACGTCTTTGGCATTCGCAGGCACCTTCACCACGTTGCGTTCCGTAGCGATCGCATGGGTGGCGAACGAGGACTGGCCGAAGAAGTGGCTGTGGACCGGGCCTTGCGCCGTGCTGATCGCCATGCTGCCATCGGGGCGGGCGCTGGCGAAGTTGTGCAGCCCGAAGTCATAGCAATAGGCAGGCGCGTCGTCCGCGCAGTTGGGGCAGGCGCCGCAACTGGCGAATGACAGCACTACGGCGTCACCGGGGACGAGCGTTGTTACTCCTGCACCCACGGCTTCGACCACGCCCGATCCCTCATGCCCAAGAACGACTGGCAACGGGACCGGCAATTGTCGGTCCCGCACGGCCATGTCGGTATGGCACACGCCGGCACCGACGATGCGAACAAGCACCTCGCCCGCGCGGGGGGCATCGATCCGGGCTTCCTCGATGGAAAATCCGGCTTGCCCTTCACGGCACACCGCAGCGCGAATTGCCGTCATGCTGCGACCATTCCCTCGGCCAGACCGATCTGGTCGGCGTTGGCCCAGTTGCCGTGCAGGCCAAAGCGCAAGCGGATGGGCACGGCCACGCGCGCCACCGGTCCTTTTTCGATGTCGAGAGCATCAAGGATCAGCAGGTCGGAACGCAATTCGTCGATACGGTTGCAGACCATTACGATCCAGCCTTCGCCTTCGGGAGCATCCTTGCTGCGTGGTACGAAGCACGGTTCCTGCAGCGTTGCCGTCGGCCCGCACCACCAGTGCTGTTCCGTGCCGGTTTGCAGATCGAGCAGGCACAAGCTGTTGAGCAGCATGCCGGAAATGCTCCGTACCGAAGTGTCGACCGGCTTGGTCGGATCGATTTCCAGCATCCAGCCATAGCGATAGGGCAGTCCGGTGAAGCGATCGTCGATGCGAGGAAATTCGCCGATCGATTCGCTCAGCCGGGTGATGGCGGCAAAGTCTTCGCTGTTGGACGAAAGGTCGACCGTCCATCGTGTCGGTCGGCTTGATCCCGCCACGGGATCGAACGGGGCACCATCGACGTCGGGAAAGAACGGGAACATGTTGTTCGGCGCTTCAGGCACGTCGATGTGGACTTTGGTGCCTTCCTGGAACGCGTTGAAAACGTGGCTGGCAAAGCAGTTGTCGCGCTTGAACCAGCGGATATCGGCATCGGTTACGGCGTCACGGCGCGGAATAACGCCGAGGTAGACCGGCATCTTCGTGTCGAAGCCGAAGTGCGGCAGGCCCTTTTCGAGACGCTCCCAGCTGCCGATCGATGGCACGATGTGCAGCACGAGATAGTCCTCGGTGATGCCGAAATCGTGCATCATGCAGTAGTAAGGCACCTTGAACCAGATTTCGCGGATCAGTTCGCCTGCCGGGCTGATTTCCATGTAAGTCACGTCGTCGGTGCACAGGCCCGACGCGGCATAGCCGATGGCGACCATGTTGCCGGTCTTCGGATCGATCTTGGGGTGTGCGGTAAAGGTCTGGCCGGTCATCTTGCCGCCGAACTTTTCAAAGCCGAACGTCTCCATCGTGGCCGGGTCCATCACCAGCGCGGGACTGTCTTCCTTCATCGCCCACAATTTTCCGGCAAAGATGAAGGCGTTGGTGTTGGCGGTGGAGCGGTATTCGCCCTTCACGCTTTCGTCATCGGTCAGCGGGTTGCGGTAAGCGCCGAACAGGCCCTTGCCCGCCGCCCTTTCCAGCTTCCACTTGTCGGTCTTGGCCCAGCGCTGGCGGAAATCCACCTGGCCGTCGTGGATGTGGAAGCGGGTGATCATGCCATCACCGTTGAAGGCAATGTCATCGCCCAGCCGGGGAGGAAACTGCGCGTCAGGCTGGACGCGATAGAAAGCGCCGTTTAACCCTGCGGGAATCGTGCCTTCGTGGGCAAGATCGGCGATGTCCGCTTCAATCCGCGACGGTGTGTTGAATCCCGTGAAGCCGGGGGTATCGGGAAATTGTGCCATGGTATCCTCCTGCTGATATTGTATGTATTGCTAACAATTAGACAAGAGCATTCAGGGGCAGGTCATTGATCAGAGACAAATTCGAAGATGCGATCGCGCCGATCGGTCACACTGATGAAGCGGCCATCGGTGCCATCAATGACATCTTGGGTTTCCATATCCGCCTGGCACACGGCGCGTGTCTTCGCCATTTCACCGAAACATTCACCGACCTGGACCTGACGCAGAAACAGGTGTCGGTGCTGTGGCTGGTCGATGACCACCCCGGCATCGCCCAGACCGATCTGGCGCAGCGCCTGCGCATGGATCGCGCCACGACGATGGCGATCATCAATCGCCTGCAAGCCAAGCATTTCCTGCGGCGGGACCGTTCCGAAAAGGACGGGCGCAAGCAGGCGCTTCACCTTCAACCGGAAGGGATCGCCATGCTGGCCAGGGCCAAGCGCGCGATTGGCGAGCATGAAGCCTGGGTCAAAAGCCGCTTTTCCGACAAGGAAGTGCGGCAGTTGATCGAACTCCTTTCCCGAATCCATGAATGAGTTATATGAAATAGCAATAATCGGTTTTGAGAGGATAAGGCCCGGATGGAACAGACCCCGCGTCAGGTGATCGAGCAGACGCCGATGGGCGTCCGCCAGTGGATCGCGGTCGCCCTGATGATCGCGCTCAATGCGCTTGATGGGTTCGATGTGCTATCCAGCGCGTTCGCCGCACCGGGAATCGCCAAGGAATGGGGCATCGAGCGCGATGCTCTGGGCGTTGTCCTGTCGATGGAATTGATCGGTATGGGCTTCGGATCGGTCCTGCTTGGCGGTGCGGCAGATCGTTTCGGCCGTCGTCCGACAATTCTGACGTGCCTTATCGTCATGACAACGGGCATGGGGCTTGCCACTACCTCGCAAAGCCCCGGCAGCCTTGCCTTGTGGCGCTTCATCACCGGGCTTGGCATCGGCGGGATGCTGGCGGCGATCAACGCGGTTACAGCCGAACTGTCCAGCCTCAAGGGCCGTTCGCTGGCCATGGCTCTCATGGTGATCGGCTATCCCGCCGGCGCAACGCTGGGCGGCATCATCTCCGGCAGTCTGCTGAAGGGTGGCGACTGGCGGCTGGTGTTCGAATTCGGCGCGATTGCCACCGCCGCCTTTATACCGCTGGTGTTGATATTCGTCCCGGAAACGCCGGATTACTATGTTACCCGGCGCGAAAGCACGGCGCTCGACAAGGTCAACGCGTCGCTGCGCAAGCTGGCCTTGCCGTTTGCGACGGTCATGCCGCCTGCGCCTGCACTTGCCGACAAACCCAGTGCACTCGACATTTTCAAGCCTGGCCTGCTGCGCACCACGGTTCTGCTGACGCTGGGCTATTCGTTCCACGCAGGCACGTTTTACTACATCCTCAAGTGGACACCCAAGATCGTGGCTGATTATGGCTATTCCCAGCCAGAAGCGGCAAGCGTACTGGTAATGGCCAACATCGGCGGGGCGATCGGCGGGGCGGTATTCGGCTTTGCGATGCATCGCTTCGGCCTGAAGTGGCCAACTATCGCGATGTTGCTGGCAGGCGCGGTGGCCGTGGTCATTTTCGGCCTGGGCCGGGAAACGCTGGATGGCTGGAAGCTCGCGGTATTCTTCACCGGCTTTGCCAGCAATGCTGCCATCGTCGGGTTCTATTCGCTGTTTGCCAAAGGCTTTCCCACCCATGTCCGGGCCACCGGCACCGGCTTTGCCATTGGTGCGGGCCGGATCGGCGCGGCCGGATCGCCGATTCTGGCGGGCGTGCTGTTCACGCAGGCGGGCCTTGGCCTGTTCGGCGTTTCGGTGATCATGGCAATGGGGTCGATTGCTGCCGCTTTCTTCCTGCTGCTGTTGCGCAAGGAACTTTGACCATCCTTTTGACGGTGCACGGTTGAGCGGAGGCGGGAAACGTCGGAAGGTGCCTTGGAAACGATCGGGGAACCTGCGATGACCAAGCCATTCGTTCTGATTGCCTGCGCGGCGCTGCTGATTGCCGCCGCGCCACCGCGCAGCCCCGACGCGATTGCCGATGCTGCCTTGCGCGCGGCCCCGGTTTTCGACGGCCATAACGATGTGCCTGAGCAATTGCGCGAACGGCGCAAGAACCTGATCGACGGATTCGATTTTCGCGATACCCGTAATACCGCCGATCCGGCATCGGGCCGCGATGCGATGATGACTGATCTGGCCCGGATGAAGGCGGGCAGGGTCGGCGCGCAATTCTGGTCGGTCTATGTCTCGGCCACCCTGCCAGAGCCGCAGGCGGTGCAGGCTACGCTCGAACAGATCGATGTGACGCGCCGCCTGATCGCGCGCTATCCGGCGGATCTCCGGTTTTGCGGGGATAGTGCTTGCGTGATCGCGGCGCAGAAGGCGGGGCGCACGGCTTCGTTGATCGGCATGGAAGGCGGCCATTCCATCGGCGGATCGCTGGCAGTGCTGCGCCAGATGCATGCGCTGGGCGCGCGCTATATGACGCTCACGCACTTCAGGAACACCGCCTGGGCCGATAGCGGCACCGATGCGCCCGTGCACGATGGTTTGACCCCGTTCGGCATTTCCGTTGTCCGTGAAATGCAGCGGCTGGGAATGTTGGTCGATCTGGCCCATGTAAGCGAAGCAACGATGACAGACGCCCTCGCCACGAACGGGCCGCCGGTGATCGTCAGCCATTCAAACGCCCGCGCAATCAATCATCACCCCCGCAACATTTCCGATGCGACACTGAAGCTGATCGGCGCGAACGGCGGTATCGTGATGGTCAACTTCTACCCGCCCTATGTCGTCGAGGCGGCGCGACAGTGGGGGGCATCGCGCGATGGCGAACAGGCGCGGCTTGCCGCGCTGCATCGGGGTGATCCCGACGCTGCGAAAGCAGCGCTGGCAGCTTGGGACAAGGCCAACCCGATGCCGCGCGGGTCCTTGCGCGATGTTGCCGATCATATCGATCACATCGCGCGATTGATCGGGCCAGACCATGTGGGGCTGGGCGGCGATCTCGATGGCGTCGAGGCCACCGTCGAAGGGCTTGAGGACGTTTCGACGTATCCGGCGCTGTTTGTGGAACTCGTGCGCCGGGGCTGGTCGCAGGCCGATCTGGAAAAGCTTTCAAGCCGCAACATGCTGCGCGTGATGAAGGCGGCAGAGACTTATGCCGGTGCCCATCGCAATGATCCGCCGCTGGAGAATGAAACGGCTTTCTAGGTTTCGTCCTGCCTGGCTTCAGCTGACAGCCGCAAGCCGTCGATGGGCCGGGGCCACGTCGCCGGAGGGATTTGACCGGGTGGTCCTGAACCGTTCGACCAGCCGCTTCACGGCATTTGCCTGGCGTTGCAATCCGTGCGCCGCGGCAGTGCTTTCTTCTACCATGGCTGCGTTCTGCTGCGTGACACTGTCGATCTGCGAGAACGTCTCGCTGACGGAATGGAGTTCGCTGGCCTGAAGACCTGAATCCCTGGCGATCGTGCGGATGGAATCGCCGATGTCGCGCACATGGCGGACGATGGTGCCAAGCACGTCGCCGGTCTTGCGGACAAGCTCCACGCCCTGGCCGACTTGCGTTGACGATGCGTTGATCAGGCTTTTGATATCGTGGGCTGCATCGGCAGACCGCTGGGCCAGTGCCCGCACTTCATTTGCGACCACGGCAAAACCCTTGCCGGCATCGCCAGCGCGCGCGGCTTCCACCCCGGCATTGAGCGCAAGCAGATTGGTCTGGAAGGCGATGCCATCGATGATGGTGATGATCTGCGAAATCTCGCTGGACGAGCGCTCGATAGCGTTCATCGCGCCGACCGCGGCTTCGACCACTTCGCCCCCGGTTTCGGCATCGTGCTGGGCGGTCATGATCGATGTGCTGACATCGTCGGCAGAGGCCGCCGTCGCCTTGATCTTGCCGGTCAGGGCGTTGGTGCTGGCGCTGTTGCGTTCGAGCGCGCTGGCCTGCGCTTCCGTCCGCCGGGCAAGATCGTCCGCGGCAGAGCGGATTTCGTCAGACCCGGTGTTTATCTGGCCAACCGCGACGAGGACTTGCGAAACGATTTCATCCAGATCGGCCACCGCTGCATTGAAACTGGTGCGCAAGGGTTCGTATGCGGGGGGGAAAGGCGCGCGGATGCGGGTGGCAAGGTTGCCTTGCGCCAGCGCTTCCAGTTCGGTCCCGATGATGTCGATCACCCGCTTCTGCTCGGCCTCGATGATCGCGCGTTCTTCAGCGGCGGCCCGTTCCGTTGCTGCTTGTGCCGCACGGGCTTCGGCCTGTCTCACGATCAGCCCTTCAAGCTGATGGCACAAGGCGAGCAGCGCGCCCGCTTCGCCGATCAGCACGATGGCATGGAGCACGACGCGCATGAAATCGGGTCCGTCAGGATAGACCAGCCACGGCGCGATGAAATTGGTGGAAAGATGATGGATCGCTGTTGCGGCTGCCCCGGCCAGCACCGGGCGCCAATCCGCCAGCACCGCCAGAATCGCCAGGGTGGCAAAGAAGGTCATGTGCAGATCGATCATCATTTCCGCGCCGGACCACTGAAACAGCCAGATCATCGGAAATGCGATCAGCGAAAGGGCCATCGCGATTCTCGCGGCGGGATCGATGCTGCCTTTTGCCGCCAGCACGACGGGACCCGCCGTCATCACCAGCGCCAGGGCAATCGGCCACCCCCCGGACCCTGCCCAGATCGCGCCGACAGCGGTCACGACCGCGAAGGCCAGAACGATGGCTGCCAGCAGGCGCATGCCGTGGCGACGGAGGTCAGCGAGATCGTCCATTGGCAGTTTCCGTATTTGAACACAGGGCGGCAGGAATGCGGATGGCGAGCAAACCGGATTGCAGCGCTCGCCATCCGATGCCCTGTTGGGTGTTGAAAAGCACGGTCCCACCCGCCGGGCCGGACCCTGCAATGGCCGCGCCGCGCCGGATTTCCTGTTTCAGGATCGTCCCATCGGTATTGCCCGCAAGTGCTATGAGCAGCGTGGCCGAATCCTGGCGTGGTGCAAGCAGGGTAGTTCCCAAGATCACGACAAGCGCGCCGACCTGCCACCGGAGCAGGTGCGTGCTGAAGCCCAAATCTTGCGAACCGTTCCGCTGCATGCTGCCAGTTACCTTGGCGTTGCTTAAATCCAGGGCAGACAGGGATAAGTTTTATTACCTAACGTTTGCCGCATGGCCAACTGCGCGCCAGATAACGTGAAATCACGTTTCGCCTCGCGGTATGCGGGCCGGTCGGACTCGACCTGAGACAAGGACTGGGGCATCAGGGGGCAGTGGCCACAAGGCCCATGCAGGAGAGAAACATCATGTTCACCCACACGTTCCTTGGCACCAACGATGTCGAAAAGTCGCGCAAGTTCTATTCGGCAGTCATGGAAACGCTGGGACACACAACGGCCGTGCCGCTGCCGCATGGCACGGCGTTTCCTTCGGAAGCCGGGTCGCTGATCGTAGCCAAACCAACCAATGGCGAAGCGCATACTGTTTCCAATGGATACACCCTGGGATTCAAGGCAGCGGATGCGGCTGCTGTCGATGCGTGGCATGCGGCAGGGCTGGCCAATGGCGGCACCTGTGAAGGAGCGCCAGGCGTGCGCGTAAACGCGCCGGGGCAGCAGTACGGCGCGTACCTGCGCGATCCCGATGGCAACAAGATATGTTCGTTCGCGCCGAATCCCAATGCCTGAACCGGATAGGCGAGGGGGCAGGGCTTTGCCTGCCTCCTCACATTTCGGTAATGCCGTAGGGTACAAGGTCGCGGGCATGAGGATCGACCAGAATAGCGCGATCACTGGGTGGGAAGGCGCGCTGGTCGCAGGCGTTGCGCGGACAGATCCGGCATGAAATGCCGATGCGGGTGATCGTTTCCGGCCGGGCCAAATTCAGCCCGTCAGCATAGATGAATTCGTCTGCCAGTGCAGCTTCGCATCCCAGCGCCACGGCATAGCGGCGCGGCGGCCGGTAATAGCTGCCCGATGTCTTCACCAGCCCCTTGGCAATCGAGACGTAGCGTACGCCGTCGGGCATTTCCGCAGCCTGCACATGGATGCGGTCGGGGATCGCCACGGCTTCGTGAACCACCCACAGCGGGCATGCTCCGCCAAAGCGGGCGAATTGCAGGCGCGTGGCGGAATGGCGCTTAGTAATATTGCCGGCCATGTCCACTTTGCAGAAATACATCGGAATGCCACGCGCCTGCGGGCGTTGCAGCGTCGACAGGCGGTGGCAGGTCTGTTCGAAACTGGCACCGAAGGCTTGACGCAACTGGTCTATATCATGGCGCAATTCGCGCGCGCGTGTGCGAAACCATTCATAGGGCATGATCAACGCGCCGGCCGCGTAGTTGCCCAGTCCGACGGTCAGCAGCTGGCGGGCGGCTTCCGATTGAAGCGTCGCATTGCTGACGATAGCCGAAATTTCATCGCTGAGGGCTTCGGCAGCCAATTGGTAGGCCATCTGGAAGCGGCCAGATTCCACTGGTTGGTTCGGATCGAGCGTCAATCGGCGCGCAAGAGGATCGAACTGGCGCATCACCCCGCCGCTGCTATATGCAACCGCAATGCCGTGCGTTTCGAGCCAGCCTGCCATCTGCGCAAGGGTTGGCGACATTCCCGTGCCCGACAGGCGTATCGCCAGGCGTTCGGCTGCCCGGTCGATGATGTCTACATAGTTGTTGGCCTGGTGAAACCAGTCGCGCACTTCTTCCCATGGCAGGCGCCCGCCCGAAATGTTGTCGGAGCCGAGCGCCTCGTCGATGATTTCAAGCCTTTGCACCGAACGGCGATGCAGATCCCACAATTGCGCAAATGCGCGCGCGAAAGCAGGGTACTGTTCGGCCACGCGCTCGACCTGTTCACCGGGCAGCGTGGCACCGATCAGCGGATCGGCGGTGGCATCGCGCAGGGCGGTCAGCACCGGTTCGACACGGTCGGCAGCAAAGTCCTGCCATTCCACGGGAAAGCCTTGCTGCAAACGGTCGACAAGCGCGGGGGTCAGCGGGCGTTCGTCGTTCTCGATCTGCGAAAGGTATGACGCGCTGATGCCAAGCAGCGCGGCCATTTCACCCTGACGCAATTTGCGTGTGATGCGCAACGCTTTGAGCTGTTCGCCTGCAAAGAGGCGGCGTCTGGCCATTTCCTATCGTCCAATTTGCAAATATTTCCTTCGCAAGTTTGCAGAATAACATTGGACTTGGCAAGCTGAGTGTCGCAAGCGGAACGCCAATGCGCATTTGGCCCGAACCATGAACCGGGTGCAGATGCGGGTCTGGATCTGGCCCATGTCCTGGTAAGGGGTGGGGGGTGCGATCCGGGCAGCCGAAAACTGGTCCACGCCATTCAAATGAGAGGATGCGTCGAATGTCCGCCAATATTGCCGAGATGGAAAAGCGTCGTCAGGCGGCGCGTATGGGTGGCGGGCAAAAGCGCATCGACGCGCAGCATGCCAAGGGCAAGCTGACCGCGCGTGAACGTCTGAAAGTGTTGCTCGACGAAGGCAGCTTCGAAGAAGTCGACATGTACGTCGAACACAATTGCGTTGATTTCGGCATGCCCGAAACGGTCATACCCGGCGATGGTGTGGTCACCGGGTCAGGCACGATCAACGGTCGCCTCGTGTTCGTCTTCAGCCAGGACTTCACCGTGTTCGGCGGTTCGCTTTCCGAACGGCATGCCCAGAAGATCTGCAAGATCATGGATATGGCGCTTAAGGTCGGTGCACCTGTCATCGGCCTTAACGATTCAGGTGGCGCGCGCATTCAGGAAGGCGTGGCATCGCTGGGCGGTTATGCCGAAGTTTTCCAACGCAATGTGCTGGCATCGGGCGTAGTGCCGCAGCTTTCCCTGATCATGGGACCATGTGCGGGCGGCGCGGTGTACAGCCCCGCGATGACGGACTTCATCTTCATGGTGAAGGACAGCAGCTACATGTTCGTCACTGGTCCCGATGTGGTAAAGACAGTGACCAACGAGATCGTCACGCAGGAAGAACTGGGCGGCGCGGTGACGCACACGACCAAGACCTCGGTCGCCGACCTTGCGCTGGAAAACGACATCGAGGCGCTGCTGGCGGCGCGCGACTTCTTCGATTACCTGCCGCTGTCGAACCGTCACGACGTACCCGAACGGCCTACGTCCGACCCTTACGACCGGATTGAACACAGCCTCGACAGCATCGTTCCGGCCTCGGCCAATCAGCCGTACGACATGCAGGAAGTGATCCGCAAGACGGTGGATGAAGGCGACTTCTTCGAGGTTCAGCCAAAACATGCCGGCAACATCATTACCGGCTTCGGGCGCATCGAGGGGCGCACCGTGGGTATCGTTGCCAATCAGCCGATGGTGCTGGCGGGCGTACTCGACATCAATTCATCGAAGAAGGCTGCGCGTTTCGTGCGCTTCTGCGATGCCTTCAATATCCCGATCCTGACCTTCGTCGACGTGCCGGGCTTCCTTCCGGGCACGGCGCAGGAGCACAATGGCATCATCAAGCATGGCGCCAAGCTGTTGTTCGCCTATGCCGAGGCCACCGTGCCCAAGATCACCGTGATCACGCGCAAGGCCTATGGCGGCGCTTATGACGTGATGGCCTCCAAGCATCTGCGCGGCGATCTCAACTACGCATGGCCCACCGCCGAAATCGCGGTGATGGGTGCCAAGGGCGCGGTCGAGATCATCTTCCGTGGTCTTTCGACTGAAGAAATCGCGGTCAAGACCAAGGAATACGAAGATCGCTTCGCCAATCCGTTCGTCGCGGCAAGCAAGGGCTTCATCGATGAGGTGATCCACCCGCACTCCACCCGTCGCCGCGTGGCGCTGGGCCTGCGCAAGCTCAAGAACAAGAGCCTCGAAAACCCGTGGAAGAAGCACGACAACATTCCGCTCTGACACGCCGGCAATTTTTGGGAACATTAACATGACTGACATTTACATCGTCTCTGGCGCCCGCACGGCCATCGGCTCTTTTGGTGGTGGCCTGTCCTCGCTGCGTCCGGCCGAACTTGGCACCATCGTGATGAAGGCTGCGATCGAGCGCGCCGGCATTTCGGCGGACAAGGTCCAGAACGTGGTCGTCGGCACGGTCGTATCGACCCAGCCCAAGGACGCCTATGTCAGCCGCGTTGCTGCGGTAAACGCCGGTGTGCCGATCAGCGCTCCTGCGATGAATGTCAATCGCCTGTGCGGTTCGGGTCTCCAGGCCATCGTTTCGGCAGCGCAGGGCATTGCTCTTGGCGAACATGACATTGCCATCGGTGCCGGTGCGGAATCGATGTCGAACGCGCCGCACATGACCAGCGCCGGCCGCAATGGCGTGAAGATGGGCAATCTGGTGTTCGAAGACGCAATGCTGGGCGCCTTGCACGATCCGTTCGAAGGCTTCCACATGGGCATCACCGCGGAAAACGTGGCTGAACGCTGTTCGATCTCGCGCGAAGATCAGGATGCGCTGGCCGTGGAAAGCCAGAAGCGCGCAGCCGCTGCCATCGCCAACGGCTATTTCAAGGACCAGATCGTCCCGGTCGAGATCAAGACCCGCAAGGGTACTGTCGTTTTCGATACGGACGAACACGTTCGCGCCGATGCCAACCTTGAAGCGATGGCCGCGCTGAAGCCGGTGTTCAAGAAGGACGGCACGGTTACGGCGGGCAATGCCTCCGGTCTCAACGATGGCGCGGGCGCGGTCGTGCTGGCCAGCGGCGAAGCGGTGGCCGAACACGGCCTGAAGCCGATGGCAAAGATCCTCGGCTGGGGCCACGCCGGGCTTGAGCCGGAACTGATGGGGCTGGGTCCGGTCAAGGCGGTGCCTGTCGCGCTCAAGCGCGCTGGCCTGACGCTTGACCAGATCGATGTGATCGAAGCGAATGAGGCCTTTGCCGCGCAGGCTTGTGGCGTCGCCAAGGAACTGGGCTTCGACGCGGTCAAGACCAACCCCAACGGATCGGGCATTTCGCTGGGCCACCCCATCGGCGGCACGGGCGCGATCCTGACCATCAAGATGATCTACGAATTGCAGCGCACCGGCGGCAAATATGGCCTGATCACCATGTGCATCGGCGGCGGTCAGGGCATCGCCATGGTTGTCGAGAGGGTTTGATGAGCATGAAGGTTCTTCATCCTCCCCGGCACGGGGAGGGGGACCATGCGCAGCATGGTGGCGGGGGCTATCCTTTGGGCGCGGCGGCTGGGGCGAGTCCCCTCCACCGCCTGCGGCGGTCCCCCTCCCCGTGCCGGGGAGGATTGTGATGAAACTCGGCCGCCTCAACCACGTCGGCGTTGCCACGCCGGATATCGACGCTTCGATCGCCTTCTACCGCGATGTGATGGGGGCTTCGGACATCACCGAACCGTTTGTGCTGGAAAGCCAGCAGGTCCGCGTCTGCTTCGTCAATACGCCGGGTGAGAATGGCACGGCGGGTACGCAGATCGAACTGATCCAGCCGACCAGCCCGGACAGCGCGGTGGGCAAATGGCTCGCCGCCAACCCTTTGGGCGGCCAGCACCACCTTTGCTACGAAGTGCCTGATATTCACGCGGCCAAGGCGCGGTTTGAAAGCATGGGCAAGCGCGTGCTGGGCGAACCCCGCATCGGTGCACACGGCACGCTGATCTTCTTCGTTCACCCCAAGGACATGGGCGGACAACTGACCGAGATCATGGAAGTGCCCGAAGGCGGGCATTGAACGTAAAGCCCTCGCCCCTTCAGGGGAGAGGGTGGGGAGTGGGGGCGGAACGCGCAAACCCCTCTCCAACTTCGGCCAGGCAGCAAGCTGCCAAGCCTGCGTATCCTCTCCCCGATCGGGGAGAGGGGATGGAGATAGAAGCGATGAGCGACAAGACACTGGCAGACTGGCAGGCAGCCGCCGCAAAGGAAGTCAAGGGCAAGGATCTGACTTGGGCCACGCCGGAAGGCATCGCCGTCAAGCCGCTCTATACCGCCGAGGACGTCACCGTTGAACCCGGTCTGCCGGGATTTGCGCCGTTTACGCGCGGTGTTCGCGCCTCGATGTATGCGGGCCGTCCGTGGACCATCCGCCAGTACGCCGGTTTCTCCACCGCCGAGGAATCCAACGCCTTCTACCGTCGCAACCTCGCAGCGGGCCAGAAAGGCCTCTCGGTCGCGTTCGACCTTGCCACCCACCGGGGTTATGATTCCGATCATCCGCGCGTAACCGGCGATGTCGGCAAGGCGGGCGTCGCCATCGACAGCGTTGAGGATATGAAGATCCTGTTCGACGGCATTCCGCTCGATCAGATGTCGGTCTCGATGACCATGAACGGCGCGGTGATCCCGATCCTGGCGTTCTTCATTGTCGCGGGCGAGGAACAGGGGGTCGATCGCAAGCTGCTTGACGGGACCATCCAGAACGACATTCTCAAGGAGTTCATGGTCCGCAACACCTATATCTACCCGCCCGAACCCTCGATGCGGATCATCTCGGACATCTTCGGCTATACCAGCCGCGAAATGCCCAAGTTCAACAGCATTTCGATTTCCGGCTATCACATGCAGGAAGCGGGCGCGACGCAGGTTCAGGAACTCGCGTTCACCATCGCTGACGGCATGGAATACGTGAAATACGGCGTGGCATCAGGCCTCGACATCGACAAGTTCGCCGGGCGCCTGTCGTTCTTCTTTGCCATCGGCATGAACTTCTTCATGGAAGTGGCCAAGCTGCGCGCCGCGCGCGTGTTGTGGCACCGCGTGATGACCAAGCTGGGCGCGCAGGACGAACGCAGCAAGATGCTGCGCACCCACTGCCAGACTTCGGGCGTCAGCTTGCAGGAGCAAGACCCCTACAACAACGTCATCCGCACCACGATCGAGGCGATGGCCGCGATGCTGGGTGGCACGCAGTCGCTCCACACCAACGCGCTGGATGAAGCCATCGCGCTGCCGACCGACTTTTCCGCCCGCATCGCGCGCAACACGCAGATCGTGATTCAGGAAGAGACGGGCATGTGCAACGTGGTCGATCCGCTGGGCGGGTCGTACTACATCGAGAGCCTGACGCAGGAACTGGTCGACAAGGCGTGGGAGATCATCGAACGCGTCGAGAGCGAAGGCGGCATGGCCAAGGCCGTGGCCGCTGGCTGGCCCAAGGCGATGATCGAGGAAGCCGCTGCTGGACGGCAGGCCCGCGTCGACCGTGGCGAGGACGTGATCGTCGGCGTCAACAAGTATCGTCTTGCCAGCGAAGACCTGCTCGAAACGCTCGACATCGATAACGACAAGGTCCGTCAGGGCCAGATCGCCCGCCTCAAGTGGGTGCGCGAGAGCCGCGACGAGACCAAGTGTCGCGCTGCGCTGAACGCCCTCACCGAAGGCGCGAAGACCGGCGGCAACCTGCTCGAACTCGCAGTCGAAGCCGCGCGTCACCGCGCCACGCTGGGCGAAATCTCCGATGCGATGGAACTGGTGTTCGGCCGCCACGGCACGTTCCCCACCCCGGTCAAGGGCGTCTATGGTTCGGCCTATGCCGGTGACAGCCGTTACAATCAGGTGGTCGAGGGCGTCGAAGCCGTCGGTCGCCGCCTCGGCCGCACCCCGCGCATGCTTGTCGCCAAGATGGGGCAGGACGGCCACGATCGCGGCGCCAATGTGATCGCTTCGGCCTTCGGCGACATGGGCTTTGACGTAACCAGCGGCCCGCTGTTCCAGACGCCTGAAGAAGCCGCCAAACTGGCGCTCGAAAAGGACGTGGACGCCATCGGCGCGTCGTCACTCGCTGCCGGGCACAAGACGCTGATCCCCGAACTGATCGGGCACCTGCGCGCGGCTGGTCGCAGCGATATCAAGGTCGTCGCAGGTGGTGTGATCCCGCCGCAGGACTACGATTTCCTGCGCGAAGCGGGGGTGCAGGGCATCTACGGTCCGGGCACCAACGTGGTGGAAGCCGCGGCTGACATGCTGCGGTTGCTTGGGCACAACATGCCGCCTTCGGACGCTTGATTTTTCAGTCCCTCTCCCGCTTGCGGGAGGGGTTAGGGGTGGGCATTCCACCTTGCCATCATTGACCGAAGCTTGCACGAGCAGGGCCTAGCCAGGCCTTCCTCGCAAGCAGGAGGGGAGAGCCAGAGTGTTCAAGAAAATCCTCATCGCCAACCGTGGCGAAATTGCTTGCCGCGTTATCAAGACCGCGCGCCGGATGGGTATCCAGACCGTCGCGGTCTATTCGGATGCCGATGCCCGCGCGCCATTTGTGCAGATGGCGGACGAAGCCGTGCATATCGGGCCTGCGCCTGCCGCGCAAAGCTACCTGATTGCGGACAAGATCATCGCGGCAGCCAAGCAGACGGGCGCGGACGCGGTCCATCCCGGCTATGGCTTCCTGTCTGAGCGCACCTCGTTCGCAGAGGCGCTGGCCGCTGAAGGCATCGCGTTTGTCGGGCCTCCGGTGAACGCGATTGCCGCGATGGGCGACAAGATCGAATCCAAGAAGCTGGCCCTGAAGGCTGGCGTCAACGTCGTGCCCGGTTTCGTCGGCGAGATCGACGATACCGAACACGCCGTACGGATTTCGGAAGAAATCGGCTATCCGGTGATGATGAAGGCATCGGCGGGCGGCGGCGGCAAGGGTATGCGCCTTGCCTATACCGAAAAGGATGTGCGCGAGGGCTTCGAAGCTACCAAGCGCGAGGGGCTGAACTCCTTCGGCGATGACCGCGTGTTCATCGAGAAGTTCATCCTTAATCCGCGCCACATCGAAATCCAGATCCTGGGCGACAAGCACGGGAACATTCTGTACCTGAACGAGCGAGAATGCTCGATCCAGCGCCGCCACCAGAAGGTGGTGGAAGAAGCGCCATCGCCCTTCGTCACACCCAAGATGCGCAAGGCGATGGGCGAACAGTGCGTCGCGCTGGCCCGCGCGGTCGGCTACTATTCGGCAGGCACGGTGGAACTGATCGTTTCGGGTGCTGACCCGACGGGCGAAAGCTTCTACTTCCTCGAAATGAACACCCGCCTGCAGGTGGAGCATCCCGTCACCGAGGCCATCACCGGCGTCGATCTGGTCGAGCAGATGATCCGCGTTGCCTATGGCGAAAAGCTGGCCATGACGCAGGACGACGTGAAGATCGATGGCTGGGCCATCGAGAACCGCGTCTATGCCGAAGACCCCTATCGCGGCTTCCTGCCCTCGACCGGACGCCTGATCCGCTACAACCCGCCGGTCGCCGGTTGGGAAGATGACGGTGCGGAAAATGGCCGCCGCGGCATCGATGGTGTGCGCGTGGACGATGGCGTCTATGAAGGCGGCGAAGTGTCGATGTTCTACGATCCGATGATCGCCAAGCTGATCACCTGGGGCAAGACGCGCGACGAAGCGGCCGACAAGCAGATTGCCGCGCTCGACGCATTCGAGATCGAAGGGCTTGGCCACAACATCGATTTCGTCAGCGCGATCATGCAGCACCCGCGCTTCCGTTCGGGCGAATTGACCACCGGCTTTATTGCCGAGGAATACCCTGAAGGGTTCCACGGCGCGGCAACGTCCGACGAACTGAAGCAGACGCTGGCGGCGCTGGCAGGCTTCCTTGCTACCGCCCGTTCTGACCGCGCCCGCCGCGTCGATCAGCAACTGGGCGATGAACTGGACCCGCCGTACGAGTGGGCGGTGAAGATCGGCGACAGCACTTTTGCGGTCACGCTCGATGAAGATGAAGTGACGGTCGATGGTAAGGCAATCGACCTTGCGCTCGAATACACGCCGGGCGATCGCGTGGTTCATTGCGAGATCGATGACAGGCCCTTGTCGGTAAAGGTCGAACCCACCCGATCCGGTTTCAAGCTGACCACGCGCGGCGCGATCCATGCCGTGCAGGTACTGCCGGCCCACATCGCGCCCTACACGCAGCACATGATCGAAAAGATCCCGCCCGATCTTTCGAAATTCCTGATCTGTCCGATGCCGGGGCTGCTCGTCACGCTCAATGTTGGCGTTGGCGATCCGGTGGAAGCCGGTCAGCCGCTCGCGGTTGTAGAGGCGATGAAGATGGAAAACATCCTGCGCGCCGAAAAATCAGGCAAGGTCAAGGCGGTCAACGCCAAGGCCGGCGACAGCCTGGCAGTGGACGCGATCATCCTCGAAATGGAATGATGCTTGTGCCGGGGTGAACCATTGGCCCACCCCGGCCGCCACCCTTTTTATGGCCGAATGCATTTCTGCTATAGTGCATTGCCGTTCACCCGCGATAAAGCGCTGTAGTCGGAAAGTCGTCACGTTCCGGCTTGTGCCGGATTGGGCAGTTCAGAACAGACAGGGTTGGACGATGGCAAAGTTTACGCGTGCAGTGGTTGTGTTGGGTGTTGCGGTTTCGGCCCTGGCAGGCGCGGCGGTGGCCGCCCCGCCCAAGGGTGACCCTGTGCTCGGCAAGAAAGTGTTCATGCGCTGTGTGGCCTGCCACACGGTAACGCCAAGCACGGCGGTGAAGATGGGTCCTAACCTTGCAGGCGTGGTGGGCCGCAAGGCAGCGGCAGCGCCCGGATTCAAATATTCGGCGGCGATGAAGAAGGCCAACCTCAAGTGGGATGATGCCACGCTCGACAAGTGGCTGACCAAGCCTTCGGCGCTCGTCCCCGGCACGTCGATGGCATTTGCGGGTGTGCCCAATCCGGCAGAGCGCGCTGCGCTGATCGCCTATATGCGCAAGCCAGTGCCCTGATCGAACCTTGATGCCTGGCGCCGCTCGGATTGACCCGCGTGGTCAGTTAGGGCGGCGCAACTCGGCATCGATCAACCAAACAGACGCGCGATCCAGCCTCGTCGCCGTGGCGGCTGGGCTTCGAAGCCGGACAACTGCATCAGGTAATTGGCCAGAAGCATCGCCTGGCTGCGCGTCATCAGCAGGTTGTGCGTATTGACGGTGCCGGGCGTCGGCTGGCCCCGGCTGGTGGATTGCACGGTCAGGTGAATGTTGCGCGCAAAAGTGCGATGTTTCCACCCGACGACTACCCCGGAAAGCTCCTGCGGCGCGTTTTGCTGCACCGTTTGCTGTGCAGCAAAGCTATCTGTGCCATGGGCTGTCGCCATCTTGTCCTCTCCTCGTTTCTCCCATTTGGCAGAGGAACGAAAGAGAGGTTCTGCGTCAACAATATTCGCGCATCATGCTGCAAGCTGATAAGGTGCGATTTCACCCGAAAGGTACTGCTTCTTGGCCTTTGCGCGGCTGAGTTTGCCCGAACTGGTGCGGGGCAGGGTGCGCGGGGGGACAAGTTCGACCACGCAATTCATGCCGGTGATCGAGCGCACCTTGTCACGAATCTGGTCTCGCAGTTTCAGGCGCTCGACTGGATCCGACACCCGGCAATGGACCAGCACGGCAGGCGCTTCCTCGCCGTTGTCCGTCTCGACCGAGAAGGCGGCGATATCGCCCTGATGGAAGCCGGGAAGCTGTTCCACCGCCCACTCGATATCTTGGGGCCAGTGGTTCTTGCCGTTGATGATGATCATGTCCTTGGCGCGGCCGACGATGAACAGGTAGCCCTTCTCATCGACGTAACCCATATCGCCGGTATCCAGCCAGCCATCGACCATGCATTCGGCTGTCGATTCTGGATCGCGGAAATAGGAGTGCATCACCGATGAGCCGCGGCACCAGACCTTGCCGATGTGGTGATGCGGCAGGTCGTTGCCCTTTTCGCCACGAATCGCCAATTCCATCCCGCGCACCGGCACACCGCAGTTGACCATGGCGCGATAACGGGCCGGACGCGAAAGGTCGCGCGGGGTGCCGGAAAGACGCTCTTCTGCCACCAGTTCCACCCGGATGCCTTCGCCCGGCGGCATGATGGTGACGCCAAGCGTTGCTTCGGCAAGGCCGTAGCTTGGCAGGAATGCATCGGCGCGGAAGCCGGCATCGGCAAAGGCATTGACGAAATTCTGCATCACGTCAGGGCGGATCATGTCAGCGCCGTTGCCAGCCACCCGCCAGCGTGAAAGATCGAAACGCTCAGCCACATTGGTCTGGCTGGAAATGCGGCGCGCGCAGATGTCGTAACCGAACGTGGGCGAATACGAGAGAGTTGTGCCCTTGTTGCGGCTGATCATGTCCAGCCATGCCAGCGGACGACGGGCGAAATCCTCGGTCTTGATGTAATCCACCGAAACGCCATTCGCGATCGGCGAGAGGAAGCAGCCGACCAGCCCCATATCGTGATACCATGGCAGCCACGATACGGCGCGATCGGGATCAGCGATGTTCATGCCGTGCGAATGCCCGGCAAGATTGGCCATCAGCGCGCGGTGCGTAACCGCAACGCCGTGCGGAAAGCGGGTCGATCCGCTGGAATACTGCAAGTAGCTTATCGCATCGGGATCGGGCGTGGGCAGCGGAGCGTCGGCCGCTTCGGCTGCATCGAAATCGCTCCACGTCAGTCCGGCGCAGCTCTGGCGCGCAGCGGCAGCGCCCGCCATTTCACCAATCTCGTCTGGATAGATCAGCATCTTGGGGTCGGAGCTGCCGAGCTGGACGGTCAACTGATCGATGTAGTTCTCCTTGCCGCCAAAGCTGGTCGGCAAGGGTAGGGGTACAGGCCAGGCCCCGGCATACATTGCGCCGCAGAACAGGGCGGCAAATTCCGGGCCGGTTTCAGCCACCAGCGCCACACGGTCCGCCGGGCCGACGCCCAGCGCGATCAGCTTGCGCGCGGCGACGAGCGCATCGGTACGCAACCGGGCATAAGGATAGACGTGCGCAAGGTTCCCGCGCGGATCGTGGAAGTTGAAGCCCAGTACGCCTTTTGCGGCATAATCGAGCGCATCGCAGAACGTACCGAAGTCCGCATATCGGCGTGGCTGCACGTCGATATTGGGTGTGGGAACGAGTATCGCCTGTTCAGCGACGGCGTCCAAAACGGTCATGCGATTCCCCGATGTTTTCTTCTATCGTCCGGCAGGCCCAATCCAGGCCCGCAGGTGAATGGCCCATGACTGCTCCGCGACGGTAAAACAACAACGTCGCGGTACGGACGTTCTCATTTAGCGCGGACTGTGGCACGAATGTGGCGAATGGCTCGCAAATCCCCTTATAATCCGGCAACCCGCCGTGAACCACGCGTGCCCAAGCCGCTCGATCCAGCGCGAATGGAGGAAATGGCGCTGGCTTATGTCGCGCGCTTTGCCACCAGCGCGGGCAAATTGGGCGATTATCTGCGCCGCAAATTGCGCGAACGCGGCTGGGAAGGGGAGAGCGGCCCGGATATTCCGGCGCTGGTCGCGCGGTTCGTGGAAATCGGCTATGTCGACGATGCCACATTTGCCCGCGCCAAGGCGCAAGGCCTGTTGCGGCGCGGCTATGGTTCGCGGCGGATCGATCAGGCACTGGGCGCTGCGGGCATTGCCGAGCCATTGCGCGAGGAATCGCGCGGGAACGAAGCCGAGCGCCGCCGCGCGGCTCTGGTCATGGCGCGCAAGCGGCGCTTCGGCCCGTTCGGATTGGCTGCCACCACGGATCGGGCATTGCGCGAAAAGCAGGTCGCCGCCATGTTGCGCGCAGGCCATCCGCTTGATCATGCGCGGGCGGTGGTGAATGCCGATTCCGAACTGGTACTGGAAGAATGGGTCGATGAAGCAACCGATTAGATTGACGGCTTTCGCGGCGCTGGCGCTGATTGCGGGATGTTCGCCCGGTGCGGCCGATGCCGGAGCGCGGACGGCGCAGGAAAGCGTTGCGCCCGCGGTCCATCCGGTGTCCGGTCTGCCGATTGCGCCGGTTACGGTGACGAGCGGGACGCAGAAGCGCGTGTTCCGGTCGGAAGTCGCCCGGACGGCGCCTGAACAGGCAAAGGGCTTGATGTTCCGCACCGTGCTTGGCGATGACGAGGCGATGATCTTTTTGCGCAATCCGCCTGATCGCGCGGCGTTCTGGATGCGCAACACCGTGATCCCGCTCGACATCGTGTTCATCGGGCTGGATCGCAGGATCATGAACATCGCCGCCAATGCCGTGCCTTACGATGAAACGCCGCTCCCGGCGGCGGGGCCGACGCTCGCGGTTTTCGAGATCAATGGCGGCCTTGCGGCAAGGCTGGGGATCAAGCCGGGCGATCGGGTCGACTGGTGAACGCAAAAGGCATGTGGTCAAGCACATCTACGCGCTTGCCTGCACCCCCTTCGAAAGGCTAAGCGCGAGCATCATGAGCATCCTCGGCAAGATATTCACCTGGTGGAACGGCGCGACCGTGACCACCATGCTCGACAGCGCGCTCAAGGGCGAGCAGGTCGGCACTGACGCGCAGGGCAACACATATCACCGTGCGAAAAAGCCCTATCCCAAGGGGCACCCCTTTGCCGGACGTGAACGCCGCTGGGTGATCTACAACGGCGCGAACGATGCCAGCCGGGTTCCGGCGGAATGGCACGGCTGGCTGCATGGCAGCTTTGACGGCGTACCTGAAAGCAACCTGCCGCCGGCGCGCATCTGGGAAGTGGACTACACCCCAAATGCCACGGGCACGGCAGCAGCCTACCGTCCGCAGGGCGCGCTCGAACGGGGGGGCAAGCGCGCCGCCGCTACGGGCGATTACGAAGCCTGGTCGCCGGAAGCCTGATGCCACCTGTCGCATCGTCGGCAATGCGCTCGCTCGCCATGGCGGGTTTGCTCGCGCTTGCCGGGTGTGGCGAAAAGGAAGCGCCGCCTCCACCCGAAGCGACCGAAACCGGTGCGGCGCTTGCCACGGCATCGGGCGCAGTCGTCGAAAGCGAATTCGGTACGCCGATCAAGGATCGGGTTGCCACAATCGGCCTGCTGAACAAGCGCAACAACATCACGCAGGACATCGTCCTGAAAAGCGGCGAATCACGCCGTATCGGCAATGCGATCGTCAAGCTGGCGACGTGCGAGAAGACCGCACCGTGGGAAAATCCACCGGAAACCGGCGCATTCGTCCAGCTGTTCGTGCAGGAGCGCGCCACCACGGATGAACCGTTGGCCTGGCGCAAGGCGTTTTCGGGCTGGCTGTTCCGCAATGCGCCGTCGCTCAACGTCGTCGAGCATCCCGTCTATGACGTGTGGGTGAAAGATTGCGCGATGACGTTTCCTGGCGAAGATGCGCCAAAAGCGGAAGAGCGCAGCGCCGCGAAACCCGCAGGCAGCCCCAGTGGAGCGCCCAATGGAG
The DNA here is from genome assembly GCF_920987055.1 of Novosphingobium sp. CECT 9465. Lineage (NCBI taxonomy): Bacteria > Pseudomonadati > Pseudomonadota > Alphaproteobacteria > Sphingomonadales > Sphingomonadaceae > Novosphingobium > Novosphingobium sp. CECT 9465. The sequence goes on from NZ_CAKLBX010000001.1 coordinate 1,164,808, forward strand.
CCGCCGCTCCGGCGCCCGTCGCCAGCCCATCACCCAGTTCTTCGGCCAGTGCCAGGGCAACGGCGGATTCTCCCGGCGAATAGGGTCGCTGCGCTTGTGACAGAAGTTGCAGATATTCGCGCTGTGGAATTTCCACCGCGCCCATTGATGTAAGATGAGCAGTCGTGAACTGGCAATCGAGCAACTCGGCTCCCACGCGGCGCAGGGATGCAACCAGCCAGGCCAGCGCCACTTTCGATGCGTCGGCTTCGCGACTGAACATCGATTCGCCGCAGAACACGCGGGCAAAACCCACACCGTAAAGCCCGCCGACCAGCCGTCCATCCCTCCAGCATTCTATGGAATGGGCATGTCCGTGCTCGTGCAAACCGATGTAGCTTTCGCGGATGCGCGTACTGATCCAGCTTTCTTCGGCATCGGGCCGTGGCGCGGCACACGCGTCGATCACCGATTCGAACGCCGCGTTGCAGGTCACCGAAAAGCGCCCCCGCCGCAGCGTACGGGCCAGCGAGCGTGACATATGAAAGCCGTCCAGCGGCAGGATCGCCCGCATCTTCGGCTCTACCCAGAATACGTCAGGGTCATCGCGACTGTCCGCCATCGGGAATATCCCCGCGCGGTAAGCCTTGAGCAGCAGCTCAGGCGGGATGGTATGGGGATCGTTGCGGGACATAATGTGCAAGTTTGTGTTTCGGTCGGTTGCATCCCCCGCGTCAACCCTCTAAGGGGCCTTCCGAGCACAGGAGCGTAGCTCAGTTGGTAGAGCATCGGTCTCCAAAACCGAGGGCCGTGGGTTCGAGTCCCTCCGCTCCTGCCACTCGCCACACGGGCAGTTTCTGCCGTGGCGGGTTTTTCAGGCAGACATAAAAAACGGGGCGGTACGCATGGCGCCCGCCCCGAGTCCGTCTCACGCGTCTGGTTCGCTTGAGAACATCGGCGATCTTATGTGTTCATTTCGCGGAATACCAGCGTTGGCAGCCACTGGTGAGGCATCAATTGCCAAGCAGTCCGCCCGCGGCACCCGTTGCGCGGCCAGCCACACCGCCGCCCAGCGCCCCACCGGCACTTGTGCCCATCGTGCCGATCTGTCCGCCGACCTGACTGCGGCCTGAAATCGTCGAATCGATTGTACCTGATGTGGCGACATCGTTCAGGCTCTCGCTCGCGCCGCGTTTCATGCGATCCGTACTGCGATCAGCCTTGCGAGTTGCGCGGTCTGCCGTCGCGTCAGCCTTGCGCTTGGCACGGTCAGTTGTCGATTCGGCCTTGCGGGTTGTGCGATCTAGTGCGGCATCTGCGTTACGCGCCGCGTTATCGACTGGTGGTGTAGGGGCTACAGTCTGGCCGCTTGCATTTGCCGTGCCGGAAACCGCGCCGCCCACGCCCTGGTCCGTTCCGGCCTGAACCGACCCGCTGACGCTGCCACCAGCTGTACCGCCAGTGGTGGCCGATCCGGCTCCGCCAGAAACTTGCGACCCTGCCTGTACTGAACCGCCCGCAGACACCTGACCGCTTTGGCCGTGTGCCGTGCTGGCGATGGTCATTGCCGCCAGCGAGATCATGATGCGTTTCATTTTTCCATTCCTTTCAGGGGTATGGTTGACCCAAATCTTGTTGCAGGGATCAAACCGGCGGGCGGTTTGGTTGGTTCCGGGCGTGATTATCGCTCCATCGGGATCACAGCGCGTCCCGTCGTGCGGCGCGCATGCGCCCTTCGCATGCCGCGCTCTTGCCATTTTGCCGCAGTCAGCCTAAATGAAGGCAACTCCGACATCGGAAAATCACCAGCCCCTCCCGGACTTGTCCGGGGCGGCGATGATCCCTAGGCGGAAGAAACGAGTTTCATTTCCGGCATCTGCCGCAGTTCTACAAGGCGTTCAGCAATGGCCAAGACCAGCCCCGGCGAGTTCTTCAATCAGGTGAAGGCAGAAGCGCGCAAGGTCGTCTGGCCGACCCGCCAGGAAACGACCACCACCGCGATCTTCGTCGGCATCATGATGCTGATCCTGGCGGTGTTCTTCCTCGGCATCGATTCGCTGTTCGGCATGACGGTCAAGTTCCTGCTTTCACTGGCTTGATTGACGCCCTGATCGCCGTTCCCGATATTTCCAGGACCAAAGAGAGACATATGGCCCGCTGGTACATCATTCACGCTTATTCCGGCTTCGAGAACAAGGTTCGCGATGCGATCATTTCGGAAGCCGAGCGTATCGGCCTTTCGCAGCTGGTCGAAGCGGTCGAAGTGCCGACCGAGACCATTACCGAGGTCAAGCGCGGCAAGAAGGTTCAGGTCGAACGCAAGTTCATGCCGGGCTACGTTCTGGCCAAGCTGGCGATGAATGACGACATCTACCACCTCGTCAAGAACACGCCCAAGGTGACGGGTTTCCTCGGCACCAACAGCAAGCCGCAGCCGATTTCCGACAAGGAAGCCGCCCGCTATTTCGGCGCGCGCGAGCAGGCTGCCGCAGAACCGCGCAAGAGCGTGGTGGTCGATTACGAGATCGGCGATTCGGTCAAGGTCAACGCAGGGCCATTCGCTTCGTTCAACGGCATCGTCGAGGAACTCGACTTCGACAAGAGCCGCGTGAAGGTCTCGGTCTCGATCTTTGGCCGCGCCACCCCGGTGGAACTGGGCTTCGAGGAAGTCGAACTGGTTCGCTGATCCATCGCAACACTTGCAATTTCGGGTCGATGCTGTATCGGCCCGCGCTTCGCGGGCGTAACTGCCCGTGATTCCGTGCGGGAGTCCCGGAGCAGTCCGGGGCGTTGACCGCTCACTCTGAGGCAGGGCGAGAGCGCTGCCGACAGGAAGAAAGGAGGCCCCTCGTGGCCAAGAAAATTGAAGGCTATATCAAGCTTCAGGTGAAGGCTGGCGAAGCCAAGCCTGCACCGCCGATCGGTCCTGCGCTGGGTCAGCGCGGCGTGAACATCATGGAATTCTGCAAGCAGTTCAACGCTGCCACGCAGGAAGTCGAGAAGGGCACCCCGCTTCCGACCGTGATCACCGTCTATGCCGACCGTTCGTTCACGTTCGTCACCAAGACCCCGCCTGCCACGTTCTTCATCAAGAAGGCCGTCGGCATCCAGTCGGGTTCGAAGACCCCTGGCAAGGCTTCGGCCGGCACGATCACCCGCGCGCAGCTCGCTGACATCGCACAGGCCAAGATGAAGGACCTGAACGCGAACGACATCGACGCCGCAACGAAGATCATCGAAGGCTCCGCTCGCGCGATGGGCCTCACCGTGGTGGAGGGCTGAGAACATGTCCAACCTGACCAAGAAGCAGAAGTCGCTGACCGAAAAGCTGGGCGACAACATGAAGCTTTACGCCGTCGATGACGCGATCAAGCTGCTGAAGGATCTCAAGAGCGCCAAGTTCGACGAGAGCCTTGAAGTTTCGCTCAACCTTGGCGTCGATCCGCGCCACGCAGACCAGATGGTCCGTGGCATGGTTACCCTGCCTTCGGGCACGGGCAAGGACGTGAAGGTTGCCGTGTTCGCCCGTGGCGACAAGGCTGAAGCCGCGCTCGCCGCCGGTGCCGACAAGGTTGGTGCCGAAGATCTGCTTGAAGACATGCAGAACGGCAATCTCGATTATGGCCGCGTGATCGCTACGCCCGACATGATGGGCATCGTCGGGCGCCTCGGCAAGGTGCTGGGTCCCAAAGGCCTGATGCCGAACCCGAAGCTGGGCACCGTCACCCCGAACGTCGCCGATGCGGTCAAGGCAGCCAAGAGCGGCCAGATCGAATTCCGCGTCGAAAAGGCCGGCATCATCCACGGCGGCATCGGCAAGCTCTCGTTCTCGGACGAAGCACTGCGCGCCAACTTCGACGCATTCGTCGATGCAATCGTCAAGGCAAAGCCTGCTGGCGCCAAGGGCAAGTACCTGCGCAAGATCGGTCTGTCGTCGTCGATGGGGCCCGGCCTGAAGGTTGACGTGGCACAAGTCCACGGCGGCTGATCCAGCCATTTGCGAATGGAAAAGGCGGGCCGGGAGGGGAAACCTTCCCGGCCTCTTTTTTGGCGGTCATCTCGTTTGCAAACATCATTTCGTCATTGCGAGGAGGCGAAGCTGACGCAGCAATCCAGTGTCGTTACACACCGCTCTGGATTGCTTCTCCCCGCTTCGCGGCGATCGCAATGACGAGGCGAAGGCTTGTGTTTGCAAAGGACACAATTCCCTATTTTGTGCTCCCGCAAATGGCGGGGGCAGGCTAGGGAGGGGTGATGATCGAAAACGAAGCGCCGCAAGATCCGGTAACGCCCCACAACCCGGTAACGGCCGCCCGCTTGCAGGTGGAGGCGGTAATTCCGCCGGAAAAGCGCGGACCGGGCTGGGATCGGCACTGGCGCGAACTGGAACACTATGCCGAAGCGGCAATGGACTGGACGGTCAGCCAGCGGCCTTGATGTTCGCTGCGGTGTAGCATTCAACGACAAGACTGATCGCGCTGCCATCGGCCACGCGCAGGACCGCGCGATGCGACAGGACGGTGCCCTGGGGACACTCGGCCATGCGCCCCCGCACAGCCGCCAGCCGCTCGCGCCGGAAGCCGAGCGGGGCGACGACTTTCCCGAACGGGATATCGGTCGTTTCCAGCGTCCGGTTCATGTCCGCCGTAAGCCGTGCGGGCACATACCAGTTGTGCGCGACCGACAGCACCGTGTCTCCGCACACCAGCCGCACGTTGCGATAGACAACTTGTGCATCGCTGGACACGCCCAGATCGCGCCGCACTTCAGGCGTAGCGAGGCCTTGTGCCATGCGGTCTGCCAGCGCGCGGATGGTTGGCGGTTGGGCGATGCCCTGCGCTGCGCACCATTGACCCAGCGCTACGGTCGCGCTGTCATTGGCGGCAAGAACGCGCTCGAAACGGGGCATGGCGGCACTGGTGCATCCCGCCAGTGAAACCGCGCAAACCAGCAGCCACAGCCGCATATCAGGGCGTGGGCGCAAGCGCCGGGATCGTATCGGGCAGGCGGCGCGCGGTGATGATCCTGACCGGCCTGGCGAGAATCTGCCCGCGCATGATGCCCTCGCCCTCGGTCTCGGAAATCGGCGCGGCGAAGATGGCCTTCACCACGTCCATGCCTTCGATCACCTGCCCGAACGCGGCATAACCGGCTTTGGCTTCGGGATCGGTGGCGTCGGGCTGCGCATCGAGGCCGGGCTGGTCCGATACCATGATCGAGAAGTCCCCCGTGGCGGTGCCGGGGGCATAGCGCGCCATCGAGAGCGTGCCCGCCTTGTGCAGGATGCCCGTCTGATCGGTGGGTTCATGGGCGATTGGCGGCAGGTTGCGCCGGGGATCGCCGCGCGTGCCCGCCTGGATCAGGCCGTTGGGCTGTTCACCCCATTTCAGGTGCATGGCGCGATAGAACACCGTGCCATCGAAGCGCTTCGTTTCGGCATAGCGCACGAAGTTGCTGGCGCTGGCAGGCGCGCGCTTCACGTCCACTTCAACCACGATCGGCCCCGCGTCAGTGGTCATGGCAATCCGCACTTTGTCGGGCAAGGGGGCGGTCGATGGCTTGGCATAAGCTGGCACCGCAGGGCGCTGTACGGGTGGGCGCTTCTTTGCCGGGGCGGCGCCAACCAGCAGGATGGCAAGCGGGGCCAGTAGGGCAAGGCGACGTGTGAGCATCATGTCAAATCCCGCCCGAAACCGGAATGCGGCCCAGGCTGGACAGCCCTTCTTCGAGTGCCGCGCTGCAAGCCTTGAGCTGATCGTCGCTGACCGAGCGGATCACGAAGTTTGCGCCGGTGCGTCCTTCGCGGAAGAACGGGTAACTGCCGATCTGGCAGCCATCGAATGTCCTTTCGGTTTCACGCAGCAGGTCCGCAATCTCGCTTTCGCCAACCCAGCAGCCCACCGTGGTCGAAAGCAGCGGCAGCCCCCCTTCAAGCTGGCCGGTAAGCCCGTCGAGCATCTGGGCCGTGATGGCGGGCACACCGGCCATCAGGTAGACGTTTCCCGCGCGGATGCCCGGAGCGCCCGAAACACGGTTTTCGATCAGCTCGGCGCCTTCGGGCACCCGCGCCATGCGCAGGCGCGCATCAGTCAACCCGCCGCGTGATTCGTAATAGCTTTCGAGGATTGCGCGCGCCTTGGGGTGGATCACCACGTCAACGCCCAGCGCCTGCGCCACCGCGTCCACGGTGATATCGTCATGCGTCGGGCCGATGCCGCCGGTGGTGAACAGATAATCATTGCGGGCGCGCAGCGCGTTTACCGCCTCGACAATCGCCTCCATCACATCGGGCACGACCCGCACTTCGCGCAAACGGATGCCCTGAACCCCAAGCCACGTGGCGACTTGTGCGATGTTCTTGTCTTGCGTGCGGCCTGAGAGGATTTCATCGCCGACCACGATCAGGGCGGCGGTCCAGATGCGGGATTCGTTGGTCATGCCATGCAGCCTAAAGCAACCACCGCCACCGCAAAAGCGCTATTGCGCTGTCTCCACTTGCGCGTTGGACCGTATCGGCCCTGATGCCCTGCTGAACTCAAGCACACCATCGTCAACCGGATCGCTGCGCATCCACGCCTTGTCGTGGATATAGTCCTGGTTGAGCCGCCAGCGGGTGTCGGTGGCGCTTTTGGGCATGCGATGGCGCGCGCGCTGAATGTAACCCGACGAGAAGTTGTAGACATCATCCTGATCGAGGCGATGATTGGGCGCGAGCCGGGGAACTGCGATCCGCGCGCCCTTTTTCTTCATCGTGTTGAGGACTTCGCAGACGAAACGGGCGTTGAGATCGGCCCGCAGGGTCCACGATGCATTGAGATAGCCGAACACGATCGCAAGATTGGGCACGTTCGAGAACATCGTGTTCTTGTAATAATAATGGTCAGCGAAATCGAGCGGCACACTATCGAGGCTCAACTTGATCTTGCCAGCCATCGCCATCTTCAATCCTGTGGCGGTCACGATCACATCGGCATCAAGACGCCTGCCGGATTTGAGCACGATGCCGGTGGCGTCGAAGCAATCGACATGATCGGTGACGATGCTGGCCTTGCCCGCCTTGATCGCTTGGAAGAGGTCGCCGTCAGGCACAAGGCACAGGCGCTGCTCCCAGGGATTGTAGGGTGGCGTGAACGTGCGGGCGTCATACTTGTCGCCCAGTACGGCCTTGATCCGTCTGGTCAGGAAATCCCCCACCTGTCGCGGTTTCGACCGGGCGCGTTTGAATACGAAATCCTGAAAGCGCACGTTCTTGAAGCGGATGATGCGATAGGCGAGTTTGGCCGGAAGAACCTTGCGCAGTACGTTGGCGATGCGATCGCCAGACGGCTGAATGGCGTACCAGGTAGGTGTGCGCTGGAGCATGGTGACATGCGCGGCCTTGCCGGCCATTGAAGGAACCAGAGTCACCGCGGTCGCTCCCGATCCGATCACGACCACGCGCTTGCCTGAATAGTCGAAGTTTTTAGGCCAGAATTGCGGATGCACTATATGCCCCGCAAAATCCTCGCGCCCGGCAAATTGGACTTCGTAAGGCCGGTCATAATCGTAATAGCCTGAGCCGAGATAGAGCCATTGCGCGGTCATCCTGCTGCGCTGCCCGTCCGGTCCTTCGAGCGAGGCGACCCACAGGCCCGACGCACTGTCGAAAGCGGCGCTCAACACCTTGCTGTCAAAGCGGATGTGGCGGCGGATATCCCGATCGTCCGCAATGCGGTTCAGATAGTTCAGGATCAACGCACCATCTGCAATCGACTTTTCTTCGGTCCATGGTTCGAACGCGAAGCCGAGCGTGTGCATATCGGAATCCGAACGGACGCCGGGATAGCGGAACAGGTCCCAGGTTCCGCCCAGCCGGGCGCGGCGTTCTACAATGGCAAAGCTGCGGTGGGGGCAGAGCATCTTCAGATGTGCCGCCATGCTGATGCCGGAAATACCAGCCCCCACGATCAGCACGTCCACGTCCGGCAGGTGTGCCGTCGCGCTCATGGAAGGATCAATGCCCAAGACTTCTCTCCTGCTCCATAATTGACACTAACGTCAGCCTGTCTGCATCCGATTGCTAGTCCGTTTGCATTTTGCCACTGGTGTTCGATGAGCATTATCGCAGCCCGCCGCTATAGCAATGGAACCGCCGATGACAACGCGCTGCGGCTGGACGGCATTCCCGCCGCCGAAGGGCCGCCGCACAGCTTCGACTGGATCGGCCTGTACGAGCCGAGCGACGCCGAAATGGACCTTGTGCGCCAGCAATACGGGTTGCACCCCCTGGCGGTGGAAGATGCGCTGAACCCGCGCCAGCTGCCCAAGGTCGAAATTTATGGCAGGACATTGTTCGTTGTCGCGCGCACGGCCGATCTGCTGGTGGGAGAAGACATCGCCTATGGCCAGACCGCGCTCTTCGTGGGGCCGGGTTTCCTGATCAGCGTCCGTTTCGGCAGCATGCGGGCGCATACCGAACTGCGTCAGCAGCTTGAAACGCAGGCCGAGCGGCTGGCTGAAGGGCCGGATTATGTGCTCCATGCGGTGCTCGACTTCATCGTCGACGGCTACCTGCCGCTGCTAGATGGACTCGACAACATTGCGCAGGAGATGGAGGAAGCGGCGATAGACGTCTTCCCCGAACAGTCGGTGATCCGCCGCATCTTCCGCCTGCGCCGCCAGTTGCGCCGGTTCGAACGCGTGATCGGACCGATGGAGGAAATGGTCGAGCGGCTGGTCATCGCTGAATTGCCGTGCATCGATCCGGGCGCGCGCATCTGGTTCCGCGATGTGCTCGATCACGTGCGCCGTGCAATGGCGCGGATGCGCAGCCTCAAGGAAACGCTGGCGGCCATCGTCGAAACCGCGAGCCTGCTGGAACAGCACCGCCAGGGCGAAATGACGCGTTCGCTTGCTGCATGGGCCGCGATCCTTGCCGTGCCCACCGCGATCGCCGGAATCTATGGCATGAACTTTGACTATCTGCCGGAACTGCACTGGCGTTACGGATACTTCGCGGTCTGGGGCGTGATCGTGGCGATCTGCGGGGGCCTGTGGCTGCGCTTTCGCAGCATCGGGTGGCTATAATGCCCCGCGTGTAAAGATTGTGTCGGGCGGGGACGGCTTGCGGAACAGGGGCACACGCTTTGCCCACAATTTCAGCGCTTCCCAGTGAATCCCTACCGTCACCTTCAGCGTGATCAGCGGCATGGCAAGCGCCGCGCGCAACAAGGCGGCATCGGTCAGGTCTTCGCGACGCGCGGTGTGGATCGCCGAAAGGACCGGTCCGCCTGCGTCTGAAACGGCAATGCCGATGGCCAGGCGCTGCGCTGGTGGCAGCACACGAAAGGCATAGGTCATGTCCATCGGCAGGAACGGTGAGACGTGAAACCGTTTGGCCGTGATGTGCCGCACAGCGCGCGCGCCGGGCGCCACCGCCATGACATAGCTGTGCCGTTCGCCGAAAGTGTTCGAAACTTCGTAGATGATCGCGCGCAGATGGCCGTCCGTGCCATGGCAGAACCATGTGCTGAGCGGATTGAATGCATAGCCCAGTACGCGCGGCATGGTCAGGAGGTGGATCGCACCGCCATCGGGCGCGATGCCTGCTGCGCGCATCAGGCGTTCGATATGCGCGCGCAAAGGGATGCCATCTCCCGCGCCGTAGTCACGATCATGGAATGCAAACAGGCCGAAGCGATTGCGGGAAAAAAGGCGCAGGCTGCCTGCCAGTCCGTCAATCCGGTCAATGTCCAGCAGCACGTGCAGTACACGATAGCGCAAGGTATGAACGCAAGGGCGCAGCCGCCGGTGCAGGACGTTGCCCCGGTAAAGCGCGCCTGCGGCCGTCATGCCGGCTCAGGCACTGTGGCCCGATGCGTCACATGGATACGCCCGGATTCGCTTTCCGCCTGCCACGGTCGGCGAAGTCCGCCGAGTTGTTCGGCCACGGCCAGCCCCGCCTGCAATCCGTCCTCATGAAAACCGGCCCCGAACCATGCGCCGCAGAACCACGTTCGTCGCCTTCCCTGAAGAGACCACAGGCGCGGCTGGGCAAGGCCTGCGGCGGCATCGAACACGGGATGGTGATAAATCTCCTGCCGGTGAACCAGCGCCGGGTCTGGCCTGAACAGCGGGTTCAGCGTTACGAAAAGATCATTGTCCGGCGGCAGGTGCTGGAGGCGGTTCATCCAATAGGTCACCGACAACTGGTGGCTTTCATCCGAGCGTTCAGCCGCATAATTCCACGCCGACCACACCTTGCGCCGACGTGGCATAAGCCGGGGATCGGAATGGAGCATGGCTTCGTTGCGGCGATAGGGGAACGCGCCCAGCAATTCGCGCTCGTCCGCGTCGGGATCGGCCAGCATCGCCAGCGCCTGATCCGCATGGGCGGCGATCACCACATGGTCGAACCGTTCCCAGCCGCGCCCGGCGTCAAGTTCCACGCCGTTTGCCAGCCGCCGGACCTGGCGCACGGGCGATGACAGGCGGATGCGATCGGCAAAGGGTGCACTGATCCGTTTCACATATTCGCGGCTGCCGCCTGCCACCGTTCGCCACACCGGTCGTTCGCGGAATTGCAGGAGGCCGTGGTTTTCGAAGAACCGCACGAACGCCGCCGCCGGGTGGTGCGGAATGTCCTTGACCGGGGTGGACCAGATCGCCGCTGCCATCGGATAGAGATGATCGTCACGGAATGCCGGTCCGCAGCCCAGCCCGTCAAGATATGCGCCGAGGCCCTGCTCGCCCATGCCGGGCAGATCGCGCGGGGCGGCATTGTAGAACCGCACCAGATCGCGCAGCATCGACCAGAAGCGTGGCGAAACAAGGTTGCGGCGCTGCGCGAACAGGCCGCGCAAATCGCCCGAATATTCAAGCCTGCCCTGATCGAGCGAGACGGCAAAGCTCATGATCGTTTCGCGCGTTGGCACATCAAGGTGACGCAGCAGGGCGGTCAGGTTGGGATAGGTGCGTTCGTTGAATACGATGAAGCCGGTGTCTACCGGTACGCCCGCCGCCTCTACTGTGTTGCTGTGCCCGCCTAGCCGGTCGGCAGCCTCGAACAGCGTCACGCGGTGACCCTTCGTCAGCAGCCACGCGGCCGACAGTCCAGAGATACCGCTGCCCACTACGGCAATATCAAGCTCACGCGAGCCGCTCATCTATTCGAATACCCCTTCGCCGGACCAGCAAGGCCCGAACGTTCCTACCGTCCCTGTTGGTATTATAGAGCGCTCCCGTGAGGGCAGGTTGACACAAGTCACACCTGCATGGCTAGTCTGTGTTGGTGACTGTGCTTGCTTCTGCCGTCGCGCTGGTCGAACGCGCGCCCCTGCCCGACGCGGTGACGCGTGAGGGCATTGATTTCATGTGCAACCTGCGTCGTCGGGCGCTGTATCGCGATCAGCCTTCGGACGCTGTATTTGCCGCATGGATGGCGCGGCGGGCGGTAGCCGAGCACACCGATGCCGCCAACGAACAGCATTATGAACTGCCGCCGCGCTTCTTTGAACTGAGCCTGGGGCCGAACGCCAAGTATTCCTGCTGCTTCTATCCCACCGGCACCGAAACGCTGGAGCAGGCCGAACGCGCCGCGCTGGAGGCGACCGTGGAGCATGCCGGGCTGGCCGACGGGCAGGAGATTCTTGAACTTGGGTGCGGCTGGGGATCGCTCAGCCTGTTCATGGCGGCACGTTTTCCCGGCGCGCGTATAGCCGCAGTGTCCAATTCGCGCCCTCAGGGCGATCATATCCGGGCGAAGGCATCCGCGAGGGGCCTCAGCAACCTGATGGTCATCACGGCAGATATGAACGCCTTTCGCCCGGAAGGCCGGTTTGACCGGGTGGTCTCGGTCGAGATGTTCGAACACATGGCCAACTGGCGCGAATTGCTGGGCCGGATGCGCGGATGGGTAAAGCCCGATGGGCGACTGTTCCTGCATGTGTTCAGCCACGCCCGCTATCCCTACCGTTTCGACTCAGAGGACAAATCGAACTGGATCGCGCAGCATTTCTTCACCGGCGGGATTATGCCGAGCCAGAGCCTGATCCGTCAGTTCGCCGATCTGTTCGAGGTGGAGCGCGAATGGCGGTGGGATGGTACACATTACCAGCGCACCGCGCTTGATTGGCTGGCATTGTTCGACGCCCGCAGCAAGGAAATCGAACCTGTGCTCCGCGCGGTCTATGGCACCGATACCGCGCTGTGGATGCGGCGGTGGCGGTTATTCTACCTCGCGACAGCAGGCCTGTTTGGCAACAGCGGCGGCAAGGAATGGGGCGTCAGCCACTGGCTGCTCAAACCTGCGTAAAAAGCCCTTGGCTTTCCGTGAGATGGCGGCAAGATAGTTGCCAGAGAAACCGATCCGGGGAGTTTTCAAATCATGACAATCCGTTTGCGCGGCGCAGCCAGCGCCGTGGCGATAGCCCTTTGCACATTCACCGCGCCTGCCCTTGCAGGTCCGGCCGAAGACCGCATGATCGCACAATTGCTCGATGAAGGGCTCAATCGCTCCGATGTGATGGACACGGCTTCCGAATTGATGGACCGCATTGGCCCGCGCCTCACCAATTCGGAAAACCACCGCAAGGCCGAGGAATGGGCGATTGCCAAGTTTGCCGCCTATGGTCTCAAGAACATCCATCGCGAACCGTTCGAATTCGGGCTTGGCTGGAATCTCAAAAGCTATTCGGCCACGATGACCGTCCCGCGCGCACTGCCGCTGACGGTGCTGCCTGTGGCGTGGTCGCCCGCAACAGGCGGCACGATCACGGCACCGGTCGTCGTCGCACCGATGAGCAAGATCGAGAATTTCGACGCGTGGAAGGGCAAGCTGGCAGGCAAGATCGTACTCGTCAGCCTTCCCGGTGAGACCAGCGAATCCAAGGACCCGGTGTTCGAACGCCTTTCGAGCGAGGAAATCGGCAAGCTCGACAAGTACACGCTACCGCGCCACGATCCTGAGGCAATCGCGCTGCAAACCGCACGACGCGGCTTCCTGCGCAAGCTGTCGGCGTTCCTCAAGGGCGAAGGCGCCCTGGCGATGGTCCGCATGACCTATCGCGATGGCAAGCTGGTCCATGGCGAGGGCTATGACTTCACGCCCGGCGAAACGCTGGCGATCCCGGCAATGGACATGGCGCAGGAAGATTATCGCCGTCTCGTCCGGCTGGAAAAGACCGGGGCAGCCCCGCAACTTTCGCTCGCCATCGATGCGACATTCGACAGCAACGACCTGCTGGCTGACAATATCATCGCCGAAATTCCCGGTTCCGATCCGAAGGCCGGTTATGTGATGGCAGGCGCCCACTTCGATAGCTGGATCGCGGGCGACGGCGCGGCTGATAATGGTGCGGGCAGCGTCGCCGTTATCGAAGCGGCCCGGTTGCTGACCAGGCTGGGGGTCAAGCCGAAGCGCACCATCCGCTTTGCCCTGTGGAGTGGTGAAGAGCAGGGCCTTCTGGGTTCAAAAGCCTATATCGAACAGCACCTTGCCACGCGGCCAGTGGATCCGGCGCTGAAAGGTATCGACAGCTATTCGGCCTGGCGCAACGCCTATCCGATCACGCCCAAGCCGGGCTATTCGGAGATGAAGGCCTATTTCAACATGGACAACGGTTCGGGCAAGTTTCGCGGCATTTATGCCGAGGGCAATGTCGGGGCGGCTTCGCTGCTGCGCGACTGGCTGGCCCCGTTCAATTCGCTGGGTGCCGACAAGGTGGTGATGAGCAAGACCGGCGGCACCGATCACGTCTATCTCCAGGCGATCGGTCTGCCCGGATACCAGTTCATCCAGGACCCGCTGGACTACGACACGCGCGTTCATCACTCCAGTCTGGACACGCTGGACCACATGCGCGCCGACGACATGCGACAGGCCTCGGTGATCCTTGCTGGCATGCTTTTGCAAGCGGCGATGAGCGACAAGGAACTGCCACGCTCGCCGCTGCCGACAAAGCCGGACGCGACCGATCCGTTCAAGGTACAGGACCCGAACCAGTAGCTTGTTGAAGGGGGCCGGCTCAGGGCCGGCCTCCTGATTCAGTTCACGATCACGCCATAAAGGTCGTGCGCGTCGGCATCCTCGATCAGGACGTGGACGAAATCGCCGGATTTGAGGCTGGCGGGCACATCGCGCAGATAGACCGCGCCGTCGATTTCGGGCGCGTCGGCTTGTGACCGTGCGGTTGCGCCGATGTCGCCATCTTCGTCAGCCTCGCCAACTTCGTCGATGATCACCGGGATCGTGCGACCAATCTTGGCGGCGAGTTTCGCGGCGCTGATTGCTTCGGTCTTTTCCATCAGGCGAGCGTAGCGGTCTTCCTTGACCGCTTCGGGAACCTGATCGGGCAGATCGTTGGCCGCAGCGCCCGCAACCGGCTCGAACCGGAACGCGCCAACGCGATCGAGTTGCGCTTCTTCCAGCCATTCGAGCAGATATTCGAAATCGGCCTCGGTTTCGCCGGGGAAGCCCACGACGAAGCTGGAGCGGATTGCGATATCCGGGCAGATTTCGCGCCATGCCTTGATTCGTTCGAGCACCTTGGCCTCGTTTGCCGGGCGCTTCATCGCCCGCAGCACAGTGGGGCTGGCATGCTGGAATGGAATGTCGAGGTACGGCGTGACCAACCCTTCGGCCATCAGCGGAATCACCGCATCGACATGGGGGTAGGGGTAGACGTAGTGCAGGCGCACCCATGGCGTCTGGCCATCAGGGGTGCGCAGCTTGCCCAGTTCACGCGCCAGATCGGTCATGTGCGTGCGGACGGGATTGCCCTTCCACATGCGCTCTTCATGCCGCACGTCGACGCCATAGGCCGAAGTGTCCTGGCTGATGACCAGCAATTCCCTGGTGCCTGCCGCCACCAGCTTTTCCGCTTCGCGCAGCACGGCGTCGATCCGGCGGCTGGCGAGCTTGCCGCGCAGCGAAGGGATGATGCAGAAGGCGCAGGCGTGATTGCAGCCTTCGGAAATCTTCAGGTAGCTGTAATGGCGCGGGGTCAGCTTCACGTCGCCCGGCTCTGCCTGCGGGATCAGGTCGATGTAAGGTCCCATGCCCGGAGGTGCCGCTTCGTGCACGGCCTCTACCACGGCTTCGTACTGGTGCGCGCCGGTAACGGCCAGCACTTGCGGAAAGCGCGCGCGGATGGCGTCTGCTTCGTTGCCCATGCATCCGGTCACGATCACCCGACCGTTTTCGGCCATCGCCTCGCCAATCGCGGCAAGGCTTTCTTCCTTGGCGGAATCGAGGAAACCGCAAGTGTTGACCAGCACCACGTCGGCCCCGGCATAATCGGCGCTCATGGCATAGCCATCGGCGCGCAGGCGCGTGAGGATCCGTTCCGAATCAACAAGGGCCTTGGGGCAACCAAGGCTGACCATGCCGACCTTGGGAGCATCCGGGATTTCGCGGGGGGGAATCTGAGTTGCCATTATGCCGCGGCCCATAAGCGAGTTTTGCCCTTTCGTCACGCATGTTGGCCCGCGATTGCCAATCGGCTGCCTTCGCGGTAGCAAGTTACCTTGCGGGGCGCAGAAAAGGAACGTCATGGGTCCGGTCAACTGGCTTGCCGTATTGGTTGCTGTTTTTGGTGCGTTGGCCGTGTCTGCCGCATGGTATGGCCCGATGTTCGGCCGTGCGCGGCTGGAAGTCGTTGGTCCTGGCGGGCTTGGCATCCGGCGTTCGCCCGCGCGTACAACCGCGATCACGGCTGCCCTGCTGTTTGTATCCGCCGCGATGATGGGCCACATGTTCGCGCGTGTCGGCACCGAAACCCTGGCCGTGAAGTGGTGGCTCTACTTCATGATGTCGGGTGGGCTGGCCGTGGCCTTCGTGATCCCTTCGCTGTGGATCAGCTACACCCATCAGCGCATCAGCACCCGGCTCGCGCTGATTGACGGGGGATTCTGGCTGGTGGCCTATCTCGCAATGGGCCTCGTCTTTTTCCTGCTGTAAGTGCCTAGGCTTGCACGGAATGGCCCGAATCGGCCAGTGTCATGCCGACTGCAAGATACACGCGATCATGTCTCTGCCGGCAGGGGCGCGGCCAGCGCCGCCACGATCTGGCCCAGGGTATCGATCACCGCATCTTCAAAGCGTTCGCCTTCCTCCCCGTTGTCACGCGTGTGGATGACAAGAATGTTGAGGAACATGAAGCAGGCCGTGACCAGGCGGCGTTGGGCCACATGTTCCGGCAGGAAATCAAGGCAGGCCCGCAGCAGGACAAGCGTTCGGGCAAGATTGGGTGCCACCCGCTCGCCAAACTGGCCGAATCTTCGGGCCTGATAGCGGAGCAGGTAGGCGGTTAGAAATCCCGCATAGGAGTGATCGCCGAATTCATCGATCAGTTCGATCTGGGGCCTGAAGATGATCTCGGTTATCGTGCGCAGATCGGCAAGGCTTCTGGCGGCTTCGGCAACCGCAAGCATGGCACCGCGTGCGCTTTCCATCTGGTTCATGCGATAATCGAATATGGCCTGCACCAGCGAATCACGCGACCCGAAATGGTATTGCACGGCGTGGTGATTGCGCTGCCCGGCCTGCGCCGCGATTTCGCGCAGCGACGCGCCTTCGATACCGTCGCGTGCGAACAGCACTTCGGCTGCAAGGATGAGCGCGACCTTGGGGGCCGCCAGCGAGAGGCTGGTATCGGGGGCAGGTATCTGAGCGGTTTTCGTCGTCATTTAAGCCAATTGGGATAGTGCGGCGCCAGCGTCAAGCGCGGCTTGCGACAACGATTTCGCAAAATCGTCAACGACAGTGTTGATTTTCGTCAACATGTGTGTTGAATGGGCTTGACGAGATGGCCCGCCAGAGGCAAATAAGCCACATGGCTTAATTCAAAAGCCTTGGGAGAGTAGATATGACGATGGAAACCGGCCTCATTTTTCACCCCTATATGCGTCCGGGCCGCACCGCGCGGCAGACGTTCCAGTGGGGCGTGGACAGCGCTGTGCAGTGCGACAAGATCGGATTTACCTCGATGATGATCTCCGAGCATGCCTCGCAAATCTGGGAAAATATTCCCAATCCCGAACTGATCATTGCCGCAGCGGCGTTACAGACGGATACGATCAGGTTTGCCCCGATGGCGCATATCCTGCCGCACCAACACCCGGCGAAGCTGGCGATGACGGTGGGCTGGCTTTCGCAAATCCTTGAGGGCCGTTATTTCATGGGGATCGGTGCGGGCGCTTATCCGCTCGCTTCGTACATCCACGGGATCAAGAACACGGACACCAACTTCCTCAACGAAATGGTGCGTGAATCGCTGATCATCATGGAAAAGATCTGGAAGCGCGAACCGTTCTTCCACGAAGGCAAGTTCTGGAGCGCGGGCTTCCCCGAAGAAGAACCGGCAGTGACCGAAGAGGATGAGCAGCACATGCTCGCCGACTATTCGCCCTATGGCGGCAGTTTCCCGGAATTTGCCGTGACCGGATTCAGTGCCAATTCGCCATCGATGAAACTGGCAGGTGAGCGTAATTTCAAGCCCGTTTCGATCTATTCGGGTCTTGATGCGCTGAAGCGGCATTGGGAAATCTATTCGGAAGCCAACATCAAGGCTGGTTTCACCCCCGATCGCCAACGTCATGCCGTATCGCAGACCGTGTTCTGTGCGGACACTGACGCCGAGGCCAAGCGGCTCGTGATGGAAGGCCCGATCGGTTACTGCTTCGATCGCTATCTTATCCCGATCTGGCGCCGTTTCGGCATGATGGACGGCTTTGCCAAGGACAACGGCGTCGACTCGCTCGATATCGATCTCGAATTCCTGGTCGACAAGGTGTTCGTCGTTGGATCGCCCGATACGGTTGTCGACAAGCTCAACCATCTGTTCGAGCAGACCGGAGGCTGGGGCACGCTTCAGGTCGAAGCGCATGATTACTTCGATGATCCGTCGCCCTGGTTCAAATCGCTTGAACTGATTTCGAAGGAAGTGGCGCCCCGCGTCAAGGTTCCCGGCGAAAAGTTGGTAGACGCCTGATCTGATTTAATGCGCTTGAATTGAATACCTTGTGTGTTTGCTGCGCGAATAGAGTGCAGCAAACACACTCGAAAGATTTTCTTGATAATAAAAAATGGGAGAAGGGATATGGTTCATTTTTCAGATGGCGTTCGTGCATTCGGCGCAAGGAAATGCGCGTTGCTGCGCGGGGGTGCAAGTACGTTCGCCGTGATTGTCGCCGCACTGGCGACGCCGGTTCTGGCGCAGGCCGCACAGGAACAGGTGCCTGAGGAAGTCAGCCTGCAGGACATCGTTGTCACTGCGCAGCGCCGTGAGGAAAGGCTGTCGAAGGTCCCGGTTTCGGTCGTTGCCTATGGCGCAGAAGCGCTTCAGACCCGCAATATCGCCAGCGAGCAGGATGTCGGTACGCTGGTTCCCGGACTTCAGGTCAAGAACGGCCAGAATTCGAACCAGCTCAGCTACTCGATGCGTGGGCAGTCGCTCGATCCGTTCTCTGGCACCAGCCCTGCCGTCCTCCCCTATCTCAACGAAGCGCCTTACAATCCCGGTAATACGGCGACGGCATTTTTCGATCTCGGTTCGATCCAGGTCCTGAAAGGACCGCAGGGAACGCTGTTCGGCCGCAACGCCACCGGCGGTGCCGTGCTTTATACAACCCCGATGCCGGGTGATGAATTTGGCGGCTATGTGATCTTGCGCGGTGCGTCGCGCGAATTCGGCCAGATGCAGGCTGCCGTCGATCTGCCGATCGTGACGGACAAGCTGGCCATTCGCCTGGCATTCGACGCCACGCGCGGCAATGGCTATGTCACCAACATCAATACCGGCAACACGCTGGGCGACAAGAACAGCCGTTCCGGCCGCGCCACCATTCTGTTCACGCCAACCGAGACGATCAGGAACGTCACGGTTTTCCAGCATGACCGGGTGAGAGGTACAGAAGGCGTTGGCGGCATCTTCAATTATCATTCGGTGCCCACCACGCCGGGAGATCCCACGACGCAGTTCATCAGCGATGGAACCACGAAGACGCCAAACACCACGGGCATTCTTCTGGATAACACGCTTGCCGCGATTTACGGGAACAACGATGGACCGGCGGCACCCGGCTTTTTCCCCGGCGGTGTCGAGGGATATACCAAGTTCTCGCGCGCCAATCCTTACAAGATTTTTCTGCAGTACGATCTGCCGCACCGTGCAGAAAACACCTTCGTTTCCAACACGACCGAAATCGAAGTTGGCAGCTATGCGAAGATCAAGAACATCTTCAGCTACATGAAGGGCAATTCGCGCACCCCCGGCAATCTCGGCGGCGGTCCCTTCGGTTCGCTGTGGTTGTTCAAGCTGGCCGGGACCAATGCCACCGGAGCGCCGGGCGGCCAGACGTTCAAATCGGAAACCTACAGCAACGAACTGCAATTGCAGGGTGAAACCGCCGACGGAAAGCTGAACTACACCGCTGGTGTGTTCTATTCGAACCAGAAGCGGTTCGAAATCATCCCGATCAACATCGGCGCCGATGTCGTTCCGGGCGGCATTGCCGATATTTCCTATGCCTATCGCAACCGGCAGACGTCCAAGGCCGTGTTCGCACAGGTCAGCTACAAGGTGACAGACAAACTCACTGCCACGCTTGGCGGTCGCTATACCTGGGAAACGGTGGGTATTCGTCAGGCGGCGGGCAATGTGTTCGGCGTCGATCCGAACTCCCCTGCGGCTGACCAGAGCCAGAAGCTTTCGGCTCCGGCGTGGACGGCCAGTGTGCAGTACCAGATCGACCCCAACAACATGGTCTACTTCAACCAGCGGGGAAGCTTCCGTTCGGGCAACCTCAACGGCACGGTGGCCCCTTTCACCGATCCGCTGACCGGCAAGCCTGCCAACCTGTTCAAGAACGAAAAGGTCCATGATTTCGAGATCGGCTACAAGTTCAACGGGCGGATTTCGACCGTTCCGGTCCAGTTCAATGTGGCGGCTTACAAGATCATCGTCAAAGATGCTCAGCGCGCACTTTATGCAGTGGTCGGCGGCGCTCCGGCAGGCTTCACTGTCAATGTGCCAGAGGCGGTGACCAAGGGGGTCGAAGTCGATGCGTTCGTCGGGCTGACGTCGTGGCTCGATGTCGGTTTCAACCTTGCCTATACCGATGCGAAGTATACCAAACGCAACGTGCCAATTCCGTTCGTCGGGAACATTGCGGTCGATTCCTATCCCGATGCTCCCAAGTGGGCCGGATCTGGCTTTGCCGAACTGAAATTCCCGGTTCCATCGGAAATCGGTGGGGTCAGCTTGCGGGCCGACTACTACAAGCAATCGAGTTTCTTCTTCTCGAACACCAACGGCACGTCGACGCCGGGTACGGGTCTCGATGGATACTCCACGCTGGCAATGCGCCTGAACTGGAAGGAAATCATGGAGAGCCAGGTTTCGGCCGCG
Organism: Novosphingobium sp. CECT 9465; assembly: GCF_920987055.1. Classification (NCBI taxonomy): domain Bacteria; kingdom Pseudomonadati; phylum Pseudomonadota; class Alphaproteobacteria; order Sphingomonadales; family Sphingomonadaceae; genus Novosphingobium; species Novosphingobium sp. CECT 9465. The sequence goes on from NZ_CAKLBX010000001.1 coordinate 1,185,174, forward strand.
CTTTTCGTGCGCAACCTGACCAAGAATACCTACTACATTTCGGGTTACGCGCTCGGTGCTTCCAACGGCGTGAACACAGCCTATCCGGGTGAACCGCGGACGTTCGGTGCTGAACTTTCGGTCAAGTTCTGATCGTCAGGAAGATGATCGGTGTCAGGATTGCCTAGCGGCAGTTCTGGCACCCGTTCCTTCTCATGTACAAAAAATGCTGCGGTTGATGCCGCAGCATTTTTTGTATCGGCTCAGCCGCGAAGCTCCAGTCCGTTACCATCGGGATCGGTAATGTACAGCGATTGCCCCCAGCCGGATGCCCCGAAGCGTTCGCCCGCAGTGCCAATTTCAACGCCATGCTGCTTGAGATGATCGCGCACCTGCGCAAGATCGAAATCTCTCACCGTCAGGCAAAGGTGATCCATGTTGCGGCCCGGACCTTCGGGCAAGGGCTGCCCCGCCAGCAGGTCGATAAATAGCTTGCCGACTCGCAGATGCGCGAGCGCGAGATCATCGCGGCGCCATTCCAGTTTGCATCCCAGAACTTCGCAATAGAAGTGGATGGCGCGTCCAAGGTCAGCGACCCTGACGACGACATGATCGATTCCAGAAATTTCCATAGACGTTCAACTGCGACGCGGATTGCGGCGACGCAAGCGTCAATCGCCATCAGTCAACGCATAAGTTGATGCAGTGCCCTGATCGCCATTGACAAGGGGTAGATGGACCACATATCAACGCTGGTGTTGATAAAAGTGATTGGGGATTGAGGCGATGAAATTCCATCTGATGCAGACCGGCGTCGTGGGGCGCCGCCATGAGATCGAGGCTGGCATGGCCGGGCAGCGCAACGATCTGTATCAGCGGTTCCTCGAAGAGGTTCGCGGTTATGTGCGGCTTGCTGACGATCTTGGATTCTACGGATATTGCCAGCCTGAACATCACTTGCAGATCGAAGGGTTCGAGGCGAACAACCATCCAGGGATGTTCAGCCTCTTCGTTGGCCAGAACAGCAAGCGGCTCAAGGCCGGAATCATGGGCTATACCATGACGACGCACAATCCGGTGCGCGTGGCCGAGGAGATCGCAACGCTCGATCACATGCTGCAAGGCCGCATGTATTGCGGGTTTACGCGCGGTTATCATGCCCGCTGGGTGGATAGCTACGCCGCCAAGGAAGGGGTCAGCGCGACGACGCCGGACAACGTGAAAGCGCGCGACGAACAGGATGCGCGCAATCGTTCGATGTTTGAAGAAGGCGTTCGCGTGGTCAAGAAGGCGTGGACTAGCGATGTGTTCAGCCACAAGGGTGAAAACTGGGAGTTTCCTCCCAATGGCGGCTCTGCCGGGCATCCCGCCTATGCAAAATACGGCAAGGGCCAGGACGCCGATGGCATCGTTCGGCAGATCGGGATCGCGCCGAAATGCTATCAGGACCCGCACCCACCGATTTATGGTGGCTTTGCAGCTTCCGGGCGGACCATCGATTTCTGGGCAGAAGAAGGCGGCAAGCTGATCGTCCTGTCCGACAACCTCGACTTCTGTGAATCGCTGAACAATCGCTATATCGGATCGGCCGCCAAGGTGGAGCGGGAGGTGACCAAGACTCAGGCTTCGGCTTGGGGTGGCTTCCTGATGTTGACCGATGACAAGGATCGTGCGGCGCAACTGATGGAAGAGCACATGTGGTTCTGGGACGAATGGTTCATCCCGATGGGCCAGCGTCCGCCGAACGTGCTGATCGGATCGGCTGACGAGATCGCCGACCGGATTGGCGAGGCACATGACCGGCTTGGGTTCGACGAACTGTTCCTGATGTTCGGGCAGGGCCATCTGGAGCCGGATGCCAACAAGGAAGAACTGGACAAGTTCATCGACAAGGTAGCGCCACGCTTTTCGACCAAGAACGAAGAAGGCGTATTCGTGTGATGTGACCGGTCCACCCATAAAAACAGTTTCCGGGAGAGAACGAAATGTCCATGCAGTGCGGAATATTCATGACGCCCTACAATCCCCCCAGCCGAACACCGCGTCAGGTGTTCGACTGGGCGGTCGATATAGCGCGCATCGCCGACGAGGCGGGGTTTGCCGATTACATGATCGGTGAGCATTACACGCTGGGCTGGGAGAATATTCCCATGCCAGAGGCGATCATCGCGGCTTGCGCGCAGACGACCAAATCCATTCGCTTTGCGCCGATGGCGCACTTGCTGCCGTATCATGATCCGGCAACGCTCGCGATCCGCATCGGCTGGCTTAGCCAGGTGATGGAAGGCCGTTACTTCCTTGGTGTGGCACCCGGCGGACACCACACCGACGCGATCCTGCACGGCTTCGACAATATTTTCGAACTGCCGCCACGCCAGCTTGAAGCGCTCGGCCTGATGGAGCGCGTGTGGGAGGGCAAGCCCTTCCTTGAAAAGGGCAAATACTATCAGGCAGGGTTTCCCGGACCCGACACGATGCCGGAATACAACGTCGAGATCGCCAACAACGCGCCTTATGGCGGACGTGCGGCGCTTGAACTGGCAGTAACGGGTCTCTCGCAAAAGTCTTCCTCGATGAAGTTTGCGGGCGAGCGCGACTACTCGCCGATCTCGTTCTTCGGCGGTACGCCGCAGATGAAGGCGCATTGGGATACGTGGTCAGACGCGATGATCTCGAAAGGGCACGTGCCCGATCGCAAGCGTTACCGTGTGTGCCGCGACATCTTCATCGCCGACACCGATGCCGAGGCCAAGCGGCTGGTGCGCAAGACCGGGCTGATGCAGACGTGGCACAAGTACCTGAAGGAAATCTACGTCAAGTTCGGGCTGTTCGATGGCATCATCCACGACAGCGGCGTGGACATCACGCCGGACACGATCGACGAGGATTTTCTGGTCGAGCATGTGATCCTGTGCGGATCGCCCGATACGGTGATCGAAAAGCTGGAAAAGCTGGCCGATGCGGTTGGCGGCTGGGGTCAGATCGTGGCCAACCAGCATGATAGCATCGATGATCTCAAGCCCTGGGAAGAATCGCTGCGCCGACTGGCCACCGAAGTTTGCCCCAAAGTTCGAATGCCAAACTGAACCCCTGCCGGTGATAGCCGCAGACGGCGCCGTGAAGAGCGCCGCTGTTGCCATTGCCGGATCTGGAGAGGACCGAAGAAATGAGCAAGGCAAGAGCGTGCGTGCTGGTTGAACCCAACCGGATCGAAACCTGGGACGTTCCGGTGTTCGATCCCGAACCGGGCGGCGCGCTGGTGCGTATTGTGGCAGGCGGGGTGTGCGGCAGCGATGTCCACATCATGTCGGGCGAAGCGGGCATCATGCCGTTTCCGATCATTCTGGGCCATGAAGGTGTGGGCCGGATCGAGAAGCTGGGACCGGGCGTTACCACCGATTATGCAGGCGTTGCGGTAAAGCCAGGCGATCTTGTCTATTGGGCGCCGATTGCGCTGTGCCACCGCTGCCACAGTTGCACCGTGCTGGATGAGACGCCTTGCGACAATTCGCAGTTCTTCGAACATGCCGAAAAGCCCAACTGGGGCAGCTATGCCGATTTTGCCTGCCTGCCCAATGGCCTTGCGTTCTTCCGGCTGCCCGATGGCGCCTCGGTCGATGCGGTGATTGCGCTCGGTTGTGCCTTGCCCACGGTGTTGCGCGGGTTTGATCGCTGCGGACCAGTGCGCATGGGCGATACGGTAGTGGTGCAAGGGGCAGGGCCGGTCGGTCTTTCCGCCATTCTTGTCGCCAAGCTATCAGGCGCGCGCGAGATCATTGCGGTGGACATGCACGATAACCGGCTTGCCATTGCCAAGGCGCTGGGCGCGACGGCAACCGTTTCGCTCAAGGACCCCGCCGACGAACGGCGCAGGCAGATCTATGATCGCGTTTCGGTCAACGGTCCCGATGTCGTCGTCGAAGCCGCTGGCGTACTACCCGCATTTCCTGAAGGCGTTGACCTTGCAGGCAATCACGGGCGCTACATCATCCTGGGGCTGTGGGGCGCGATCGGTACGCAGCCGATATCGCCGCGTGACCTGACGCTCAAGAACCTGACGATTGCCGGGGCGACGTTCCCCAAGCCGAAGCATTACCATCAGGCGCTGCATCTGGCGGCGCGGCTGAACGGGCAATACCCGCTGGCCGAAATCGTCAGCCATCGCTTTGGCGTGAGCCAAGCACTTGAAGCGCTGGAGGCGACGGCGGCAGGTGCGGTGATCAAGGCCGTTATCGACCCCGAAATCAACTGAACGACGGAAGGACGAACCATGACGCAAGCAACGATGGTCGATAATCGCGTTCGCGCTGACCGACCGGCACACATCCCCGAAGCGCTTGTCAGGGACATCGACATGTACGCCCTCGACGGGATCGACCAGGGCTTTCACGAGGCCTGGAAGGCCTTGCAGACACCGGACATGCCTGAACTGGTGTGGACACCGCTGACCGGTGGACACTGGGTGGCCACGCGCGGCGAAGTGATCAAGGAAGTGTACAGCGATCCTGCCCGGTTTTCGAGCGAGGTCATCTTTCTGCCCAAGGAAGCCGGCGAAAAGTACGGCATGGTGCCAACGCGGATGGATCCGCCTGAACACACGCCCTATCGCAAGCTGCTCGATACCGGATTGAATCCCGGACAGATCCGCAAGATGGAAGAGCAGGTGCGCCAGGCCGCCATCGACCTGATTGAGCCGCTCGTCGCCCAAGGGCAGTGCGATTTCGCGGCGGACTATGCCAACGTCTTCCCGGTCAAGGTGTTCATGGCTATGGCAGGCCTGCCAATGTCTGACGTCCCCAAGCTGGCCGTCTTTGCCAAGGACATGACCCGCCCGGCTGGCAGTTCGCCGGAGGAAATGGCGGCGACGCTGGATGCAGCCAACAAGGGCTTTGATGCCTATGTCGATCCGATCATTCGCGAAAGGCGCGGCAAGAATGGCACCGACCTCATTTCGGTGATGGTCAATGGCTCGATCAACGGCGAACCGATTTCGCATGAAAAGGCCGTAGGGCTGATTTCGCTGCTGTTGCTGGGCGGTCTCGATACTGTCGTCAACTTCCTCAGCTTTTCGATGATCTACCTTGCCCGACACCCGGAAAAAGTAGCGGAAATCCGGGAGGATGAATTGAAATTGCGTCGGGGTGTCGAAGAACTCTTCCGACGCTTCCCGGTTGTTTCGGACGCCCGGATGGTGGCCGTGGATCAGACTTATCGCGGCGTGGACCTGAAACAGGGTGACATGATTCTCCTTCCCACGGCACTGCATGGGCTTGATGCCGGGGAGCATGCCGATCCGTGGGATCTGGATTGGGAACGCAAGTCTGTGCAGCACAGCACGTTCGGTGGCGGTCCCCACCGTTGCGCGGGTCTGCATCTCGCCCGTTTGGAAGCGACGGTAACCCTTCAGGAATGGATCCGGCGCATCCCGGCGTTCAGCCTCGCGTCCGGGGCGAACCCGGTTTATCATTCGGGCATCGTCGCTGCTGTCGAAAACGTCCCGCTGGTGTGGGATGCAGTCGCGGCGGGATAATCAATCGGTGCCGCGATGCTCCGGCGCCGCGGCGGCGATATCCAGCGTCTGCATGATCGCGCTTCGGCCAATGCCCAGCGCGACGGCGTTTTTCAGATGAACGCGGAAGCCGGGGCGGAAGCGGTGGCTGGGTGCGGCATCGCAGGCCAGCGCGGCCAGTTCCTTGATCCGCGCCCGCACCGTGCCGCTGCGCCACGGGATGGCGCAATATTCGAAAAAGCCGGTGAAGATGTCGGGCGAAAGCCGCAGCATCGCTTCGAGGAAGCCCGGCAGTTCGGCGGAAAAACCGGTCCAGAAAGGATCGGTGCCGACATGGCGGTCCCACAGCGCCTGACGTTCGGCATCGAACGGTGCAGCGGCATCGATCAGGCCGCGCGCGCTGGCGGCCGCAAGCACCGCTGACGCCGAAACCATCAGGGTGTGAACGCCAAGGCCGGACGTGAGCGCGAGAATTTCCTGCACTTGCGCGACGGTTGCGCCTGCATCGAAGCAACGTGCAATTGCTGCGTCCATCTGCGCGCGGTCAAGTGCCGTAACCGACGCGCTGGCCGCCAGCGTCACCAGCGCGGTGCCTAGCGCATCAAGCGGTTCGCCGTCGGCTATTCCACGGGTCAGTTCTTCAGCTTCTGCGCGCAATGCGTCGATGGATATAACGGTCATTCAAGGACTTTGACGATGAGGTGTGTTTCTGTCAACTTATGTGTTGACTGGATCGTGGGCGTTGATCATATGGATTGTGAGAGAGGGAGTCGGAACGTGTCGTCGCTCGAACAGCGCATTGGAATACTTGAAGACAGGGCAGCCATTCAGGATCTGGTTGCCGTGTATTTTCGTGCGTCCGATGATGATGACTACGCCGTCATGGCGCAGTGCTTTACGCGCAAGGCGCGCTTCCAAGCTTCGGGGTTTGAGGATGCTGCAGGGCGCGATGAGGTTGTTGCGCTGATCAAGGCGGCGCGGGCGGGCATGGGGCAAACCGTGCATACGCCCAACTACGTCCACATCAGCTTTACCGGCGCAGATACCGCTGACGGCGAGGTTTGCGCGCACCTTGAGCTAGGCTTGGGCGAAGCCACCTATTTCGGCGCAGTGCGTTACATCGATCAATACGTGCGCGAAGACGGGCAATGGCGGATTGCTGTGCGGGCGATGAAGGTCGTTCACATCGCGCCTTGGTCCGAAGTCGTCGGTTCGTTGACGACCGCGCTGAACGTGCGGTGGCCGGGCGCCGATCCGCTGCCCTCGGATTTTCCGAGAATGCCGACCGGGTGACGTCTTTTTTTTGCGTGAATCGTCAACGTCTGTGTTGAACTATCAAGCGCCGAAAAGCACGGGCCGGTTGATAAAACTGACCAAAGTATGAGGAGAGATATTGTGGATCATGCCAACGCTGTGGACCGGATCGTCGAGGAACGCGCAATCGAACGCATCGTGTTCGACTATGCCTACTATCTCGACATGAACATGCCCGAAAAGATGATTGAGCTGTTCGTCGATGATTGCGAAGTCAGCTATGCGCCCAATTTCGGCGCAACCGGGATCGAGGATTACGCCAAGACGCTTGACGGCATCGGCACCTTTTTCCGCGCAACATCGCACCATGTGTCGAACATCGTGATCGACTGGGTGAGCGACAGCGAAGCCACGCTGCGCGCCGCCGTGCTGGCGATCCACCGCTACACCAAGGAGCGCCCTGACGGCATTCTTTATGGCCAGTACCATGATGTCGTGGTCAAGCAGGACGGCCAGTGGAAGTTCAAGAAGCGTATCCTCAAGACCGTGATGACCACCGATTATCACGTCCGGGCATCCAACCCCATCGGCCGCGTGGAGTGACGGGCATGGCGGGCGAATATGCCACGATCCGCATAGAGCACGAAGAGGCGCTCAGCTGGATCGTGCTCGATCGGCCTGAGGCGGCGAACGCATTGTCCCCGCAACTGCTCGACGAATTCGCCCACGCGCTTGAACGGTTGAAGCACGAAGGCGGGCCGGTCATCGCCATTCGCGGCGAGGGCAAGGGATTTTGCGCGGGCATGGATCTGGGCAGCTATGGCGCGGGCGACAGCGGCCCTGCCGATCCGATGGGCGACCATGCCCGGCTGCGCGCCAATGTCGATCGCTGGCTGCTGATGTGGGATCATCCCAAGCCAGTGATCGCAGCGGTGCATGGCTTCTGCCTTGCCGCAGCGGCGCAGATGTGTGTGTTCACCGACATTACTATCGTGGCGGACGATGTACGCATCGGGGAGCCGACAATTCCGATTGGTGGCGGCTTCATCGCGCCGACATGGGTCAGCCTGGTCGGTCCCAAGCGCGCCAAGGAATTTGCCTTCGTGCCGGGCAACTGGATTGATGGGCCAACGGCGGTGACGTGGGGTTGGGCCAACCACTGTGTGCCTGCCGCCGACCTGATCCCGGCGGTCCGTTCACTGGCGCAGCGCATCGCGATGACGCCGCCCGACGTGCTGCGGCTGAAGAAACTTTCGATCAACCGCGCCACCGAGGCGGCAGGCTTCCGGCAGGCGCTGTCCGGCATCGCTGAAATCGACGCGCTGCTGCACATGGCACCGGCGGTGCTCGAAGTGCGGCAACGCATGAAGGAACAGGGCCTCAAGGCCGTCATCCAGCAGTTCAAGGTTGCGCCGACGAGTCCGCTCGTCGCGCCGAAGGAGTAATCATGGCAGACGTAGAATTCACCATCGATGGACATGTTGCGCATGTCCGCCTGAACCGCCCGCAGGGCCTCAATGCGATCACGCAGGACATGGATGACCTGCTGCTGGATGCGTGGAACACGATCAACGCCGATCCTGACATCTGGTGCGCGATTCTTTCGGCCGAGGGCGAGAAGGGCTTCTGCATCGGTGCGGATGTTTCGGGCGGAGCCGAGTGCAAGACGCGTATGGCGCTCGGCGGCGGTTTGACCGGTATCGGCGGTCCGCTGGTCACGCTCAAGAAGCCTTTGATCGCGGCGGTGCAGGGGTTCTGCGTGGGCGGCGGATTTGAACTGGCGATGTGTGCGGATATTATCGTCGCTGCCGAAACGGCGCAGTTCGGTCTGCCTGAAACCAAGGTCGGCATAATCGGCGAATGCGGCGTTGTGCACCGGGCCATGCGCCAGTTGCCACACCATATTGCCATGGCGATGATCCTGACTGGCGAACGGATCAAGGCCGATGTGGCCGAACGCTTCGGACTGGTGAACGAGGTCGTGCCCTTTGCCGATCTTGCCGCGACCGCGCAGAAGTGGGCCGGCAAGATCAATGCTGCATCGCCGCTCGCCAATCAGGCGGCAAAGGCTGCGGCGCTGGGGCGTCTCGGTCATCCGCTCGAAGTTGCGCTGATGTCGCGTTTCGAGGAGATCGAGCAGTACGCCGAAAGCAGCGACAAGCGCGAAGGCGAACTGGCCGGTGCCGAACGTCGCAAGCCGGTGTGGACCGGGCGCTGACATGAGCGGCCACTGCGCGGAAACATGTGATCGTTCGCAGCCGGACGAAACGGATATCCAGGTCAAGTCCGCCCGGTGTCTTGACGCCGCAGGTTGACCGCGCGTGTCTGCCAACCTTGGTCATTATCCGCCCAATCCGGCGTATGGCAGTGGCATTTTCCGGCGGCGGATCAGCTTTTCGTCATGGGGCAACGGCATTCAGGTGTCGTTGCTCGACGATTTTCATGAGATGGCGGTTGCGCTGTTTGTCGAAGACGGGGTGATTGCCGATGTAATCGCCGGGATGGACCGGTTTCCCAAGACCAGTTGCCCCGGCGCGACGGCGGCGTTGGGATTGCTGCGCGGAATGCCTGCAAGCGGAACGTCGCCGTCTTTGACGAGCGACGAGCGCGGCGGTCAATGCACGCATCTGGTCGATCTTGCCCGGTTGGGCCTGTCATGGATGGCGCGGGGCGACTTTGCGCAGACTGTCGAAGTGTCGTTGACCGACCGTGACGAGACCCGCCACCAGCGATTGACCGTCAAGGTCGACGGCGCGCTGGCGCTGGAATGGGTGCTGCATGATGAAGTTATTGCGGAGCCGGTGGAGCATTGCGGACAAAGCCTGTTCGGCGGGTTCACGCGCTGGGTGCAGGAACGGTTTTCTTCGGCAGAGGCGGACTTGTGGCGGATAGCGCAGATGGCGGTTTTCGTGGCGCGCGGGCGGGCGTATATCGTCGATGGACCTCAGCCGCGCCGCGTTTCGGAAGAGCCTGCGCGGCAAGGCGCATGCTACAGTTTCAGTGGTGCCGCCTTCGAGACGGCGTATGACAATACAGGCTATGTCCGCGACATGAGCAAAGGCTTTCCGCCGCGCTTCAAGGCCGCGAAAGAAAACATAAAATGAGGAGCTTGAGATGACCGCGATTGCCACCATCGATGAAATCATCGACGAGGCTCGCAATGGGCGCCCGTTCATCCTGGTCGATGCCGATGATCGCGAGAACGAGGGCGATATCATCGTGCCTGCCCAGTTTGCAACGCCCGATCGGATCAACCAGATGGCGATCCACGCGCGCGGGCTGATCTGCCTCGCGATCACCGCGCAGCGCGCGCGCGATCTCGAACTGTCGCCAATGTCGAGCGACAACCGCTCTGGCCATGGCACGGCGTTCACCGTCTCGATCGAGGCGCGCGAGGGCGTGACCACCGGAATTTCGGCTTTTGACCGCGCCCGCACGATTTCGGTCGCGGTGAATGCGCAGAGCGGCGGGGGCGATCTGGTGTCACCGGGGCATGTGTTTCCGCTGGTTGCGCGCGATGGCGGCGTGTTGGTGCGGCCGGGTCATACCGAGGCTGCCGTTGATATTGCACGGCTGGCAGGCCTTATCCCCGCCGGCGTGATCTGCGAAGTAATGAACCCTGACGGCACGATGGCCCGGTTGCCGGACCTTGTGCCTTTTGCTGCCGAACACGGCATGAAGATCGGCACCATCGCCGATCTGATCGCATGGCGTCGCAAAACAGAAACTCTTGTCGAACGCGTTGCGAATGGACCTTTCGACAGCCATTACGGCGACAGTTTCACCATCCACGTCTATCGCGATCTGGTTGATAATTGCGAGCATGTCGCGCTGGTGCGGGGGCATGTCAGGCCAGGTGTCGATACGCTGGTACGGGTGCACCAGTTCGATCTGACCGCCGATTTGCTCGGCTATCGCAATGCCCATCCCGATTACGTGCCTTCTGCCTTGCGGCAGATGGCGGCGCACGACGGCCCTGCCGTAGCAGTATTCGTGCAGGACCCGGACAGGGCGTCGATCTCGCGCCGGGTCATGGGCGGGCGCGGAGAATATGCGCGGTTGTCAAGTGATCGCGATTACGGCATCGGCGCGCAGATCCTGAAAGACCTTGGCGTCGAGCGGATGGCGCTGTTGACATCGAGCAGCCGCAAGATGGCGGCGCTTGAGGGTTTTGGCCTCGAAATCGTGGATCGTCGCGCCATTGCCGAAAGTTGACGGATTGGAGCAGGTTGCCAGCGCAACACGGACTTTGCCGCGCAAAACCTCTGGTCATCGGCTTCCGAGGTCGATACGCCTCACGCCATGGTAACGACGAGCAACATTTCAAAGCGCCGCAAATCCGCGCTCGAAGAAGGCAGCACTGACTATCTGGCAAAGCGCGCCGAACTTGTCGAGATCGCGGGGCGGCAGTTCAAGGCCCACGGTTTCAAGGCGACGACGCTGGCTGAAATCGGACACAAGGCGGGGCTGGATCGCGCCACGGTCTACTACTACTTCGGCAGCAAGGAAGAGCTGTTCCGCGAATGCCTGCGCGTCGGGGTGGAAGCCAACATCGCGGCGTGCGAGGAAATTTTCGCCGACGAGACGCTTGAATCAGCGCAAAAGCTGCGCGCGGTCATAACCCAGCTGATGTCAGCCTATGACCAGTACTATCCTCATATGTACGTCTACATCCAGGAAGAGATGAGCCGGGTGACCGGCGAGAAGAGCGCCTGGGCGCAGCGGATCGTCGCCAAGACGCGCACGTTCGAACGGATCGTCCTCAGCCTGATCAGCGAACTGATTGCGAAGGGCGAAATGCGATCAGACATTGCCGTGTCGGTTGCGGCCAACGCGGTATTCGGAATGCTGAACTGGACCCACCGCTGGTATCAGCCGGGCGGAACGCATTCGGCGCAGGAAATTTCGGATTCGTTCTGCGAGATCTTCTTCAGCGGCATGCAGAAGCGGTAACGCGATCTCACAGGCGGGTGCGCAACGCCCGCTTGTCGACCTTGGTTGCCGACATCGGCCATTCGCCATCGTTCATGAAGAACACGGCGCGCGGCACCTTGTAGCTGGCGATGCGGCCCTGGCAGAAGTCGATAAGCTCCTGTGCGGTGGCGGTGTGGCCCGGACGCAGTTCGACAAAGGCCACGGGAACTTCATCAAGGCGCGGATCAGGGCGGCCGACCACTTCGGCAAGCTTCACTGCCGGGTGGCTGCAAATATACGCCTCTACCTCGATTGCGGCGACGTTTTCACCGCCGACTTTCAGCATGTCCTTGGCGCGGCCATGGAATGTCAGCTGGCCATCGGCACCGCGCGCATACAGGTCGCCGGTGTGCAGCCAGCCTTCGCTGTCGAGCGCTTCGGCGGTCTTTTCGGGCGAGCGATGGTAGCCTTCCATCACGCAATAGCCGCGCACAAGAATTTCGCCCACGGCACCGGGAGCCGCTTCGGTGCCGCTATCCAGATCGACGATCTTTACCTCGATGCCGGGCACGGGCTTGCCCTGGCTGATCGTGCGTTGTTCCGGCGTTTCGTCGGGTGCGCACAGAGCAAAGATTCCGGCGGTTTCGGTCATCCCGCAAGCCTGCATGAACTCCGCTTCGGGAAAGGTACGCTGGGCGCGGTCCACAAGGGCAGGGGGCGCGATCAGCAGCACCTTGCGCAAGGCGGCGAGGCGCTGCGGGGCGAATTCGGGATGGTCGAGCAAGGGTTGCAGGATCGCGGGGAACCATGGCCAGGCCACGGTCACCCTTTCGCGCTCCATCAGGTCGAGCGCGCGGCCCGCGTCGAAAAACACGTCGGTTACATATGTTCCGCCGGTTCCGATTGCACCGATGAACGGCGCAAACGATCCGATGTGGAACAGCGGTCCGCCGCCCCAGGTCACGTCATGGTCACAGGCGCGGAAACGGCTGCTGGCGCGCTCCACCGGCCCGCGCGTCACGGCTTCGTGGGTGAGCAGGCAGCCCTTGGGATTGGCCGTGGTGCCCGAAGTATAGATGATCAGGGCGGTGTCGCGCAGACGGGTGGCGCGGCGGGCCTGATCGACTGTGCTGGCTGAGACTTTTGCGGCTGCTTCTGCGAAGGCGTCGCGCGAAAGAAACCCCGCAGGTGCTTCGCCTTCCAGCACGACGATCCCGCGCAACTGCGGGGCTTCGGCTAAGGACAGGGTTCCGCCGCCAAGGCTGGCGCCAAGCGAGGGCAGGGCGCTGGACAGCACCTCGCGGAAATCGACAAAGCGCGTGTCGGCAGCGGTCGTCAGGATCAGCGCGAGGTCCGCATTCTCGATGATGTAACCCAGTTCGCGGCTTTTGTGCCGTGCGTTGAGCGGGACCGCCACGCAGTTGGCGAGAGCCGCGCCGAACAGCGCGGCCACCATCTCACGGCTGTTGTTCGCCAGAATGCCGACGTGCGCGCGGGGCCGAAGACCCATGCCGATGATGCCGCGCGCGATCTCGATCGAGGCATCGCGCAGTTCGGTGTAAGTCATGGCAAAGTCTGGCATGACCAATGCGTTGCGATCGGGAAACCGCGCGGCGCTGCGCACCAGCAAGTCCGCCAGGGGGCAAACCTCGGACCACTCCGTGAACGTCAAGGCACTACTCTCCCGCATCAATGCTTATTGTTTGCCGAAATTATAGGATCGCTCCCGGCTGTCAACGCTAATGTTGATTTGCGGGAGAGTGATGATCCCGTTCAGGCCATTTCGAACCCCTCGTAATCCATGTACGCCACTTGCTCGCAGCGTTTGCGGTACTCCGGCCCACCGCCAACATGGACCAGTGTCCGGCGTACGATCGTGCCATCAGGCTTCGTGGTCGTCCTTACCCACCAGGCATTGGCTTCGGCCAGCAGGGTGCGGGCAAAGTCGCGGTAGACGGATTCGGTCCACTCATCCTCTGCCGCTTGCGATGCTTCGGCAAAGGTCAGGCCCTTGGCTGCCATGTAGACCAGCATCTGTGTCACCCATTCTGCCTGAAGCCCGCCACAAACGCCGACGTTGCAGAAGGCCGAGCCGTTGTGCGGGCCGACCAGTGTGTAGAAATTGGGGAAGCCGCGCGCCTGAAGGCCCAGGAAAGTCGTCGGTCCATCGGCCCAGACGTCCTTGAGGCGCGCTCCGCCCTTGCCGCGGATGTCGATCCGGTCGAGCGATCCGGTAACCGCATCGAAGCCCGTTGCGAAGATGATCACGTCGAGTTCGTAGAAGGCGTCTGCCGTCTGGATGCCGGTTTCGGTGATCTCGACGATCGGTGCCTCACGAATATCGACGAGGTGAACATTGTCCTTGTTGTAGGCCTCGTAATAGTTCGTTTCCATCGGGACGCGCTTGCCGCCGAACGGGTGATCTTTGGGGATCAGCTTTTCAGCGATGGCTTGGTCCTTGACCCGTGATCGGATCTTGTCGGCAACGAAATCGGCAAGGAACTTGTTCGATTCCTTGTTGACCAGCAGGTCGCGGAAGCCGCTGAGCCAGATGCCGTAACCGGGTTGATTGTAGAGGTTTTCGAAGAAGGCCTCGCGTTCCTCCGCAGGCACATCAATCGCCTTGCGCTGATCGCGGTGATAGGGGAATGCCGTGTCGGTGATCTTCACATATTCGATAATGTTGGGGTAGCGCTTGCGGATGACCTCCATCTCGTCCTTGCTGATCGGGGTGTTGCCCAGCGGTGTGCACCAGTTCGGCGAACGCTGGAACACCTGAAGCTGGCCTGCCTTTTCGGCGACGATCGGGATGATCTGGACCCCGGTGGCGCCGGTTCCGATAATGCCGACCCGCTTGCCCGAAAAATCGATTTCGCGGGGAAGTCCGTTCTCGTCCACCGGCCAGCGTGACGAGTGGAACGCCTCGCCCTTGAACGCAGTGATGCCCTTGATGTCCGGCATTCTCGTGGCCGAGAGCGGGCCGGTGCATGAAATGAGGAAGCGGCAGGTCAGGACTTCGCCATTGTCGAGCGTGACCTGCCAGACGTTGCCTGCGTTCAGATAATGCGCCGCGACGACCTTGGTGTTGAAGCGGTAATGCTTGCGCACGTCCATCGCATCGGCCGCGCGATTGGCATAGCGCAGCATTTCGGGTTGCGAGGCGAAGCGCTCGTTCCAGTCCCAGTCGGGGATGATGCCCTTCAGCGCGAAATAGCCGTAGGCGTAGCTTTCGGTATCGAGGCGGCAGCCGGGATAGCGGTTCCAGAACCAGGTTCCGCCCACATCGTTGCCCGCCTCGATCCCGCAGACCGACATGCCATTCTGTTCGAGCAGATGCGTCTGGTAAATGCCGGTCACCCCGGCACCAATGACCACTGCATCGAAATCGGGCTTCTGTTCGCCAACAATCATCACTGACACCTCTGGAATGCGGCAGCCGGTTCAAGCCATTGCCTGACAAATATACTAACAAGAATATATATATTCTGTCAAGGCTATAATGTGTTTTGTGGGAATATCCCGCCAGTGTCAGGGCACGGGCATGCGCTCTCCGCAGGCGCGTAAGTCCTTGCGAAAATGCGTTGAAATAGAAGGAAAAGGAAACGCAGCGGGATGTTGAAGCCGCAGCTGCATGCAACCCTTATGCAGGCCTCATGCGGAATCGTCGGCAAGGTAGGCGCGCGGGTCGGGCACCCCGACGGTCCTCAGGGCCAGTGCCGCAAGCTCGCGCGCGACCGATTCGGCCACCCAGCGCCCTTCGGGCTGGAACCATGTGAACGCCCATGATGCCATGCCGCCCAGCGCCGAGGCAGCGAGCGAGGCATCGGCAATCTCGAACTGGCCGCAGGCCTTCCCTTCGTTGAGCAAGCCCCGCAACATGCGGTGGAAGCGCTGCTTCGAGGAATCGATGGCAAGTCCTTCGTCCGCCGGCAGGCTTTTTGCCTCACGAAAATAGAGCGCAACCTCGCGGCGATGCTCGATCTGCAATTGGACGAAATAGCGGATGATCTGCGCCAGCCGCGTTGCCGGATCGCCGCTTAGCGTGGCGCTGAACGCAACCGTCCGGTCTGCTGCGGCGGCCCCAGCATGGCAGACTGCGACCAGCAGTTCCGCCTTGCTGCGAAAGCGCGAATAGATGAACTGCTTGGTTACTCCCAGGCCTTCGGCGATGGATTCCAGCGATGTCGCCTCATAGCCTTTGTCGAAAAACTGCCCGATGGCTTCTTCGAGAATCCGGCGACGCTTGATTTCATCGATCTCGGCTTTGATCGAATTGATTTCAGGCTGGGCGGTCGGCATTTTGCTGGACATCGGCCTCATCGCTTGAAGATTGGAAAACATCGCCGCCTTCCGGGTCCGGTCGGGCCGAAGCGCTGCGTGCAATCCCTGCCGAGTGTGGCAGGTAAAATCAACCAGTTGCGTATTTGCTCCCCGCCCGGCCACTTTTGGCATGCAGCACAGGGCGGGCGGTTGGCGCAGTGCGCTAATTATGGATATGGATCGTCCGGTTAATGGCAATGGACGCTGGCAATCGCGCCCGATAGGTCCCGCATGGCTGGGGAACCGGCCATGGTCGCGTTGCGATATAGGGGCATTCACCGAATGAAGCTGGCTTTGCGCGTTCCCGCCGGGCGATTGGCGCTGGCGCTGAGCGTACTGGTTTCAGGAACGTGCCTGCTTGCGTCCGCTGATGCTACCGCCCCTGCCGAGACCGCGCTGGCGCAAAGCCACGCTGCAATGGTCGAGCCAATGCTCGAAAAGTATTGTTCACGCTGCCACAATGATTTCGACAATGTCGCCGGGCTTTCGGTCGAGAATCTTGGTGCAGCCGATATTGCAAGCGGGCGCAATGCCGAGGCGTGGGAGAAGATCCTGCGGCGCGTTGCATCGGGCGAGATGCCACCGCATTCCAAGCCGCAGCCTGACATGGCGCAGCGCGCGGCATTCGTTGCCTGGCTGGATGGCGGGCGGGCGCAGTATGTTGCCGCCAATCCCGATCCCGGCCGGATGGCGGTGCGTCGCCTCAATCGCTTCGAATATGCCAATGCGGTCAGGGACCTGCTGGGTGTCGAAGCCGATGTGGCGCGCGATCTGCCGCCGGACAATTCCGGTTTCGGATTCGACAATATTGCCGACGTGCTGAGCGTTTCGCCAACACTGATGGAACGCTATGTCGCGGTTGCGGGCAAGGTGGCACGGCAGGCCACGGGACTGGTGCCCGCGCGTCCTTTCGTGACGACGTGGCAGGTGCCCAAGGACGGCTCTGTAATGAATTCGGGCGTCCCGGCGTTCAATGAAAGAGCAGGCGGTGATCTGCCGCTGGCGTCGCGCGGAGGCACGGCGGTTCGGTATTTCGCGCGCCATGATGGCCTGTACGATGTCGTCGCCTGGCTCAATTCCAATACGAACAACGAAACCGACCGGCTGGTGGAGGATCGCTATTCGCTGCGCCTGCCGCTGACGGCGGGGACTCACCGGATCAGCCTGTCCTTCCGCCGCCAGACATGGCCGGACGAAACCGTGCAATGGTTGCGCAACAGCACGGACTACGTACCGCTGCCTCTTGACGCGCCGAAACCGCTGCCGGTGGACGTGTGGGTGGACGGCAAGCGGGCGGGTACATTGCAAGTGCCTTCGTTCCGCATGCATCCGCGCTATTCGCAGCGCAATTTCCCGCGCGATGTGCTGCAACTGGACGTGGCGGGGCCGTATGACGCGAAGGGCATGACCGAGACGCCGGGCCAGCGTGCGGTGTTCCGGTGTCGGCCACGAAATGCAGCGGAGGAAGCGCATTGCGCGCAGACCATCGTGACCTCTCTGGCGCGACGGGCATGGCGAAGGCCGGTAAACGCAGAAGACATTGCACCGCTGATGCGTCTTTATGGGACAGAGCGCGCCCGTGGCACTTTCGAGCAAGGTATAGAGGCGGCGGTCGAAGCCATCCTTGTTTCGCCGCAATTCCTGTTCGTGGTGGAAAGTCCGCCGCCCGCGGGCATTTCTGGCGCGGCTTATGGCGTGTCCGATATCGATCTTGCCACGCGGCTGGCGCTGTTCCTGTGGAGTTCTATCCCTGACGAACGGCTGCTTGCGCTGGCAGAACAAGGGCGCCTTCGCGCGCCGGGCATGCTGGATGCCGAAATCGCGCGGATGCTGGCAGATCCCAGAGCACAGGCCCTGACCGAAAACTTCGCGGGCCAATGGCTCTATCTGCGCAACCTTGACCAGCAGCGCCCCGACATCACCGAATTTCCCGATTTCGATACACGGCTGCGCCAGGCGATGGCGACCGAGACGAAGATGTTCTTCGCCTATGTCATGGGTGCGAACCGCCCGGTGACCGAATTCATCCGCGCTGATTACACGTTCATCAACCAACGTCTGGCGCGGCACTATGGCATTCCCGGCGTGAACGGCACGGCTTTTCGCAAGGTGAGCCTTGATCCCGCAACCATGCGTGGCGGGCTGCTGGGGCAGGCGAGCATCCTGACGGTGACGTCCTATGGCAATCATACGTCGGTGGTGAAGCGGGGCAAGTGGATTCTCGACAATATGCTCGCCTCGCCGCCACCGCCGCCACCGCCCGACGTGCCTGCGTTGAAGGCGGAACATGACGGGCGCAAGCTGACCGCGCCAGCAACTGGAATTGCACCGCGCCAACCCCAGCTGTGCCGCCTGCCACACCAAGATGGACCCGCTGGGTTTTGCGCTGGAAAACTTTGACGCGGTGGGGGCGTGGCGCACGGTCGATGCCGGGCAAGCGATTGATAATACGGCGACCCTGCCGGACGGACGCGCCATCACCGGATTTACCGGTTTGCAGCAGGTGCTGCTGGATCGGCGCGACGAGTTTGCGCAGGCCTTCACCGAACGGCTTATGACTTATGCCCTCGCGCGCGGGCTTGGTCCGCAGGACATGCCGGCCGTTCGTGCCATTTCGCGCAAGGCGGCGCAGGAGGATTATCGTGTGCAGACGATCGTCAGGGGCATCGTGACCAGTCCGGCCTTCACCATGCGACGCGTTCCGGCGCTCAAGGTGGCTTCGGCGGAGGCGCGGCGATGATCGTGCGCCGCCCGTCGATTTCGCGCCGGACCGTGCTGCGCGGTCTTGGAACCACCATGGCGCTGCCGTTTCTCGAAGCGATGATGCCGAATGCCAGGGCGGCGGATGTGGCGCAGCGGCCCAAGCGGCTGCAAGTGTTCTATACACCCAATGGCATGACCATGGCGGAATACCGGCCGGCAGCGACGGGGACCGGCTTCGCCCTGCCGCCGACGCTCGTCCCGCTGGAGCCGCACAGAAAGGACATCCTTGTCGTCAGCGGCCTTGGCCATCCGCAGGCCGCCGCCTTCGGAGACCGTCCGGCGGGGCATGGGCGTTCGTGCCCTGCGTTCCTGACCGGTACGCACGCGAAACAGACGGAAGGCCCTGACATCCGCTGCGGCATTTCGATGGATCAGGTCTTTGCCGCGCATCTGGCAGATGCCACGCAGATCCCCTCGTTCGAACTGGGGATTGATCAGGCGAGCCTGCTGGGCAGCTGCGACATCAATTATTCATGCGCCTATACCAACGGCATATCATGGCTGACGCCAACCGTTCCGCTGCCGGTGACCGCCAACCCGCGCGACGTGTTCGAGCGCCTTTTCGGCGATGGCGAGGCGCTGGACGAAAAGACCCGCTTGGCGCAACTGCGGCGGCAAAGCTCGATCCTCGATTTCGTGCGAGAGGATGCGGCGCGGCTGTCCGGCGCGCTGGGGATGGAAGACCGCCACAAGCTGGACGAATACCTTGACGCCACACGCGCCATAGAAAAGCGTATCCAGCGCGCGCAAACCTCTCCCGCAGCGGCACAGGTCGCGACGATGCAGGCTCCGGCGGGTATCCCCGACGATTTTGCCGAGCACGTGAAACTGATGATCGATTTGCAGGTCATGGCGCTTCAGGCGGATATGACGCGGGTTGGCACGTTCATGATCGGGCGCGAGATTTCCAACCGTACTTATCCCGAAATCGGTGTGCCGGATTCGCACCATATGCTCAGCCACCACGGCAACAGCCCGGACAAGATAGCCAAGCTGGCGGTCATCAACCGCTATCACATGCAGTTCTTCGCCTATATGCTGCAAAGGCTGAAGGACACGCGCGATGGCGAAGGAACGCTTCTCGACACGATGCTGGTGATGCGCGGCTCGGCGTTCGGCGATTCCAACGATCACGATTTCATGGACCTGCCGGTGATCCTTGCGGGCGGGCTGGTGAAGGGCGGACGGCATCTGCAAGTGGCCAAGGGCACATCGATGTCTGACTTGATGCTGTCGGGGCTGAACCTGCTCGGCGTTCCGGCAACACGCTTTGGCGACAGCAGCGGGCCACTTAAGGGTTTGACCGATGCTTGAGGTGGTCGCCGGGTTGCTGCTTGCCGGGGCGTCTCCGGTGGCAGAGGCGATTGCTGCCGACGATGCGGTTGCGTTGCGGATCGCGCTTGAAGGCGGAGCGGGTGCCAATGGTGCGCTCGAATATGGCGAAACGCCTCTGGCGCGGGCTGTGGAAGTGCAGGACCCGGCGCTGGTCGCGCTGTTGCTGAAGCATGGTGCAAAGCCCGATGGTGCCGATGCCAATGGCCTGACACCGCTGGCGCTGGCTTGCGAACGCGGAAATCCGGCGATCGTCACCGCGTTGCTTGATGCCGGTGCCGATCCGCGCAAGACCGGAGCGGAAGGGGCCTGGCCACTGGCACTGTGTGCAAGGTTTGCGCCGCCAGAAACCTTGGCGGCGCTGCTGGCAAAAGGTGCCAGGGCCGACAGCGTCGATCCGCGCGGGCAGACGCCACTGATGTGGGCTGCTTCTGCCGGAAAGGTTGATGCCGTGGCCATGCTGGTCAAGGCGGGAGCCAAGGTCAATCGCGTGACGCCGGGCGGTTTTACCCCGCTGTTCTTTGCCATTGCGGGCGGGAATGCCGATGCGGTGGCGATGCTGATTGGCGCGGGGGCGGATATTCGCCATCGCGGGCCTGAGAACACCAGCGCGCTGCAAATGGCGCTGTATCAGAAGAACTGGCGCGCGGCCGGGCTGCTGCTGACAAAAGGTGGCTGGGATCTTGCCGAAATCGACCGCAACGGCAACCGGCCCATGCATGTTGCCGCTGCGGCAGGGCAGGGCGCGCTGGTTTCCGCGCTGCTGGCCATGGGTGCAGACGCCAATGGCCTGACCGGTGCATCAAGGGTTACGTGGGTGACCGAGGCGAACTTTGGCGTACCGCCACCGCCCGTGCCGCCAACGCCGCCGCTGATCGCCGCTGCGCAGGCTGGGCAGGCCGCCACGATGAAGCTGCTGGTCGAGGCAGGGGCGGAGAAAGGCTTCGTCCTGGCAAACGGCACCAACGTTGCTTTGGCCGCAGCATCCAGCCAAAGTCCCGATGCACTCGCTCTTGCGCTGGAACTGGCGCCGGATGTCGATTTTGCCGATGCCAATGGCATGACCGCGCTGCACCGGGTGCTGGGCAGCGCATACCATCCCGGCCTGGAACCGATGCTGAGCCTTCTGGCAAGCCGTGGTGCCCGGACGGACATTGCCGACAAATATGGACGCACAGCCGCGACCATGGTCGACAATGGCCTTGCCACTGTGCGCGAGGCCTATTTCAAGGTATTTCCCCAAAAATCGCCTTCCGCTTTGGCGCTGAGGCCGTTTTGATCGCGACAGCTACAGGACAGAATATTGCCATGACCAAGCACCCTATCAGGATCATCGCCACCGCCCTTGCCATGATCGCAGCAACTGGCGGCACGCTGGCAGTTGCTGCTTCCGCCACCGATACGATTGCCGCGCGGCAGGCCAATTTCAAGAAAATGGGCGGGGCGATGAAAGTGATCAAGGATGAACTGGCGGGTGGTGCCGACAAGGCCAGGATAACCGGCGCGGCCAGGATTCTTGCCGCCATGGCACGCGCGCAGATGCCGCTGTTTCCCAATGGCACCGGGCCATCTGCCGGCAAGACCGACGCTTTGCCCGCGATCTGGAGCCAGCGCGCCACATTCGATGGCCATGCGAAGAAGCTGATTGCCGAGGCCGACAAACTGGTGGCTGTGGCTGGCAGTGGCAATGCGGCCGGAATTGGCGCGCAGTTCAAGGTTGTTGGCGGAACTTGCAGCGGCTGTCACAAGCAGTTCCGGGCCGATGACTGATCGGCCAAGGTGGGAGGGAGTATGGCGGTGAGGCAAAAAGTCCGGGTCTGGGATGTGCCGGTGCGGCTGTTCCACTGGTCGCTCGCCGGGCTTTTCGCGTTTTCATGGTGGAGCGGTGAAAACCACGAGATGGAGTGGCACCGCCAGTCGGGCCTGCTGATCCTTGCGCTCCTGCTGTTTCGCCTGTTCTGGGGTTTTGCCGGATCACGCACCGCGCGGTTTGCGCAGTTCATCAAGGGACCGGCCGCGGTAATTGCCTATACGCGCCAGACGGCGGGCGCCCATGCGAGCGACGGGCACAACCCGCTGGGCGGGTGGAGCGTGACGGCGCTTCTGGCGGTGCTGCTGACGCTGGTCATCGCGGGGCTGTTCTCGGTCGATGTCGACGGACTGGAGTCCGGGCCGCTGGCAGGCTTCATCAGCTTCGATGCCGGACGCACTGCTGCCGAAATCCATGAGGTAGCGTTCAAGACGGCGCTGGCGCTGGTCGGCCTGCATCTATGCGCGATCGCCTATTACCAGTTCTTCGTCAGGCGCGATCTTGTCAGCCCGATGATCACCGGCAAGCGTACGCGGGATTTTGGCGATGCGGTTGACGACGTTCGCTGGTCACCCCTGCGTGCTCTGATCGGTCTTGCAGTTGTCCTTGCGCTGGTATGGGCGGTATCGAAGGGTTTTCATTTTGCCAGCGCGGGCGAGGTGTAGCCCGGATCGTGCGTGAACGGCAGGGGACGGCTTTCGCGCAGGGCGTCAAGCACTTGCGCAAAACCGGTCGCGCAACGAAAACCGAGGCGGCGTTCAGCGTGTGACGCATCGTAAACGCGGCCGATACTGCTTGGCAGGCTCCACCCCTTCGCGGCGTAAAGGTCTGCTGCATCGGGAAAATAGCGCACAATCACCGCAGCGGCGTCCGCCTTCAGTTCGCGCACCTCGCTGCGGTGGAACGGCGTGGCTGCCGATAGCACGAACAGATCGAAGCCGAGTTCTGGCGCGCGGTTCAGGGCGGCGACATGGGCGTCGGCGGCGTCTTCCACCGTCAGGCGGCGGTTCAGCAGTTCATTGGCCTTGAGATTTTCGCCCAAGGGCGCTGTGTGCGTATCGTCATCTTCCGGGAAGAAACGGCCTGTGCGCAGAACCACGCAGGGCAACCCGTGTTCATGGGCATAGATGCGGCAGAGACCTTCCGCGGCAAGTTTGGTCACGCCATAGATATTGCGCGGGGCAAGCGGGCCGGTCTGTTCATCCAGCCACACGGCGGCATCGCCTGCCTCATCGCGCACGGACTGGCTGATCATCAACGAGGTCGTGGACGTGAACACGAAACGGTCATGTCCGGCGGCTTTGGCTGCCTGTAGCAGGTTGAGTGTGCCGGTGACATTGACGTCGGTGAAGGCCTGTTCGGGGTAACGCACGATGTCTGGCTTATGCAGCGCGGCAGCGTGGATCACCGCGTCGATGCCTGACGCAAAGGCCTGTTGCACCACATTCCGGTCTGCCACCGAGCCGACGATCTGCGTATCCGGGCCAGGCGCTATGTCGAGACCGATGACACTGTGGCCGGCCTCGCGCAGCCGCGTGGCGAGGGTTCGGCCAAGCCAGCCGGTCGATCCGGTCAGCAGAACGCGCATGGATGTCTCGTCCTGTTTCAGGCGAGCCGTTCGGGGACGGCCTGTGCTTCTTCGGCCAGCGTATCGGCAGTCATCACCGCTTCCCAGGGGAACACGAACCAGCGCTTGTCCTGTGCACGGTCGATCTCCTCGGCGGTGTAATCGACACGCGCCTGCGAACGGCAATTGTCCATCAGCACCGCAAAACGCAGGTTTTGCGGGTTGCAGCCATTGTCGGCGAGCAGTTTGCGGATGTAGACGATGGTGCCGCCGCTGTCGTTGATGTCATCGACGAAGAGCAGGCGCGTACCGTCGGCCGATTTGCCTGCTACCTTGCCGAGCAGTTCATCGGCAAAGCCCGGCACTTTCGACGAATGATCGATCGAGAGCATCGGCACTTGCAATTCGTGGCTGATATAGACCGCTGGCACAAGTCCGCCGCGACCGATGCCGATGATGAAATCGGGCTTCCAGCTATCTGCCGATAGTGTGCGCGAAAGGCCACGCACTTTGGCGAGGAAATCCTCGTAGGCGATGTAATTGAGCACCGGAGGGGCGGAATCGGTCATGTCCGAAAAATCCGTTGGCAAGTCTGAGAGATTCGCGGGGTATCGCCTCGCGCGGCGGTGGGCAATCGTGCTTCCCACGTCTTTTTGCGCCACTGCGGGCCGCAGTCAGTTTCGCGAAGGCCTATTGCACGACGGCGGTCGGGTCCGATGGATAGGCCAGCTGGCCGAACGCCGTCTGCATCTCTCCCAACACGATATCGGCGGCATAGGATGGCGGGCGCGCGGCGGCAGTGCAAAGCGCCAGTGTCATCGGGCGCAGCACCGGATCGGAAATGCGGGTGAACGAAAGCAGGCCCGCCCTGACTTCGGTCATCACGTCAAGCGAGGTGAGAATGCCGATGCCCACACCCTGCAACACCAGCGAGGTGATCATCTGGAGATTGTTGCTCGTCGCCTTCTTGTCGAGCGTTGCGCGCGTGGTGCCTTCGAGAACGGCGATCTGCTGGTGTACCGCCAGCGCGGGCGAGGGCACGACGACGGGAGAGCCGATGCAGGCCGAAAAACGCGCCTCGCTCTGCTGACCGAAGGGGTGGCCCGCTGGCGTGATGAAGCCGAGATGCACGTCCACGAAAGCGCGTACGGTAATGTCACGATAGGATTCGGGATCGAAGAAAATGCCGAAATCGACTTCGTTGCTGGCGATCATCCGGCGGACCTGATCGTTTCCGGTCACCTTTACGTCGATAGTGATGCCGGGATAGCGGCTCTGGATCGATTGGATCGCGGCAGGAATCGCGCCCTTGGTCAGGGCGTCTATCACCGCGATTTCCACATGGCCGCGCTTCAACCCGCGCAAGTCTTCGATCTGCGCACGCACCTCGCTGAGGCTCTTCTGCCAGCGCCCGCCTGCGGCCATCATGATCTCGCCTGCGGAGGTCAGGCGCAGCCCGGTGGGCAGCCGTTCGAACAGCGGCATGCCGATCTCGGCCTCGACATTGAGGATCTGCCGATCGATCGCGGAGGCGGAGACGTTAAGCTCGTCTGCCGCCTTGCGGATCGAGCCAAGGCGACCGACGGCGAGGAAATATCGCAGAAAGCGGGAGAATGCAGGCAATTTGACCCTACCTAATTTTTGCAACGCTGCGTGGGATTCATTGCGTTTGTAGGGGACACGTCAAGTCCCTACTCAATTGTCGTCGCATTTTTCGCGATGGAGGGCACACGCATGACGGGGGGTGGTTCGGCAAGTAGCTGGCGTGCGCGCATGCGCTCCATCCTTGTGGGTGCTGTCGCGATGCTGGCCCCGACTGCGGCGCTGGCAGAAGCCTTGCCATTTGATCCTGCGCGTGAAACTGCCGTGGCGGCCCTGTTCGACAAGGCCAGGGCAAGTCCGCCTGCGCTGCGCATTTTCCTGCGCGAAATGCCAAAGGGTGGCGATCTGCACAATCATCTTGGCGGCGCGATCTATGCCGAGGACTTTCTGGAATGGGCGGGGGCAAAGGGCTTTTGCGTTGACGCCAGCGGCTCCGGCGTAGTCCCGCCGCCATGCCCGTCCGACCGCGCGATCGATCGCTTCGCTGTTGCGGACGAGTTTGGATATGACCGTCTGGTCAACACCATGTCCACGCGCGGTTGGCAGCGCGGGGTGGGTCGCAACGACACGACCGGGCACAACCAGTTCTTCGCTTCGTTCAGCCGTTTCGGCCCGATTGCGAACGAGACCGCGAAAATGCTCGTTGCCGCACGACGGATCGCGGCGGGCGACAATCTTTCCTATCTGGAACTTGATCACAACACGGCGACGCTGGTTGCCTCGCTTCCCGCAGCGCCCTCAGGCCCGCTGGCCGAACCCGATCTGGCGCTGCGCTATGCTGCCGAAGTCAAGGTGCTGGCACCCCTTGTATCTGGACGTTGTTGGTTGATTGCGATGTAATCGGCTGATCGCCGGGGTGGGTGGCCACCCACCCCGGCGCTGCGGTGCTGTCGCCCGTCACCCCTCAGGCAGTAACCGTAAGGGAGCCTGGGACCAGCACCGCTTGTCACGCACGACCGAATAGTCGGCAGGTGTCTCAACCGTACGGACAAGGCAGGTTACCGTGATCGAAACGATTTGTGGAGTGGATGTTAGCAAGGCCTGGCTTGATGGCTGGATCGAGGCCGGCGGCTATCGCCGGTTCGCCAATGATGAGGCGGGGATTGCTGCGTTGGTGGACTGGGCCGGTCGCCATGGCGCAGGGCTGGTGGTGATGGAATCCAGTGGCGGGCTCGAACAGGACGCATTCCTGGCGCTGTGGCGCGCAGGCATGCCCTGTGCCCTGACCAATCCCAGAGCGGTACGGCATTTTGCCGAGGCGATGGGGCGGCTGGAGAAGACCGACCGTATCGATGCAGAGGTCATCGCCTGCTTTGCTGCGGCACGGCGGCTACGGCCAACGCCGCCACCTTGCGACGAACAACAAAGGCTTAGCGCGCTTTCTGCCCGGTTGCGGCAAGTGACAGGCGATATCACGGTGCAAAAGCAGCGCCTGCATTCCACCCGCGATCCGCTTGCCCTTGCCAGCCTGAAAGAGGCCATCGCCTTCTTCAATACCCAAGCCAAAGCGCTGGCCCGTGAAATCGCAGGCCTGATCGAACACGATCCCGTCTGGACCGCGCTTGATCGCACACTGCGCTCGGTCAAGGGCGTGGCAGATCGCACCGTTGCCACCCTGCTGGCCGAACTGCCCGAAATCGGAACCCTGTCGAACAAGGCCATCGCCAAACTTGCAGGCCTTGCGCCCATCGCGAACGACAGCGGCAAACGATCCGGTGCCCGATCTATCCGTGGTGGAAGAAGCTCTGTCCGCTCGATCCTCTTCCTCGTCGCCGACATCGTGCGAAAATTCGATCCGGCCATGGCAGAGTTCCGCCAACGCCTGCTCGACCAAGGTAAACCCAAAATGGTCGTCCGCATCGCCCTCGCCCGAAAACTGCTCGTCCGACTCAACGCAAAAGCACGCGAAACAAGAGCTGAAATTGGTCAGTGACACTTGACCTGTCAGATAGTCGCTCCTGCCCAAGGCGCGCGCCGAACTTGATGCAGACGAGGCGGCGGCGGAAAAGGCCATGGCCTGCGGTACGCCCGGTGCAGAGGCAGGCTGCAAGGTGGCGGTGCATTACCTGTTCCAGGCGTTGCGCGCATTGCCGCCGGGACCGGTCTATCGCTCGCTGATCCTTGGCTTCATGATCGCCGATGCCGATCCGCGCTTTGTCGGCGTAAATATCGTCATGCCAGAGGACGCCTACCCCGCGCGGCGCGATTACAAACTGCACATGGCGATGATCCGCTTCCTCGCCGCAAAGTACCCGAACGTGAAACTTTCGCTCCACGCGGGCGAGGTTACGCTGGGTCTGGTCCCGCCGCAGGATTTGCGCGACCACATTGCCCAGGCGGTGGCGGTAGGGGCAAGGCGCATCGGCCACGGCACCGGCATCGCCTTTGAGGACAAGGCCGAGGACACGCTGGCCCGCATGGCGCGTGATGGCGTGGCCGTGGAAATCAACTTGTCCAGCAACGACGTGATCCTTGGCGTGAAGGGCGAGGATCATCCGCTGAACCTCTACCGCGCGCATGGTGTTCCGGTGGTGCTTTCGACGGACGATCAAGGCGTATTGCGATCGGACATGACCAATGAATATGTCCGCGCCGCGCGCGAACAGGGCCTTGGCTATGCCGATCTCAAGAAAATCGCGCGGGCAGGGTTGCACTATTCCTTTCTGCCGGGCGCTTCGCTGTGGAGCGATCCGGGGCTGCCAGTGCCGATAGCCATGTGCGCCGATCTTGAGGCGCCGGGTTGCGTCAAGTTCCTGTCGGAAAACGGCAAAGCCCGGCTGCAGGTGGAGCTGGAGCTGCGCTTTGCCGCGTTCGAGCAAGCGCGCTTGGCACGGGCGGGGACGCCATGATGACAAGGCTTCTGTCCGGCAATGGAGCAGGACCACATGCAATAACAGTCAAGGTGCGCGACTTGCGTATCGCCGCCGGAGCAGCGGCGTGATCGAAGGTACGACGGCACGGTAAAACCAGGGAGAGGCGCGGTTCAACCAAGCGCATCCGGCCTTCGCGAGAAGGTGGAGCGAACAAGCGTCCAAGGGGGGTTACGTCAATGCAAGAACCACTGAAAATCACGGGGGAAACCCGGCATCGCTCGCATGCCCGCAATTTCATGCGGGGGGTCGCTGCCCTTCTGGCCTGCACGGCCCTGACGGGTCCGGCGTTTGCGCAGGAAGCAGCCGATGCGGAAGAACCGCCGAAGGACGAAATCGTCGTCACCGGCTCGCTCAATGCGCTTCCGCTCAAGGACGTCGGCTCGATCTTCGGCTTCGACAAGAATCTGGTCGAAACACCGCGCTCGGCTTCTTCCATCTCGAAGGAGCAGATGGAGCGCTTTGGCGTGACCGAAATCTACGATCTCGTCGCGCAGTCGCCAGGGACGTTTACCAATTCGTTCTTCGGCGTGGGCGGCGCGCTCGACATTCGCGGCACACCCGGCGAAGTCTATTTCCGCGGCGTCCGCCGTCTCGACAATCCCGGCAACTACCCGACGCCGATCGGTGCATCGGACCGCATCGATATCGTGCGCGGCCCGGCCTCGCCGATCTACGGTCCATCAAAGACCGGCGGATACATGAACTTCGTGCCAAAATCGGCGCGCGTTGCGGGCGGGGCCTATATGGACAGTCCCGAAGGCCAGCTTTCCTACACAACCGGGAGCTGGAGCAAGAGCGTACTTTCGGCTGACCTGCGCGGCCCCGGCAAGATCGGGACGCAGGAATTCGGTTATAGCCTTTACGCCGAAGTCGAGAATTCGGGCAGCTATTACCGCAACATGAGCACGAAGCAGACGATCCTGCAGGCAGCGTTCGACACTGACATCGCGCCGAACCTGCGGCTTGAGTTCGGCGGCATGTACCATGATTTCAAGGGCCAGCAGAATGGTGGCTGGAACCGCCTGACGCAGGATCTGGTCGACAACAGCAATTACATCACGGGGTCTGCAAAGCCGCTGGATACCAGTGGCGATGGGCAAATATCGCATGAGGAAGCAGCGGCCGCCAATGGCGGGTTTGGCCTTAATCCGTTTGGCAGCGCTTTTTGCTCGACCCCGCCGTTCGCGAATCCCTTCGGAGGTTTGACCAACGACTGTCTCGCCACGTTATATCCCGATTCGGGGCTGACGAATGTTGGCACAGCCAAACTGGACCGGCGCAATACACTGACGGCCGAAGATGATAAGCTCAACAACCTGGCCAAGACAGCCTATGTCGATCTTATCTTTGATGCTGGCAACGATCTGGAGATCAAAAACCAGTTTTTCTACGATGGCTATACCAACCTTAACGAAAACCAGTACGGCTTTTCGCAGATTCATGATTCCTGGGTGATAGAGAACCGTGTTGTCATTGCAAAGACATTCAACAGCACGGCCGGAAAGTTCTCATTCCAGATATCTCCATCAATTCGCTACACCAGTTTCGAACATGGTGATGATTTCAATTATGAATACTTCCACAGGGTTGATCTGACGCAGGGATACAATGCTCTTTCAGATCGTTTACTGTCGACGGAATGCAATTGCAATTATACATCGTACAATCGCGGCAATTACACGGACCTGGGTTTCGCGGGCCTTGCCAATCTGGACTTCAACTTTGGTCTGGATGTGACACTCGGCGCGCGCTACGATCACATCAAGGTTGAAACGGCAGACGTTGCCGCCTTGCTGGAAGATCCAGCCGCCGCAGGCTCCGCCAATACATCGAAGGGCGGCTGGTCGTGGTCAGCCAGCGCCAACTACAAGCTGCCGTTCGGACTGGTACCTTATGTTACGGTATCACGGCAGGCCACGGTAATTGCAGGGCAAGGGGCTGAAATCACCGTAAGTGACGCGCTTTCGGGTGCGTTCATCAGCGCATCCAAACTTTACGAAGGCGGCATCAAGGGTTCGTTTCTCGATAGCCGGCTTTATGCGGCGGTCTCGGTTTACAAGCAGACCCGCGTAGATCGCAACGCTCAGGCGATTGTGACCAACCAGGCCGTTCAAACCAAGGGTATCGAAGCCGAATTGCGCTGGTCTGTTAACTCTAACCTGCTGATTTCGGCGAACTATACCAAAACCAAAGTCGAGAATTTGACGGCAATTGGCGATGGTGTGCTGTTCAGCTTCTTTGGAATTGATGACTTGCCCGGTCTGGACCCGGCATTGCATCTCGGTGGCCAGCCAATCGGGCTTGTGCCAATTCCGAATGCGGATGCATCACGCCGTGCAGGCATTCCTGAAGACCTCTATTCAGCTACGGCAACCTATTCGTTTGAAAACGGGATTGCCTTGGCTGGTAGCATCACTCGCGTACCTTCGGTGTTTTCAGGCCAATCGCAGGCTGTTCAGCTCCCCGCCTATACGCTCGTCGACGGTAGCATTTCATACACCACTGGACCGTTCCTGTTGCGTGCAGTGGTCAAGAACGCCACCAACGCCAAGTACTTCCGCGCCAACTTCACCGAACTGTTCGGCAGCAGCATCGCGTTGCCGGAACGTCCGCGCAGTTGGCAGGCTTCGGTCGTCTACAAGTTCTGACGACCTTTCGGAACGAGGGGCGGTACTCTCCCGCCGTCCCTCGCTCTGACCGACTTTTCAAGGTTTCCAAACCATGCGATTTTTCGCGCGCCTTGCGCTTTCCGCTGCGGCCCTCCTGGCTGGAGCATCTCAGGTCCATGCGGCCCCTGCCGCCGATGCCGCGACAATCGCCGCTGTTAAATCGTGCGCGCCAGCGCGGCCCTGTGCGGCCAAACTGCCGGTGCGCGTGGTTGTCGTCACCATGTTCGAGATCGGTGCGGACACCGGCGACAAGCCGGGCGAGTTCCAGTTGTGGAAGGAGCGGCGCAACCTTTCGGTCACGTTGCCCTTCCCGCAAGGGTGGCACGATCTGGCCTACGATCCCCAGACCGGTGTGCTGGCCATCGTCACCGGCATGGGTTCGATCAGGTCTGCCACCGCCACACTGGCGCTGGGGCTGGACGATCGACTCGACCTTTCGCGCGCCTACTGGCTGGTTGCGGGTATTGCCGGGATCGATCCTGAGGACGCCTCGGTGGGTTCGGCAGCATGGGCGCGCTTTCTGATCGATGGCGACATCGCGCACGAGATCGATGCGCGCGAAATTCCTGACGGCTGGAAAAGCGGCTATTTCGCGCTCCACAGCAAGGGGCCGTCGGACCCTACACCACTGCCGCCGATCAATGGCGAGATGTTCGAGTTGAATCCCGCCTTGCAGGAATGGGCCTTCGCGCTGACCAGGGACATACCGCTGCCCGACGACAAGGTGATCGCGGCAGAGCGCAAGAAGTTCACAGGCTATCCCAATGCGCAGAAGCCGCCCTTCGTGTTGAAGGGCGATAACATGGCCGCGATGACATTCTGGCACGGCGCGAAGATGACCCAGTGGGCCAATGACTGGACCGACTTCTGGACGCAAGGGAAGGGCGAATTCGTGACTTCCGCGATGGAGGAGACCGGCACGTTCCAGTCCATAGAGTATCTGACGAAAGTGGGCCGGGCCGACCGCGATCGGGTGATGGTGCTGCGCTCTGCCAGCAATTTCACCATGCCCCCGCCGGGCGAGGACCCTGCCGCCTATCTTCTGGGCGAGAACCAGGGCTATGCCGGGATGACCGCTGCGCTCGAAGCACTTTACCTTGTCGGTGGCAAAGTGGCGGACGAGATCACAGGCAACTGGGATCGTTATGCCGAGGCGCCGCCGAAGTGATGGTGCAAGGTTGATATGGCGCTGACGCTGATCCGCAACGCCGCTGTCGTCGCCACGATGGACGATGCGGGGACCGAAATCCCCGGCGGTGCGGTGGCGATGCGCGATGGCGTGGTGCTGGCGGTGGGGACGACGAGCGAGCTTGCGCCGCTGGCGGGGCACGCGGACCAGATCGTCGAGGCGCAGGGCTGCGTGGTAACGCCCGGCCTCGTCAACACGCATCACCATCTTTACCAGACTCTCACCCGCGCAATGCCGGGAGCGACCGAGGCTTCGCTGTTCGGCTGGCTAAAGCGCCTTTATCCGATCTGGGCAAATTACACGCCCGACGATGTGTTCGCAGCAACGCAGCTTGGTCTTGCCGAACTGGCGCTGTCAGGCTGCACGATGAGTTCGGATCACCTCTATCTCTTTCCGAACGGCATCACGCTTGACGATACGATCCATGCGGCGGCGGACATCGGCCTGCGCTTTCACGCCACGCGCGGCGGGATGAGCCTGGGCGAGAGCGCGGGCGGATTGCCGCCCGACAGCCTGGTCGAGCGCGAGGACGCGATCCTTGCCGATTGCATCCGTGTGATCGACAGGTTTCACGATGGCGCAGACGGGGCAATGGTGCGTGTCGGCGTTGCGCCATGTTCGCCGTTCTCGGTAAGCCGGGAATTGATGCGCGATGCGGCTCTGCTGGCGCGCGAAAAGGGGGCGATGCTCCACACCCATCTGGCCGAGGATGCCGATGATGTTGCGTTCAGTCTTGAACGCTTTGGCTGCCGACCCGGCCAATACGCCGAAGATCTCGGCTGGACCGGACCGGACGTGTGGCATGCCCACTGCGTTCAGCTCGATCACGGCGAGATCGATCTGTTTGCCCGCACCCGCACCGGCGTTGCACATTGTCCCGGCTCCAACTGCCGCCTCGGTTCGGGCGTCGCACCGGTGCGCCGCATGGTCGATGCGGGGGTAAACGTGGGGCTGGGAGTCGATGGTTCGGCCTCCAACGATTCGGGCAATTTGCTGGGCGAGGCGCGCCAGGCCCTGCTGCTTCAGCGCGTGACTCATGGCGCGACAGCTTTCGCTACGCGTGAGGCATTGCGGCTGGCGACGCGTGGCGGGGCCGAAGTGCTGGGCCGCAGCGATCTTGGCAGCCTGACGCCGGGCAAGCGCGCCGATTGCGCGGTGTGGGATATGGGCACCGTCGCTTCCGCGGGCGTGTGGGACATGGTCGCGGGCCTTGTGCTCGCGCCGCCTTCGGGCGTGCGCGATCTGTTTGTCGAAGGCCGCGCCGTGGTGCGCGATGGCGAACTGGTGCGTACCACGCGCCGCGCGGTGGTTCGCGCGGCGCAGAAGTCCGTCAGCCGCCTGATGACACTGGCATAGGAGGTGGGACGGTCATGACCTCGCTCGGCTCGATCACTCGCGAACAGGCGCGCGACCCCGATTTCTTCCCCGGATATGGCCTCGCCGTTCCGCTCGGCATCCAGCACGTGTTGGCGATGTTCGTCTCGAACCTCACCCCGCCTATCATCGTGGCGGGCGCGGCAGGTTTCGGGTTCGGATCGCCCGATCCATCGGATCTGATCTACATGATCCAGATGTCGATGCTGTTCGCCGGGATCGCCACGCTGATGCAGACGGTCGGCGTGGGGCCGGTAGGGGCGCGGCTGCCGCTGGTGCAGGGGACAAGCTTTGCCTATATCCCGGTGATGATCCCGATCGTCGCGGGCAAGGGCGTCAGTGCGATGGCGGACTTGACCACGGCCGCGCTGATCGGCGGACTGGTCCATGCCGTCCTGAGCATTTTCGTCGGTCGGGTGCGCTTTGCCCTGCCGCCGCTGATCACCGGGCTGGTCGTGCTGATGATCGGCCTTTCGCTGATGCGTATCGGGGTGCAGTATTCTGCGGGCGGTGTGCCCGCCATTGGTACGCCTGCGTTCGGTGCGGCGCAAAGCTGGCTGCTGGCGGGAACGGTGGTGGTGGCCACATTGGGCCTGAAGTTCTTTGCGCGCGGCGTGTGGTCTACCGCTTCGGTGCTGCTTGGGCTGCTGGCCGGCTACGCGCTTGCGCTGGTGATGGGTCGCATTTCGTTCGACGCCGTGGCGCAGGCGCCCATCGCGATGCTGCCCAGCCCGCTTCACTTCGGCTTTGCCCTTTCCGCATCGGCTATCCTTGGTTTCGTCCTGACCGGCTTCGTCTCCTCGATCGAATCCATTGGCGATGTCGAGGCAATCTGCGAGGGCACGGCAGGGCGTCCTGCCACCGATGCCGAATTGCAGGGGGCAGTCGCCGCCGATGGCGTGGGCACGGCGCTGGCGGCCGTATTCGGCGCCATGCCCAACACCACGTTCAGCCAGAACGTGGGTCTGATCGCGATTACCGGCATGATGAGCCGCCATGTGGTGACGCTCGGCGCGGTGTTCCTGGTGATCTGCGGGCTGGTGCCCAAGATCGGCGCGGTGATTACCACCATCCCCATCGAAGTGCTCGGCGGCGGGGTGATCGTGATGTTTGGCATGGTCGCCTCGGCAGCGCTGTCGATGCTGGCTTCGGTGGACTGGAATCAGCGCAACATGCTGGTCTTCGGGGTCAGCCTTTCGCTTGCGCTCGGTCTCCAGCTAGAGCCGGAGGCGGTGGCGCATTTGCCTGAAACCGCTCGTGTCCTGCTCACGTCCGGGGTGTTGCCTGCTGCCGTGGTGGCGATTTTCCTGAACCTGCTGCTGCCGCATCATACGGCGGATGAGGAGCCTGCCGTCACTCCTCCAAACTTGTCTCCGGCGGAGTAACGATGCAAGACGGCGCTCTCTTTTTTGCAACGAACCGTGCCGATCATTGCGTTGGATCGGTAGGGGTGGGGAGGGCATAGCCAGAGCAGCCATGGCCAATCGTTTCAGAATTCCCTCCGTCGATCCCTTTCTGCTGTGGCTGATCGGCACCGTCGCGCTCGCCAGCCTGCTGCCGGCGCGCGGGGCCGCGCTGGCAGCATTCGATATCGCCGCAGATGTTGCGATCGTGCTGCTGTTCTTCCTCCATGGTGCCAAGCTTTCGCGCCAGGCGATCGTTGCCGGGATGGGCAACTGGCGTCTTCATCTGATGACGCTGGCGTTCACTTATGCGCTGTTTCCCATCCTCGGCCTTGCTGCGGCGCGCATCACGGGATTGGTGATCGATCCGTCATTGGCCGTCGGGCTGCTGTTCCTGGCATTGTTGCCGTCCACCGTGCAGAGTTCCATTGCCTTTACCGCAATGGCCGGGGGCAACGTGGCAGCGGCGGTATGCAGCGCGTCACTTTCCAATTTGCTCGGTATAGTGCTCACGCCGTTGCTGGTGGCGCTGTTCATCCATTCGGGCGGCGCAGGCGGGATCGACGGACTTGGGTCCGTGCAGAAAATCGCAACGCAATTGCTGCTGCCGTTCGTGGCCGGGCACCTGCTGCGTCCGCTGATCGGCAAGTGGGTGGACAGTCACAAGAAGCTGCTGCAGCCGGTGGATCGTTCGTCGATCCTGCTGGTGGTTTTTTCTGCTTTCAGCGCAGCGGTGGCCAATGGGGTCTGGCAGCGCGTGGGCGCCTTCGATCTGGCGGTGCTGTTGGCGGCTTCGGCGGTGATCCTCGGCATTGTCATCGCGGTGAACGGCGTGGCGGCGCGAGCAGCGGGCCTCCCGCGTGAAGACGCTATCGTCCTGCTGTTCTGCGGTTCGAAGAAAAGTCTCGTTTCCGGCGTGCCCATGGCGGGCGCTTTGTTTGCACCGGGGCAAGTCGGCATGGTGATTCTGCCGCTGATGATATTCCACCAGTTGCAATTGTTCATCTGCGCCTGGCTGGCAGGCCGTTATCGCGCGCAAGGAGAGGTTATAGCCGCCACGTCGATGCCGCCGCAGGGTGAAGGCGAAGTGCTGGCGCGCGCCGCGGCCATCGGCTTGCCGATCCCGGAAGAATGCCGGGCCGGCGTCGCCACCAATCTCGCATTGCTCACCCGCCACGCCAGGACACTGGAGGGCGAGCGCGAAACATGAAAACTGCCGCCGCCATTGCCGCCGCCGTCCGAGGTGGCCAAGTGACCGCCACGGCGCTGGCGGAGCGCACGATTGCGGCGTTGCACGCCGACGCCCACGTCGCTGTCACGCGTGTTCTGGTCGAGCGCGCGCTTGGCGAAGCCGCCGCCGTCGATGCCATGATCGCGCGGGGCAAGGATCCCGGTGTGCTGGCCGGGGTGCCTTATGGCGTGAAGGACTTGTTCGATGTGGCGGGCGTTACCACCACGGCAGGCTCCGCCGTTTACGCCAATGCCGCCCCCGCCAGCGCCGATGCGGAGGCCATTCACCGCCTGAAAGCCGCAGGGGCGGTGCTTTTCGCTACGCTCAACATGGATGAATTCGCATACGGCTTTGCCACCATCAACGCGACCTACGGGACCACGCGCAACCCGCACGATCCGCAGCGGCTTGCCGGTGGATCGTCGGGTGGGTCGGCCGCCGTGGTTGCTGCGGGCCTGCTGCCGTTTACCCTGGGATCGGACACGAATGGTTCGATCCGTGTTCCCGCCAGCCTGTGCGGGCTTTACGGCCTTAAACCTGCGCATGCCTCGCTGCCGCTGGCGGGCACATTCCCCTTTGCGGAAAGCTTTGACGATATCGGGCCATTTACTGCCAGCCTTGAAGACATGGCGCTGGTGTGGGGTGTGCTGCGCAATGAACCTCTGGCTGAAACGCAAGGCGAAATCCGTATCGCCCGCCTTGGCGGCCGGTTTTGCGAGAATGCCGAACCTGCCCAGCTTGCCTCCATCGATGCCATCGCGCCGGACGCACCTCTGCTGGAGCTTCCCGATATTGCCCGCGCCCGCAGCGCCGCGTTCCTGATCACCGCCTACGAAGGCGGACACCTGCACCGCGAGACCCTTTCCACCAGTGCGCTTGTCTACGATCCGGCAGTGCGCGACCGTCTGATCGCAGGGGCGCTGCTGCCGGAGCAATTGTACGCAAAGGCCAGGGCTTTCCGGGCAGAGTTCCTTGCCCGCCTGAATGCGTTGATCGTGGATTTCGATGTCCTGCTGGCGCCCGCCACGCCTTGCACCGCGCCACTGATAGCCGACCCGCGCATCATGATCGACGGCGCGTTTTCCCCGGCGCGGGCGGATCTTGGCATTCATACCCAGCCGATCACCTTTACCGGCCTGCCATCGCTGGCGGTGCCGCTGCGCCGACCGGGCCAATTGCCGCTCGGCCTGCAACTGATCGGAAAGCCGGGGGGCGAAGGCATCTTGCTGGCGCTGGCCCGGCGGCTGGAAAATGAAGGTTTCACCGGCGTTACTGCGCCGGAACGGACATTTGCGGGGGAACTGACATGACGGGGGCAACTGTTGCCGAAGGGGGTGTGCTTGAACGCCACTTCAGGCTGCGCGAGCGCGGCACGACCACGCGAACCGAGGTTCTGGCGGGCTTCACCACCTTCCTGACGATGGCTTATATCGTGCTGGTCAACCCGGCGATCCTGGGGCAGGCGGGAATGCCGGTGGCCTCGGTTGCTGCGGCGACATGTTTTGCCGCCGCTTTCGCCTCGATCCTGATGGGCCTGGTTGCCAACACCCCGCTGGCGCTGGCGCCGGGCATGGGATTGAACGCCTATTTCAGTTTTACGGTAGTGCAGCAGATGGGCGTGCCCTGGCCAATCGCCCTGGGCTGTGTGTTCATTTCAGGTGTGGCGTTCCTGATCCTGACATTGACTGGTGTGCGCCAGTTGATCGTCGCAGTCATTCCGCAGCACCTTTTCGCCGCGGTGGCAGGCGGCATCGGGCTGTTCATCGGGTTTATCGGGCTGAAGGACGCAGGGATCGTCGTTGCCAATCCCGCCACGTTCGTCGGCCTTGGCAGCGTCACCCAGCCGGGACCGGCACTGGCGCTGTTCGGTCTTGTGGTGATCGGTACGCTCAGTGTGTGGAACGTGCGCGCCGCGATGCTGATCGGCATTGTGCTGACCACCATCGCCGCATGGATCACCGGGCAGACCAGCGCACCCAGCGAGCCTTACAGCCTCGCCGCGCTGACCGGCACCGCATTCAAGCTCGACATTCCGGGCGTGTTCGGCCTCAGCGGCCAGCAGGCCCTTGGATTGCTGGAAATCCTGTTCGTGTTCTTGTTCGTCGATCTGTTCGACAATATCGGCACACTCGTCGCCGTGACCAAGCGCGCGGGATTGATGGATGCGGCGGGAAAGATTCCGGGCCTCAACCGCATTCTGATGACCGATGCGGTCGCCACGATGGTCGGCGCGGTTGCGGGCACCAGCACGGTTACCAGTTATGTCGAAAGCGCAGCCGGCGTGCAGGCGGGCGGGCGCACCGGCCTTACCGCCGTGGTCTGCGGCTTGTTGTTTTTTGCCACGATGTTTGTCGCGCCCTATGCGCAGCTCGTACCGCTCGCCGCCACCGCGCCCGCGCTCGTCGTGGTCGGCGGATTGATGCTGTTGCCCCTGACCGAAGTGGACTGGGAGGACCCGATGGCAGCGATCCCCGCCTTCCTCACCGTGGCGATGATCCCGCTGACGTTCTCCATCGCCAATGGTCTCGCCTTTGGCATCACTGCCCATGCCCTGCTCAAGCTGCTGAAGGGCAAGGCAACCCGCGCCGACTGGTTCCTCTTCACGCTCGCGGCGCTGTTCGTGGTGCGCTTTGCCTGGATGGCCGCAGAATGAATCGACACATGATCCGCTACATTGCCCTTGCGCTCGCCGCGCTGCTGCTGCCCGCATCCGCCCACGCACAGAAGCTTGACGATACGCCGCGCACGGTTGTGATGACCGCGTTTCGCCCTGAATGGAACGCGCTGGTCGGCACCGTGCAGGATGCAAAAGCGCATTCGATAAACGGCGGGACCTTCCTGACCGGCACGATGGAGGGCAAGCCTGTAATCCTGATGCAAAGCGGGGTCAGCGTGGTGAACGCCGCAATGAACACGCAACTGGTGCTGGACCGGTTCACGGTGAAGCGCATCGTCTTTTCGGGCATTGCCGGCGGGGTGGACCCGAAGCTTTCGATCGGTGACGTGATCGTGGCCGAGGACTGGGGCCAGTATCTCGAAGCCTCGTTCGCGCGCAAGACCAGGACCGGGTGGATGCCGCCCGATCAGGGCAGCGCGGAAAGCCCGGCCAACTGGTTCTTCATCTTCCCGCGCGGCACGGTGATGGCCAATGCCGCCACGCCGCCCAAGCGCATTTACCGCCTGCCGGTCGATCCGGGATTGCTCGACCTTGCGCGCAAGGTCGTCCCTTCCATCACGCTCGAACGCTGTGTGCCGCCATCGGAGAAGATGCTCGCCGGATCCGAATTATGTCTGCCGCGCACGCCGAAGATCGAAGTCGGTGGCACCGGCGTGACTGCGGGCATCTATGCCGACAACGCCGAATTTCGTCTCTATCTGCACAAGGCGTGGAAGGCGCGTGTGCTTGACATGGAAAGTGCGGCGGTGATGCAGGTCGCCTATGCGAATATGGTTCCGGCCATTGTTTTCCGCAGCCTTTCCGATCTTGCGGGCGGCGACAAGCACAAGAACATGGAGGACACGTTCGAGCATCTTGCCTCGGTCAATTCCGCGCACGTGGTTCGCGCCTATCTCGCCGCTTTGCCGGATTGATCGCATGACGCAACCCGGCACTCTGGCGACTGTCACCGGATCGCAAGGCATGGTCACCGCGCCGCACTATCTTGCAGCGCAGGCAGGGCTTGCCGTGCTGGAAGACGGCGGCAACGCGGTGGAGGCGACCGTCGCCGTGGCCGCCTGCCTCGCGGTGGTCTATCCGCACATGACCGGAATCGGCGGCGACGGGTTCTGGGTGATCCACGAACCCGACGGTGCGGTGCACGGCATCCACGGCTGCGGCGGAGCAGCAGCTGCGGCCACGATCGATCTTTACGCCGGGTTAGAGGCGGTGCCGTTCCGGGGGCCGCTTGCTGCCAACACGGTTGCGGGAACCATTTCCGGGTGGAAGGCAGCGCTGGAAAGCGCGGGGGCGGCGTTGCCGCTGTCTCGCCTGCTGCGCGATGCGATCGGGCATGCCGAGGCGGGGGTTGCCGTCACGGCAGGCCATGCCGCCATCGCGGCGGCCAAGGGGCCGGAACTGCGTATGCAGCCGGGTGTCTACGCAACCATATTCGAGCCTGCGGGCCGACCGCTTCATGAGGGCGATGTTCTGCGCCAGCCGGTGCTGGCGCAGACATTGCGGCGACTGTGCGATGAGGGACTGGAAAGCTTCTACAGCGGCCCGCTGGCAGACGATATCGCCGCTGATCTGGCATTGCTGGGCAGTCCGGTTTCCGCAGACGACCTATCCGTCCATATGGCCACGCGGCCGGTGCCGCTCACCACGCGGCTGCGCGATTGTCAGCTTTGGAACAGCGCGCCGCCGACGCAGGGCTTTGCATCGTTGCTGATCCTTGCCTTGTTCGATCGGCTGACGGCGAATGCGGGCGATGGCTTCGATCATGTCCATGGACTGATCGAGGCAACCAAGCAGGCCTTCCTGCTGCGCGACATTCACGTGGGCGATCCGCTGTACCACGATTTCGACTGGCAGGGCTTGCTTTCCGATCCCGCAGCGCTTGATGAACTGGCGGAACGGATCGATCCGGCAAACGCTCTCCCGTGGCCGCAGCCGCCGCAGTGGGGCGATACCTGCTGGTTCGGTGCGGCGGATGAGCAAGGCCGCGTGGTCAGCGCGATCCAGTCCACCTATTTCGAATTCGGTTCAGGCCTTGTCCTGCCGAAAACCGGGATCACCTGGCAGAACCGGGGCAGCAGCTTCCGGTTGGCAGAAAGCGGGTGGAACGCGCTGAGGCCGGGGCGCAAACCCTTCCACACGCTGAACCCCGCGCTCGCGCGCTTCGACGATGGCCGGGTCATGGCCTATGGCACGATGGGGGGGGAAGGACAGCCGCAGACACAAGCCGCGCTGTTCAGCCGCTATGCGCGCTTTGGCACAGACCTTCAGGCCGCGATCAGCGCGCCGCGCTGGCTGCTGGGGCGGACCTGGGGTGAGCAATCGACTACGCTCAAGCTGGAAGATGGCTTTGATCCGGGGCTTTACGCGGCGCTTGCTGCGGCCGGGCATGATGTGGAGCGTATCGGACCCGTGACCGCGACGATGGGCCATGCAGGTGCGATCGTGCGCCATGGCGACGGGCGGCTGGAAGGTGCGACCGATCCCCGCAGCGATGGCGGGGTGGCTGCATGGTAAGAGGCGGTTTCCGCGCTGTTTCGCGCTGCGACGAACTCGCCTTGCCGCCGTTCAGCGACAGTGCGCAGGGGTTGACCCGGATATATCTTTCCCCCGCCTACGATGCCGCGCAGGATCAACTCGCCGCATGGATGGCAGAGGCGGGCATGACCGTGCGGCGCGATGCCGCGATGAATCTTGTCGGGCGTTATGAAGGCACCGCGCCTGAAGCCCCGGCCCTGATGATCGGCAGCCATCTCGATAGCGTACGCAATGCCGGCCATTATGACGGGCCACTTGGCATAATGTTGGGGATTGAAGCGGTTGCCGCACTTTCTTCAGCCAGTGTGCGAATGCCGTTTGCGCTGGAGGTCTATGCGTTCGGGGACGAGGAAGGTTCACGCTTTCCCGCAGCGATGCTGACCAGCCGTGCCGTGGCCGGTACGCTTGATCCGGCAACATTGGACGTGGCTGACGCCGATGGTGTGAAGCTGGCGGAAATTGTCGATATTGCGGCCTATTCTGCGGCGGCGCGCGCGCGGGGATCGGTGCTTGCCTATCTCGAAGCGCATATCGAACAGGGACCGGTACTGGAGGCCGAAGGGTTGGCCGTCGGCACAGTGACCGGGATTGCCGCGCAATTGCGTTTCGAGATTGAGGTTGGCGGAACAGCGGGGCACGCGGGGACGACCGCGATGGGTTTGCGGCGCGATGCCGTGGCGGGCATGGCGGAAATGGTCATGTCGGTCGAAGCGGTGGCAACCGCCGGGCCGCCCGACCTTGTGGCGACGGTCGGCGTTGTTCAGGTGCCATCGGGTGCTGCCAATGTGATTGCGGGCAAGTGTGCGTTCACGCTGGATGTGCGGGCGGCAACCGCACCGATGCGCGATGCCGCCGCCGAGGAGATCCTCAGGCATTTCCGCAAGAGCGCCAATGAACGCGATCTGTCGCTGGCGGTTCGCATGGTCCATGATCTGCCTGCCAGCCCATGCGATCCGGCGCTGATGAACCTGCTCGACAATGCCACGATCGCGGCTGGCCACACTCCCTTCCGGCTCGTTTCCGGCGCAGGGCACGATGCGATGGTCATGGCTGCGCTGTGCCCCACCGCGATGCTGTTCATCCGCTGCCGCGGCGGGGTGAGCCACAACCCTGCCGAACATGTCCATCCCGCCGATGCCGATGTGGCGCTGCGGGTCATGCTTGGCTTTATCGAACGACTGGGAGCGACCGTTGACCCCGCTTGATTCAACCCTTTTCGGCGAGATAGACCCCCCGCAGCGGCTGCTGATGGGACCGGGGCCGGTCAATGCCCACCCGCGCGTTCTGCGCGCGATGGCGGCGGATCTGCTGGGGCAGTTCGACCCGGAAATGACCGGGTTCATGAACCAGGTCATGGCGCTGTACCGCCCGGTATTCGGTACGCAAAACCAGTGGACCATGTTGATTGACGGCACCGCGCGCGCCGCGATCGAGGCTTCGCTGGTGAGCCTTGTTGAACCCGGCGATACGGTGCTGGTGGTGAATTTCGGGCGCTTTGGCCTGCTGCTGACCGAAATCCTCTCACGCATCGGGGCCAACGTCGAACAGGTGAGCGCGCCTTGGGGAGAAGTCGTGTCGATCGAGGCGATTGCCGAGGCGATTGTGCGCCATGGCCCGCGCGTGGTCGCCACTGTCCACGGTGATACATCGACCACGATGGCGCAGCCGCTGGAAGGCCTGGGCGCGTTGTGCAGGGCGGCAGGCGCCTATGCCTATGTGGATGCCACGGCGACGCTGGGCGGCATGGAGATTGCGGCGGATCGCTGGGGTGTGGACGTGGTGACCGGCGGCTTGCAGAAGTGCCTTGGCGGGCCTTCGGGATCGGCTCCCATCACCATATCGGACCGCGCGGCGCAGCGCATTTTCGCGCGGCGGCATGTGGAGCAGGGCATCAGGCGCGATGATATTGCCGATGGCAAAGGCCCGCGCATTCCGTCCAACTATTTCGATCTTGCGATGATCATGGACTACTGGTCCGACAAGCGGCTCAACCACCACACCGAAGCGACATCCATGCTCTATGCCGCGCGCGAATGCGCCCGCGTGGCGCTGGGCGAGGGGCTGGAAGCGCGGTTCGCGCGACACCGCAAGGCCGGTGCGGCGATGGCGGCGGGACTGCGCGCGATGGGGCTGACCGTGTTCGGCGACGATGCCCACCGCATGACCAACGTGACCGGGGTTTACATTCCAGCGGGCGTGGATGGCGAGGCGATCCGCGCGATGATGCGCGATCACTTCGAGATCGAGATCGGCACGGCTTTCGGCCCGCTCGTCGGCAAGATCTGGCGGCTGGGCGCGATGGGCTACAACGCAATGAAGCACAAGGTGCTGCTGACGCTGGGCGCGCTGGAGGCTTGCCTCAAGGCTGCGGGCCACCCCGTGCCGCTGGGCGTGGCGGTGCCTGCGGCACTGGCGGCGTGGGAGGCGGCATGACGATAGGGCGCGATCTGGTTGGCTATGGCGCCACGCCTCCGGCTGCGCAGTGGCCTGGCGGAGCGCGGGTTGCCGTGCAGTTTGTGATAAATTACGAAGAGGGCGCGGAAAATTCCGTGCTGAATGGCGACAAGGGATCGGAAGCGTTTCTTTCCGAGATGGTGGGGGCGGCCTCTCATCCCGCGCGGGCCATGGCGATGGAGGGCCTGTACGAATACGGCAGCCGCGCCGGGTTTTGGCGGCTGCATCGCCTGTTCACCACACGCAGCGTACCTGTGACGGTGTTCGGCGTGGCGGTGGCGATGGAAATGAACCCGGCTGCGGTCGACGCCATGCTGAAGGCTGACTGGGAGATTGCCACGCACGGCTATCGCTGGATCGATTACCAATACGTGCCCGAAGCGGTGGAGCGCGAACATGTTGCGCGGGCCATCGAATTGCACACAAAGCTCACAGGTGCGCGTCCGCTGGGCTGGTATCAGGGTCGCACCTCTCCCAACACCGCGCGGCTGGTAGTTGAGGAAGGGGGCTTCCTATATGACGCCGACAGTTATGCCGACGACCTGCCCTATTGGGACACGCGCCATGGCAAGCCGCAACTGATCGTCCCCTATTCGCTCGACGCCAACGACATGAAGATGGTGGCGCTTAACGGTTTTACCGAGGGCGAGCAGTTTTTCAGGTACTTGCGTGATACTTTCGAGCAATTGCGCGAAGAGGGCGGGCGAATGATGTCTATCGGTTTGCACGGGCGCATTGCCGGAAGGCCTGCGCGCGCGCAGGCCGTGGCCCGGTTTCTGGACCATGT
This sequence comes from Novosphingobium sp. CECT 9465, assembly GCF_920987055.1. Classification (NCBI taxonomy): domain Bacteria; kingdom Pseudomonadati; phylum Pseudomonadota; class Alphaproteobacteria; order Sphingomonadales; family Sphingomonadaceae; genus Novosphingobium; species Novosphingobium sp. CECT 9465. The sequence continues at coordinate 1,229,416 of NZ_CAKLBX010000001.1, forward strand.
GATCGACAGCGGCGATGCGTGGATCGCGCGGCGGATCGACATCGCACGGCACTGGTTGGCGCAGTATCCCTTTGCGGGAGGGGTTGCGTGACCATCGATGATCCCGTGCTTCTGGCCGAAGTGACCGCCGCTTTCCACGCATATGAGCGTGCGCTGATGGCGGACGACCTGCCCGCAATGGACGCCCTGTTTCATGATGCGCCGACGACAAACCGTTTCGGCGTGGGTGAAGTGCTGTGGGGGATGGATGCCATCCGGGCGTTTCGCAAGGGGCGCGGGGGATCACCGCAGCGACGGTTGGGGCACGTGGCGATCACGGTTTATGGCGATGGATTTGCCACGGCCGACGCCGAATTCTTCCGTGACGGTTCCGATCGGCGCGGGCGGCAGAGCCAGGCGTGGGTAAGGTTTGCCGATGGCTGGAAGGTGGTCTCTGCCCATGTCAGCCTTGAGGGAAGCACATCATGACCGCGCTGTTCGAGCACAGCCCATGGGTGGAAGCGCGCGCTGGCGCGCGAGGATCCAGCGGCGATCGCCATGCCGATCTTATGGCGGTGGTGCTTGAAGCGACGCCTGAGGAGCAACTCGCGCTGATCCGCGCGCACCCGGAACTTGCCGGCAAGGCTGCCATCGACCGCACGTTGACCGATGCTTCAGCAGCGGAGCAGGCGAGCGCCGGGCTGGACCGGCTGAGCGAAGAGGAGTTTGCACGGTTCCATGCACTTAACGCGGAATACCGGACACGCTTCGGCTTCCCCTTCATCATTTGCGTGAGGCTGACCGACAAGGCGGGGATTCTGCGCGCGATGGAAGCGCGGCTGGGCAACGACCGCGAAACCGAGATAGCGACTGCCATCGCGCAGATCGGTGAAATCGTCCGGCTTCGTCTGAGAGACATGGGCTGGGAGGACCCCCAATGACGATAGATTGGGGCGAATGGCTCAACCTGGCGATCCGCTGGTTTCATCTGACGGCGGGCATCGCGTGGATCGGATCGTCGTTCTACTTCGTTTGGCTGGACAACCATCTGGTGCCGCCCAAGGAGGGTGACGCCACGGGTGAAGTGTGGTCGGTCCACGGCGGCGGGTTCTATCACAAGCAGAAGTATGCGGTGGCCCCGGCCAGGATGCCGGAGGACCTGCACTGGTTCAAATGGGAAGCCTATACTACCTGGATCACCGGCTTTTCGCTGCTGGTGCTGATCTACTGGGTCGGCGCGGAAAGTTTCCTGATCGATCCGGCCAAGGCACGGATGAGCCAGACCGATGCCATCGCGATTGGCATTGGCGCGCTGTTCGTGGGCTGGATGTTCTATGATCTTGCGTGTCGTTCGCCCCTGGGCCGGAATGATCGCGCGCTGGGCGTGGTGTGGTTTGCCTTCCTGACCTTCGCCGCATGGTTCCTGAACCATGTGTTCAACGCGCGCGGCGCCTTCATCCATGTCGGCGCGATGATCGGTACGGTCATGGTCGCCAACGTGTTCTTCGTGATCATACCCAACCAGCGCAAGGCCGTGGCGCAACTGATGCGCGGCGAAGCTCCCGATCCGGCGCTGGGCAAGGCGGGCAAGCAAAGGTCCTTGCACAACAATTACATGACGCTGCCGGTGCTGTTCATCATGATCAGCCATCACTACGCCATGACGTTTGGTGCGGCGCGACCGTGGCTGGTGCTGGCGCTATTGGGATTGACCGGGGTGGCGGTGCGCCATGTGTTCAACTTGCGCCATCGCGGTGCGCCGACCGGGCGAGCCATGGCGGTGGCCGGGGCGATGGCGCTGGTGAGTGTGACTTATGTCTCGATGGAGAAGGCCACACTTCCCGTTGAGGTGGAAAGTGTGGCGGCTGGCTCCGCCGCCGAAACATGGGCCAGCGTGGAGCCGATTTTCGTGAAGCATTGCACCAGTTGTCATGCGGCAAAGCCAACCAGCGAAGCGTTTGCCGCGCCACCACTGGGCGTCATGGTCGATACCTATGACCACAGCCGCGCCGCAGCCGGGCGTGTGAAGAAGGTGGCGGTCGACGCGGAGATCATGCCGCTGGGGAACATGACCGGCATGACCCGCGCCGAGCGCGACGCGCTGGGCCGGTGGATCGCCGCAGGAGCACCGCAATGACCACGCTTTCTACCCATGTGCTCGATACCATGCATGGCTTGCCGGCAAGCGAGGTGAAAGTCAGGCTGGAGAACAGTACCGAGACGGCGCTTTTCACGGGCGAAACCAATGGGGATGGACGTTGTCCGGGTCTGAGTGCGGCCGTGCCGGAACTTGCGCCGGGGCAGTATGCGCTGGTCTTTGCCGTGGCGGACTATTTCCGCGGCATGGGCGTAGCGCTGCCTGATCCGCCGTTTCTCGACGAAGTTCGGATAAACTTCGGCCTGGCAGATGAAGGGCACTACCACGTGCCGCTGCTGGTCTCGCCTTTCTCCTATTCGACCTACCGGGGAAGCTGATCCATGGCGGTGCGTTTTCTGCTGGATGGCGATTTGGTGGAAATCGCCCCGTGCGATCCCACGGGAACTCTGCTCGATTACCTGCGCGGGCCGTTGCGACGGACGGGCACCAAGGAAGGCTGTGCCGAGGGCGATTGCGGAGCCTGCACCGTGCTGGTGGGTGAACTTGCCGATGGCGGTGTGCGGTGGCGGGCGGTGAACGCCTGCATCGCATTCCTGCCTATGGTCCATGGCAAGGCGGTGATGACGGTGGAGAGCCTTGGGCAGGCTGGGATGCTCAATCCCTTGCAAGCCTGCATGGCGGCCAATGGCAGTTCGCAGTGCGGGTTCTGCACGCCGGGCTTCGTGATGTCCTTGCATGGCCGTGCCATCGGCGCGCTGGGCAGCGATTTGCCGGTTGCCGATGTGATTGCCGGTAACTTGTGCCGCTGCACCGGCTATGGGCCGATCCTTGAGGCCGGGGAAACGGTTGCGCGGATCGTGCAGGATGATGCCGCGCTGGTTGATGCGCTGGTCGGTCTGGCGGGAGATGCCAGTGGTCCTTTTGAGGGGAGGCAGTGGTTTGCACCGCGTTCCTCCCAATCACTCGCGGCTATTCTGGCCAAGCATCCCGAAGCGCGGATCGTGGCCGGGGCAACCGATGTGGGCCTGTGGGTGACCAAGGGACTGCGCGATCTGGAAACGGTGGTGTTCATCGGGGACGTGGCCGATCTCAAGACGATCGAGGAGACAGCAGAGGGCCTGCGGATTGGCGCCGGTGTGCGCTATGCCGAGGTGCATCAGGCGATGGCGAGGCTTCACCCCGATCTTGGTGAACTGGTGCGGCGCATCGGCGGGTTGCAGGTGCGCAATTCCGGCACGGTTTGCGGCAATATCGCCAATGGCTCACCCATTGGTGACGGGCCGCCTGCGCTGATTGCGCTGGGGGCGCAACTGACCTTGCGTTCTGCCGAGGGTCGCCGGACGATGCCGCTGGAGAACTACTTCATCGATTATGGCAAGCAGAACCGGGCGCCGGGCGAATTCGTCGAAAGCGTGTTCGTCCCGCGCCCTGCAGCGGACGCGGTGGTACACACCTCGAAGCTGTCGCGCCGGTTCGACAGCGATATATCCGCTGTGCTGGGCGCTTTTGCGCTGACGGTCGAGCAGGGGACGATCACTGCCGCGCGTGTGGCGTTTGGGGGGATGGCGGCAACACCCCGGCGGGCGGTCGCCTGCGAGGCAGCGCTGGTGGGGCGGTCGTTTGACGAAACGACGGTTGCGGCAGCGGCGGATGCGCTGCGGGGGGATTATCAGCCATTCACCGATGTGCGCGGAATGGCCACCTATCGTATCGAGGCGGCGGCTGCGCTGCTGTGGCGGCTGTGGTATCGCGCGCAGGGCGTTGCAGTTTCCGTGCTGAACGTGGAGGCGTGTTGATGGCTGATGCCGATCCGCTCTGGCCGACAGCAGTCAAGCCATCACATCCGCATGACAGCGCGCATTTGCATGTGGCGGGTGCTGCCCGCTATGTCGATGACGAGCCGGAACCGGTGGGGATGCTGCACCTTGCCTTCGGGCTTTCCAGCGAGGCGCGGGCGCGGATAACGGGCATGGACCTCTCTGCCGTACGCGCATTTCCGGGTGTGGTGGCGGTCTATACCGCAGCCGACATTCCGGGCGAAAACAACGTCGGTCCGATCGCGCACGATGACCGGGTGCTGGCCGATGGCGAAGTGGTAAGTCACGGTCAGCCGGTTTTTCTGGTGGCGGCAGAGAGCCGGATTGCGGCGCGCAAGGCTGCGCGCCTGGGGCGGATCGATTACGAACCGCTGGAGCCTGCGATCACCGTGGAGCAGGCACGGGCAGCAGGATCGCGGATCGAGGCCGACCAGCGCATGGTGCAGGGCGATGCGGACGCCGCGCTGGCCACCGCGCCGCATCGCTTGTCTGGAAAGCTGAAGATCGGCGCGCAGGATCACTTCTATCTCGAAGGGCAGGTTGCCCATGCGCGACCGGGCGAGGATGGGCAAATCCATGTCGTTTCATCCAGCCAGCACCCCAGCGAAGTGCAGCACCTTGTCGCGTTGCTGCTGAAAAAGCCGGGCGCGGACGTGACCGTGGAGGTGCGGCGCATGGGCGGGGCCTTTGGTGGCAAGGAAAGCCAGGCCGCGCTCTTCGCCGCCGCTGCCGCGCTGGTGGTGCACCACACCGGGCGTCCGGCCAAGTTCCGCTGCGACCGCGACGATGACATGATCACGACGGGCAAGCGCCACGATTTCGATGTGGATTACGAGGTCGGCCATGATGACGCCGGGCGAATGAAGGCAGTGAAGCTGCGCTTCGGCGGGCGCTGCGGGGCAACGATGGATCTCTCGCCCGGCATCAATGACCGTACGATGTTCCATGCCGACAACTGCTATTTTCTGCCCGATGTGGAGATCGTGTCGGAGCGGCTGAAAACGAACACCGTTTCCGCGACGGCGTTCCGCGGCTTTGGCGGGCCGCAGGGAATGCTGGCGATCGAGCGGATATGCGATCACATCGCTGCGCGGCTGGGTCTCGATCCGTTGGAGGTGCGCGAATGCAATCTCTATGGAAAAGGCCGCGATGTCACCCCCTATGGCATGAGGCTGGAGGATAACATTGCCCCGCAACTTGTTGCGCGGCTTCGGGAAACGTCCAGCTATGATGCGCGATGCAAGGCGATTGCAGCGTTCAATTCGGGCAGTCCCGTGCTCAAGAAGGGCCTTGCGCTCACCCCCGTCAAGTTCGGGATCAGCTTCACCACCACGCACCTCAATCAGGCAGGCGCGCTGGTCCATGTCTATGCCGATGGGTCTATCCAGGTGAACCACGGCGGGACCGAGATGGGGCAGGGGCTTTACATCAAGGTGGCGCAGATCGTGGCAGATGCCTTTGCGGTGCCGGTCTCTCAGGTGCGGATTACCGCAACGCGGACGGACAAGGTGCCCAACACTTCGGCCACGGCGGCGTCGTCCGGTGCCGACCTCAACGGCATGGCGGCCCATAACGCGGCGATGGCGATCCGCGAAAGAATGGCGGCCTTTCTGGGCGGGGCCTTCGGGTGTGCGGCACAGGATGTGCTTTTCACACCCGCGGGGGTGATCGTCGGTGAAGCGCGGCTGACCTTTGCGGAGGCTGCGCGCAAGGCGCATCTTGGGCGGATTTCCCTGTCCTCCACCGGCTTTTACGCCACGCCCGATATCGCGTACGACCGTCCATCGCACAAAGGGCGTCCGTTCTACTACTTCGCTTATGGCGCGGCGGTTTCCGAAGTGGTGGTCGATCTGCTGACCGGAGAGCACAAGGTGCTGGCCGTCGATATCCTCCACGATGTCGGGCGTTCGCTGAATCCGGCTATCGATCGTGGGCAGATCGAGGGTGGGTTCGTGCAAGGACAGGGCTGGTTGACGACCGAAGTGGTCGAATGGGACGGGAAAGGCCGCCTGCTCAACCATTCACCTGCAACCTACAAGATTCCCACTGCTTCGGACCGTCCCAAGCGCTTGCGCATCGATCTGTGGGACGGGGAAAACGCCAAGCCGACGATCCATCGGTCAAAGGCGGTAGGCGAACCACCGCTGATGCTGGCCAATTCGGTGTTCTGCGCGATCAGTGCTGCGATTGCGGCGGCCAACCCGGAAAAGCGCGAATTGCCGCCGCTCGATGCGCCTGCCACGCCAGAGGCGGTGCTGCGCGCGGTTGCTGCGCATCGGGCGGCATGATGGACTGGATCGAATACCTTCGCGCCTTGCCCGCGCATGAACCGGTGGCCATGATCAGCGTACTGGCGACCGAAGGTTCTGCACCGCGCGGTCCGGGTACGCGAATGCTGGTGACGGCACAGGGCGAATGCGGCACCATCGGCGGCGGCGCGCTGGAATTTCGCGCTGTGGAGCAGGCGAGGGCCGTGCTGGACCACCCGCCGGGAGCATGGCGTGTGCAGGACTATCCGCTGGGGCCGCTGCTCGGCCAGTGCTGCGGTGGGCGTGTGCGATTACTGGTGGAGCATGTCGATCCGGCGGCGCTGGGCTGGCTGGCCGATGCGGCGGACGGGCGCGTACTTGTCAGCCAGTTGCGGCCCGGTGCGATCCAGCGGCATGTGAGCGACGGGCCGGCCATACAGGTTTCGGCGCGGGGTGACCGCCCGCGCGAGGGCACCCGCCTGGCCGAAGTGATCGGGTGCTGGCGGCGTCCGCTTTACCTGTTCGGCGCGGGCCATGTCGGGCAGGCTATCGCGCGCCACATTGGCGGTCTGCCGCTGCGGCTGGCGTGGTTCGATACGCGCCCGGTGTTCGAGACCATCGAGGGCGTGGCGGTGGTGCCCGAAAGCGGGATCGAGCAGTGCGTGGGCGAAGCGCCGGACGATGCCGCCGTGGTGATCCTGACGCACGATCATGGTCTGGACTACCGGCTGACACTGGCAGCCCTTTCGCGCCCGCCGCTGGCGTTCACCGGCCTGATCGGATCGCAGACCAAACGGGCGCGGTTTCTTTCGCGGCTTGAGCGCGAAGGGATTTCTGCCGAGGTACGCGCGCGGTTGACTTGCCCGATCGGACTGCCGGGCGTGGTCGGCAAGGAGCCGGACGTGATCGCGGTTGCCGTGCTGGCGCAATTGCTGCAATTGCCCCGCGCGGCGCAGATGCAGGCTGTGGCGGCATGACCATGCAAGGCTTCAGGGGCGAAATCCTCAGCCTCAGCCACGATCCCGCCGAAGCCCCCGATGCGTTGCGCCACGATGCTGACGGGCTTCTGGTTGTCGAGGACGGGCGCATTGTCGCGCGCGGGCCTTACGCAGACCTTGTGGCCCGCTTCCCCGGTCTGGAAGTGGAGGCGCTCGAAGGATTGATCGTCCCCGGCTTCATCGACGCGCACGTCCACTATCCCCAGCTTGACCGCATTGCCAGCCATGGCGAACAGTTGCTCGATTGGCTGGAGCGGCACATCTTTCCGGCGGAACAGGCCTTTGCCGATCCGGCCCATGCATCAGCGGTGGCCGAGGCTTTCCTTGACGAACTGCTGCGCCACGGAACCACCAGCGCGCTTGTGTTCGGAACGGTCCATGCCGCATCTGTCGATGCTTTCTTTGCCGCCGCCGAGGCGCGGGAATTGCGCATGGCCTGCGGCAAGGTGCTGATGGACCTCGGACCGGAAGGCTTGAAGGACACGCCGGCAAGTGGTGTTGCCGAAAGCGAAGTCCTTATCCGGCGCTGGCACGGACGCGGGCGGCTGACATATGCAGTAACGCCGCGTTTCGCCCTGACCTCCAGCGATGCGCAGTTGGCAGGAGCGGGCAAATTGCTGGCGGATCATCCCGGCGTTCTGCTTCACACGCATCTTGCAGAAAACACGCGGGAAATTTCCGAAGTTGCCGCGCGGTTCACACAAGCAGCAGATTATCTTGACGTCTATGACGGGTTCGGACTGGTGACGCAGCGGTCAGTCTTTGCCCATGGCATCCATCTGCCCGATCGGTCTTGCGCGCGTCTGGCCGAAGCCGGGGCAGGCGTGGCGGTGTGCCCCAGTTCCAACCTGTTCCTGGGTTCGGGCATGTTCGATTTCGCGCAAGCCCAGCGCCATGGTGTGCGGATCGGGCTGGGGTCAGACATCGGCGCGGGAACTTCGCTCTCCTTGCTCCACAATGCGGGCGTTGCCTATCAGGCCGGGCTGTTCAAGGGCTACCGGCTCGATCCGTTCCGCGCGCTCTGGCTGGCAACGGGCGGGTCGGCGCGGCTGTTGCACATCGACAAGGACGTGGGGATGCTGGTCGAAGGGCAGGAGGCCGATTTCGTGGTGCTCGATGACAAGGCGACGCCGCTGATGGCGCGCCGCACCGCCAGGGCCACGCTGGACGAGCGCCTGTTTGCCTTGCAGGTGCTGGGTGATGACCGCGCGGTGCGCCGCACATACGTATTGGGGCGCTGCGCCTGGGATCGCGATGCGCTAGGGTGCGTGGCATGACCGATCTCGACAGCTTTATCGCCCGCCTGCCCAAGGCTGAACTCCACCTGCATATCGAGGGTAGCCTTGAACCCGAACTGATGTTCGCGCTGGCCAAACGCAACGGCGTTTCGATTCCCTACACCAGCGTCGAGGACGTCCGCGCAGCATACGCGTTCTCCAACCTCCAGGACTTTCTCGACATCTACTATGCCGGGGCCAGCGTACTGGTGACCGAGGCGGATTTCCATGATCTGGCCATGGCCTATTTCGACCGGGCTGCGGCAGACGGCGTGATTCATGCCGAGATCATGTTCGATCCGCAGACACACACAGACCGCGGTGTTGCTTTCGACACGGTGATCCGGGGCCTGTTGTCCGCCATGGCCGGGGCCGAGACGAAGCACGGGATGACGTGCGCATTGATCATGTGCTTCCTGCGCCATCTTTCCGAACAGGCGGCTTTCGAAACGCTGGCCATGGCCGAACCGTGGCTTGGCACCATCGCGGCGGTGGGGCTTGATTCCAGCGAGGTAGGGCACCCGCCATCGAAGTTTGCGCGGGTTTATGCGGCGGCGCGCGCAAAGGGCCTGAAACTGGTTGCGCATGCCGGTGAGGAAGGCCCGCCGGAATATGTTCATGAAGCGCTTGATCTGCTGCACGTGGACCGCATCGATCACGGCAATCGCGCGCTGGAAGATCCGGTGCTGGTCGAACGACTGGCGCGCGAGGGCATGACGCTGACGGTCTGCCCCTTGTCGAACCTCAAGCTGTGCGTTGTGGGCGATCTGGCCGATCACCCGATTGACCGGATGCTGGCGCAAGGTCTCAAGGCGACCGTCAATTCCGACGATCCGGCCTATTTCGGCGGCTATGTTGCCGACAATTATCGCGCCATTGCCGCCGCGCGCGGCCTTTCGCAGGACGTCCTTGCCACTTTGGCGCGCAACAGCTTCACCGGATCGTTCCTGCCGCCCGAAACCATTGCCCGGCACCTTGCGTCCATCGATGCCTATCTTGCCGGTTCATAGGAGCACCATGCGCCGACTTCTCGCCGCCATCGCCCTGCTGCTTGCAACGCTGGGCAGCGCCCATGCCGCAGAACCGCGGCGCAAGGTGATCATCGATGATGAAGGCTTTGCGCTGATGCACCTGATGCTGCTGGAAGATGGGCGGGCGGAGGTGCTGGGGATCACCACCGTTTCAGGCAATACCTGGGCCAATCGCGCAACGGCCATGGCCCTGCGTGGAGTGGAACTGACCGGCCATGTAAAAGTGCCCGTGGCGCAAGGGGCCACCTTTCCGATCCTGAATTCGCAAGCGCGGACCGAGCGCTGGGAAGCGTTGTACGGCAAGCTGGTGTGGAAAGGTGCGTTCATGCAGCAATGGGCCGAGCCGACGGTCCAGTCCACGCCCGATTATCATGGGCCGTTCGATCCGGTGGACCTGCCGTGGGGCAATCCTGCACTGAAGCCGATGCCCGAAGCGGCAGCCCTGTTCCTGATCCGCACGGTGCGCGCCCATCCACACGAAGTGACGATCATGGCGTGTGGCCCGCTTACCAATCTCGCGCTCGCGCAGCGCCTCGATCCTGAATTCGCTTCACTGGTGAAGGAAGTTGTCGTGATGGGCGGCAGCCTCAATCCGCAGCAGGTGCTCGACAATCCCTCTGCCGCGCAATTCGCGCGCGAGTTCATGAATTCGCCGCGCCGCGAATTCAACATCCGTTTCGATCCCGAAGCGGCGAGCATGTTTGCCCATGCACCCTGGTCGAAGGTGACAATCGTCCCGATCGATCCCTCAACCGCGACGCAGCTTTCCCCGGCGCTGATCGATCGGCTGGCAAAGGCGGCACGCGCGCCGGTTGCCGCGATGATCCGCAGGATGGAACCGGGTTTTCCAATGTGGGACGAAATTGCCGCCGCAATATGGCTCGATCCGACACTGGTCACGCGCCAGCAGCGCTTGTGGTACGATTTCGACGTGCAGTTCGGGGCGACGTATGGCGATATGCTGACCTGGCAGGATGCTTATCGCCCCGGTCTTGACGAAGGGCAGGCAGACATGGTGCTTGCCGTGGACGTGCCCCGCATGGAAGCGGCGATAGAGCGGAATTTACGCAGTTCATCAATACGCTGACAGATGTTTGCCGGTTGGCGTCAAGAAGCGGCTGGTTGGAGTAATAGCTGTTGGCACTGCAATGTGCAGGCCATAAAGCCCTGCCGACGCATTTGTGGAACCAGCGCGCGAACATGAAACCGACCAATGCCTCCAGCCTTCTTGAGCTTGCCCGGATCGCCGGAGTATCGGTTTCGACCGTTTCGCGATCGTTGTCGGGCAGTTCGATGATCGCCAAGGCGACGCGCGAACGCATCGAGGCGCTGGCGCGCGAACATGGCTACCAGATCAATCGCGCGGCGCGGAACCTGCGGCTGGGGCGCACGGGTGCAATCGGGGTGGTGCTGCCGCTGGGGCACGAGACGGAGCAGCACCTGTCCGATCCGTTCTTCATGAGCCTGATCGGCCCGCTTGCCGATGCGTTAAGCGATCGCGGTTATGATCTCCTGCTTTCGCGCGTTATCCCGACAGACGGGCAGTGGCTGGACCGGATCGTCGATGGTGGCCGGGTCGATGGCGTGCTGCTGATCGGCCAGTCAGACCAGATCGACGTGATCGAGCGGGTTGCCGCGCGCTATGCGCCGCTGGTGGTATGGGGCGCGGTGGTGGAAGGATACGCGCAATTGACCGTGGGTTCGGACAATGTCGCGGGCGGGCGGATCGCGGCCGATCATCTGCTGTCGCAAGGTCGGCGTCATCTCGCATTCTTCGGCAATCCCGACGTGCCCGAATTTTCGGCGCGCCATGCCGGATTTCGCGCGGCGCTGGCGCAGGCCGGACTGGGCGAGGGGCTGCTGCTTCCGGCGCACCTGACCACACAGGCATCCTATGACGCGATACGTGGCTTTCTGGGCGAGCATCCGCCTGTCGACGGCATCGTGGCGGCATCGGACGTGATCGCGATGAGCGCCTTGCGGGCGCTGGGCGATGCCGGGGTGCGTGTGCCCGATGACGTGGCGGTCATCGGCTATGATGACGTGATGGTTGCCGCGCAGACCAGCCCGCCGCTGACCACGATCCGGCAGGACGTTACGCGTGGGGCCGCGCTGATGGTCGATCTGCTGTTCGAGCGGCTGGCGGGCGAAGAGGCGGCTTCGGTGTGCATGACGCCCGAACTTGTCAGGCGCGCATCGGCCTGACGTTCAGGTGCTGGCAGGCTGAACCGCGGGCTTGTCACGGATCACCAGTGTCGCCATTGCCGCCGCCAGCATAAGTATGCCGGCCAGCGTCAACACATTGCGCGGATCGCCGCCCAGCAGCGGACGATAGATCAGCGGCATGGTCAGGCTTTCGATCATCATCGGGATCACGATGAACATGTTGAAGATGCCCATGTAGATGCCGGTGCGCGCGGGCGGAATGCTGTTGGCCAGAATGGTGTAGGGGTTGCCCATCATGCTGGCCCAGCCAAGCCCGATGCCGATCATCGGAAGGAACAGCCTTGCCTGCGTCGAGCACCATGGCAGCGCCAGCATGGCAAGGCCGGATGCGGCGACGCTGAAGGCGTGGACCGGGCGCGCGCCCAGCTTGCGGGCGATGGGCACCATGGCGAAAGCGGCGATGAACGCGATGAAATTGTAGAACGCGCCGACCTGGCCATTGACCAGAACCGCCTGGCGGAAGCCCGCGCTGGTGGCATCCGATGTGCCGAACAGCGAGCGGGCGAGGGCGAAGGCGATGAACTGCCAGTAGCAGAACATCGCATACCACTGGAACAGCATGGCGACCGCAAGTTGCCGCATCGGCGCGGGCATTTCCACTATGGCATGCTTGAGATCGCGCAGGGTTGTGCGGGCCGAAAGCGGCTCTGCCTGCATTTCGGCAATTTCCTGTGCGGTCAGCGGCAGTTCGGGTACACGCAGCACCGACCAGACGATGGTCGATAGAGAAAGCACCGCGCCAACGATGAAGGCGATGCGCGTGATGACAGGAATGCCGGAAGGATCGAGCGCATCGGCATTCAGTCCGCCCCACACCAGCAGCGATGGCGCAAGGTAGGACAGCGTTTGCGCAAGGCCGGTGAACGCGCTTTGGGTGAGGAAGCCGAGCGGGCGTTGCGCGGGATCGAGCCGGTCGCTGATGTAGGCGCGGTACGGCTCCATCGTCACGTTGTTGGCCGCATCAAGCACCCACAGCAGGCTGGCCGCCATCCACAGCGCCCGGCTGTATGGCATGGCGAACAGGCACAGGCTGCACAGCACCGCGCCGATCAGGAAATAGGGTGTGCGGCGCCCGAACCGGGTGACCGTGCGATCGCTCATCGCGCCGATGATCGGCTGGATCAGCAGCCCGGTCATCGGTCCGGCAAGCCACAGCAGGGGCAGGGATGCTTCGTCGGCGCCAAGATAGGAATAGATCGGTCCCATGTTGCTTTGCTGCAATCCGAAGCTGAACTGCAGGCCAAGGAAGCCCAGGTTCATCTGGACGATCCTGCCGAACGAGAGCCGTGGCTTACGGGGTATCGCGTCGCTCATGTCCTTGCCCTCTCCAGCAATGGCGGACGGTTGCCGTCCTTTGTGGGATTGTCATTATAAAAAATCGCAATCGTTTGCAAACGATTGTTGCAATCGATTGCAAACGCCGTCATCAGAGTATCAAGCTGAACCGAATCAGCGAGGGAGTGAGATGATGAGAAAGCAATTCCAGGCGCTGTTGCTGGCGTCGGCAACCATGTTCGCGGGTAGCGCAGCCCATGCGCAGGATGAAGTGGCTGCCGATGCACCGACGGCAGCCCCCGCTGATGAGGAAATCGTGGTGACGGCCGTCGCGCGCGGCCAGAACCGGCTGACGACCAGCGTTACCGTCAGTTCGTTGAACAGCGACGACATCGCCAAGGCGGCACCGCGTTCGGTGGCTGAAATTTTCCGCAACCTGCCAGGCATCCGGTCTGAATCGTCGGGCGGCGAGGGCAATGCCAACATCTCCGTGCGCGGTTTGCCCGTGGCATCGGGCGGGGCGAAGTTCCTGCAATTGCAGGAAGATGGCCTGCCGGTGCTGGAATTTGGCGACATCACCTTCGGCAATGCCGACATCTTCCTGCGCTCTGACTTCAATGTCGGGCGCGTTGAATCAGTCCGAGGCGGTTCGGCATCCACTTTTGCCTCCAACGCGCCCGGCGGTGTGATCAACATGATCTCGAAAACCGGCGAAACCGAAGGCGGCGCGGTGCAGGCGACGGCCGGAATCGATTATCGCGATTACCGGCTGGACTTCGATTACGGCGGCCGCATCAGCGATACGCTGCGCTACCACGTCGGCGGGTTTTACCGGCAGGGCGAAGGTCCGCGCAAGGCAGGCTACGACGCCAACAAGGGCGGCCAGATCAAGGCCAATGTCACCAAGGAATTCGATGGCGGCTATGTCCGTCTTTACGGCAAATACCTGAACGACAAGGCCATCGGTTACCTGCCCAATCCGGTTCTCGTCACCGGCACGAACGCCGATCCCAAGTATCAGGATCTGCCGGGCTTCAGCATCAATGGCGACACGCTGCATTCGCGCTATTTCCGCGATAACGTGACGCTGGATGGCAACAACAATCCGGTGACCCGCGATATCCGCGATGGTCAGCATCCGGTGGTCTATGCGCTGGGCCTGGAATCGCAGTTCGAACTCGGCGATGGCTGGAACGTGACCGAACGCTTCCGCTATTCGGACATTTCGGGTGGCTTTACCTCGCCGTTCCCGGCCTCGGTCGATACCGGATCGGCGATTGCCACCGCTCTTGGTGGTGCAGGATCGACGCTGACCTATGCCAATGGCCCTAAGGCCGGGCAGGCATTTGCTGGCAGCAACTATCTGGCGCAGATCGTCCTGTTCGACGTCAAGCTGAACAGCCTGAACAACATCACCAATGACATCCGCGTCAGCCGCGATTTCGAAACGGGCATGGGCAAGGTGACCCTGACGGGCGGCTTCTACAAATCGCGCCAGACGATCAACACCGACTGGCTGTGGACCGCGCACCTGTTCGAAGTGGCCGGCGGCGGCAATGCTGCGCTGGTTGACCTGACGAATGCTGCGGGAACGGCACTGACTCAGGGCGGCACTTATGGATATGGCGCGACGTTCTTCGGCAATTGCTGCCGCCGCAGCTATGATGTCGATTACGATACCAATGCCCCGTTTGCATCGCTCAGCCTCGCCACCGATAGACTGACGCTGGACGGCAGCCTGCGTTATGACTTCGGCAGTGCCAAGGGCACGATTGCCGGGGCGGACCTTGGCGGCGGACGCGTCGGCATCATTTCGCGTGACATGAACGGCAATGGCACGATCTCGGTCCCCGAAACGCAGGTTTCGGTGGTCCCGGCGGCAACCGCTCCGGTCGATTACAGCTACGATTACCTGTCGTATTCGTTCGGTGTGAATTACCGTCTGGCCGATGATGTCGCGGTGTTTGCCCGCTATAGCCGGGGCGCGCGCGCCAATGCCGATCGCCTGCTGTTCGGCCCGGCTGTGAACACCACCACTGGTAAACTGACCGATACCGGCGCAGCGGTCGATTTCGTCAAGCAGTTGGAAGGCGGCGTAAAGTATCGCAATGGCGGCGTAACGCTGAACGCCACGGCATTCTATGCCAAGACGGAAGAGCAGAACTTCGAAGCGACCACGCAGACCTTCTTCAGCCGCAATTATCGCGCTTATGGTCTGGAACTGGAAGGCGGTTATCGCATCGGGGCGTTCAGCATCACGGCTGGCGGCACTTATACCGATGCGAAGATCGTCAGTGACGTGCTCAATCCCGGCGCGGTGGGCAAGCGTCCGCGCCGCCAGGCCAAGTTTCTCTATCAGGTAACGCCGCAGTATGACGTTGGCATCGTCTCGATTGGGGCGAACGTGATCGGCACGTCGAGCAGCTTTGCGCAGGACAGCAACCTTCTGAAACTGCCCGCCTACACCCAGGTCAATGCGTTCCTGACGGTCAAGCCGACCGATCGCATGCAGGTTTCGATCAATGCCAACAACCTGTTTGACGTGAAGGGCTTCACCGAAGCGGAAGAGGGCGCAATCCCCGCCAACGGGATTGTCCGTGCGCGCTCGATCAACGGGCGCACGGTCTCGGCATCGGTCCGGTTCGACTTCTGATCCGCACAGCCTCTCCCAGGCGATCGTCACGCCTGGGAGAGGCCGCGCCTATGCATTGATTGCCCTTGGATTTTCCGATGATGACAAGCCCATGGACCGCCATCCACGTTGCAGGCATCGGTCAACAGGCCGTTGCTTGCGCGCCGCTGATCAACAAGCCCGATCCGCTCATCCCCGGTATTGATCTGTGGGACTACTGGCCGGTGCAGGAGGAGGATGGTTCGCAAGCCGTGATCGCGGGCGGAACGCTGTTCATCCTGCTGTCCGCGCCCGCCATGGCCGATCCCGAAGCGCGGCACGGCATGGCACGGTTGCGCCTGATGCACCGCGTGGGAGCGCGATGGCGCGACCTTGGCCTGCTGTTCGATGACGGGTTTTCGCCGGGCAGCCGTGAATGGTCCGGCTCGGCGATCGTATCTGCCGATCACGGGCAGGTTACCTTGTATTTTACGGCGGCGGGGGTTCGGGGCGAAGAGACGCTCAGTTTCCGTCAGCGCCTGTTTGAAACGCGCGCGAAATTGACGGTGGAAGACAACGAAATAGCGTTTTCGCCGTGGTCTGTGCCGGTCGAGATGGTCGAACCTGATGGCGAGGTTTACGTGCGCGATATGGAAGGCGGCGGGGCGATTGGCACGATCAAGGCCTTCCGCGACCCGGCGTTTTTTCACGATCCCGCCAATGGCGAATGCCTTGTCTTCTTCGCCGCTTCGCTGGCGCAATCGGCCTCGTTCTGGAACGGCGCGGTGGGCATGGCACGTCGCGCTGCCGATGGCACATGGCAGGCCCTGCCACCGCTGATCACCGCCGATGGCGTGAACAACGAGCTGGAACGGCCCCACGCCATCGTCCACCAGGGCCGCTACTATCTGTTCTGGTCCACCCAGCGCAAAGTGTTTGCGGACGGTGGCCCGGCGGGGCCGAATGGGCTTTACGGCATGGTAGCGGAGGAATTCGCCGGGCCATGGCGCCCCATCAACGGCACGGGCCTTGTCTTTGCCAATCCGCCGCAAGCGCCTTTTCAGGCCTATAGCTGGTTTGTATTGCCGGACCTTACCGTGCAAAGCTTCGTTGACATGACCGGGCTGGCTGATCCGCCAGCGGACGCCGGGCAGGCGCGGCGGCATTTCGGCGGCGCACCTGCCCCCGAACTGCGGCTTGCGATAGACGGAGACAGGGTGTGGTTGGCATGAACGCGGCAGAGCCTCTGATCGTCGGCCTTGAATTTGGCGGAACCAAGTGCATCGCCACGCTGGCGCAAGGCCAGACGATCCTGCGGCAGGAGCGTTGGCCGACCGGCACGCCGCAGACCTTGCACACCATGTCCGACATGCTCGCACATTGGCAGCGGGAGACGCCGTTCGCCGCTATCGGCATCGCCAGCTTCGGGCCGCTGCATCTGGATCGATCCGCAGCGAATTTCGGCCACATGGGCAACACGCCCAAGCCGGGCTGGGCAGGGTGTGACATCTTCGGCCATTTCGCGCGCCGCTTTGCCGTTCCGGTTGGCATCGATACCGACGTTGCCGGTGCGGCGCTGGCGGAGGGCACGTGGGGCGCATCGCAAGGTTGTGCAGTTCACGCCTATGCCACAATCGGTACCGGCGTCGGGCTGGGGCTGGTGGTGCATGGCGAGGCGGTGCACGGACATTTGCACCCCGAAGCCGGGCACATGCGTATCCGGCGGCAACCCGGCGATATGTTCGCCGGAGCCTGCCCGATCCACGGTGACTGCCTTGAAGGGCTGGTCGGCGGACCCGCCCTTGCCGCGCGATCACCGATCGCGGCGGCAGACATACCCGATGACGATCCCTTGTGGCAGGTGGTCGCCGCCGACCTTGCCGAATGGTGCGCGATGCTGATCCTTGCCGTTTCGCCGGAGCGGCTGGTCATGGGTGGCGGGGTGATCCAGTCGCGCCCGAAGCTGCTTGGCCTGATCGCACGGCGTTCGGCGCAATTGCTGAACGGTTATATCGACGATCTGAACGCGGCGGCGCTGGAGTGCCTGATCGTCGCGCCCGGACTTGGCGCGAACGCAGGACCATTGGGTGCTGTCGTTCTGGGCCAACGCGCGCTTGCCGCTTCCGCGTGACCGGAACCGGCCTTACTGACCGTTCAGCAATTTGCGAAACCGGCCCTTGATCAACCGGTCTTCAAGGATGCGGCCCACGCCATAGAGGAGCGCGAACAGGCCTGCAAAGACATAGGCCGATGTTGGCGAATGCTTGTCTTCCTTGTCTTTTTCCTTGTCCTTCTTGGGCTTTTCTGGCGCGGGCGCGCCAAGGAACTTGTCAACCGGATGAAGTTCGCGGACTTCGTCCTTCTTCTTGTCCTTTTTCGCCTTGTCCGCTGCTTCGGTCTTCTGGCCTTCAAGCTTGCCAATGGCGATATTCAACTGTCCGAAGCCGACGAAGAGCAACGGCGCCAGAAAGCAGAACAGCAGCGCGCGGCTGGACATGCGGTAGCGCAGCACGGCCCCGCTCGTGTTCTGTTCGATCTGCAGCACTCCGGCGTCGAATACCGACATCTTGTCCTGCGCAGGCTGGTCCTTCTTGGTGAAGGTCAGCGTGTCACTCGTCCGTTCGTGAGTGGTGCCGTATTCGTGGAACAGCGGATCGAGCCGTTCGAACGCGTCCTCGCTCGATTGGCCGGGTGGGAGCGGTACGCTGCCCCTGACATTCCAGATCCAGTCGATGAGGCGCAGGTTCACGTTTTTTCCGGGTAGGAGCGTGGTGGAGGGCTGCGCCTGCGCGGGCAGGGCGAATGGCGATGTTGTGGTGCTTCCTGTCATCTGGCCAGCCATCATTCCGCCGGTACGGCATCGGTGGGGCCGAAACCTTCATCATCGTGGCGGCCTTTGCCGAACTTCGCCTTCATCGTTTTCCACGCTTCGGTGAACGGGTAATGCATCGTCTCGCGGATCGACATGCGGCGGCCGCCTTCCATACCCAGCAGTTCGGCTTCACCATCGACGCAAGTTCCGAACATGCGGTCGAAGATGATCCACGTGCCGGCAAAGTTGCTGCGGCTCGCCTCGTAATCGCGCGAATGATGGACGCTGTGGTGCTCGGTCGTATTGAACAGGAAACGCCACCAGTTCGGCGTGTTGAAGCGCGCGTTGATGTGCTGGTAAATGCTGACGGTCAGCCCGAAGGTTCCGGCAAGAAGGAAGGCGCGTGGCAGGAAATCGAAGAAGCCGCCGATGCCAAGACCGATCAGGAACAGTTCAACCGGGTTGCCGACAGCGCCCTTGTTGATGTTCAACTGCGTTATGTAATGGTGCGGCGCGTGGGTAAGCCACAGCGGATACCAGTTGTGCATCCCGCGATGCATCCAGTATTGGCCGAAATCGAAGATCATCGAAATCGCCAGTGCCTGAACCAGCAGTGGCAGCCCGGTGAACCAGCGCAGCTTGTCCATGTTCCACTGTTCCTGAACCATCCCGATGATCGCGCCATCGCCGATGTAGTTATCGACGATGCGCAGCACCGTGTAACCCAGCCCGACATAGAACAGGTCGGTGACCAGTTCCTTCCATGTCAATTGCCAGCTGCGATGGCGCGGGTTCACCCATTCCAGACCCAGCAGCAGCAGTTTGAAGCCGATGCCGATGCCGATTGCGGTGGAAGCCTTGGCGATGTCATTGGGCGCATAGTACCAGAAGGCGAGCAGCGCGAAGAACGTGACCGGCTGGAACCAGGTGAAGAAGAACCGCTTGAACGGCCCGCCTTCAACCTTGGGCAGGTTTTCCCAGCCCACTGTTACCGGCGAATCCGCGCCGATGATGCGCTTGCCTACGCGAACTCCGCTCATACGCCTGCTCTCGCGATCTTGGTTCTGCGCGTGGGCCTTGCCGTAGTGCGCAGAAGCGTTGGATATAACATCGTGTGTGATTTCAGCGTCGTAAATATTGCCTCATCACGCCAGATGGCATTGCGGTATCGATCTCATAGATTTGATCTATGGCGTCACTCTGCACGGGCGGCCACCGGGTAGATGATGAAGTCATCGTGGACCTGCGGCGCATCGGGCACGTCCAGCTTTGCCTTCAATCCGGCCTGCAATTCGCCGATACTGCCTGCACCCAGTTCAAGGCGGTGTTCGTCAGGATGCGTCGGCGCTTCGTGGCCGTAATCGCGGCTCGGCGTCCGCGTCATCTCGATATGCGCGCCAAGCACCGCGCGGATCGGGTGCCGCGCGGCAAAGGCGGCAAGGCGATCGACGCTGGCGCGATTGTCGCCCACAAAATTGACCGGAACGTAGAGGCGTCCGGGATAGAGCGTATCGCCAGAGAGAAGGATTTTCAGCCGGGGATCGTAGACCATGATCGCGGCGGCCTGATGGCCCGGCGTGGGCAGGACGCGCAGCACACGCCCGCCAAGGTCGAACCGGCCGATTTCCTCAGGCCATTTGCCGATGCCGAAAAAGGTTGCCACGTCTACGGGCTTCAGTCCGACGACGGTGGTGCCGGGGCGGTCGCGAAATGCGGCATCGCCTGCGATATGATCGCCATGGCTGTGGCTGTGCGCCACGATCAGCGGAATTTCGGAGCGCTTGTTCGCCACCAGCCAATCCGCGATCAGTCTGTCCACGGCCGGCCTGATGCGGCCGCCTTCGGCGCCGCTGTCGATCAGCAGCACCTTGTCGCGCCCGAAGATCAGGTAAAGGAACGGCGCTTCGAAGTTGGTCTTTACCGATTGCCGGATGACGTAAGTATCGGCGTCGAGCGCCTGGACTTGCGTGGCCGGTTCCGCGCCATCGGTGCCGTCGATCCAGCGTTCGGCAAACAGGACGGGCGGTGCAGCACGTTTGGCGGCGGCAGCCGGATATGCAATCATTCCATAGGCCACCAGAAGTGTAGCCGCAATGTGGGTGGGGAACCGTCTACTGAAGGTCTTCGCGCCAGAAATCATCGCATTCGATCCTTTCCTGAACGCCAGCCGAAGAAGGCCGGGGTGCCCCCATTTCAGGGGAGCACCCCGTATTGCCGGATCAGTACTTGAAGCGCGCTTCGATGCCGACAGTGCGCGGATTGATGACAGTGCGCTTGTAGTAGCGCAGCAGCACACCATCGTTCAGGCCAACGCGTGACCGATCGTTAGCGACCGAGACGACCGCGAACTTGTTGAAGATGTTGTTCGCAAACAGGCCGAGGCTGAACTTGTCCGTCTCATAGGCAACCGACGCGCGGTGCAGCACGAAGCCCGGCAACTTGTCGCCAAAGGCGCGGTCCCAGCCGAGACGGGTGACGACATCGCCGCGATAGGTTGCGGTCCAGTCCGCCACGATGTCCCCTTCGCCCATCGGCATAGTGTAAGTCGCGCCAAGGCTGCCGCTGTTCCGGGTTGATCCGGGCAGGCGATCACCCGCCAGTGCATCCAGCTGGATCGGTGAGCTGGGATATGTCCCGGCAGGGCTGTTCACCGCGATGATCGAGGGAACGTCCTCGGTCAGCCTTGCATTGTTGAAGGAATAGGTGCCCTGGATCGACAGTCCCGTGACCGGCTTCAACTGAAATGACGCCTCGACGCCTTCGGACTTGGCCTTGCCGCCGTTGACGGTGATACCGACGATTCCGTTGATCGTGGCAGAGTCGACCTGAATGCCTTCCCAGTCGATCTTGTAGACGTTCACGTTCATTGTCAGCAAGCGGTCAAAGAGCTGTGCGCGAAGGCCGACTTCGAGGTTCTTGGTGGTGTCAGGACCGAACTGGATTTCGTTCGGCAAGGCACAGACGTTCTGCTGCGTGGGATCGAGCGGCAACACACAAGGTGCAACCGTGTTCGGTCCGCCAATGCGATAGCCCTTGCTGTAAGTCGCATAGAGCATGATGTCAGGCGTGAAGTTGTACGAACTGTTGAACTTCCACACCCAGCCGCTCTTCTTCGAGGTGCCCCCGGCCGACGGGAGGTCGTAAGGGCTGACCGGTTCGCCCAGCAGCGGCAGCGTTGCGCGGCCAGCTACTTCGGAAGTATATCCGAAATAGCGCGCCCCGGCGGTAACCTGCCATGCAGGCGTTACCTTGAACGTGCCTTCGCCGAAAATTGCCTTTTCGGTGACCTTTGATCTTACATAGGAAGCGTATTCGACCTCATCCGGGTTTGGCTGCGTGCCGAATTCGACCCATGGATGGTTGGGAAGAATTTCCCGGTAATCCTGCTGGCGCTTCTGCTCGTTGTAGAAGCCGCCAAGGACCCAGTTGAACGGACCGCCGTGGCGCGAAACGAAGCGGACTTCCTGGTTGAACTGCTTGCGCGTGTTCTGGCTCTCGTTGTAGCTCGAAAAGGCCGGAAAGTCTTCGTAGCCATAGTCGAGGTCGAGCAGCAGGTCGGTGTTGTCCGATTGAGCGTTGTTCTTGACGTGGGTGTAGGCAGTCGTCGCGACGAGATCGGCGATATCGGCCAGATTGGCGTTGATTTCCATGCTGCCCAGATGCGCGCGGCGCCTGACCGGTTCGATATAGCGGGCGGCGCTTTCATACCGCCCTGTGCCCAGCACACCGTTGCTGTTGTACTGGCCGCCGTCGGTCGTGGTTTCCTGATAGGCGTAAGTAAAATTGACCTTCAAGTCTTCGCTGAACTGGAACAGCAGCTGGTTGCGGGTGCTGAACGTCTTTTCGAAATTGAGGTCCGACTGGCTGGTCAGGTTCGCCGCATAGTCAGCAGGTGTCACACCCGTAGGGCCGCTAGGCTGTGGCAGCGAAACGCCGGGTTCCTGCAACAGCAGGGTGTAATCGATGAAGCCCGGATCGAAGTAGTAGCCGGTCGCCGTACGGAAGGCGATGTGATCCTTGATGATCGGGAGATTGATGACGCCGTCCACCTGAACGCCGACATCGCCGCTCTGGCTTTTGCCGTACAGCCGCCCATGCGCCTCGACTTCGACGGTATCGAGGTTCGGGCGATTGGGGATGTTGCGGATCGCGCCAGCCAGGGTGCCAAGACCATACAACGTGCCTTGCGGTCCGAGCAGGGTTTCGACGCGAGCAATATCGAGCAGCTTGAAGTCGTAATAGAGCGGCACTTCGCCGAGATAGACGCCCAGTGAATCGTCGTAGGACGCGCCGGAAGAGTCAGTGTCCGACGCGTTCAGGCCGCGCAGCACGATGGTGCCGGTCGAACCCGGACCCGTGTCGGCGATGGTCATGCCCGGCGTGAAGTCTGCAATGTCGCGAACGTCATCGAGCCGTTGGCGCGAAAGCTGTTCGGCGCCGACCGCGCTGATATTGATTGGCACGTCCTGCAGCGATGTCGCGCGGCGGGTTGCCGTGACGACGATCTCGCCAGCGTTGCCGCCCTGTTCGGGATCAGCGGCAGCTTCCTGAGCGAAAGCCGAAGTGGTACCGACGCCCATAAGCATGGTCGCGCCGAGCAATGTGTTGCGAAACAGTTTCATAGTCACTCCGACCCCTTGCGGTTTTGCCAGTCGTCCGTGACATCCTTCTCCCTGACGCTCTAACCCGGCGTTCAAGCCGGACCGGCGCCTTTTTCGGCCGATTTACGGCCTTTGCGCATAACTATTCCATGTCCCCCGACGCTGAGTGCGTAAGAGCTTGTCCGGCGCTGCTGCGCAGCCACGGCTTTTTGCAAAGGCATTCTGAAGGGCGGGCAGCAGGACAACGCAGCTTGCGATGCGGGCATCACCGACGATCGGTGGCTTTGACCCGGAAGAGCAGCGTTGAAGGCCTGCTGTCGATCCACGAACCCTCACTTTGAACCGGCCCTGGCCGGTACTGTCATTATTTTTGCGTTCGCCGCCTCGAAGGGCGATGACCAATACGGTATGGATATTACGGAAATCGTCAAGCGTAATAATTTCGCACTTGCTCAGTATGAACCAAAGGCCGTGCTGCAATGCACAAAATGGCAGTTTTCCGACAATTCGGTTACACAGATGAGGCTTGATTAAACCAAGCAAGCGCCATCGCTGCAATGGATGATTCAGCGTACATGCGAATCGCCTGGTTCGGTGCAGGCATTGAACGTACATTCCCTGCGAGTCGGGCGCTGGAGGCGTTTCCGCTTGCAGCCGCGATCATCGAACCTGCGCAGACGTGCTCCGGCCTCCCAGATTTTTCGGTATTACCTTTTTTCACAATGGTAATATTTTTCGATGGACAAGACTGCCAAGTCTGGTGATGCTGCATTGCGAAAGGGGATCGAATCATGATCAAGCTTGTTGGCAAATTCGGCACCGCAGTGCTGATGGCTGGAGCGCTCATGCTGGCGGGTTGCTCGCAGTCGCCAGATCCCAACGCGGCACCGCGTACCGAATTCAACATCGGCTGGTCGATTTACGCGGGCTGGATGCCATGGCCTTATGCGCAACAGTCCGGGATCATGAAGAAATGGGCGGACAAATACGGCATCAAGATCAACCTGGTGCAGGTCAATGACTACGTTGAATCGGTCAACCAGTACACCGCCGGCAAGTTCGATGGCGTGACCGTTACCAACATGGATGCGCTGACCATCCCCGCAGCAGGCGGCAAGGATACCAGCGCGATCATCGTTGGCGATTATTCGAACGGCAACGATGGCATCCTGCTCAAGGGCGCAAACACGCTTGGCGCGATCAAGGGTCGTCAAGCCTATCTGGTTGAGCTTTCAGTGTCGCATTACCTGCTGGCGCGCGGCCTGGAAAAGGCCGGGATGAAGCCCACCGATGTGCCCACCGTGAACACTTCGGATGCGGATATTGTCGGTGCGTTCGGTGCGCCTGATGTGACTGCCGCCGTCGCGTGGAACCCGCAACTTTCGGTGATGAAAGCGGAGCCGGGCGTTTCGCAGGTGTTCAGTTCGGCCGATATTCCGGGCGAAATCCTTGACCTGATGGTGGTCGATACCGCCACGCTCAAGGCCAATCCGAACCTTGGCAAGGCGTTGGCGGGCATCTGGTATGAAACCGTCGCGCTGATGCAGCGGCAGGATGCGCAAGGCAAGGAAGCCCGCGCCGCCATGGCCAAGCTTTCAGGCGCGACGCCGGAAATGTTCGATGGCCAGCTGGCCACGACATTCCTCTATGCCGATCCCAAGGCTGCTGTGGCCGCCACGACTTCGCCCGCGCTTGTTTCGACGATGACGCTGGTGCGTGATTTCAGCTTCTCGAAGGGTCTGTTCAAGGGCGCGTCCTCTGCCGATGCGGTGGGCATTTCCTTCCCCGGCGGCAAGACGCTCGGCGATCCGCAGCTTGTGACGCTGCGCTTCGACGACACATTCATGAAGCTTGCCGCAGACGGCAAGCTGTGATCGCGCACGCCCGGTCTGGCGAAATAGGGGAACGATCATGCGTTGGGTGAACCGACATGTTCGCCGGAGCAACAGCATCCTTCTGGGTTCGCTGCCGATCCTGCTCCTGGTGATCCTCTACCTGCTGGTTGCCGCACAGCGCCATGCCGACAATCCGATGGACAAGATCCTGCCGCTGCCCGGTGGCATGGCGCAGGCGATGTCTGCGCTGATGTTCCAGCCCGACATGCTGACCGGGCAGTTCGTGTTCTGGACGGACACGCTCGCCAGCCTGCAACGGCTTGGCCTGGGACTTGGTATCGCCACGATGACCGCGCTGGTGGTCGGGCTGGTGCTGGGTGTGCTGCCGCCGGTACGCGCCACCTTCGGGCCGCTGGTAACCGGCATCGCGGTGATCCCGCCGATTGCCCTGCTGCCGATCCTGTTCATTGCGCTGGGTCTGGGGGAAACCGCAAAGGTGGCCCTTATCGCCATAGGCATTGCCCCGGTGATGGTGCGCGACATCGCTGCGCATGTCTCCGCCTTGCCTGCCGAACAGATCGTCAAGGCGCAGACACTGGGCGCAAGCTCCTGGCAGATCATGATCCGCGTTGCCCTGCCGCAAGCCATGCCCCGGCTGATCCATGCCGTGCGGCTGGCACTCGGTCCAGCGTGGGTGTTCCTGATCTCGGCAGAGGCCATCGCGTCGGACGTGGGGCTTGGCTACCGGATATTCCTGGTGCGGCGCTACCTGTCGATGGACGTGATCATTCCCTACGTCGCGTGGATCGCGCTGCTCGCCATCGTGATGGACGTGGCGCTGACCCATACCAGCAAACGCGTGTTCCCCTGGGCACATGGAGCGAGCCATTGAGCGCAATTTCCAGCCCCATTCTCAGCCTCAAGAACGTCTGGGTCGAATATGGCGACAAGATCGTTCTCGAAAAGGTCGATCTCGATATCGAGGCAGGGTCCTTCGTTTCGATCGTCGGACCATCCGGTGCGGGCAAAAGCAGCCTGCTGCGCATCATCCTGGGTCAGGAACAGCCAACGCGGGGGACCATCATGCTCGACGGCGCGCCGCTTGCGCCCGAATGCGGGCCGGACCGGGGGGTAGTGTTCCAGCGCTATTCCGTGTTTCCGCACTTGTCGGCGCTGCGCAACACCGTTTTCGGCCTGGAATGCGCGAAGGCCCCGCTTACCGCCCGCCTGTTCGGTACGGCCCGCGCAACAGCTACGGCAGAGGCGGAAGAAATGCTGAAGGCGGTCGGCCTGGGCGATTCCATGCACCTCTATCCGGCGCAACTGTCGGGCGGGATGCAACAGCGACTGGCCATTGCGCAGGCCCTGATCAAGCGCCCGCGCATCCTGCTGCTGGACGAACCCTTCGGCGCGCTCGATCCCGGCATCCGGGCGGACATGCATGTGCTGACCAGGCAACTGTGGCGCGATTATGCGCTGACGATCATCATGGTGACGCACGATATCCGCGAGGCTTTCACGCTGGGTACGCGCGTCCTCGCGCTCGACAAGCGCCGCCACGATCCGCATGCTCCGCACCGCTTCGGCGCGACCGCCGTCTACGATCTGACGCTGCGCCCTGACACTCCGCCCGAACCGGCGGATGTCCTGCCCCTTTCACTCGCCCAAGTCTCCAACAGCTGAGAGTGCGCAAACCGTGAGTACCGAACCCACGAGCCTTGCCAGGCTTTCGATGAGCCTTCCCGGCGAACTGTTCCGCCAGCTCGACGTGATGGTGGAAGAGCGCGGCCTGCCTTCGCGTTCGCAACTGATTGCCGAACTGATCCGCCATGCCCTGGCAGAACATGAGGCCTATACCCGCCCGGACGAGATGCTCGCGGGCACGGTGACCATCGTCTATCGCGGGGATCGCGGGCGGGTGCGCCATCAGCTTGCCCAGACGCAGGCCGATTACCTCAAGGAAGTCATCTCCTCGCAGCACGTCTTCCTGGAGGACGACCAGTCGCTCGAAGTCCTGCTGGTGCAAGGCCCCGCCGTGCGGCTGAAGGAACTGTGCGATGCCTTGCGCCGGGTGCGCGGGGTGCATCAGCTCCAGCTTGTCACCACCACTGCCCTGTTGCCGCCGCTGTACGAGCCGGACGCCGGGGACAATCCCAAGGGAGCCGCCGCATGAGCGCAAACCTCGCAAACCCGTTGGCCGCCCGCGATCATGCGCGCAAGATGGCCGGCACCGTAGTCGAATCCATGCCGGTGCTGCCCCCGGTTGCGGGCGACCTGCCCGAAGGCGTGACACCAGACGATCTGGTGTGGGAAGAGACCATCGCGGCAGGCGGCTATGCCACGCGGCGGCTTTCGCGCGGCGCGCGGTTGCGGCTGATCGATCTCAAGGGCGATGCCTGCGCCTCGCTGCTGGTGTTCAACGCCGAAATGCCGAGCGAACGGCTGAACGTGGCCGACACGGTTAAGGTTCAGTGGAACGCCTATCTGGGCCAGGGCAAACTGCTGCTTTCGGACATGGGCCGCGTGATGATGAGCTTCCTTGAGGACGATGCGAATACGCACGATGCGTTCTGCGGCACCTCGAACGCTGCCACCAATGCCGCGAAATATGGCGAAGGCCGCAACAGCGGCGCCTATCCCAGCGGGCGTGACCGATTCCTGCTCGGCGCGGCGAAGCACGGGTTGCAGCGCCGCGACGTGCACCCTTGCGTGAACCTGTTCAAGGGCGCGGCCATCGCCGAAGACGGGGCAATCGTTCCGCAGGTCGGCCCCTATGCGGCGGGCCGCAGCGTGGTGCTTCGCGCGGAAATGGACGTGATCGTGGTGATCGCGAACTGCCCGCATGTGCTCGATCCGCGCTCCGAATATAGCGTTACGCCTTTGCGCGCGACCGCGTGGCGCGGGTCCATCACGCCCGAAAACGATCCCATCCGCATGGCGACGCCCGAAGGCCTGCGCGCCTTCCTGAACGTCGAAGACTATTTCCGCCGCTGAGCAGGAGCACATCCACCATGAGCGTCGATCCGCATCTCGCCGGGCTTTCCGGCACCGTCGTCCACGATGTCATCGTGCCCGCCCGCGCACCGTGGCTCCATCATGTCGCCGCCGGGCAGACCCTGCGCATTGTCGATCTCGAAGGCAATCAGGCGGTCGATTTCCTGCTCTATGCCACGGCTGACGATGCCGAGCGCTACAGTGCGCAGGATACAGTAGCGGCGCAGGGCAACCTGTTCCTGCGCCAGGGTACGGTGCTGCGGTCAAACGAAGGCCGTGCGATGATGACCATCGCGGCCACCTCGGTCGATTATCACGACACGATCGGCGGGGCCTGTTCGTGCGAGTCCAACACGCTGCGCTATGGCCACCACACCAAGTCTGAACATGCCTGTGTGGAGAACTTCCTTGAGGCGAACCTGCTGGAAGGGCGCGGCAAGCGCGACATCGTTTCGAACATCAACTTCTTCATGAACGTGCCGGTTGAAGCGGACGGATCGCTCGGCATCGTCGATGGCATTTCCGCACCCGGCCTGACCGTGGACCTGCGCGCCGAGATCGACGTGACCGTGGTCGTCTCCAACTGCCCGCAGATCAACAATCCCTGCAACGGCTTCAATCCCACCCCCGTCAGGATGATCGTGACAGCATGAACTTCGACACTGTCCTGATTGCGAACCGTGGCGCGATTGCCACGCGGATCATTCGCACCCTGAAAACGATGGGCCTGCGTTCGGTGGCGGTCTATTCCGAAGCCGACGTGGACTCGCTTCATGTCGCGCAGGCCGATGAAGCCGTCTGCATCGGCGGCGCGCGCGCGACGGAAAGTTACCTCAATATCCCCGCGATCCTCGATGCCGCGCGCAGGACCGGGGCAGGGGCGATCCATCCGGGCTACGGCTTCCTTGCCGAAAACGCCGAGTTCGCCGAAGCCTGTGCCGAGGCGGGCATCGTGTTCATCGGGCCGACGCCTGAAAACATGCGTACTTTCGGCCTCAAGCACAGCGCCCGTGCGCTCGCTGCGGCGCACGGTGTGCCGCTGGCGCCGGGCACAGACCTGCTTACCGGTGAAGACGAAGCCGCACAGGCCGCGAATGTCATCGGTTATCCGGTCATCCTCAAGGCGACCGCTGGCGGCGGCGGCATCGGCATGCGCATCTGCGAGGATGAGGCCGACGTTCGCGATGGCTTTGCCACCGTTGCGCGGCAGGGTCTTGGCAGCTTCGGTGATTCCGGCGTGTTCCTCGAACGCTATATCCGTCGGGCGCGCCACATAGAGGTGCAGATTTTCGGGGACGGGCAGGGCCGGATCGTGGCCCTGGGTGAACGCGATTGCTCGCTCCAGAGACGTAACCAGAAGGTGGTGGAAGAAGCCCCGGCACCGCTGCTGCCCACGGTCGTCCGTGCCGACCTGATTGCCGCCGCCATCCGGCTGGGCCAGGCCGCCAATTATCGGTCGGCTGGTACGGTCGAGTTCCTCTACGACGCCGAGCGGGAGGAGTTCTTCTTCCTCGAAATGAATACCCGCCTTCAGGTCGAACATGGCGTGACCGAAGAGGTCATGGGGATCGACCTCGTTGAATGGATGGTGCGGGGCGGTGGCGCGGATTTTGCCTTCCTCGATTCCGCGCCAACCACGCCTTCAGGCCATTCGGTGCAGGTACGGCTCTATGCCGAAGACCCGGCGCTGGATTATCGTCCCACCTCCGGCACCTTGACCGCAGTGGATTTTCCCGCGGATATCCGCGCCGAAACCTGGGTGATGGCCGGTAGCACCGTCAGCGCATGGTATGATCCCATGCTGGCCAAGCTGATCGTCCACGCCGATACGCGTGAAGCGGCGGTCAAGGCCATGCAGGTCGCGCTCGATCATTCCCGCGTGGACGGCATCGAAACGAACCTGCGCTGGTTGCGCGATGTGGTTCGCTCCTCCGCCTTCGTCAACGGCGAGGTTTCCACCCGCGCGCTGGCCGACATCGCCTACAAACCGCGCAGCATACAGATCATCAGCGGCGGAACGGCGACGACCGTGCAGGACTGGCCGGGTCGACAAAGGCTGTGGTCGGTCGGTGTGCCGCCTTCCGGGCCGATGGACGACCAATCCTTCCGTCTGGGCAATCGGCTGCTCGGCAACCCGGAAGGTACGGCGGGGCTTGAAGTAACGATCACCGGCCCGACGCTGCTGTTCAATTCCGCCAGTCGCATCTGTCTGACAGGTGCCGATTTCGGCGCGACTCTCGATGGTGCCCCGGTCAGGCGCGGTGTCGCGATCAGTGTCGCAGCAGGGCAGACCCTTGCGCTTGGCCGGGTCAACGGCGGCGGCCTGCGCGGCTATATCCTGCTCGCGGGGGGGCTGGACATCGCGCCGTACCTCGGCAGCCGCAGTACGTTCGAGCTCGGCCAGTTCGGCGGACACGCCGCGCGGCGGCTGCTTGCAGGCGATACGCTGCATCTGGGTGACGAGATCGGGGAAAGCGCGCTGCCAAAGGTCGCAGTGCCCGAACTGTCGAACACATGGGAAGTGCGCGTCCTCTATGGCCCGCATGGAGCACCTGATTTCTTCACGGATGAAGACGTGGACACCTTCGTCGCGGCAGAGTGGCAGGTCCATTACAACAGCAATCGCACCGGCGTCCGCCTTGTCGGCCCGAAGCCGCAATGGGCGCGCAAGGATGGCGGAGAGGCGGGGCTGCATCCGTCCAACATCCACGACAATCCCTATGCCATTGGCGCGGTGGACTTTACCGGCGACATGCCGATCATTCTCGGTCCCGATGGCCCGTCGTTGGGCGGGTTCGTATGCCCGTTCGTAGTGATCGCGGCGGATCGCTGGAAGATCGGTCAGCTTTCACCGGGCGACAAGTTGCGTTTCGTGCCGGTCAATTCGGTCGATGCCGCCGCTGCCGACACGCTGCAGCGCCGCCTGCTTGCAACCGGCGAAAGCCATGGTATCGGCCCGGCGCGGCCCATCGAAACGCTTTCGCCCATTCTCGGCGAGATTGCCGAAGGTCCCAAGCGTCCGCGCACGGTCTATCGCCAGCAGGGCGATCGCAACATCCTTGTCGAATACGGTCCCATCGTGCTCGATATCGAACTGCGCATTCGCGTTCAGGCGCTGATGACCGAACTTGAGCGCATGGCGTTGCCCGGCGTGATCGACATCGTGCCCGGCATCCGTTCGCTCCAGTTCCATTTCGATGGCGTGACGATGACGCAGGGCGCGGCCCTGACCACGCTGATTGCCGCCGAAGAACGGCTGGGCGATCTTGAGGACTTCACGATCCCCTCACGCATCGTCCACCTGCCGCTGAGCTGGCGCGATCCGGCGACCATCGAGACCATCGAGAAATACATGGGCGCGGTGCGCGATGACGCGCCGTGGTGCCCGGACAATATCGAATTCATCCGCCGCATCAATGGCCTGCCGGATCAGGCGGCGGTCGAGAATTTGATCTTCGAGGCGAACTATCTCGTCCTCGGCCTTGGCGATGTCTACCTTGGCGCGCCGGTCGCAACGCCAGTCGATCCGCGCCACCGGCTGGTGACGACAAAGTACAATCCGGCGCGCACCTGGACACCGCCCAACGTCGTCGGCATCGGCGGGGCGTACATGTGCATCTATGGCATGGAGGGGCCGGGCGGATACCAGTTGTTCGGGCGGACCATTCAGGTGTGGAACACGCACCGCCAGACCGATGCCTTCATCGAAGGCAAGCCGTGGCTGCTGCGCTTCTTCGATCAGATCCGGTTCTATCCGGTAAGCGCGGATGAACTGGCGGAATGGCGCCGCGATTTCCCCACAGGCAGGCAGTCCATCCGCATCGAACCATCAGAGTTCCGCCTGGCCGATTATCGCGCGTTTCTTGCCGACAATGCTGAGGCAATCACAACCTTCGAAACGCAGCGTCAGGCCGCGTTCGATGAAGAACGTGCCGAATGGCAACGCCGCGGTGAATTCGACCGGACGGACCTTGCCGAACCCGAAGTTGCTGAAACCGGCGCAATTCAGGTGCCCGACGGTGCAGACGTGGTCGAAGCGCCCTTCGGTGGCAGTGTGTGGAAGATGCTTGTCGCCGTGGGTGATGAAGTGGCCGCAGGCGATACGATAGCGATCATCGAGGCGATGAAGATGGAGTGCCGGGTCGATAGTCCGAATGCGGGAACGGTGGCCGCCCTTTACACCCAGGAACGCCAGCCCGTGCAGCCCGGCGCGCCGATCCTGGCCCTGACGAGGCACGCATGATCAGGCTCGACCGCATACGCGCTGCGACTATCGCGCAGGCCGTCAAGGCCGGGCAGACCACCGCTATCGCCGTGGCGGAGGAGACGCTGGAATGCCTTGCCGCCTACGACAGTATCCAGCCGCAAATCTGGATCAGCCGCGCATCGCCTGAACAACTGCTCGACGCCGCGCGCGCCATCGATGCGCGAATTGCCGCTGGCGAGGTATTGCCACTGGCCGGTGTGCCTTTCGCCGTGAAGGACAATATTGACGTCGCAGGCTTCGAAACCACTGCGGCATGTCCGGCCTTTGGCTATCTGCCCGATGCTTCGGCTACGGTTGTCGAACGCCTGCTCGCGGCCGGGGCACTGTGCGTCGGCAAGACCAATCTCGATCAGTTCGCCACCGGCCTCAACGGTACGCGCAGTCCTTACGGGGCGCCGCGCAACGCCTACAACCTTGCCTACGTCAGCGGCGGGTCCAGTTCCGGCTCGTCCAGCGCGGTGGCGGCGGGGCTGGTGGCCTTCGCGCTGGGCACCGACACCGCCGGTTCGGGCCGTGTCCCCGCGGCGTTCCAGCACCTGATCGGGTTCAAGCCGAGCAAGGGGCGGTGGAGCAACCGGGGGCTGGTGCCCGCCTGCCGCACACTCGATTGCATCAGCGTCTTCACGGATGACATCGCCGATGCCCGCCTGATCGACGCGGTCGTGGCAGGCTTCGATGCGGCTGATGCCTATTCGAAGCCGCTTGCCAACCGCCCCCTCGAGCGCAAGACCATCGGTGTCCCGCGCCGTGACCAGCGCATGTTCTTCGGCGATGGCGAAGCCGAATATCTCTATGATCGCGCGCTCGAAAAGCTGGGCGAACTGGGCGAGGTGGTAGAGATCGACTACGCGCCGCTGCAGGAAGCGGCGCAGTTGCTGTACAGCGGGCCGTGGGTGGCCGAACGGACTGCCGCCCTTGCCAGTCTGCTGGCCAGCAATCCCGATGCCATCGATCCGACGGTGCGCGAAGTCGTGTCTCCGGGGCTGGAAATCGGTGCGGTCGATCTGTTCAACGGCATCTATCGCCTTGCCGAACTGAAGCGTCATGCCGACCAGCTTTGGAACAGCATCGACCTGATGGCCTTTCCCACCACGGGCACGACATATCGCGTGGCCGAACTTCAGGCCGCACCGATTGCGCTGAACAGCGCATTGGGATTTTACACCAACTTCGTCAATCTGCTCGACATGGCAGCACTGGCGATCCCTGCCGGAATGCGTGGCAATGCCACCGGGTTCGGGATTACGCTTATCGGCCCGGCCGATACCGACGCTGCGCTGCTGGACATTGCAGACGCCTATCTCGCGGTGGCGGACCTCCCATCGCTACCCCCGCTCGATCTGGAGGGCAAAATGCAGACCGTGAAACTCGCCGTTGTGGGCGCTCACCTCAAGGACATGCCGCTCCACTGGCAGCTTACATCGCGCAATGCCACGTTCGTCGGCGCATTCGAAACGGCACCGACTTACCGTCTCTATGCCATGGCCGATAGTGTGCCGCCCAAGCCGGCCTTGGTACATAGTACGGATGGCGCGGCGATTGCCGTTGAAGTCTATGAACTGGGTGTGGCTGAATTTGGCAGCTTCGTGGTCGAAGTGCCCGCTCCGCTTGCCATCGGCACCGTCACGCTGGCGGACGGCACCAGCGTCAAAGGCTTCGTTTCGGAACCGCGCGCGCTGACCGGGGCTGAGGACATCACCAGTCTTGGCGGCTGGCGCGCGTACATTGCATCGCGCGCCTGACGCGAAGCTCGAATCACCACGACGAAAGGGCAGACGATGCAGAAGCTTCGAGTGATAGCCACCGCAATGGCAGCGGGCCTTTGCGGGATTTCGTCCGCTGCGCTGGCACATGCCGAACAGGTAATCGACGTTCCCGGTTTCGCCGATTTCCTTGCGGTGGACGGTGACAGCGTGTGGGCCACGAATGCGGGCAGGGTTGAGCGCTGGTCCCGCAAAGGCAAGCTTGCCGGTGTTGCGATGGGGCGTCCCTGCGGGGCGATGGCCGTTGCCGAGGGCAGCCTGTGGGTTGCCGATTGCAAGGAAAATGCGCTCATCCGCATCGATACGGCCAAGGCCGAGAAGATCGCCACGATTGCCACCGGCATCGCCAATCCCAAGGGCGAGCTGAATGTCGTGGCGGGTGCGGGATCGGTATGGGTCGCCAGCGATCCGAAAGGGATCGTTTCGCGCATCGATCCGGCAACCAACAAGGTCACGGCCCGGATCAAGGTGAACCCGGAAACGCATTACCTCGCGTTCGGATTTGGATCGCTATGGGCGGTCAGCAGCGATAGCAGCGCGATCCAACGCATCGATCCTGCGACCAATGCTGTCGTCAAAACCACGGCGCTGGGTAAAGTGCCGGGCTTTCTCGCGGCTGGCGAAGGTGCGGTTTGGGTTCAGGAGCAGGGCGATGGCACGGTGGCGCGCATCGATCCGCAAACAGGGGATGTGACAGGCCGGGTCAAGGTTGGCGCGGTGCTGAAATATGGCGATATCGATACGGGCGCGGGTATGGTGTGGCTGCGCACGACCGAGGACCAGACTTTCGTTGCGATCGATCCGGCAACGCTTACGGTCACTGCGCGGTTGGGCAAGGCGGAGGGCAGCGGCGCGTTGCGCTTTACGCCAGACGGCCTGTGGACCTCTGCCCACGATGTGCACACGCTGACATGGTGGCCTGCGCCAGTCCTGACGCCGGGGAAATGACCACATTCGCGGCCCGACGATTGTCAGGCCGCGAATGTGGCTGAATCAACGGCGCGCGGCAAGCCGGACAGCAGTGCCCTGCTCAGCAGCAAGCCGGGTTTCGATCTGCGCGCGGACATCGGCGACGACCGCGGCGCGGCATTCCTGCGTCTTGGCTTCAAGTGCAAGGTGCACACCCGAAAGACGATCGCCACACACGGCGCGCGCAGCCTGGTCCATGCGGATGGCAAGGCGTTCCTGACCGTCGGCGGTGGACAGGTTGAGATCCTGAAGGTTCAGGACGGCCTTGTCACGGGCGAAGGGATTTTCGGTCGCGGCGGCGGCGGGAACCGTGGTCGCGAATGCGAGAGTGGCGAGTGCCACGTGGCCAATCTTCAACGTCATCTCCTGCGTAGAACGGGCACCGCTCTATGGCGGCTGCCACTCACATAGCAACGCGGGATGAAACTTTCAATATTGAACCCAAATTTGTTGTTTTATTACTATAAGGTTTGGGCGGTATTACTTCACCCGGACAACCAGGATGGCGAGATTGCCCGTGTGGCCAAGCATGCCGATGGGCAGGTCCGCCTCATGCTCGGCCCCGGCCACGGACACCGAAATCGTTCGCGCATAAGGTTCGGACCAGGCGCGCACGGTATTTACCGGCAAGCGTAGGCGCCACTTGCGCGCGCCTTGCGCCGCAACGACATGGCCGTTGATGCTGACTTCCGAAGTCGCCTCGTCACGGTGGCCGGAAACGAGCAGACAGCTTTCCGACCCGCAATTGACCAACTTTGCTGAGGGTGCAGGCGCGGCAAGGGCCGGTGCAGCCATGCCACTTGCCAGAAGCGTGCTCAGTGCAAATGTCTTGAGACCGATCATGGGCCTAAGCCTCCTTTCAATCGATGGCGATGCCGGCCCGCTCGAAGAAGCGGCGGACGGGTTCGAGCACTTCGGCGTGGCGCTTCCAGCGCGCGACCGAGTCGGCGTAGATCGGGCGGCGCACTTGCGCGGCGCTCGGCGTGGAAACGGGTGCGGCATTGGTGTGGAACGAAAGGCAATCGTCCGACCAGTCCAGCCCGCAGTGGGCCAGCAACTGGCGGGTCTGCCCTTGCTGGTCCGCGACCAGGTCTTCGTAGCGCAGTTCCAGTACGCGCCCCGGCAGCGCCGCGCGCCACAACGCCATCAGCTGGTCGAAGCGCGCATAGTAAGCGGCGATGTCGAGCAGGTCGTAGCTGTAATCGTAATAGCGCGAGCTGATCGCAAACAGGTTGCGGAAGTTGGCCAGCACCGTGTCCATCGGATTGCGGCGCAGGCAGACGATTTTGGCATTGGGCAAGGCTTTGGCGATGAAGCCCGCATAATGGAAATTGCCCGGAAACTTGTCGGTAAAGCGCAGCGCCGGATTGCGGCGGTGGTGGCTGGCGCGCTGCAGGTAATCATGCCCGATTGCGCCCAGATCGGTCCGCGCCGCTTCGGCGATGGTTTCGGCGTCCATCACGGTCTGGCTGCGGGTTCCGGCTGCCTTCTTCACGGCAAGCGGCATGGCCTGCAATTCACCGGCGCTTTCGACATCGGGATGTGAGGAGAGGATGCGGTCGACCAGCGTCGTACCGGTGCGCGGCATGCCGATGATGAAGATCGGCGATTCTTCAGATGCTCCGCTGACCGATGCATCCTGCAATCTCGGCCAGCTTGCCTCTATCGCATCGAAAGAAGCTGAATCGCTGGCGAAAGTGTAGGGCAGGGTGCGTCGGTGTTCGGCGTTCGCAGCGCAAAGCGTATCAAGCGCCTGATCCGGTTCGCCAATGTCCTCCAGTTCCTTGGATAGGGCATAGCCCAGCAGCAGCCGGTCACGGCCTTCGCGCGCCGCGGCGTAAGTCCGTCCAAGCCGCTCGACATGATTGCTCTGGCGGCTTTGCTTGCGCAGGCGGGACAGCAGGTGATGTGCGCGGGCCTGTGAAGGGGCGAGCGCGATCAGCGCTTCCAGCGCTGCTTCCGCTTCATCGGTGCGTCCGAGAAAGTTGAGCGTGACCGCCTGATTGTATCGGTATTCGGTGTTGCCCGGCTCCAGCCGCACCGCTTCGGCAAAGTGGCCGAGAGCGGCTGCATGGTTGCCAAGGCGGGCATAGACACAACCCATCGTGTCACGGCCAAGAGCATCGGCGGGTGGCGCGATTTCGGCATCGCGCAGCGTGGCTGCCGCATCGCCATCGCGGCGGACCAGCGTGTAAAGCCGCGCCAGATGCGCGCGGTATTCGCCCTGCGGATCGATCGCCACAGCCTGCGCCAGATGGGCGATGGCCGAAGTGATCCGGCCCGTACCGGCTTGGGCGATACCAACAAGGAAATGCGCTTCGGCATCGCCGGGATTTTCCGCAAGCGCGGCGGTTGCCTGCTGGTGCGTTGTAACCATGTCGCCCCGGACCAGCGCCTGTCGCGCTGCCTCAATTCGCCCGGAACGCATCAGGATCATGCCGCTGGCGCCATGGGTTCAGCGCCGGTCCGTCGGGCCTTGATCTTTTCGATCACCGGCTGGAACGGGAATATCGTCTGTTCCCAGATCGTCAGCCGCTTGCGCTCCTCCTGCCCTACGAGCGCCGCTTCGCCTTCGCGATACGTGCCGAAGATGCGGTCCAGCAGGATCAGCGAATTGCCATAATTGCAACGCGTTGCCTCGTAATCGGTCGAATGGTGCAGGCTGTGATGGCGGATCGTGGTGAAGAAGAACGAATACCAGATCGGCGGATCGGCGCGCACGTTGGCGTGGGCGAAGGTGGAAATCACGCCCATCGTATTGATCCCGGCGAATAGCGCGGTCTTGTCGAAATCGAAGAAGGCCAGAACACTCAGGCTTATCAGGAACAGTTCGATCGGATTGCCGACCGCGCCCTTTGCGGCGTTGAGCTGCGTTAGATGATGGTGCGGCGCATGGGTCAGCCAGAATGGCGTCGAGTTGTGCATGAGCCGGTGCATCCAGTACTGGCCGAACTCCAAGATCACGATCACCATCACGACCTGCACCAGCCAGGGCACATGAACGAGCCATTTGGTGGTGATCCCAAGCGCTTCCTTGGCAGCCAGCAGCGGGTCTTCGACCAGGGTCTGGGTCAACCACGAGATGACCGTCGCGCTCAGCACGACATAGAACAGGTCGGTGAAGAACTCCTGCCGGTTCATGCGCCAGCCCGCATGCCGTTCGTTGACCAGTTCGAGCAGCAACACGACGATCACGATCAGCGACGATGTGACGATCAGCGTCCAGCCGTGATCGAGAACAGCCTTCGGGGCATAGGCCCAGAACATCAGTACCGCCGCGATCATTGCGGGCGGGATCAGATTGAAGACCTTGTTCTTGATGCTCGTTGGCATTGCGCAGCTCCGAAATATCCCGGAATTTTGCGCTGCGGTGCATCATAAGGGCAGGCGTAAATGCCCGATGAAAGACATAGATTTGAATTATGACCTGCGCAGCGCCCTGACCCTGCGGAACACTTCATCCCAGAACAGCTGCGTTGCCGTGTCTCGCGCCGGTTGCGCGCGCGCCAGCAGGTAGATGTCATAAGAGGGTTCGACATCGGCATGAAGCAGCGGCCACAACGTGCCGTTGGCCACTCCGCTTTCGGCTGCAAGCACGGGCAGGAAGCCGATCCCCACGCCCAGCGTGATCAGTCTGCGCGCCTCGTTGATATCTTCGGCAAGCCCGCTGACCTTGGTTCCCAGCCGGTAACGTCGGCGCAAGTGCGTGATCAGCTCGATCTCGTCCTCTCCGGTCAGGACGAAGCCTTCGTCCTTGAGGTCGTTCAGCCGATTGACACGATGCCCGAAATAGGGGCTGCTGCGCGAACAGTAGAGTTGTTGTCGTTCCACCAGCAACGGCTCGTACATCAGGCTGCCACGAACGCTGCTGTCATAACCGACGCCGATTTCCACTTCCCCCTGCTCCAGCGCATCGAGAACTTCGCGCCAGGGCGAGACGCGGATTTCGATGTGAATGGCAGGGTTGCGCCGGTGGAAGCTGGCAATGGCTTCGTCAAACTCAGGCGAGACGAGGCCCGAAACGATCTGAATGCGTACGAACCCTTCGACGCGCTTGGTTGCCTGCGCGATCTGGTGCGGCATCATCCGCGCGGATTCGAGCATGTCCTCGCACAGCGCCATCATCGCCTTTCCTGCCGCCGTCATTTCCACGCCAGTGGCGGTGCGGTGCAGAAGTGTGGTGCCGACGTGATCCTCAAGCCGCTTGAGCGCGGCGCTGATGCTGGGTTGCTGGCGATTGAGCTGGCGCGCCGCCGCGCCGATTCCGCCCGCGCGCACGATATCGACGAACGTCCGCATAAGGTTCCAGTCGACGCGGCTGGCAAATTTCTTGTCGATCAGGGGCACGCGATCGCTCATGCCGGTGTCTCTCGTCTGAAGGATTTCATCTGGCGTGTTTAGCGCCTCAGGATCATGATCATAGATCAAAATGATGAAAAACATAAAAATGAGCCGTCTATCGTTATGACCTGTCCAATCTATCTCCGGTGAGCATGACCGAACCGCACCTTCTCCCGATCGTCGATATCTCAGGACTGGGCAGCGATGCCATTGACGACCGGCTTGCGGTGGCCCGCGAACTGGACCGGGCCTGTGCGGATTTCGGGTTTCTCTACATCACCGGCGGGCAACTCGAAGGTGCACTGTTCGACCGGCTGATCGCCCGCGCCAGAACGTATTTCGCGCTTGATCACAAGACCAAGATGGCAAGCTATATCGGCCTGTCCGAGAACCACAGCGGGTATGTGCCGGTAGGCGAGGAGCAGTTTGCCGAGGGCACCGCAGATCTCAAGGAAGCGTACGACATAAATCACGATTACCGGCGGATTGACGGTCGCAGGCGGCTGCTGGGGCCGAATATCTGGCCCGATATGCCCGGATTTCGCGAGGATGTGCAGGCCTATTATCAGCATGTCACCGGGATCGGTCGCCAGTTGTTCCGCGGTTTCGCGCTGGCGCTTGGTCTGGACGAGCATCATTTCGATGGACTGGCCCGCAACCCGCCAAGCCAGCTTCGCATGATCCACTATCCGTTCGATGCCGGTGCGCAGGACAGGCCCGGTATCGGATCGCACACCGACTATGAATGCTTTACCCTGCTGTTCGCCACCGCCCCCGGTCTGCAGATCGTGGACAAGCAGGGGAACTGGCAGGATGTTCCGCTGGTGGAAGGCGCAATGATCATGAACATTGGCGACATGATGGAGATCCTCTCGAATGGCCGCTATGTCGCCACTCGGCACCGCGTCAAGAAGGTGCCAGAGGAGCGCTACTCGTTCGCGCTGTTCCATTCGCTGGATTACGATCACGTTGTCGCGCCGGTCGTCAAAGGCCAGCCCCCGCGATACGCGCCGCTGCGGTGCGGGGAACATCTGTACAACCAGACGGCGCAGACATTCGCCTATCTCAAGCGCCGGATCGCCAGCGGGGAGCTTGTTCTCCATGAGGCGGCCCCACTCGATTCCTTCGGCCAGCGTGTTTCGGCGGCAACCGCGTGACGCTCGATGAATTGGTGGCCGTGCTTCCCTCGACCGGGCTGGACGGCACCGCTTTTCCGCGGCGCCTGCTGGGCGCATTCCGGCGCAGGAGTATCACCTTCTGCAATGGCATGACTGACGACACTACGATCGTCTACTGGTTCCAGTCGCGCAGCTTCACCATCGACTTGCGCCTGCCTGAAGGGGCAGCCACGCCCGTCACCGCGCGACAGGGCTGGACCGGCGACACGCTGTGGGACGAGCGTAGGCAGCAAATGTCGTGGACGATTGACCGCGGTTACCAGCCGCGCAACCAGTGGCCTGAACCGGCAAATCTTGCGTTCATCGGCAACAGTGTGCTCGAATTTGCGCCATCGGGGGCCTATGTCGAAGACTGGCGGCAACAGTGCACACGCGGCCCGCTGCTGGGCCTGCGCCTGCACAATCTGCTGGATGAAGCGACCGGGCAAACCCATGCGATGGAAGGTGGCCTTGTGATCGCGGGAGATCACGTGGCATATGCGCAATCGCGGTTGCCCTCGGTCGATAAAGCCCTGCGTGGCGCGGATAGCCTGTTGCAATCACTGGCCGCAGGCCTTGCAACCGAACGGCAGATCGAAAGTTGCGAAGTGTCGATTGCCAAAGGCGGCCAAACCATCACCCACAGTACCCAGCCGAACCGTGTGGGTGGGGCAATCGCGGCGGGAGATTTTGCGATCGATTCCGAAGGACGCGTCATCCTGGCAAGGGTCATCGACGGCGCGCCGTTCCGGTTGTGCTTTTCGCTCGACATTCACGTGCCCGATTTCGCGTTCGACAACGAGACGCCCGGAACGCCAGCGGCGCGCGTCTGGATCAATGACGAACGCGATCATCTCTTGCGCAATGCCAGTATCGCGCGATGAGGGATGCGGCCGCTTTTCCTGTCATGACCATGACCCGACGCATTCTGATGGCGTTGGCCATGGCAATCGCAGCGCTGTGGCTTCCCGCAGCGGCATCGGCGACTCCCGAAGGCTATACGCGATATTTCATTGGTGATCGCGCTGCGCCCACGCCTGCCAAACGCGAACCGGGCCTGCTGCTGGCCGGCGGCGGCGATTGGGACATGAACGCCTTTCGCTGGTTCGTGGCCAAGGCCGGGCACGGGCACATCGTCGTGCTGCGCGCTTCGCAAGCCGGGCAAGCGGGCGAGGAATTCATGAACAGCATCGGCGGCGTCGCCTCGGTCGAGACTTTCGTGTTCGATGATCGCAAGGCAGCCTATGATCCGCGTGTCTTGAGCGCGCTGGAGAAGGCGGACGGCGTTTTCATCGCA
Source organism: Novosphingobium sp. CECT 9465 (assembly GCF_920987055.1). Lineage (NCBI taxonomy): Bacteria > Pseudomonadati > Pseudomonadota > Alphaproteobacteria > Sphingomonadales > Sphingomonadaceae > Novosphingobium > Novosphingobium sp. CECT 9465. The sequence goes on from NZ_CAKLBX010000001.1 coordinate 1,271,013, forward strand.
GGCGGCGATCAATCGCGCTACGTGCGCTTCTGGCAGGCAACGCCGCTTTCTACCCTGATCGACAAGCTGGCCAGAGACCGGCCGATTGGTGGCACCAGCGCTGGCCTGGCGATCATGGGCTGGCATGGCTATGCCGCGTTCGGCGATGGCATCACGTCACCCGAAGCGCTCGAAAATCCTGTGGCGCTCGGCGTGACCAATTACAGTGATTTCCTGCATTTGCCGCGCATGGAACGCATCTTCACCGATTCCCATTTCATGATCCGCGAGCGCATGGGCCGGTTGATCGCGTTCATCGCCAAGGAGCGCAAGGCCGGTGCGCGCAACATCGTCGGGCTGGGCGTGGATGAGGACGCATCGATTGTTGTCGAGGGTGACGGCACGGCGCGCCTGATGGCGCCTGCCGGCACTTATGGCTGGCTGGTGGAACCGGCTGGCCTTCCCAGGCGTGCAAAGCTCGGCCAGCCGCTCGATTATGCGCCGGTGCGGATCACCGGCATCGGCCCGCACAGCCGCTTCGATCTGGCGACGCTCAAGGTCACCAATCCGGCATTTGTCGGCACGGCTTCGGTCATGGATGGCAAACTGTCCGGCGTACCGGTGCCGCCCGTGTCCCGGCCGGAACCCAAGACGCCCTAACTGCGCTTCTTCAATACGCGGGGCAGGGTCGCGCCCATCACGGTCAGCATTTCGGGCGCGTAGGCCGAACCGTTCGCCTCGAACTCTGCCTGCGTGATCCGCTGGTTGCCCTGCGCGCCGAACAGCACGACTTCATCGTCCAGCCGCACCCTGTCCTGCCAGCTGGTGACATCGACCATCAGCGTGTTCATCGTGACCCGCCCGACAACCGGAAAGCGTTGCCCGCCGATCAGCACTTCAGTGCGATTGCGCGCCTCTGCGGGAAATTCGGGCTGGTTGGCATGGCTGAACCCGCGCCGCATCCCGTCCGAATAGCCAAGCGGGATATTCGCCAGCCAGGATTCGCGCTCCAGCCGGTATGTGCGGTCATAGTTCACCGTCTGCCCGGCCGGATAGCGGTTGACTGCTGCAATTCGCGACTTGATCGTCATCGTCTGGATGAAGCGGTCGGTCTTGTACGAACATGACGTAATCGCGGGAGCGCCGGCCTTTGGCCAGATGCACGGGATTACTGGAAGGTTGGTTGCCCCCCGATAAGATGAAGAACGGGCTCACGATTTTGGACCGGGCCCAGCATCAAATGGAGGACAACCGTGGATCAGCATATAGGACTCGACGTCTCCCTGAAAGACACTTCAGTATCGGTTCGTCAGGACGGCAAGCGCATTTGGCGTGGCAAGTGTGCATCCGACCCGAAGCTTCTCGCAGAAGTGATCCGAAAGCGCGCACCAAATGCAAAGCGCGTGGTATTTGAGACCGGACCTTTGTCGGTATGGTTTTTCCATGCCCTCACTGCGGAAGGTCTGCCGGCGATCTGTATAGATGCGCGCCATGCCAAGGCCGCTCTGGATATGGCTGCCAACAAGACCGATGCGAACGACGCTGACGGACTGGCCCATCTGGCTGAAGTTGGTTTCTATAGGGAGGTCCGCGTCAAAGGCTTCGACAGCATGTTGATGAGGACGCTGATCGCCGCCCGCCGTCAACTCATGAAGATGAGGGTGCAGATGTCGAACCAGATACGTGGGCTGATGAAGACGTTTGGGCTGGTCGTCCCCAAAGGTGTCGGCAGCGTCTTTGAACGCAACGTTCTTACGCTCCTAGAAGGCGAAAACGATTTGGCGCGCATCATCCTGCCGCTGCTCAAAGCCTGGAGCGATATTCGGGTTCGTGTGGCAGAGTTAACCAAGCAACTGGTTACGATGGCCGGCACGGACCAACGCTGCCGCCTGCTTACTTCAGTGCCTGGTGTGGGAACGGTCACCGCCACGGCCTTTGCAGCAGCCATAGAGGATCCGATCAACTTCAAGAACTCGCGCGCTGTAGGCGCCTGGGTCGGTCTAACCCCGAAGCGATATCAGTCGGGAGAGGTTGACTATGAAGGCCACATCTCGCGTCGCGGCGACGCAAAGTTACGCACCTTGTTGTACGAGGCGGCTTCGGTCATTTTGAACAGGTCGACGGAGACGAACACCTTGCGCACCTGGGCTCTGGCGCTGAAGGAACGGCTCGGTTTCAAACGAGCCGCCGTCGCCCTCGCGCGCAAACTGGCAGTCATCATGCATGCGATGTTGACGTCGGGCGAGCTGTTTGATCCCAATGCTGGAGCCGCCGTGCCTACTTGATCTACATCGGCACACCTTCACCAGCACATCTAACGTTTCACTGATAGCGTCCTTTGAGGACGCGCCGAGCCGTCCCTGCCGGGACGCGGCTGAGATCATTCCGCGAAGCGGGAAGCAACTGCCCTCGTGAGCAGATTGCGTCACGAACATAGGAAGATCTTGCCTACGGAACACATCCTGCGGCGATCAACTTGCGTCGACCGCGTAGACGACCCTGTACCCGGCATACGCATGGCTTCAGTTATAAACGATTTGATTTGGCTGGCTTGACAGAGGGGCGATTAGACGACCCGGATCGCCATAGATCAGGCCGCCGACCCGCACCATGTCGAGCCGGGTTTCGGGATGCTTGAGCGCGGCAAAAGAGTTGCGGTGTGGCGCAGCAAACCAGCCGAAGGCAGGCCTTGCGCGTTCAGCCATGCGATGTCTTCGTGGTAACGGTGCAACTGACCCAGAATGTCGTCGGTTTCCTCGCTCGGATAATGGGTCATCATCCCGCGAATGGACAGCCCCTCAAGGCCCAGCAGCGCGCGGGCGTCGGCCTTGCCGTATTCGGTGGAAAGCTCCACCCCGTTGCGCGACATGCCGCCGGAATTGAGCGCGAGTTGAACCGGCAGGGCGCGCTTGCGTGATCGCTTGCGCCACATCTGCTGCAATCGCCGCGCCGCCTCTGGATTGGCAATCAGTTCCTCGACGGCAAAGGGGAAGGCGTCCTCCATCTCCTCAGGCGCTGCCGTGCGGATGCGCAACAATCGCCCGCGATAGCCCAGCGCCCGAGCCACCCGCGCCTCATCGTTCGACGTGATCGCAACGTCCGTGATCCGTTTCGCGATGATCGACGGCATAAGCAGCGATATGCCGTTGCCATAGGCATCGGCCTTCATCACCGCACAGACCCGCGCGCTGCCGACCCATTGCCGGACCGCGTCGATATTGGCCTCGAACACTCCGGCGTCGATCTCGATCCAGCCGTTGCGCCGCATGGCTTTGGCCAACGTCAGCCCGGCATTGTTCACTGACAGCAGGGGCGCAGCAACGGCATTTGCTGCGGTCAATCCGGCCAGAGCCACACAGCCGGTGATGAATCCCCGACGTTGCATCACTTCACGCCCCGCAGCACCATTTGCCCCGGATAGGCGCCGGTCGCCTTGCCCTGTTCGGCCACGATCACGCCGTTGACCATGACCATGGCAACGCCCTCGGCGAGCGCACTGGGCGCCTCGACCGTGGCATTGTCGGTGATGCGATCAGGGTCGAACAGCACCAGATCGGCCTTGTAGCCTTTGCGGATGGTGCCGCGCCCGGCGATGCCAAGCTGCTCGGCGGTCTGCGCGGTCATCTTGCGGATCGCCTGCGCGATGGTCAGCCGCTTCTGTTCGCGCACATAGAGCCGCAGCACTTTGGCAAAGGCGCCGGTGCCGCGCGGGTGGCGCGATCCGATCATGCCATCCGAACATAGTACGCTGTGATCCCATGCGATGAAATCGGCCACGTCGCGCGGGTCCATCGCTGTCCCGATTACGGCTTCTGCCCGGCCCTTGTCGGGATTGGCAAGCTTCCATGCCTCGGCCGTCTGGATCAATGAAAGGTACGTTGCCGCCGGTTCTTCAGCGCGCGCAGCCGCAATCTGCGCAATGGTCTTGCCCACCAGCGAAGGATCGGGCGCGTAGAAACCCAGCAGCATGCCTTCGGGCGTGGTCAGATGTTGCAGGGCAAAGCGTGCAGCATTGATATCGGTGAAGTCGCGCTTGGGAAAAAGCACGGTCAGCGTCGATTGCCAATATTCGTAAGGATAGACATTGGCGGTAACCTTGATCCCGCGCGCGCGGGCGGCGTCGAGCTTTGCCAATACGCCCCTGGCGGTGCCCCATCGATCGACCACGCCCAGTTTCAGGTGCGATACCTGCACCGGAATGCCGGTCTTTTCGCCAAGATCGAGCAGTTCGTCGAGCGCGGCGTCGAACGTCACGTCCTCGTTGCGCATGTGGCTGATATATCGTCCGCCGCCTGCCGCTGCCGTACGGGTAAGGGCGAGCAGTTCGGCATGGTCGGAATATATGCCGGGGTCGTATTCCAACCCCGTCGAAAGCCCAAGCGATCCGGCCTTGAGATCGGCGTCCAGCAACGTCTGCATTGCTGTCACTTCCGCAGGCGTAGCGGTCCGCTTGAAATCCGCGCCCATCACCTTGTCGCGCAAGTAGCCGTGGCCGCTGTAGGAGCCGACGTTTATTGCCGGTGGACGGGCATTGAACTTCGCGGCGATCTCCGCAAAAGGCGCGGCGCTTTCACCGTCCTGCCCGATGACGATCGTGGTCACCCCTTGCGCCAGCAGCGGCGGCATCGCGCGATCAGCGTAATCGCCCCGGTCATGGTGGCTGTGCGCGTCGATGAACCCCGGCGAAAGGACCATGCCGCTGGCGTCGATCACCGTTTCGCCGTTGCGCGGACGCAGGATGCCGACACCCACGATCACGTCCTTGTCCACCCGCACTGCCACGCTTTGCGCGGGTGCTCCGGTGCCGTCATGCACAATCGCCCCGGTGATCAGAGTGGATGCTGTTGCCGGGCCGTTTGCGCCCAGCAGGACTGCAAGAGCGATGGCGGTCAGTTTTGCGTTGGAAATGCCCAAGATATGGTCCCCCTTGCTCACGCGTTTGCAGCGTTCGGTTGGGGGAAAGCAAGGCCGGGGGCTGCGCTTGCGCGGTCTAAGGTGCTGATGGATCGGCGAGAATTTTTGTTGTGTCCTCGGTGCCGGTCTCGGCGTAATCGTTATCCATCGCGGACCGAAATCGAGACGATCTCGATGGCTTCGGTCTTGCCTCCGAAGTCGACCAGTTCGCCCGGCTCCGCATCCATGATCGCGCGGGCAAGCGGAGCGGAAAAGGCGATCAACCCATGGGTCGGATCGGCCTCGTCATCGCCCACGATGGTCACGTCGCGCAGCTTGCCCGCATGCCGGATCGTGGCCGTCGCGCCGAACGCCACCACCGATCCGTCCGGCCGGTCCATCAGTTGCGCGGTTGCTTGCCGTGTGCTCCAATACCGCAATTCGCGCCGCGCTTTCTTCAACGCATCCTCATCGGCAATGCTTGGCAGGTGCGCCTCGATCTCCGCCAGTTTCGCGCGAATCTGCGCCAGCCCGCGCGGTGTGACAAGGTTCGGGCCGGGAGGGATCGGCAATTCGAACCTGGGTTCGAGATGCTCGTCATCCCCTTCACGGCGAAACGCGACACTCATCGGCAGCAACTCCCTTTCCCGCATGGCCATCGGCCGATCGCACGGCTGACGCAAGGCCGACCTTTGCGAACGGTCCAACTGCCAGCCAGCCATTTCGACCCGCCCGGATTCCCTCCGCGACCATTGCCATCGCAGGCAGCCCGTGCTTGGGGCTTTGCCCGGCGGCCGATTGCTGTAGGTTGCGCCGCCACGCCAGGAAAGCATTGTCCCGATCATCATGCCCGTGCCCGAATCCCATCTTGCAGATCTTGGCTGGACTCCGTTTTTCAGCGAACAGGTAACGCCGGATGAAGCCGGTTCCTGCCAGCCAGTGCGCGTGATGGCTGTCCACCGTGGCGAGATCGAAGTGGCGGGCGAGGGGGTGCAAGCACAGATTTCGTCGCGCCTGCCTGTGTCAAGCGGCGAGGAAGACCGTCCGACCGTGGGGGACTGGTTGCTGATCGACCGCGAAAGCCTTGCGCCGCAACGTGTGCTTGCCCGCGCCAACTTGTTCAAGCGCCCCGCGCCGGGCGATGATCGCAGGCTGCAATTGATCGCGGCCAACGTCGATACGCTGTTCATCGTCGCATCATGCAATCAGGATTTCAGCGTCCCCCGGCTTGAGCGCTACCTCGTGCTGTGCCGCGAAGTCGGGGTGTCACCTGTCCTCGTCCTTACCAAGATCGACCTTGCCGACAATGTGCAGCGCTTCATCGATGCTGCGCGCCAGCTTCAGCCGGGGCTGCACGTCGAAGCGATCAACGCGCGTGATCCCGCCAGCGTTGCCCGCCTTGCCGCGTGGTGCGGCAAGGGCAAGACCGTTGCGCTGCTCGGCTCTTCAGGCGTCGGCAAATCGACCATGGTCAACACCCTGCGCGGGTCCGACGCCATCGCCACGCAACCGGTGCGCGAACAGGACGGGAAGGGGCGTCACACCACTACCGTGCGCCAGATGCACCGGCTCGATCGCGGCGGGTGGCTGATGGACACGCCGGGGATGCGCGAATTCCAGTTGTCCGATGCAGCCACTGGGCTTGCCGAAGTGTTCGACGATATCGTGGCGCTGACGCTTGAATGCCGGTTCAACAACTGCACGCATGAGGCAGAGCCGGGCTGTGCAATTCGCGGTGCCATTGCACAAGGCACACTTGATGCCGCGCGCCTTCGACGCTGGCGCAAGCTTTCGGACGAAGACCAGGACAATACCGGCACCATGGCCGAGCGGCGGGTTCGCACGGCCAAGTCCGGCAAAAGGAAATAACGATGGCCGATCTCTATCTCAAGGCGCTGGAAGCCGAACGCAAGAGCCTGTGGGCCGCCTGCCGCCTCAAGGGCCTGCCCAAGGGCACCCCCGAACGCCTGCGTATCGAAGAACTCGATCACCTGCTGGCCGAGCACAAGGCGAAGAAGGCCGCTCCGGCGGCGAAATAGCAGCGCTGTGTGGTGGTATGACACTGGTGCCGGCTAGAGGATTCGAACCCCTGGCCCCCTGATTACAAATCAGGTGCTCTACCAACTGAGCTAAGCCGGCCCGCGTCGTGGATTCGCCTCTAGCGTCAGATGGCCCCGAAGGTCCAGCCCTCGGTGTGTGCAATTTCGGCAGAAAGTTCGCGCGGCGCCCAAAGATGGGGGTCGTGCGCTGCGTTTCGCAGCCATGCCGCGGTGATGATCGCATCGCAACTATGGTCGTCAAGCGGCCCGGTGATGCCCGAAGGGCCGCACCCCAGCACGTTCAGACCGGTGTCCAGTTCGTGCGCGTCGCGCATCTTGGACCGCGCTGCGGTGCGTCCTGCCGCCATAGCCGCGATGGTGGTGTATATCTCGCAAACCACCGGGCCTTTCCGGGGCATGGGATCGACTGGCCAGACCGATATGTGCGCGCCAAGCCGATGCAGAAGGCGCATCCCGGTAAGGCTTGATTTGCCGACTTGCGCCGCACCGATGAGGTTGAAGTTGGAATAGGGCCTGCACCCCATGCGCCGCTGCGCCGCTTCGGATACTCGAAAGCGCCCTTGTCCGCCGCCAAACTGAGTGCCTTCGCGCCCGCCATGACGGCGAAAATGCATCGATACTGTGGCGTGGTCCACGAAAGCGCCGACTGACAAATGCGGTTCGTTCGTGCAAATCTTCTCCACCAACGCCCACAATTCCCGTGCGCTTCGGGGGCTTTCATCCCATCCGGGAAAGAATGCGCCCTTGTCGATAAAGGGAAGGGAGATGCCAAGGTCCATGCCGACCAGCGCGTCGTCGGGCAGTTCATGGCTCAGCCAGTGGAGAACCTCGGTCCGTGACCAGCGGTGTCCGGGGCGAACCAGTCTCGGCGCATCCTGTCCGCGCCCGGCCATGGCCAAGGCAATGCCCTTGTGCCGTTCACCGGCCGCGCCAGACCAGTCGATCGCCACGAAATGGCCGAAACGGTTGAGGTTCATTCCCCGCCGCGCTCGCGCCGTTTGCGCTCCCACCATTCCAGCCTTCGCGCCACTTCGCGTTCGAACCCGCGCTCGACCGGGCGATAGTAGGTCTGCGGTGCCATGCCTTCGGGCCAGTAGTCTGCACCGGAGAAACCGTCCGGCGCATCATGGTCATAGGCATAGCCTGCGCCATAGCCGATGTCCTTCATCAGCTTGGTCGGCGCATTCAGGATGTTGGACGGTGGCGCCAGAGATCCGGTCTCACGCGCCGATTTCCACGCGGCCTTGTGTGCGGTGTAGGCTGCATTCGATTTGGGTGCCGTGGCGATATAGAGCAGCGCCTGCACGATCGCCAGTTCGCCTTCCGGGCTGCCGAGAAATTCGTAGGCATCCTTGGCGGCGAGGCATTGCACCAGGGCTTGCGGATCGGCCAGACCGATGTCCTCCACCGCCATGCGCACCAGCCGACGCAGCACGTATAGCGGTTCCTCGCCCGCCACCAGCATCCGCGCCATGTAATAGAGCGCCGCCTGCGGGTCCGATCCGCGCACACTTTTATGCAATGCCGAGATCAGGTTGTAATGCCCGTCGCGGTCCTTGTCGTACACCGCCACGCGCCGCATCAGGAACTTGCCCAGGCCTTCGGGGTCAAGCGGTGCGGGCAGCGATACGTCGAACAAGGTTTCGGCCTGATTGAGCAGGAACCGTCCGTCGCCATCGGCCGATGCCACCAATGCATCGCGCGCAGGCGGTGTAAGGGGGAGGCGCAGGCCGGTGATGGCCTCTGCACGCGCGAGGAGCGTACCGAGCGCGGTGGCATCCAGCCGATGCAGGATCAGCACTTGCGCGCGCGATAACAGCGCAGCATTCAGCGCAAAACTGGGGTTCTCGGTCGTCGCGCCGACCAGCGTGATCGTGCCGTTTTCGACCACCGGCAGAAAGCCATCCTGCTGCGCACGGTTGAAGCGGTGAATTTCATCCACGAACAGCAGCGTCCGGCGTCCGGCCAGCGCCATGGCCTCCGCTTCGGCAAACACCTTCTTGAGGTCTGCTACACCGGAAAACACCGCGCTGATGGCTATATAACGCATGCCCACCGCTTCGGCGAGCAGGCGGGCGATGCTGGTCTTGCCGGTCCCTGGCGGACCCCACAGGATCATCGAGGTCAGCTTGCCCGCGGCCACCGTCCGTCCGATGGCGCCGTCCGGTCCGGTCAGGTGGTCCTGGCCGATCACGTCCGACAAATCGCGCGGCCGCAGCCGGTCAGCCAGCGGCGCTTCGGCGCTGGCGGCGGGCGGGGGTCGGTCCTGCGGTTGCGGGGCGAAAAGGTCGGCCATTGACGAAGGAGATAGGCACCTGCGCAAAAAATTGCATCAGCCTCTTGCACGGATAAATCAAAGATATATCTTAGAGCCATCGAGCAAGAGGAAATCACATGCAATTCGAACATGGCCGTCATGCGCGCGGCTGCAATGGAGCAGATCGGCGTACTGCGAAACTGGCGGCCATGATCGCCGGGCGCTTCGGTGGCGACGGTCCTTTCGGAAGTGGCGGTCCCTTTGGTGAAGGGGGACCCTTCGGCGGAGGGGCGCCATTTGGTGGTCGTGGCGGAATGGGTGGCCGGGGCGGTGGCAAGCGCCGAAGCGGTGCGCGTATGTTCGCAGGCGGCGAACTGCGGCTGCTTCTGCTCCACCTTGTCAGCCAACAGCCGCGCCACGGCTATGACCTGATCCGGGCGGTGGGCGATCTGGCGGGCGGTGAATATGCGCCAAGTCCCGGTGTCGTTTATCCCACGCTCGCGCTGCTGGTCGATGAAGGACTGATCGTCGAGGAAGCTGAAGCTGGTCCGCGAAAGGCCTTTGCCGCAACCGAGGCGGGTTGCACGGAGCTTGCCGAAAAGTCCGAAGAAATCGCGGGCATCCTTGCGCGGCTCAAGGCAGTGGGTGATCAGCGCGAACGGTCCGAAAGTCCGCCGGTTCGCCGCGCGATGGGCAATCTTCACGCCGTCCTGCGCAATCGTGCGATGGCGGAAGGATTTTCCACCGAAACCGCGCACACTATTGCAGATATTCTGGATGAAGCCGCCCGCAGGATCGAGCGCCTTTGATGCTTCACGAATCCGCTCTCTCACGCCGCTTTGAGGATGGAGTCGTCCATGGTATCTTGCTCCCGCAAGCAACCGGGAGAGGTCCCATGGACAACCTGCAATCGCCACCTGCCAAAACGCCGGCACACCTCTGGGCCGTCGGCGTCATCAGCCTCTTGTGGAACAGCTTTGGCTGCATCGATTACACGATGAGCAAGCTTGATCCGGTCGGCTACATGCAGTCGGTGGGCATGGGGGAGGCGGAAATTGCCTATATGGGAACCTTGCCAGCGTGGCTCAGCGTGTTCTGGGCCATCGGGGTGTGGGGTTCGCTGCTTGGTTCGATCCTGCTGCTGATGCGATCGGAATGGGCTGTTACTGCCTTTGGCGTATCGCTGATCGGCCTCGCCGTCAGCCAGGTGTACCAGTTTACCGACAGTTCGATGCCCGCATCGATGCACAGCGGCGCGATGCTGGGAATGACCGCGGTGATCTGGGCGTCGCTGCTGTTCTTCCTGTGGTACGCCAGCCGCATGAAAGCCGCTGGCGTGTTGCGCTGACTTATTTCGCGCGCCGTTGCGCCTTCTGGCGCACCAGCCTCAAATACGTGTCCGCAACCGCCTGGTTGATGCGATCCCATGAAAACTCAAGGCTGCGCTCTTCCCCAGCAGCGCCGTGACGCGCGCGCAAGTCTGCATCCTGTGCATAGCTGCGCAGCGCTTCGGCAAACTGGCGCACCGCGCCCGGCGCTATCAGCCGCCCCGATACGCCATCGTCAACCAGGCTTTGGCTGCCGGTCGCCGCAGCGGCCACGACAGGAACACCGCAGGCCATGGCTTCGAGCGTGACGTTGCCGAACGTCTCGGTGACAGACGGGTTGAACAGCACGTCCATGCTTGCCACCGCCCGGCCAAGATCCGCGCCGCCCTGAAACCCGACGAATACCGCTTCGGGCAGGCGCGCGGTAAACCAGTCGCGCGCGGGGCCTTCGCCGACGACGATGACCTTGTGTTTTACGCCCTTGCGCTGGAGCTGGTCGATCGAGTCCGAGAACACGTCCAGACCCTTTTCCATGACCAGCCGGCCCAGGAAGCCGATTGCCACGTCATCGTCAGCGATTCCGAACGACCGCCGCCATTCAAGGCTGCGCGCGGCAGGGTTGAACACGTCGCGATCCACCCCGCGTGACCAGATGTCGATATCATAGTTCATGCGCTGGTCGCGCAGCACTTGTGCCATTGATTCAGACGGGGCGACCAGCGCATCGCAACGCCGGTAGAAGCGCCGCATCAGCGCTTCTACGATGGGTTCGGCCCAGGCCATGTTGTAATAGCGAAAGTAGGTTTCGAAGCGGGTGTGGACCGAAGCGAGGATGGGAAGCTTGCGGTGCCGCGCCCAGGAAACCGCCCGATGGGCCACCACATCAGGCGATGACACGTGCACCACATGCGGATCGAACGCTGCCAGATCACGGCGAACGCGAGGGCTTAGGGAGAGCGGGAAGCGGTATTCGGCGCGGCCCGGAATGGCGAACGAGGGCAGCCCGACCAGCGTGCCGGTCGCCGGGAATGCCGGGTTCTCAACCTTGGGTGCATAGACCCGCACATCGGCACCCTGCCGCAGCATGTAACCGACCAGCCGGTTGAGCGCCTGATTGGCGCCATCGCGGACATAATTGTAGTTTCCGCTGAACAGCGCCACGCGCAAACCGGAAAAGCTGGTGGGGTGTGCCGGGGCGATCAGAGTGTTCATCGCCCCGCCCATAGCCCCGTTCCGGCTGGTTGGCGAGACACCGGGTTCCCGAAAATTTGACGCCCGCCTTGGTCGACCTTCGCCGATCCGGTTCAAATTTCCGTCAAAAAACTATCTTGTCAGGAAACCATCGGGCGCCTCGACAGTTAACGCAACAATCGCCTCAGGGCGCTAACATGAGGAATTCCAATGAGAAATCGCACCCGTTTCGCGTGGCCCGTTGTCATGTCTGCCGCACTCGCGGCCGTTCCCGCGCTCGCGCAGGAAGCCGCTCCTGGCGAATGGGATCGCGACAGTCACTTCAGCGGCATTTATGTGCAGGGCTTCGGCGGCCTTGGTATGGTGGGTGAGAACGGCAACACCTTCGATTTCGATACCAACCGTGACGGCGATTACGATGAGCAGGTAACGACGCTGGGCGGGGCCAATGCCTTCTCGCCCGGCTTCTGCAACGGTGCCAAGGGACCTTCGCGCACTGCTGGCTGTGCGCCGGACAAGGCCGGGGCCGAATATGGCGCGCGCATCGGTTTTGACGCACGTTCGGGCAACATCGTGTTCGGCGGCCTGCTCGAAGGATCGCGCAACGATTCGATCGATCGCTCCACCGCATTCAGCACGACTCCGGCATTTTACAAGATCGCCCGTTCGGTGGACTACGCCATCTCGGCGCGCGGGCGTGTCGGCTTCACTCCCGGCGGCGGCGCGCTGTTTTATGGCACTGGCGGTATCAGCTATGCCAAGATTGACCACGATTTCAGCACCAGCAACACCGCCAACTCGTTCGCCGAAGTCAACGATGGCGATATGGTCTGGGGCTGGCAGGCCGGCGGCGGCACCGAGATCATGGTGACGAACAACGTCTCGCTCGGCCTCGAATACCTGTACAGCCGCTACAAGGATGACAAGTACAGCGTCGCGGTTGGTCCAGGCACGGCGCCTGCCACCAACCCGTTCCTGCTGAACGGCGGCGGCACCAACATGCGTATCCAGGACAAGTACCTTGATACTCATGCCCTACGCGCAACCGTAGGCTTCCGCTTCTGATTGCCAACCCTTCCGGTTGCGGAAGGGTTGGCGAGACAGTCATTTTAGATCACTCAATCAAGGGCGGCCCCAAAAGGGCCGCCCTATTTCGTGCACCGCCCGAAAACAGGCATCGGGATTGCGATGTCCCGTGTCTTCAGCCCGGATTTTACAGCCATCTGGCTCTAGGCAATGCGTCAATAACTATCGAAGATTTTCGCCGGTCTGCCTGACGCAATCCAGCGTAAGATCTACCTGTTCCATCAAAGGTTTGATCTCGCGAGCGGAAAAAGCTGGAATCGGCGGGCATCGACCCCTGCCAGCGCGTTCGTGGACGATTCGACCAGGAAGGCAGCCGTCATCATTGGCATTCATGCGAATCCAGGATGAGATAAAAAAAGGGCGGCCTGTCGGGGCCGCCCTTTGCTTGTTCGTTATGCCGCTTCCTTCTTGCGGCTGGCCTTCTTGCGCTCGTTCGGGTCGAGGATGGCCTTGCGCAGACGGATCGACTTTGGCGTCACTTCCACCATTTCATCGTCGTCGATGTAGGCGATCGCCTGTTCCAGGGTCATGACCTTGGGCGGCGTCAGGCGAATGGCGTCGTCCTTGCCTGTCGAACGGAAGTTCGTCAGCTGCTTGGACTTCATCGGGTTGACTTCGAGATCTTCGGGCTTGGCATTTTCGCCGATGATCATGCCTTCATACAAAGGGGTGCCGACGCCGACAAACAGGATGCCGCGTTCTTCGAGCGGGCCGAGGGCATAGGCATTGGCTTCACCAGCGCCGTTCGAGATCAGCACACCGTTCTTGCGGCCTTCGATCTTGCCCTTGTGAGGACCGTACTTTTCAAACAGGCGGTTCATGATGCCGGTGCCGCGCGTGTCCGAAAGGAATTCGCCATGGTAGCCGATGAGGCCGCGCGACGGTGCCGAAAAGGTGATGCGGGTCTTGCCGCCGCCCGATGGGCGCATGTCGATCATCTCGCCCTTGCGGATGGCCATCTTCTCGACGACCGTGCCGGAGTGTTCGTCATCCACGTCGATCACGACGGTTTCGTACGGTTCGGTCCGCTGGCCGTTCTCGTCGGTGCCATAAAGCACGCGGGGGCGGCTGATGCCGAGTTCGAAGCCTTCGCGGCGCATCGTTTCGATAAGCACACCCAGCTGCAATTCGCCGCGCCCGGCAACTTCGAAGCTGTCCTTGTCGCTGCTTTCGGTAACCTTGATCGCCACGTTGGATTCGGCTTCGCGTTCCAGACGATCGCGGATCATGCGGCTGGTCACCTTGCTGCCTTCGCGGCCCGCCATTGGCGAATCGTTCACGGCAAACCGCATCGACAGGGTTGGCGGATCGATCGGCTGCGCATGGAGCGGTTCGGTAACGCTGGTGTCGGCAATGGTATTGGCGACGGTGGCGGTGGTGAGACCGGCGATCGAGATGATGTCGCCCGCAACCGCCTCTTCGGTGGGCACACGTTCCAGGCCACGGAAGGTCATGATCTTGGATGCGCGGCCGGTTTCGACGATGTTGCCATCGCTGTCGAGCGCGTGGATCGCCTGGTTGGTCTTGACGGTGCCCGAAAACACCAGGCCGGTAAGGATGCGGCCAAGGAAGTTGTCGCGATCGAGCAAGGTGACGAGGAACTTGAACGGACCGTCCGGGTCTGCCGAAGGGGCGGGCACGTGATCGACGATCTTCTGGAACAGCGGGGTCAACGTGCCTTCGCGCGCCGAGGGATCCTCGCTGGCATAGCCATTGCGGCCCGAAGCGAACAGGACGGGGAATTCAAGCTGTTCGTCATTGGCATCGAGGCTGACGAACAGGTCGAACACTTCGTCGAGCACTTCCTGCGTACGTTCGTCCTGGCGGTCGATCTTGTTGACGACGACGATGGGCTTGAGGCCCAGTGCCAGCGCCTTGCCGGTGACGAACTTGGTCTGCGGCATGGCACCTTCGGAGCTGTCGACCAGCAGGATCACGCCATCGACCATCGAAAGGATGCGCTCCACCTCGCCACCGAAGTCGGCGTGGCCGGGAGTGTCGACGATGTTGATGCGGGTGCCTTCCCATTCGACCGAGGTGCACTTGGCCAGAATGGTGATCCCGCGTTCCTTTTCGAGATCGTTGGAATCCATCGCGCGCTCTTCGATGCGCTGGTTGTCACGGAAAGTGCCGGACTGGCGGAAAAGCTGGTCAACGAGCGTGGTCTTGCCGTGGTCGACGTGGGCGATGATCGCGATATTACGCTGGTGGGCGGACATGAAATGGCTTTCGGTTTGGATTCGCTCAGAGTTCGGCACAAGCGTGGCCCGCTCCGACTTCGGCGCGCGCTTACTCTTTCTTGTTCTTTGCGGCAAGCGCGGTGAGTCCAAAAGGCGCGCGCTTCGGGCGTGGTTTGCGGCAGTACGGTTGTCGCTACGGCATGGGCAGGCGATCCGGTTGCGACTGTGACCACTTTGCAACAGGGCGCGGGAATGCACGATAATCCGCCGATTCCGACCGCATTCACATTGTTCGCGGCTTCGGGCGGGATTAATGGTGCGGTTAGGGAAATTGGATGTCCTCCCGGAAAGAGCACGCAAAGCGCCTTTGCCGGGCATAACAAAGGAATACCGGGATAATGATGTCAAACCTTGCCGGTCGCACCGGTCGCGCTGCATTCCTGTTCAGCGCATGAGGAATTGCGCTCGCCGTTTCCGGGGCCGCCCACGCGCAGGCCGTCGCACCTGCCGCCGAGGAAGCACAGCCAGCGACCGACATGCCGGCTGAAACGGTTGACGGGAACGAGATCATCGTCACCGCATCCAAGCGCGAGCAGACCCTGCAGGACGTGCCCATCGCGGTTTCGGTGACCAGCGGGGCGGCAATCGAGCGCGCGCAGATTCGCGATATCAAGGATTTGTCGTCGCTGGTGCCTTCGCTGCGGGTGAACCAGCTGCAAAGCTCGGCCAACACCAATTTCTACATCCGCGGTTTCGGCAACGGCGCCAACAACGCGGGCATCGAACCATCGGTGGGCCTGTTCGTGGATGGCGTGTACCGTTCGCGCTCGGCCGCGATGATCGCCGACCTGCCCGATGTGCAGCGTGTGGAAGTGCTGAAAGGTCCGCAGTCGACGCTGTTCGGCAAGAATGCCAGCGCGGGGGTGATCTCGATGGTCACGCGCAAGCCCCAGTTCGAACTGGGCGGCAATATCGAGGCGAGCTACGGCAATTTCGATGCGCTGGTGCTGAAAGGCGTGATCACCGGCCCGATTTCCGAAACCATCGCCGCCAGCATTGCCGGCGGGTACAACAAGCGTGACGGGTTTGTGGAGGATCGCGGTACGGGCGAGAAGGAGAACGAGCGCAACCGCTGGTTCGCGCGCGGGCAGATCCTGCTGGAGCCGAGCACTGCGTTGTCAGTGCGCCTGATCGGCGATTACAGCAAGATCGATGAAAACTGCTGCGCTGTGGTCAACATCCGCCAGGCTGCCACGACAGGCGCGATCAAGGCGATCGGCGCGGGCCGGACCGTCGTCAACGAACCGGCGAACATGTTCGACGATGTGATCTACAACAACCTTGCCTCGACCAACGAGATCGAGAACTGGGGGCTTTCGGGCCAGATCGATTACGAACTAGGGCCGATCAACCTCACCTCGATCACCGCCTATCGCCGCACCGACGCGGTGACCAACCAGGATTCGGATTTCACCGGGGTCGATCTGCTGGGCCGCAACTTCCAGAACCTGCGGCTCAAGACGTTTACCCAGGAATTCCGCGCCGCCACCAACTGGGACGGGCCGGTCAACGCCTTGCTGGGCGCATTCTATTTCAATGAGACGGTAGATCAGACCAACGAAATCTCGTGGGGTGCAGACGCGCGGCCATATGCCAATCTGTTGATCCAGGGGGTTAGCGGTTGTGCGGTCGGCAGTCCGCGCTGCACCAGTGTGCCAGCACTCGAAGGACAACTTTCACAATTGGTCGGAACCAATCTTTCCGGCACATTCTTCCGTAACGGGCAAGGCCTCGACGAAGCCTACCGCCTCAAGAACGAAGCCTATTCCATCTTCGGACAGGTCGATTTCAAGATCGCAGACCGGCTTACGGTGACTGCCGGTCTCAACTACACGCACGATAGCAAGAAATACGCGACCAACACCGTATCGAACGATGTTTTCGCCGGGCTTGATTTCGTCGCGCTGGGCCGTGCAGGCGGAATCGCGCAAGGGCTGGCCGGTTTCGGCGTGAATCCGACCAATGCGGCGGCGGTTCAGGCATTTGCCACCGCGCCCGCCACTGCGCCGATCTTCCAGGCGATTGTTGCCGGTGCCACCGCGGCTTCGACCAATCCGGCACTCAATCCGCTGCTGGGCCTCACCCCGTTCCAGTTCTTCCCGCCGTTCCAGAACGTGCCCAACGCGGTGGAATCGGGCAAGATCAGCGATGGCGATTTCAGCTATACGGCGCGGCTTGCGTGGGAGGTGACCGACACGGTCAACGTCTATGCAACTTATGCCACCGGCTACAAGGCCGCATCGATCAACCTTTCGCGCGACAGCCGCCCAAGCGGGGCCGATCTTGCCGCCTTGCGCGCGCAGAACCTGGCCGTCGCCAATGTCGGTGCGGGCAGCCGCTTTGCCGGGGCTGAGGATTCGACGCTTTACGAATTCGGTCTGAAGGGCAACTGGGGTGTGGCGTCTGCCAACTTCGCGGTGTTCAAGCAGTCGATCAAGGGGTTCCAGTCGAACATCTTCACCGGCACCGGCTTCTTCCTTGCCAACGCGGGCAAGCAATCGGCGTTCGGCATCGAATTTGACGGTTCGGTCCGTCCGGTCGAGGAGCTGACGCTATCAGTGGCGATGACCTATCTCGATCCCAAGTATGACGAGTTTCAGCTTTCGGCCTTCGGTGATCTCAGCGGGTCGCGTCCGGCCGGTGTCTCGCCGCTTTCGACCACGCTGGCGCTGGATTACAATCAGCCGGTCGGTGGCGGCAACCGCGTCATCCTGCACCTCGATTATCACTATGAAGCGCCGTTCCAGCTGGTCGAAGGCCTGCCCAATCTGATCTTCCGCAATCCCGATGGCACAGCCAACGTCAGCCAGGCACTTGCTGCGGCGCGTGAATTCAAGCAGGAAATCAACGATGTGAACGCATCGCTGACTTTCGCCATGGAAAATGGCCTGTCGCTCTCGGTCTGGGGCCGCAACCTGCTCGACAACCGCAACCTCCTCCAGATATTCGACAGCCCCGCCCAGCAAGGCTCGCTCTCTGGCTACCCGAACCAGCCGCGCACTTATGGCGTTTCGGCCCGGTTCCAGTTCTGATTGCGCATACTCACCGTTTCGGAGGGAGAAGGGGGCTTCACGGCCCCTTTTTCTTGCCGTCGACGCTTGCAGGAGAAACCAATTCGTGGTCCCTTCTGCAACTTCGCGTGACATACGCGGCACTACAAGGGGGAATGAAATGGAATGGATGCTGATGCCGTATCGGCGTTATGCCGATTTTTCCGGGCGCTCGCGGCGCAAGGAATACTGGATGTTCGTGCTGTTCACTTTCCTTGTCGTGGCGGTATCCATGATCCTGATGTTTGCCGGTGGCATGAATCTTGATGAAGAAGGACAATCGCAGCCCGGAGCGTTGTTCTGGCTCGGCGCGGCGATCCTTGGAATATGGGGAATCGGCACTTTTATTCCATCAATCGCGGTGCAGGTGCGACGCTTTCACGATCAGGACAAGTCGGGTTGGATGGTCCTTTTGGGCCTCATCCCGTATGTAGGCAGCCTGATCGTATTCATCTTCATGTGCATTGAAGGTACGCGCGGCTCAAACCGTTTCGGCCCGGACCCGAAGAACCCGACCGACGCCGACGTGTTCGGCTGATCTGTTCCGAGGTCTGCCATGAACTGGATGATCCTGCCCTATCGCCGCTATGCCGAATTTTCGGGGCGATCGCGCCGTCGCGAATACTGGAGCTTCGCGCTGTTCTATTTCATCGCGATGATCGTGCTGAACGCGCTGTTCGGGACGAATGATCTGGAAAGCGGCAATGGCGCGTTCGTCTATGGCAGTCGGCTCGTAGGCGCGGGCGGGTGGATCGGTGGATTGTTCTGGCTGGTCAGCATCGTGCCGGGTCTCGCCGTATCAATCCGTCGGCTGCACGATCAGGACCGTACAGGCTGGCTCCTGCTGCTGTGGCTGATCCCGTTCTTCGGCTGGTTCGCGCTTTTCGTGCTGATGTGCCTCGATGGCACACGCGGCCCTAACCGCTTCGGACCGGACCCGAAGAACCCGACGCCGGTGGACGTGTTTCGCTGAGGGCTGGGGTGGGCACTTTTCTTACAATTCCCGCAGCACTTGCGCGGGCCTTGTCCGCAGTACACCCAGCGATCCTGCCACTGCCAGCACCATGACCAGCACCACGCCGCCGCCCAGTACGCCAAGGATGCGTGGCCAGTCGGGTAGCCAGTCGAATTCGAACAGCCAAACGATAACGCCATAGGCAATGCCCGTGCCGAGGATGAGCGCCACACCCGCCAGCAGCGCGCTCAGCAACCCATATTCCGCCAGCAGCAGCACCAGCAACTGGCGGCGGCTTGCGCCCAGAACGCGCAGGATCGTGTTGTCATAAGTCTTGCGTTCGCGCGCGGCGGCTATCGCGCCTGCCAGCACGGCCATGCCCGCCAGGATCGCCACGCTGGCAGCCGCAAGGATCGCGGTGCCCATCTGTGAGAGGATTTCGCGCGCCTGCCCCAGCACAGGCCCGATTTCTACCACGGAACTTGACGGCAGCGCCTTGACCAGCCCGGACAGGATCGCGCGGCGCACTTGCGGGGTCTTGGCATTGGCGGGCAGGCTGATCGTGGCGGCAAGGTTGTGCGGAGCATCGGCGATGGCATTGGGGCTGAACACCAGCACATAGTTGAAGCCCATGTTCTCCCAGTCGATCCGCCGGAACGAGGCGATCCTTGCGCTGCGCTCCACCCCCAGGATCGACACCGCAATCCGGTCACCCAGCCTAAGGCCCAATGCCTCGCGCAAGTCATCGTCCACCGAAACCAGCGGCTCGCCCGTGTAGTCTGGCGTCCACCATGCACCTGCGGTCAGCACATTGCCTTCGGGCAGTGCATCGGCATAAGTCAGCCCACGATCCCCGCGCAGGGGCCAGGCGTTTTCGGGAATCTGCTTGAGATTGGCCACGCGTGTCATCGCTTGCGCCGGGCCATAGCCGACGATGGTGCCGCGCAGGGCAGGCACGGTGCGGACATCGGCGGCGGGGGCGGCGCGCTTCACGATGCCGTTGAACGCATCCAGCCGGTCACGCGGCAGATCGAGCACGAAATAATCCGGTGCGCGATTGGGCACACGCGCCACAATGTTGCCGTCAAGGCTGGTCTGCACACCCGCCAGCAGCACGAACGCGGCCAGCCCGAAGCCCAGCGCCACGACCAGTGCCGAAGTCTGTGCGCCGGGGCGGTGGAGGTTGGCCAGCGCCATCCGCGCGATGGCGCCCTTCGGCCGGGGCATCCGCGCGGCAACTGCGGTCAATCCGCGCCCCATCGCGGTGAGCAGGACGAACAGCACTGCCGCTCCGCCCAGAAATCCCGCCGCCAGCAACGGTTGCGGCGCGGTGACAATCGCCAGCGCGGCGATCCCGGCAAGGCCAAGCCCCACCGGCAGCACCACTGCGCGCCATTGCGAGGCCAGCGGATTGACCCGCGCGCGCATCAGCGCCATCGCCGGAAAATCGCGCGCCCGCACCAATGGCGGCGCGGCAAAGGTCAGCGCGATCAGCGCGCCATAGGCCGCCGCAATCGCCAGCGCGCGCGCGTCGATCACCAGCCCCGGTTCAATGGGCAGGAGGCCCTGCAATGCCTTGCCGAGCAAGGGCGTGACGCTGACCCCGGCGACAAGTCCGGCAAGGATCGCCAGTGAGGACGCGGCGGAAAGCTGCATCAGGTATATCCGCGCGATATCTCCGCTGGAGGCACCGAGAATCTTGAGCGTGGCAATGCTGCCGCGCCGCGCCTCAAGGTACGAATTGACGCCGTTGCCGATGCCGATCCCGGCAATCGCCAGTGCCGCCAGCGCGACCAGCACAAGGAACTGCCCCATCCGCGATACGAAGCGATCCAGCCCCGGCGAGGCTTTCTCGCGGGTACGCACTTCATAACCGGCGAGCGGGAATTTCGCCTTCACGCTCTCACCCAGCGCCACCGGATCGGCATTGGCTGGCAATTTGACGCGCAGCTTCGTGCGGACCATCGATCCCGGCTGCACCAGCCCGGAGGCATCGAGCGCTGCCTTGCCGATGATTACCGTGGGGCCAAGCGAGAAGCCCTCGGCCAGCCGGTCAGGCTCGCTGCCGATCACGCCGCCGACCGTGAGCACGGCCTTGCCCACTTGCAGCCGGTCGCCCACTTTCACGTCAAGCCGATCGGCCACGCCCGGCGCGATCCATGCGGTCAGGCCCTGCGGTGCGCCAGCCGTCCTGCCGCCGGCCAGCGTGAAGTGTCCGTAAAGCGGCCATTTATTGTCAACAGCCTTGAGTTCAACCGGCGTTGCTCGCGCTTCCGCGCCCGGCACGGTCGCCATCGCCTGCAACCGCGCACCTTCCGATAGATTGCCCATTGCGGCAATCGCAGTGCGCTCATCCGCCGAGGGTTGCCGCGCCGCCAGCGTGAATTCCAGGTCCGCACCCAGCATCTCGCGGCCGCGGGTAGCGAGTTCGCGCTCGATCGCGCCGGTCAGGGTGCCGATGGCCGATAGTGCCGCCGTGCCCAGTACCAGGCATACCAGCAACAGCCGCAAGCCTTTGAATCGCCAGTCGAGACCGCGCCGGGCCAGTGCCCAGGCGGCGCCCCATGAAAGATTCACGATCCGGTGTCCGTGCAACTGTCGGAGGCGATCTGCCCGTCTGCCAGCCGCACGATCCGTCCGCAGCGCGCGGCAAGCCGCTCGTCGTGGGTTACCATGATGAAAGTCGCGCCCGCTTCGGCAGCGCGGGCAAACAGCAGGTCGGCCACCGCCTCGCCATTGGTGTGATCGAGGTTGCCGGTCGGTTCATCGGCAAACAGGATGGCGGGTTTGGGCGCAAGCGCGCGGGCGATGGCAACGCGTTGCTGTTCCCCGCCCGAAAGCTGCGCGGGATAGTGATGCAGGCGGTGGCCGAGGCCGACCGCAACCAGTTCGGCTTCGGCCCGCGCCATCGCATCGGGCATGCTGGCCAGTTCGAGGGGAGTGGCGACGTTTTCCAGCGCGGTCATCGTTGGCAGCAGGTGGAACGCCTGCAGCACTATCCCGATGCGTCCGCGCCGAGCGGCGGCAAGGCCGTCTTCATCCAGCACGGTGAAGTCCGCGCCCGCCACCATCAGCGCGCCGCCGCTTGCCCGCTCAAGCCCGGACAGGATCGCCAGGAGCGATGATTTGCCGCAGCCGGACGGTCCGAGCAGGGCCAGCGTCTCACCCGCGTTCACATGCAGATCGATGCCGCGCAGGATTTCCACCCTTGCATCGCCGTTGCCGAGCGAGAGGGTGAGGGCGGAGGCGGCGATAACTTGGGGGAGGGTGCTTGTCACGGGCCTCAGGTGGCATAGATTGGTTGCATGGCGCAACCGGCACTTGGGGACGCGCCCGTGGAGTTACAATGCGCTACGCATTCCTTGCCGCCGCCTTTCTTGTTGCCGCCTGTTCTGCCGAAAAGGCACCTGATCCCGCGCCTGTAGCGTCGCAGGTGGCAGCGCCCGTGCCTGCAAGCGCACCTGTGATCCTAGCTTTCGGGGACAGCCTTTATGCGGGTTATCAATTGAATCCCGGCGAGGGTTATCCGCCGCGTCTCGAAGCGGCGCTGAATGCTGCCGGAACTCCTGCACGCGTGGTGAATGCTGGCGTTTCTGGCGATACCACGGCGGCGGCGCTGCAGCGGCTGGCCTTCACACTGGACAATCAGCCCGTGCAGCCGGCGCTGGCGCTGGTCGGGTTGGGCGGAAACGACATGTTGCGCGGTCTTCCGCCTGAGGAGACGCGCGAGAACCTTGATGCGATCCTGACCGAGTTCGACAAGCGGAAGATTCCCGTAGTGCTTACCGGGATGCTGGCCGCGCCGAATCTGGGCGAGGAATATACGTCGAAATTCAACCCTATATGGCCCGAACTTGCGAAGAAGCACAAAGCGGGGCTGGTTCCGTTCTTCCTTGCCCCGGCGCTCGGCAACAAGGAATTGATGCTTCAGGACAACATCCACCCGAACGCGCAGGGCGTGGACCGGATCGTTGCGGCTACGCAGGCTCAGGTCGCCGAGGCGTTGAAGGTGGCGATGGAAAACTGACGAACCTTCGTTCACCACGAACGGGATTCAGGTTCTTTCCACAATCCCGTCAGCTACCGTCCAAACTGCGCTGGCGTTTACAATGTCCGCAAACGGCGCGATTTCGGTGCCGGTCATCCACACTTGCGCGCCCGATTGCGCCAGCCGCTCGAACAGCGCCGCGCGTCGCACCGGATCGAGGTGTGCGGCGATTTCATCGAGCAGGAGCAGGCGTGGCCGCTCGCCCGCAGTCAGCCCGGCATGGGCGAGCACGATGGCGATCAGCATCGCCTTCTGCTCCCCGGTCGAACAATCGGCGGCCGGCGCGTTCTTGGTGGCGAGCGTGACCGAAAGATCATCGCGATGCGGGCCGATGAGCGAGCGGCCGGCGGCGCGATCCCTGCGGCGGCCCTCGCGCAACATTGCGCGCAGGGCATCGGCTTCCAGCGGCACTTCGCTGGCGTAATGCAGCAGGGGCCGCGCAAACGGCTGTTCCGGCACGCTTTCGAGTGCCTGGCCAAGGTCCGCCACCAGTGCGGCGCGCGATGCCGCCATCACTGCGCCCGCCTCGGCCATCTGCGTCTCGATCCCGTCGAGCCACACCGGGTCCGGCTCCTGTCCTTCGCCCAGCAGGCGGTTGCGTTCGCGCAGCGCGGTTTCATAGCGGGTCGCGGTGCGCGCGTGGCCCGGTTCGCGCGCCAGTACCAGCCGATCCAGGAATCGCCGCCGCGATCCCGCGCTTTCGGCAAACAGGCGGTCCATGGCGGGGGTCAACCAGGTGATCGAGAGCCATTCGGCCAGCCGCGCCGCCGGACCTTCCGCGCCGTTGATCCGCACTGAACGCCGACCCGGTGTTTGCGGATCGGTGGCCGTGCCGATCTGCACCGCGCCGTCCTCCATATCCGCTGCCACGGCAAAGCCGCCGGTGCCGTCGCGCCCGGCCATCTCAGCCGGTTGCGCGCGTCTCAAGCCCCGTCCCGGCGCGAGCAGGCTGATCGCCTCCAGCACATTGGTCTTGCCCGCGCCATTATCGCCGACCAGCACATTGAACGCGCGCATGCCTTCAAGCCGCGTGGCGGCATGATTGCGAAAGTGGCGCAAGGTCAGACGGGTGAGGGACATCGGTTCGTGGCGTTAGGAGGTTTGATCGCCGGTGAAAAGCAGCCTCATCCCGGACTTGATCCGGGGTGAGGTTTTCGCTTTCAGGCCGCGTGTCGCCGCGCGATCCTGAACGTGGTGATCAGGATGTACACGAACGGCACCGGAATGGTGAACGCGATGGCGGGCCGCTGCCAGTATTGCGCCGCCAGCACCAGAATGCCAAAGCAGGCAAACACGGCAAGCACCGCACCGAACATGAGCGCCAGCGCCTTCCAGTGAACCGGAACATAGCTCCACAGCCATTTGCGGAACCAGATTTCGCGCTCCATCAGCCTGCTCCCCGGTCCATCAATCCGTGCTTCTTCATGCAGTGCCGCAACTGGTCATAGCTGAGGCCGAGTGCTTTTGCGGTCTGGCGCTGGTTGAAGCGGTTGCGACCGAGGTGATGTTCGACAATCGCGCGTTCGTGGGCCTCCACGGCGCTGCGCAAGTCGGTTACCCCGTCAAGATCGGGCGCGGCCGGCGCGCGCCCATGGGCAGCGGTGTCCGGTTCAGGCGCGCGTGGGGGCGAAACCGGCTTCCACGCGCTTTCGAACGGATCGAACTGAACGCTGGCGATGGGCTGGGTCCAGTCATCCCAGCGATAGACCGCGCGTTCCACCACGTTGCGCAATTCGCGCACGTTGCCGGGCCACAGGTACTCCTCAAGGGCCTTTTGTGTCGGAGGCGCAAATCCCGGCCAGGTGTCCCAGTGCAGTTCTGCGGCCATGCGCCGCCCGAAATAGTCCGCCAGCACTGCAACGTCTCCCTCGCGCACACGGAGCGGGGGCAGGGTGATCACTTCGAAGCTCAGCCGGTCGAGCAGGTCCGGGCGGAAGCGGCCCTGCTCCGCCATTTTCGGCAGATCCTCGTTGGTGGCCGCCACGATGCGCACGTCCACGCGTACCGGCTTGCTCGATCCGATCCGCGTGATCTCGCCATATTCGACCGCCCGCAGCAGGCGCTCCTGCGCGCCCATCGAAAGCGTACCCAGTTCGTCAAGGAACAGGGTGCCCTTGTCGGCTTCCTCGAACCGGCCTGTCCGGGCGCGGGTGGCGCCGGTAAAGGCGCCTGCTTCATGGCCGAACAATTCCGCTTCGATGAGTGTTTCGGGCAAGGCGGCGCAGTTCATCGTCACCAGCGGTTCCTGCCAGCGCGTGGACAGGCGATGAAGGCGTTCGGCGATCAGTTCCTTGCCGGTCCCGCGTTCCCCGATCACCAGCACCGGGCGGCGCATTGGCGCGGCGCGGCTGGCGCGTTCGACCGCGTCGAGGAACGCGCCCGATTGGCCCATGAACTGAACTTCCCTATCCATTCCCAACCAATAGCGCATTTTCCCAAGTGTCGGCAATATTTCCCACGGTTAAGGGTGGACCTTACCGCAAAATCATCGAAAATCCGGGCCTCTCGCAGTTTGGCACACCCCTTGCTGTACCATGAACAACCCCGGCACAATCGCCGGAGCACCCCGCCGAAAGGTCCGCATGATGTACACCGCCCGCTTCTTTTCCACCCAGCTCGGACGCGCCAGCCTCGCCAGCATCGGTGCGATGGTGGTCCTGTGCTGCTTTGCGTTGACTCAACAGGTCGATGCGGTGCCCAGCGTCATGGCATCTTCGGCAGCCATCACCGGCGAACTTGCATGACCGAGGACCTGACCCCGATCCGGCCTGAAAGGGCCGAGGGTGGCAGGACCACCCGCCTCGATGCGGAACTCGAACGGCTGCGCACGAATCCCGGCAGCAATTCCGGCCTTGGCAGCAATTTCGGCAACGCGGAGCGTTCGCGCTCGTCGCAATCCTTTTCGTCCTTCAACACCGGAGTGAACCTGATGGGCATCTTTTCGCGGACTCGCGATATCATTGCCGCCAATTTCAACGACTTGCTTGAAAAGGCGGATGATCCGTCGAAGATGATCCGCATGATCATCATGGAGATGGAGGAGACGCTGGTCGAAGTCCGCGCCTCAGCTGCGCGCACCATTGCCGATCAGAAGGAAATGGGCCGCCACGTGGCCAAGCTGGATCGCCTTCAGGCTGACTGGTCGGAAAAGGCACAGCTTGCCCTGTCGAAGGACCGCGAGGATCTGGCCCGCGCCGCTCTTGTCGAAAAGAAGAAGGCGTCGGACATGGCCGCCCAGCTTCAAACCGAGATCGGTGTGCTGGATGATGCGATGCGCGCTTATGAAATCGACATCGAGAAACTGCAAACTCGCCTGCGCGAAGCCCGCAGCCGCCAGACCGCCATCGCCGCCCGCCTTGAAAGCGCCGAAAACCGCGTGCGCTTGCGCACGCTGCTCGCCAGCGAGCGGGTTGATGAGGCCATGGCCCGCTTCGACCAGCTCGAACGCCGCGTCGATTACGCCGAAGGCCGCGCCGATGCGCTGAGCCTGGCCGATGGCAGCGGCAAGCCGGGCCTCGCTGATGAGATCGCCGCGCTCGCCGGGCAGGACAAGATCGACGAGGAATTGGAAGCGATGAAGCGCGCACTCGGAAAGGAAGGCTGACCCATGGATGACGTTGTTCCCATCGTTGCAATCTTCGTCGGCCTGCCGTGGCTGATCCTGCACTACATCACCAAGTGGAAGACATCGGCCACGCTGACTAATGGCGACGAAGCGCTGCTGGACGAGCTTTACCAGCTTGCCCGCCGCCTTGATGAACGCATGGACACGGTCGAGCGGCTGGTCGCTTCGGACAATCCCGATTTCAAGCCCGCGCGCATCATGCATGATCGCGAAACCGACAACCAGAAGCTGCGCGAACTCGATCGGATGTTCGCCGAACAGGGAAGGACTTCGAAGTGAACAGCCCGCGCACCCGCTTTTATCGCGACAAGGTCAATGGCAAGTTCATGGGCGTCTGTGCCGGGGTTGCCGATTATACCGGGGTCGATGTGCTCTGGGTCCGGCTCGGCTTCCTGATCCTTGCTTTCTCGATGGGCTGGCCGTTCATCGCCTACTTCGCCCTCGGCATGCTGGCCGGCAAGAAGCCCGATGCGCTTTATGGCGACCGGCAGGAGCAGCAGTTCTGGCAGCGCGTCCGCCAGTCGCCCGCCCGAACCGCCCGCGAAGTGCGCGCCAGCTTCCGCGACATCGACCGCCGCCTGGCCGAAGTCGAAAGCTACTACGTCAACAGCAACCCGCGCCTTTCGGCCGAGATCGAAAAGCTGCGCTGACCACCGCTTCATGAGGGACTGACACCATGGGACCCGATACACTTGGCCCCCTGATACCGATCATCGCGCTGTGCATCCCGATCGTGGCGATCTGGACCAAGCACCGCACCAAGATCGCCGAGATGCAGATCAATGCCACGGCGGAATTGAGCGCCGAAAAGGCCGCACAATATGCCCAGCACACCCGCGACCTCGAAGAGCGCGTCCGCGTTCTCGAACGGATCGTGACCGACAAGGGCTTCGACACCGCAACGCAGATCGAGGCGCTGCGTCGTGACTCGGCGTCGCTGGAAGACAGGAGGGCGCAATGAACTGGGGCGGACCCGAATTCGTCCTGGCGCTCATTGCGCTGTCCACCGGCGGTTGGGTGATCAACAACTGGATCCGCGCCCGCCATGGTTATGCCCTGGAAGACGAATGGGGCGGCAAGACGGCAAAGGCCGATCATGAGGCGGTGGCAAAGCTGCGCGAGGAAAACGCCATGTTGCGCCAGCAGCTTGACGCCACGCACCGGCGGCTTGCCAACGTGGAAGCCATCGTCACGGATCGCGGCTTCGAAGTGGCAGGTCAGATCGAAGCCTTGCGGGGCAAACCGGCCAGTATCGGACAGGGAGACCGGCCATGAACGAGGATGTCGTCCTGGCATTGGTATTCATGCTTGTGGTCGTGCCCATTGTGCTTGGCATCGGTTCAGACATCTACAAGCGTCGCCTTGCGTTTCGAGAACGCGAACTTGAACTGCTGTCAAAGCAGACCGCCGAAAAGGCCGCGCAATATGCCGCGCAGGCCGAACGGCTGGAACAGCGGGTGCGGGTGCTGGAACGCATCGCCATCGAAAACAAATCCGACCTTGCGTTGCAGATTGAAAACCTGCGCGACATCAAGGTCAATTGAGGAATCCTGCGCCATGTCTTTCTGGAGCGCCGTTGTTGCCATTGTTGCGATCCTTGCATTTGCGCGGGTCCGTATGAACCGCCAGGACCGCGGGGTGCACTATCAGGATCAGCCGCCGGTCGACACGGCCTATACCGCCGCGCTCGAACGTGAAGTTGCCGAAATGCGCAAGCGGCTCGAAGTGCTGGAACGCATCGCCACTGACGATGGCGAAACCCGTCGCCTCTCGCGCGAGATCGATTCGCTGCGCGAAAAGTAAATTCCACCCTTTTGAGGGAGTTGCTGACATGACTTCCGATATTGTCTTATCGCTCTCCGCGCTGACCGGCCTTGCCATGATCGCCATGGCAGCCTTGCGCGGCTGGGACGGCTGGCTGGCGCTCAAGCGTCTCGAAATCGAACGCGGTGAAACGGGAGACGTGGTTAGCATGATCGACCTTGCCGACATGCGCGAACGCCTGCGCAAGCTGGAAGCCATCGCGGCCGGGGTGGACTTGTGAGCGAGCGTGGACACGGCGCCGCAAAAGTCGGCATTGGCCTTGGCAGCGCAATCGCCGTCGCAATCTCATGGAGCTTGCATAAGTCCATCATCTGGGCCGCAATCCACGGTGTGCTGTCATGGCTTTACGTGATCTACTTCGCGTTCACCCGGCCGGGCGGACTTTCGGGCTGATACCCCCTATCCGCGATGGACGCGGCGCGGGGCGCTCGCTAGATGCGAACCATGCGCAGCCTTGATGACATCCTTGAAGAATACGAATTTCTCGACGGCGACGAACGCTATCGCCTGCTGATCGAACTTGGACGCGAACTGGAAGACATGCCCGACGCGCTGAAGACCGATGCCACTCTGGTTCGCGGTTGTTCGGCCAGTGTGTGGGTCTACCCGACGCAGGGCGAGGGCGGTACGCTGCACTTCCTGGCCGACAGCAACGCCGCGATCACCAAGGGCATCGTCGCGCTGGTCCTGTCCGCCGTGCAGGATCGTCCTGCCGCAGAAGTCGCAGCAACCGACATTGCCGAAGCGCTGGGGCCGTTCGATCTGAAGAAGCAGTTGTCCTCCAACCGCACCCAGGGCGTACCCAACATGATCGCACTGGTGCGCGAACATGCGGCGCGGCTGGCCGCTGCGGCCTGACGGACTTGCGCCGCCAACTCTATCTTGCGGGCGGCCTGATCTCGGTGGCACTGGGTGCAATCGGAGTGTTTCTGCCGATCCTGCCGACGGTGCCCTTCCTGCTGCTGGCCACGTTCTTCTTCGCGCGCTCCAACCCTGCGTGGGAGCAGCGCCTGCTCGATCACCCGCGCTATGGCCCACCCTTGCGCCAGTGGCGGACCCGCCGTGCCATTTCACGCAAGGCCAAGAAGGGCGCGCTCATCGCCATGGCGGCGGGCGTGGTGCTGACATGGTTTACTGCGGGTTGGCCGTGGGTGCTGATCCCGGCAGCGGTAATGGGCATAACGGGGACGTGGATTTGGACGAGGGCGGAGTAGTGGGGAATCGGATTGCTGCCGTGCAGATGCTGCGTTTCTCAGCGGCCGTTGGAGTGCTGCTGCTTCACGCCGAACTCATCGGCTATCACACCGGGCGCTTTCTTGGCGTTGAATTGGAGCGGTCTTACTGGATCGGTAGAGGCGGCTTCGGGGTGGACCTGTTCTTTGTTATCTCCGGGTTTATCATGGTCCATTCTTCTGCGCGACAGGTCGGTAAAACTGGCGCGCGGTGGACGTTCCTGCGACGAAGGCTGATTCGTATTGTCCCACTTTATTGGCTTGGTACACTGGTGATCGTCGCTTGGTTTGTAAAGTTTGGACCGAAGCCTGATTTAGCTAGCCTCGTTACTTCTTTCGCGTTCATTCCCTACGCCAGTACTGGTTCATCTGGCCGGATTTCTCCATTGCTCGAAGTGGGGTGGACGCTTAATTTTGAGATGCTGTTCTACGGTCTGTTCGCGCTGGCGATGGGTAAGGGGATCAAGCAGACTGTCGCACGGCTGACCGTACTGCTTAGTGTGTTGGTCTTGATCGGATTGATGATAGCGCTGCCTTTACCATTGTGGTTCTGGACGCGACCGATCCTGTTGGAATTTCTGTGCGGAATGTGGCTTGGCGTTATCTACATGCGTGGCGTTGCGCTGCCCGTTTTGGCAAGATGGGCACTTATCTGCATAGCGCTGGTCCTGCTCGGCATAGGCGACGTTGAGGGTGGTGAGGCGATGAGTGGCCTCGGACGCATGGCCACCTGGGGCTTAGCAGGCGGGTGTTTGCTCGCCGCCGTTGTGCTGGGAGAAACTGCCCTGCCAGTCCCGAAAGTGTTGGTCTGGGGCGGTGACATTTCTTATGCTATATACATCGTGCATATGCCGCTGATGCTGGCGGCGCAAATGGCGTGGCGGCATTTCCGCCTGCCTTATGGCGCAATGCAGGAGATTGGGTTCGTTCTCGGCGTGACCGTTTTGTCGCTAGTCGTTGCTGCAATCGCGCATCATGTGTTCGAACGGCCTATTATACGCTGGCTCAATCGAAAAGAGGCTGCTGTTTGAGGTTTACTCCACCGCTTCCCGCAACACCGCAATCCCCCGCTCGCGCTGCTCCCGCAACTCCCGCTTCAACGCCACCGGATCGCGCGCGAAGATAAAACCGAAGCTCACTCCGCCTTCCTTGCCGATGGTGGCGTGGTGCAGCTTGTGCGCCTGTACGAGTTGCTTGGCGTAGCCGCGCTTGGGCACCCAGCGGAACCAGCGCTGATGCACCAGGCCGTCGTGGACAAGCGTATAGATCACGCCATAGGCCAGTACGCCAAGGCCAATGAACGTGCCCGGCCACCATGCCGCGGCGCCGCGCACCAGCGGGCTGCCGAGCGCGAAGAACGTGATCGAGATGACAGCGCCGAACACGGCGTAAAGGTCGTTTTTCTCAAGAAAGCCATCATGCGGTTCGTGATGATCGCGGTGCCAGCCCCAGCCGAAGCCATGCATCACGTACTTGTGGCTGGACCACGCCACGAACTCCATTGCGAGCACCGTGGCGATCACGATCAGGATGGCGATGAGCGTCTGCATGGCCCGTCCATACAACGCCCCGCCGCGCCCTGCGACACATTCTTACACTTTGCCCGAAAGGCGCGACGCCTCGTTTTACTGCCGTTCAGCCGCGCAAGTGCAGTTTGTCCTCAAGCCAAACAAGGAGTGAACCCGATGCGCAAGACCATTCTCGCCGTAGCTCTTTCGACCATGATCGCAGGCGTCGCCACCCCGGCGATGGCGTGGGACAATGATCGCTATCCCGGCAACAACCGCGCCGAAGCATCGTACCTGACGCCCGCCCGCAACGCCGAAATCCGCCGCGACATCAACCAGCTTGACCGCAAGATCGACCGCGCGGTCGCCAATCGCAGGCTGTCGCAGCGCGAAGCCGTTGGTCTGCACCGCGATGCGCGCGATGTGAAGCAGCTCTACAGCCGCTATGCCAACCGCGGCCTCAGCGTTTCGGAATACCGCACACTGGAATGCCGCGTCGCCGTCATCAATTCGCGCCTGCAGATTGACAAGCGTGACCGCGATGGCCGTCGCGGATAAGCAGGCAGCGGCGTAACAAAATTACGTCCGCCTGTCGGAAGGCCTGCCCTTTCCTGCTTGAATTGCGGGAAGGGCGGGCCTAACCGCTTGCCATTATGGCCAGCAATCCACGCACCCTCTACCAGAAGATCTGGGACGCCCACGTTGTCGAACAGCGCGACGATGGCACGGCCCTGCTATATATCGACCGTCACCTCGTTCACGAAGTGACCAGCCCGCAGGCGTTTGAATCGCTTCGCACGTCGGGCCGCAAGGTGCGCCGCCCAGATCTCACGCTCGCGGTGCCCGATCACAACCTGCCCACCACGGCCCGCCGCGCCGCCGACGGTTCGCGCATTCCCATTGCGGACGCAGAATCCGCGCAGCAACTCGAAGCGCTGGAGCGCAACGCGCCCGAATTCGGCATCCGCTACATCGGCGATTCCGATGCGGAGCAGGGCATCGTCCATGTCGTCGGGCCGGAGCAGGGCTTCTCGCTGCCCGGCGCGACCATCGTCTGTGGTGATAGCCACACCGCTTGCCACGGCGGCCTCGGCGCGCTCGCGTTCGGCATTGGCACCAGCGAGGTGGAGCATGTCCTCGCCACGCAGACCCTGCTGCTCAAGCAGTCAAAAACCATGGAAGTCCGCGTCGATGGGAAACTCACCCCCGGCGTTACCGCCAAGGACGTGGTTCTGCACATCACCGGCGTTCTGGGCGCGGCGGGCGGCACCGGATCGGTCATCGAATATACCGGCCAGGTTATCCGCGACTTGTCCATCGAAGGCCGGTTGACGATTTCGAACATGGCCATCGAACACGGTGCGCGCGCTGGCCTGTGCGCGCCCGATGAAAAGACCTTCGCCTATATCAAGGGCCGTCCCTATGCGCCCACGGGCGACGATTGGGACAAGGCCGTGGCGTGGTGGACCAGTCTCGCCACCGATCCCGGCGCAACTTACGACAAGGTCGTGGTGATCGACGCCAAGGATATCGCGCCTTCGGTCACCTGGGGCACCAGCCCTGAAGACGTGCTGCCGATTACCGGTCTCGTGCCCACGCCCGAAAGCTTCGCCGACCCCTCCAAGCAGGACGCCGCCCGCGCCAGCCTCGCCTACATGGGACTGACCCCCGGCCAGCGCATGGAAGATGTCGAGGTTCAGAACATCTTCATCGGCAGTTGCACCAACAGCCGCATCGAAGACATGCGCGCCGCCGCCGCGATCCTAAAGGGCCGCCACAAGGCCGCCAACGTGAAGTGGGCCATCGTCGTCCCCGGTTCCGGCCTTGTGAAGAAGCAGGCCGAAGACGAAGGATTGGACCGCGTGTTCATCGAGGCCGGCTTCGAATGGCGCGAGCCGGGCTGTTCGGCGTGTCTGGGCATGAACCCGGACAAAGTGCCGCCGGGCGAACGCTGCGCCTCCACCTCGAACCGCAATTTCGTCGGCCGCCAAGGCCCCGGCGCGCGTACGCACCTCGTCAGCCCCGCCATGGCCGCCGCTGCCGCCGTCACGGGCAAGTTGACCGATGTGCGCAAGCTGATGGCCTGACGCGCGTGGCAGGCCTCCCGACAGCCGCGCTCCAGCTTGCAGGGTTTCTTATGGCCCATGCCTTCTGGACCGTGTCGGACCTGCCGCCCGGCAGCCATTACCAGCCGCAATCGCTGTGCATGCGCAGCGATGGCAACCGCGCGCTCAACACGTTCGAAGGCGCAACGCCGCTGGAACAGGACGACAAGGCCAAGGCGTTCATTACCGATGGAGCAGGCCAGTGGCCCGATTGCGCGATTGCGCGTCAGGTCAAGGTCGGTACGCCTGCGGGCGATGTCGATGCCCTGGTGATCGATGTGGTTCAGTATGGCGGCAACGTGATGACCGTGGTGCAAGCCTTCCGTCCCGGCCCCGCCGAATTCCGCCTGCTGGGCGATGAACTGATGATGGGCGACAGTGGCCCGCTGCCGCCGCTTCCCGCCGCACAGGCCGCCGCTGCCATGCGCGAAGGTGCGATCGATCACCCCGGCCTCGGCAACAAGTGGAACGAATGGGAAGCTGCGCGCGATCCGGTCAGCCCGCTGGTGAAGCGCTGATTTACAAGCGGCGTTGCAGGGCATAGCCTCGGCGTTCGAAGCGGCGAAGGCGGGAAGCGATGAACATGACCAAGGGCGTACGCGTACCGGAACGCCTCTATCGCGGCGTACTCTGGGCAGTGTCCATCGTCTTCGCAGGCTTCATCATCGGGCTTGGCAACCTCATCATCGGTGATCTGCCGATCGTCGATGCGCAGGTCTATACCGCGCCCGCCGAAACGCCCGCGCTCCGCCAGGTGCGGCAGGATATCACCGCCATCGAGCGCGAAAAGGCGGTGATTGACGACAAGCTGGAAATCCAGCGCCTGCAACTCGAACAGGCGCAACGCGCGTCATCCACTGCGAACGAAACTTTCCGCGCGTGGATCGCTGCGCGCACGGCCACCACCAACCCCCAGCAAGATCCCGAAGTCCTGACGCGAACCCGCGAACTCGAACAATTGAAGGGTAACGAACGCGCGATCCAGCAGGCTATCGCCGATCTGGAGAATGCGCGCATCCCGCTCGACCAGCGGGAAGGCGCGCTGCGCACCCGCGAGACGCTGTTCATCGCCGATGCCTTGCCCGCGCAGGAACGCGCCAGTTTCTGGCAGGAACTGCGCGTCTTCGGCCTGCGCCTGTTGATCACCTTGCCGATGCTGGCGGTTGCCACGTGGATGGTGATGAAAAAGCGCAAGAGCGATCACTGGCCGTTGATGCGCGGCTTCGTTCTGGCTGCCGTGTTCGTGTTTTTCGTCGAACTGGTGCCCTACCTGCCAAGCTATGGCGGGTATGTCCGCTATGCCGTTGGTATCGTGCTGACTTTTGCCGCCGGGCATTTCCTGGTCAAGAACATGCGCGCCTACCTTGCACACCGCACCGAAGTGGAGGCGCAGGCGGAACAGGAGCGGCGCAAGCGCGTCACGCACGATGAAGCGTTCAAGAAGATGGCCGCAAAGGTCTGCCCCGGATGCGACCGCCCCATCGCCACCACCGCCGATGCCGAGGCCAATTTCTGCGTCCACTGCGGCATGACGCTGTTCGATCATTGCCACGCCTGCAACACCCGCAAGATGGCGTTCTTCCGCTTCTGCATGACCTGCGGCGAACCGGCCAAGGTGGACGCGCCCGCACCGGCATGACCGAACGCAAAGCGTCCTTCCCACCCATCGTCAATGCTGCCACGCGCGTTCTGATCCTCGGCAGTCTGCCGGGTGAGGCGAGCCTTGCCGCCGCGCGTTATTACGCCAATCCGCGCAACCAGTTCTGGCGGCTTGCAGGCAGTGTGATCGAGAGTGACCTCGTTGGCGTCGATTACGACCAGCGCCTTGCCACGTTGCTTGAACATGGCATCGGCCTGTGGGATTCGATCGGCACTGCCACGCGCAAGGGCAGTCTTGATAGTGCGATCCGCAATGTGCAGTCCAATCCGCTGGCAGAACTTGCTGCCACGCTCCCGGTCTTGTGTGCCGTGGCTTTCAATGGCGCCAAATCCGCTGTGATCGGGATGCCGCAATTGGCTGGTGTTGGGGCGTTGGAACTGGTCCGCCTGCCGTCCAGCAGCCCCGCACACGCAACGCTTTCGTTCGAGGAGAAACGTACGCAATGGTATTCCTTGCGGAAATACCTGCGCTGATCCTTGCAATCGTGTGACACTGGGCCAATCTAGCCTTCAGGATTTCAAGGAGTTCGCGCGTGACCAAGAAGACCGACTGGACCGGCAAGGCAGCTATGGCTGGCGCAGCAATAGGCTCGGCAGCACTTGCCGCAGCCTTGCTTTACACGTCGCGTCGAAAGGAACGCGCGGAAAAGGCCCAGCCCAAGGCACCGCCGG
The DNA here is from genome assembly GCF_920987055.1 of Novosphingobium sp. CECT 9465. Classification (NCBI taxonomy): domain Bacteria; kingdom Pseudomonadati; phylum Pseudomonadota; class Alphaproteobacteria; order Sphingomonadales; family Sphingomonadaceae; genus Novosphingobium; species Novosphingobium sp. CECT 9465. Next base: position 1,306,725 of record NZ_CAKLBX010000001.1, read on the forward strand.
TCGACGTTCCTGAAACCGACTGATCGATGGCACTCCGGCTGATAGCACTCCGGGGTTCTTGCATCCAACGCCTGCGAAGCTATAGCGACCCGATGGAACCGGTGAACCAGATCGAAGGACGGGCCATCCCGTTCGGCCGCAAGAATGTCGATACCGACGTTATCATTCCTGCCAAATGGCTCAAGACGATCACGCGTCAAGGCCTGGGAAGGGGCGCGTTCGAAGCTCTGCGTACCGACCCGGACAACATCTTTGACAGTGCGGAATTTTCAGGCTCGCCCATCCTGATTGCGGGCGACAATTTCGGCTGCGGTTCCAGCCGTGAACACGCCGCATGGGCCTTGCTCGATCTCGGCATCAAGGCCGTGATCGCGCCGTCGTTCTCCGACATTTTTTCAGGCAACGCATTCAAGAACGGCATTCTCACCGTCGTCCTGCCGCAGGAAGCGATTGACCGCCTGATGGAAGTCGCTGTCACCGATCCGGTTATGATCGATCTTGAAGCGCAGACCGTCACCACGCCGTTTCAGGACCGCTTCACCTTCGAGATCGACGCCTTTCGCAAGCACTGCCTGATCAATGGTCTTGATGAAGTGGGGCTGACAATGGCGCGCGATACCGCGATTGCAACGCATGAAGCGAAGATGCGCGACCAGTTGCCATTTCTGGCGCGGGGCACCGACGCCGCAGCCTGAGCGCTATTCGGCATCCGTTCGATAGACCGGCAGGCCCAGCTTCCACCAGATCGCGGCGCCGCGCAGACCGAACCCTGCAAGCCCCGCCACGGGCCAGACGATTGCGTTCGCCAGCCCCAGCGCCGCCCCCGCGGCGCAGATCACCGATGACAGCGCGGCTGCCGTCACATACAATTCGGGCCGCATCAGGATGGATGGCCGCCCGGCCAGTACGTCGCGGATGATGCCGCCGACGCAGCCGGTAATCACGCCCATCAGCACGGCCGGCACGGGCGCCACGCCAAACGCCAGCGCCTTGGCCGTGCCCAGCACGGCATAGGCACCCAGCCCGGCAGCATCGGCCCATTCCAGCACCGGCCGTTCCCACCAGCGATGCGGGGTGAACCATGCCAGCAGGGCAACGCCCAGGCACACCGGCGCCACCCACGGATCGCGCACCCAGAACACCGGCGCACCGATCAGGAGATCACGAACCGATCCGCCGCCAACCCCCGTCACCAGCGCGAAGAACGCCATCGTCACGAAAGTCTGGCGCAATTTCGCCGCCAGCAGCGCCCCGGTCAGCGCGAATACGGCGATGCCGACGAGATCGAGACCGCCGATCAGGGCGGACATATCCGGTGTCGGCATCAGCGTCGGCAAATGCGCTTACTCGCCCAGCAGCGCTTCCAGCCGCGCCTTCAGTGCGCCGATGCGTTCTGCGGCTTCAGTGAAGGTCTTCATTTCCTCGCGGCGCGTGTTGCCGCGCGCTTCCTTGGCCGCTTCGAGATAGCCTTCCATGTCCGCGTCCAGCGCGTCGATCAGGATTTCAGTCTCGTCTTCGGTCAGGGTAAGCTTGATCGACATGTCTGCAGTTCCTTTAATTCTTACTTTGCTGCGGTTAGGTGAGTTCGCGCGATTTGCCCACCCCTCGTGCGCGTTAGGTTCGTCAGATTGGAGCCTTATTCGCGCCATTTTGTGAGCACACATAGACGCTTGCATTCTGAGAGGAACCGTATGCCTGCGACTGATGTGCCCGCAGCTTTGGCATCGGATGCTCCCGCAGAGGTGCGAACATTCGATTTATCCAAAGTCGTATCATCGAAACAATGCGGCTCTGTCACAGGTGGGGAGATAGTGGTCTGTGCTACGGACGTGCGCCGTAATAGAATGCAAACTCCGGCATATGAATTTCCTCTGCCCGAGCCACCCAAGGCGCGTCTCGCACTGAAGGGTGGTGGCAGTATTGCTGTAGAGACGGAGCAAGCATCGGTTGGCGGCACACCCTCGAACCGGGTGAAGGTCGGAGTCAAGTTGCCGTTTTGATTGATGAAAACGAAAAGGGCCGCCCCGCAGGACGGCCCCGTTTATGTAGCGTGAAGCCTACCGTCACATGTGGATCGGCTTGCCCGTCACCGCCATGGCCGCTTCCTTCAGCGCTTCCGAATGGGTCGGATGCGCGTGGCAGGTGTAGGCGATGTCTTCCGAAGTCGCGCCGAATTCCATGGCCAGCGCGGCTTCGGCAATCATCGTGCCCGCAACCGATGCGATACACCATACGCCCAGGACACGGTCGGTCTTGGCATCAGAGATGACCTTCACGAAACCGTCCGGTTCATGATTGGTCTTGGCGCGGCTGTTGGCCATCATCGGGAACTTGCCGACCTTGATCTCGCCCTTTTCCTTCGCCGCTTCCTCGGTCAGGCCCACGCCTGCAAATTCGGGGAAGGTATAGACCACGCCGGGGATCAGGTCATGGTTCACGATACCGGTTAGGCCTGCGATGTTCTCGGCCACGGCGATGCCTTCGTCCTCGGCCTTGTGCGCCAGCATCGGGCCGGGGATCACGTCGCCGATGGCCCAGACGCCATCGACCTTCGTGGCAAAGTCGTGATCCGTCTCGATCTGACCACGCGCGTTCAGTTCCAGCCCGATCTTGTCGAGGCCGAGGCCATCCACGTTGGGCCGACGCCCGATCGCCACCAGCACGCAGTCGGCTTCGATGGTCGCAGCCTCGCCACCCTTCGATGGTTCGACGGTCAGCGTTGCGGTCTTGCCGCTCACCGAAACGCCCGTCACCTTGGTGCCCAGCTTCAGGTCCATGCCCTGCTTCTTGAAGATCTTGGCCGCTTCCTTGCGCACATCGCCGTCCATGCCGGGCAGCAACTGGTCGAGGAATTCCACGACCGTCACCTTAGCGCCAAGACGCCGCCAGACCGAGCCAAGCTCCAGCCCGATCACGCCGCCGCCGATCACCACCATGTGGTTCGGCACGCGGTCCAGCGCCAGTGCTCCGGTGCTGTCCACGATCACGCCCGCGTCATTGTCAACGGTCACGCCGGGAAGCGGGGTCACGCTCGAACCCGTCGCGATCACGATGTTCTTTGCGCTGACCTTCTGGCCCGCCACGGTCACCGTGTGCGCGTCCTCGAAGCTGGCGTAACCCTTTAGCCAGGTCACCTTGTTCTTCTTGAACAGGAATTCGATGCCGCCGGTCAGTTGCTTGACCGAATCCAGCTTCTGGCCCTGCATTTTCGAAAGGTCGAGTTCGACCTTGCCGGTCTTGATGCCATAGGTATCGAACGTGCCGTTGACCGCTTCGTCGAACTTTTCCGATCCGTGCAGCAGCGCCTTTGAAGGAATGCAGCCGACATTGAGACAAGTTCCGCCGAGCGTCTCGCGCCCTTCGGCACAAGCCACTTTCAGGCCCAGTTGCGCAGCGCGGATGGCGGCAACATAACCGCCCGGACCGGCACCGATGACAAGAACGTCGTAATCGTATTCAGCCATTTCGGCCTCCCTTGCGCGACCATGCTTCGACAAACTCAGCATGATCGGCTTTGGTTGGATTCCGGCACAACATCCGCTCATCCTGAGACTGTCGAAGGATGTCGCGCAACATCAGATTACAGATCGATCAGCAACCGCGTTGGGTCTTCAATCGCTTCCTTGATCGTCTTCAGCGCGGTCACGGCCTCACGGCCATCGATGATGCGGTGATCATAGGACAGCGCCAGATACATCATCGGACGGATCACGATCTCGCCGTTCCGAACCACCGGGCGGTCCTCGATACGGTGCAGGCCTAGCACGGCCGACTGCGGCGGGTTGATGATCGGGGTGGACATAAGCCCACCGAACACGCCGCCGTTCGAGATGGTGAAGGTGCCGCCCGCCATATCGGCCATGGTCAGCGCGCCGTCGCGGGCCTTCTTGCCGTAATCGGCGATCGCCTTCTCGATATCGGCAAAGCTCATATTGTCGACATTGCGGACAACCGGCACGACCAGTCCGTTCGGGGCCGAGACCGCCACGGAAATATCGACATAGTCGAAATAGACGATCTCATCGCCTTGCATCTGCGCGTTGACCGCCGGAATGTCCTTGAGCGCAAGCACCGAAGCCTTCGCGAAGAATGACATCAGGCCCAGCTTCACGCCGTGCTTCTTTTCGAACACGTCCTTGTATTTGGCGCGCGCTTCCATCACCGCGCTCATGTCCACATCATTGAACGTGGTCAGCAGTGCGGCGGTTTCCTGCGCGCTTTTCAGGCGCTTGGCGATGGTCTGGCGCAGGCGTGTCATCTTGACGCGCTCTTCGTTGCGGCCAGCAACCGGGGCAGATGCGATAGGGGCAGCGACTGGAGCCGAAGCGGCAGTAACGGCAGGCGCGGCCTGCTTGGCCTGCGCGGCGGCCATCACATCTTCCTTGGTCAGACGGCCGTCCTTGCCCGTGCCTTTCACGCTGGCAGGATCGATTCCGTATTCCAGAACGGCGCGGCGCACGGCGGGCGAAAGCACCGACACATCCGCATTGCTCGCGGCAACGGCGTCCTTGGGCAACGTGTCCGAAGCAGGCGCGACCGCGGCTTCCGTGCGCGGGGCAGGGGCCTGATTGCCCGCAGCGGCAATGCTGTCCTCGATCAGCGCCAGCAGCGCGCCAACCGAAACCGTATCGCCCTCGTTCGCCACCAGCGCGCCGAGTACGCCTGCGGCAGGGGCGGGCACTTCCACGGCGACCTTGTCGGTCTCAAGGCTGACGATCGGTTCGTCAAGCGCCACCGCTTCACCCGGCTTCTTCAGCCACTGGCCTACGGTTGCCTCGCTGACGCTTTCACCCAGCGTCGGAACCTTCACTTCAATCGACATAATGCAATTCCTTGGGAGAAGGAAAAATTCAAATCAGGATTTCTTCTGGCGGCGGATCTCACCGCGCACCGAAAGACCGAGCGCATCGGCAACCAGCGCGCCCTGCTCGCTGGTGTGACGGCTGGCGAGACCCGTGGCGGGCGATGCCGAAGCGTGACGCCCGGCATAGCGCGGCCTGCTGACCTTGCTCTTGGCGGCCTTGAGCGATTCCTCGATCATCGGTTCGACGAAGAACCACGAACCGTTGTTGCGCGGTTCTTCCTGGCACCACACCACGTCTTCCAGATTGGTCATGCGCGAAAGGCGCAGGGCCAGCGGATCGCCGGGGAAGGGGTAAAGCTGCTCAAGCCGGATCACCTGCGTATCGGTAATCCCGGCGGCATTGCGCGCCTCGATCAGGTCATAGGCGACCTTGCCCGAACACAGCACGACGCGGCGGGTATCCTTGTCCGCCGAACCGTTGGTGTCCGACAGGATGCGCATGAAGTGTCCGTCACCGATGAAATCGCTCGCCACCGACTTTGCCAGCGGATGGCGCAGCAGGCTCTTGGGCGTCATGATGATCAGCGGCTTGCGGAACGGGCGGTGCATCTGCCGGCGCAGTACGTGGAAGTAATTGGCCGGGGTGGTGATATTGCACACCTGGATGTTGTCTTCGGCGCAAAGTTGCAGGAACCGCTCAGGCCGGGCCGAGGAATGCTCTGGTCCCTGGCCTTCATAGCCGTGGGGCAGCAGCATGACGAGACCATTGGCGCGCAGCCATTTGGCTTCGGACGCGGCAATGTACTGGTCGATAACGATCTGCGCGCCATTGGCAAAGTCGCCGAACTGCGCTTCCCACAGCACAAGGCTCTTGGGGTCGGCGCTGGCATAGCCGTATTCGAAGCCAAGGACGCCATATTCCGAAAGCGTGCTGTCCAGCACTTCGAACGTGCCGTGCGGCAGGGTCGTCAACGGCACGTACTTGCGCTCGTCGGTCTGGTCGACCCATACCGCATGGCGCTGGCTGAACGTGCCACGGCCGCAGTCCTGCCCGGACAGGCGAACACCGTAGCCTTCCATGACAAGGCTGCCGAACGCCAGCGCCTCGCCGGTTGCCCAGTCGAAGCCTTGTCCGCTGGTGAACATCTCGCGCTTGGCATCAATCACCCGGCTCAGCGTCTTGTGCACGGTCAGGTCGGCCGGAACCGTGGTCAGCGTGCGACCAAGGCTGTCGAACACTTTCTGGTCGATGCCGGTGGGCACGTTGCGGCGGGCCGTTACCGGATCGGCGGGCTTGTTCAGCCCGGACCAGCGGCCGCCGAACCAGTCTGCCTCGTTGGCCTTGTAGCCCTTCGATGCTTCGAATTCGGTTTCCAGCGCGGCGGTGAAGTGCATTTCCACTTCGCCCTTGTGATTGGCGTCGATCACGCCTTGCGCCACAAGGCGCTTGGCATAGACCTCGCTCACCGGCGGGTGCTGGCGGATCTTGGCATACATCAGCGGTTGCGTGAATGAAGGCTCATCGCCCTCGTTATGCCCGAAGCGGCGGTAGCACCACATGTCGATCACGATATCGCGGCCGAACTTCTGGCGATAATCGATCGCCATCTTGCAGGCGAACGTCACAGCTTCGGGATCGTCGCCGTTCACATGCAGGATCGGCGCCTGCACACCCTTGGCCACGTCCGAGGGGTAGGGCGACCCGCGCGAGAACTGCGGGCTTGTGGTGAAGCCGATCTGGTTGTTGATGATGAAATGGATGCAGCCGCCGGTGTTGTAGCCGCGCACACCGGAAAGGCCGAAGCACTCCCACACGATGCCCTGCCCTGCAAAGGCCGCGTCGCCGTGGATCAGGACCGGAAGCACCTGCTTGTGGCGCGCATTCGGTCCCACATCGTCGCCAATGTCGTCGCGAAACACCTGCTGCGCGCGGACCTTGCCCAAGACCACAGGATCGACCGTTTCAAGGTGCGACGGGTTGGGCACGAGGCTCATGTGCACCTTGATACCATCAAATTCGCGGTCGGTGCTGGTGCCGAGGTGATACTTCACATCGCCCGATCCGCCCACGTCCTGCGGGTTTGCGGTGCCGCCCGAAAACTCGTGGAAGATCACGCGATAGGGCTTGGCCATCACGTTGGCGAGCACGTTCAGGCGGCCGCGATGGGCCATGCCGTAAACGATCTCGCGCACACCCAGCTGGCCGCCGTACTTTATCATCGCTTCCAGCGCGGGGATCATCGATTCGCCGCCATCAAGCCCGAAGCGCTTGGTGCCGACGTATTTCTTGCCGAGGAACTTCTCGTACTGTTCGCCACGAACGACGGCAGCCAGGATCGCCTTCTTGCCGTTGGGAGTAAAGTCGATCGACTTGTCGCCACCTTCGATCCGGTCCTGGATGAAGCGGCGTTCCTCCACATCGGCGATGTGCATGTATTCGAAGCCGACGTGTCCGCAATAGTTGGCGCGCAGGATCGCCACCAGTTCTTCCAGCGTCGCCCAGTCCAGCCCCAGTACGCCGCCGACATAAATCTTGCGCTTGGCATCTGCGGCGGTGAAGCCGTGAAATTCGGGTGAAAGGTCGGCGGGCAATTTCTGGCGGGCAAGGCCAAGTGGGTCGAGATCGGCAGCCAGATGCCCGCGAACACGATAGGTGCGGATCAGGGTCATCGCGCGGATCGAATCGAGCGCGGCCTGCTGCAGCGCGGCTTCGTCGAGAGGTGCGCCGGCCTTCTTGGCCGCTTTCTCGATGACGAGCTTCATCGCCATCGGGTCCATCGCCTGGGTCAGGTCATCGCCCGCGGCGGCGTCAGTCACCGGCCAGCGCTTGCTGGCCCATGATGGCCCAGCCTGCGGCCCTTCCTGCGCGGGATCCACGTCGAAATCGTGCACTTCTTGACCCATCATCAACTCCTGATCCCCCGGAGAGAATGGGGGCTTCGGACAATCGCGCTCCCGCCTGATGACGGAAGGTATCTTTCCGGCGAAACCGCAGTGCGGTTTCGCAAAGTCAGCGCGGGGCGCAACCTGCGAAGGTCGCGCCATACACGCCGTGTATCAACCATTCGCCCGGTGGCCCCCTACGTACGGAGGCCTATCCGGGCGGTAGCATTCGCGTCAGACGCGCTCTTTCAGCACTTCGGCCAGCGTTTCGCCCAGCAGCGAAGGCGAAGACGAGACCTTGATCCCGGCGGCTTCCATGGCAGCGATCTTGCTTTCGGCATCGCCCTTGCCACCCGAAACGATGGCGCCGGCGTGGCCCATGCGACGGCCCGGAGGTGCCGTGCGGCCTGCGATAAAGCCGGCCATTGGCTTCTTGCGCCCACGCTTGGCTTCGTCGATCAGGAACTGCGCAGCCATTTCTTCAGCGTCACCGCCGATTTCGCCGATCATGATGATCGACTTGGTAGCTTCGTCGGCGAGGAACAGTTCCAGCACGTCGATGAAGTTGGTGCCGTTGACCGGGTCACCGCCGATGCCGACAGCCGTGGTCTGGCCAAGGCCGATGGCCGAGGTCTGGAACACCGCTTCATAGGTCAGTGTGCCCGAACGCGAGACCACGCCCACGGTGCCTTCCTTGAAGATCGAACCCGGCATGATGCCGATCTTGCACTGGTTCGGCGTCAACACGCCGGGGCAGTTCGGACCGATCAACCGGCTCTTGGAACCGACCAGCGCGCGCTTGACCTTGACCATGTCGAGCACCGGAACGCCTTCGGTGATCGCCACGATCAGTTCCATCTCGGCGTCGATCGCTTCGAGGATGGCGTCGGCGCAGCCTGCTGGCGGCACGTAGATGCACGATGCGGTGGCGCCGGTAGCGGCCTTGGCTTCGTGGACCGAGTTGAACTGGGGCAGGCCGATATGTTCGGTGCCGCCCTTGCCGGGGGTTACGCCGCCAACCATCTGCGTACCGTAATCCAGCGCGGCCTGTGTGTGGAAGCTGCCGGTCTTGCCGGTCATGCCCTGCGTGATGACCTTGGTATTCTTGTCGACGAGAATGGACATGAATTCACTCCTGAGTTTTGCAGCGTCCCCGCACCAAAAAACACTTGAGAGGCGGGGACCTCGTGAGGCCGGGCGAGGCCTTGCAATCCGGCCCGAGGCCCCCGCTGGCGCGGAGGCGCATTCAACTTAAACCAGCGAAGGATCGATGCCCTTGCAGGCGTCGAGCAGTTCCTTGACCGCATCGACCGAGACCTGAAGACCGGCCTTGGCATCGGCGTCGAGTTCGATCTCGATGACCTTCTCTACGCCGCCAGCGCCAATCAGCACCGGCACACCGACGTAGAGGCCATCGACGCCGTACTGGCCTTCGACGTAGGCTGCGCAAGGCAGGATGCGCTTCTGGTCGTTGAGGTAGGCTTCAGCCATCGCGATGCCCGAAGCAGCAGGAGCGTAGAACGCCGAGCCGGTCTTGAGCAGGCCGACGATCTCGCCGCCGCCCGAACGGGTGCGCTGCACGATCGCGTCGATGTTTTCCTGCGAAGAAAGCCCCATCTTGACCAGATCAGGCACCGGAATGCCGTTGACGGTCGAATACTGGGTGACGGGCACCATCGTATCGCCGTGGCCGCCGAGCACGAACGTGTTCACGTCGCGGATCGAAACGCCGAATTCCCATGCCAGGAACGTGGAGAAGCGCGCCGAATCGAGCACGCCCGCCATGCCGACAACCTTGTTGTGCGGCAGGCCGGAGAATTCGCGCAGTGCCCAGACCATCGCGTCCAATGGGTTGGTGATGCAGATGACGAATGCGTCAGGCGCGTTGGCAGCAATGCCTTCGCCGACGGCCTTCATCACCTTGAGGTTGATGCCGAGCAGATCGTCGCGGCTCATGCCGGGCTTGCGGGCGACACCGGCGGTGACGATGATCACGTCTGCGCCTGCTATGTCGGCATAATCGTTGGTGCCGGTGATCTTGGCGTCAAAGCCTTCGACCGGGCCGCACTGCGAAAGGTCGAGCGCTTTGCCCTGAGGCACGCCTTCGACCACGTCGAACAGGACGATATCACCCAGTTCCTTCTGGGCGGCGAGGTGGGCAAGCGTACCACCGATATTGCCTGCGCCGATGAGCGCGATCTTCTTGCGTGCCATGCTTTACGGTCCTTTCCCGTTCGCGGGGACAAGCATACAAGACAACCGGATTGCCGACGGCCGGAAAATGACGCGCCTTTGGCAAACGGCCCAGTTCCTCCCCATGCCCCGCGAGACAGGGAGGTGCTGGCGAATGCCAGTGGCCCTAAGCTCGTGCGCAGACGAATGCAACCGCGAAAAACGGCTGACTTCCGGGTTTTTTCGATAACAGTTCGCAATAGCAATATGGGGGCGATTTCGATCTTCTTTCGGCCTGCTCTCCAGCCAATGCAAGCGCCTCAGTACTATTACGCAGCCTTGACCGACGGTGCGCGAGAAGCCTGCCTCAATGCCCATGTGAGCGCCCTCGCTGGCGCAACAAAAAGCCCCGGCGTTTCTGCCGGGGCCACATTGCCTTGCTCGTATTGCCTCAGCTGCTTCGCCTTGTCTTGAAATCGCGGGCCATGCGCCGGTCGAGTGTGCTGCAAACATCCAGCCAGAAGCCCACGCGCTCGCCATCGCCACCGCGCTCGGCAATGATCGCTGCATCGCGCGCACGGGCCGCTGCGGAAAAGCCGTGGGCCGCAAACAGCCGCAGCGCAGTATCCAGCGCAGCGCTTTCCTGCGGCCAGGAACCGCTCCATTCTGCGGCGTTGTCATTCACCGCGCGCACGTGGCGGCGAAGGATCGGGCGCGCCATGCAGGGGGAAATGATGCCGTAACGGGGGGCAAATCGCACCATGGTTGTTCTTGTCTCCTTGACGGCGCCGATCACGACCCGGTGCGCGTCCTCCACGCTCATTGCCCTAGAGCAAGGCATGCTAAGGTTGTGTTGGATGACACGGTAAAGGAAGCGATAACCACCCGGTACGAAACGGTTCTGCGGCAGGGCGACGCCGATGCTCGGTTCGCGCGGGGTTCAGCTGCCCGGTTGCGCGATCCAGCGCCCGGAATTCTCGTATTCCGGGCGCACTGCGCCGCTTCCGCTCATCGGTCCGCTTGCCTGACCCGTTATCGGGGTCGCCTTGAACAAAGTATCGCCGCCGCGCTGCTGGATATGAGCGCTATAGATTGGCGCGGGTGAGGGGGCGCCTGCCTGCACTATCGAAGCGGCGGCAATCTTGCCCTGTTCGAACGCACGCTCCAGCGATAGCGGGTCGGCAATATCCGCGGGTGCGGGCGTCCATGTTCGTGGATGCGGTGCGGCCAGCGGCTCTCCCCCGGCATAGCGCGCGGTGAACGCGGCAGGCCTTCCCGCGTTGCCCGCCCAGCGGTAGAACCGGTGGGCGCCGATCGTGCCAAGGAATGTCAGGCTCGGCGCCCAGTAAGGATGCACCGCTGTCGTATGGTAATGCGTCGCCAGTCCGACCGGCGCGTAGACGTAACCGGCCAGCGCATCGGACGCCACGCGCCGCGCGCGATCCCAGAACGCCTTCATCGGCTTCCTTGCCAGCGACCCGTCGCAGGCAAAGCTGAACTGGCACGATGGCCGCTCCGATCCCTGATAGACGACACCGCACACCGTATTGGGCCAGGCGGGATGGGCCACGCGGTTCAGCACCACTTGCGCCACCGCGCGCTGCCCGGCATCCGGCTCGCTCGCCGCCTCGTAATAGATTGCCGCGGTCAGGCACTGCAATGCGCGCCAGCGGTCCTCGCCGTTGCCGGTAGCAATCACGGGGCGGGCCATGGCGCCGCCCGGAGCTTCCTCGTCATCGCGCCGCGCGTCCCATGCCGATTGCGCTTCGGTGGGAGCAATCAGCCCGGTCTCCTCCGGCGCCAGCCAGTAGAACGCCGATCCGGGGAAGCTTTCCCCCGCCTTTTCGAACGGTTGCAATCCGGTCATGCGCTCGCGCGCCGATGCAGCCGCGATCCCCCCCGGCTCCCCCCAGCCGATTGGTCCCAGCACCATGCCGAGCATGCCGAACATCGCCACGCCCGCTGCGCGCTGGCGCACCAGTGACGGTGCGCCCAAGGCCCGTCGGATCGAACGCATGTCGCGCCGCCGGATGCGTGCTGCAAAATCGCGCGGCCTGGCTTCCACCGGCCCCGCGGCATTAGCGTACGCCACACCGGCCTGCACCGCAGAAGCGGGCAGGTCGATAGGCCGGTAGGCTAGGTCCAAAGGCATGGCGACGGGGTGAATCCTGAAAATCCTGTTGTTCCGCTAACCCCTCGCGCCGGTCACCGCACCTGCGCTTTTCCGCTTGTCCCGATGCGGCACATCCCCCTTCGATCCGGTTAACCCCGCGTGCAGGGCAAGCCTCACCTCAAAGGCGCATAGCGCAGCGGACTGCGGGCAAGGGCTGCCCATTTCATTTATGTCAGATGCAGGAGGCCATGATGCCGCAGGGGCAGACGTCGGCAGCAGGGTCAGGCCGCAGTTGCCGCCTTTTCGTCATTCTCGTGGCGATGCTCAGTCATCGCAGCAGCGAAATCGGCTGCAAAGTTCGCCGCAAAACTGTCGCGCACAGCCATCGAGATCGCGGGCCGTACATCGCATGCATCCACGTCGCGGCAGAACAGGCTCTGCGCTGGCGGCTTGGGGGGCGGTGGGAATGCGATAACCATGGTAAGAACCACTAACTCCTGTTCGGTAATTTCCCCTAGCAAAGTTTCGCAACACGGAATTGTATGGTTTCGACAAAGTTGCCGCTTCGGTAACCGGAAGGTCCTCCGCGCAAAGGCTTCCCCGAAAGCCCGTATTGCACCGTGCCGCCTTGCTCCCCACATGCGCGAAACACGGCATCAGGGCCTTGCCTGAATCGAACAAATATGGAACACCGCTGCGCATGTCTCAATCATTCATTTCCGTACGCGGCGCCCGTGAACACAATCTCAAGGGGATCGATATCGATCTTCCGCGCGATAGCCTGATCGTCATCACCGGCCTGTCCGGCTCAGGCAAATCCAGCCTCGCGTTCGATACGATCTATGCGGAAGGGCAGCGCCGCTACGTTGAAAGCCTCTCGGCCTATGCGCGCCAGTTCCTCGAAATGATGCAGAAGCCCGATGTCGAACATATCGACGGCCTCAGCCCCGCAATCAGCATCGAACAGAAAACCACCAGCCGCAACCCGCGCTCCACTGTGGCCACGGTGACGGAAATCTATGATTACATGCGCCTGCTGTGGGCGCGCATCGGGGTGCCGTACAGCCCCGCCACCGGCCTGCCCATCGCGGCGCAGACGGTCAGCCAGATGGTCGATCGCGTGATGGTCCTGCCCGAAGGCACCCGCGCCTATCTTCTCGCGCCCGCGGTGCGCGGCCGCAAGGGCGAATACCGCAAGGAACTGCTCGAATGGCAGAAGGCGGGATACACCCGCGTCCGCATCAATGGCGAAATGATGGCCATCGAAGACGCCCCCGCGCTCGACAAGAAGCTCAAGCACGACATCGAAGTGGTGGTTGACCGTATTGCGGTAAAGGAAGGCATCCAGACGCGGCTGGCCGACAGCTTCGAACAGGCGCTGAAACTCGCCGATGGGCTGGCGTACATCGATCTGGCGGACACGACGGTCGAGGCGCTATCAAAAGCCCCCGCCTCCTCAGAGGAGGGGGGTGGTGGCGGTGCCACTGCGCTCGTCAGCACCACCCCCAGCCCCTCCTCTGAAGAGGAGGGGGGCAAGAAGAAATCCGGCATGAAGAAAACCGGCCTGCCGCCCAACCGCATCGTTTTCAGCGAAAAGTTCGCCTGCCCCGTCAGCGGCTTCACCATTGATGCGCTCGAACCGCGGCTGTTCTCGTTCAACGCCCCACAGGGCGCGTGTCCCGCGTGCGACGGCCTTGGCGAAAAGTTGCTGTTCGATCCGCAACTCGTCGTCCCCAACGAAAACCTCAGCTTGAAGCAGGGCGCGGTCGTGCCGTGGGCGAAAAGCAACCCTCCGTCGCCCTATTACATGCAGGTCCTTGCCAGCCTTGCGGGGCACTATGGCTTCAAGCTGGAAACGCCGTGGTCCGAATTGCCCGGCGAAGTGCAGCTGATCATCCTCTATGGCACCGGCGGCAAGGCCGTGCCGCTGACCTTCATCGATGGCAAGAAGTCCTACACCGTCAGCAAGGCGTTCGAAGGCGTGATCGGCAATCTCAACCGCCGCCTTCTGCAAACCGAAAGCGCGTGGATGCGGGAGGAGCTCAGCAAGTTCCAGACCGCGCAACCTTGTGAAACCTGCCACGGCAAACGGCTCAAACCCGAAGCATTGAGCGTCAAGGTTGCGGGCACCGATATCTCCACGGTCACGCATTTCTCGGTCGCGGCTGCGGTGGAATGGTACGGCAATCTCGACGCGCAGCTCACCTCCCAGCAGAGCCAGATCGCCAAGGCCATCCTCAAGGAAATCAACGAACGCCTCGGCTTCCTCAACAACGTCGGCCTCGATTACCTCAACCTTGATCGCACCTCCGGCACACTGTCCGGCGGGGAAAGCCAGCGCATCCGCCTCGCCAGCCAGATCGGCAGCGGCCTGTCGGGTGTGCTCTACGTGCTCGACGAACCCTCCATCGGTCTCCACCAGCGCGACAATGACCGCCTGCTCATCACGCTGAAACGCCTGCGCGATCTCGGCAATACCGTGATCGTGGTGGAGCATGACGAGGACGCCATCCGCACCGCCGATCATGTGGTCGATCTTGGCCCCGGCGCGGGCGTCCATGGCGGCGAAATCGTCGCGCAGGGCAAGTTGCAGGACATTCTCGACAATCCCGAAAGCCTGACGGGCCAATACCTGACCGGCGCGCGCCGGATCGAAGTTCCCGAAAAGCGCCGCAAGGGCAATGGCTTGTTCATCAGCGTCGAAGGCGCGCGCGCCAACAACCTGCAGAACGTCAGCGCCAAGATCCCGCTCGGCACGTTCACCTGTGTCACCGGCGTCTCCGGCTCTGGCAAGTCCAGCTTTACCATCGATACGCTTCATGCAGGGGCCGCGCGCCAGTTGAACGGCGCGCGGGTGATCGCGGGCGCACACGATGCGATCAAGGGCCTCGAACACTGCGACAAGGTGATCGAGATCGACCAGTCCCCGATTGGCCGTACCCCGCGCTCGAACCCCGCCACCTACACCGGCAGCTTTACCCTGATCCGTGACTGGTTCGCCGGCCTGCCGGAAAGCGCCGCGCGGGGCTACAAACCCGGCCGCTTCAGCTTCAACGTCAAGGGCGGGCGCTGCGAAAAGTGTCAGGGCGATGGCCTGATCAAGATCGAAATGCACTTCCTGCCAGATGTCTACGTCACGTGTGAGGAGTGCGAGGGCCGCCGTTACAACCGCGAAACGCTGGAAGTGAAGTTCAAGGGCCATTCCATCGCCGATATCCTCGACATGACGATCGAGGACGCCGAAGAATTCTTCAAGGCCGTGCCCCCGATCCGCGACCGGATGCACATGTTGAATGAAGTCGGCCTCGGTTATGTGAAGGTCGGTCAGCAGGCCACCACGCTATCGGGCGGCGAAGCGCAGCGCGTAAAACTCGCCAAGGAACTTGCGCGCCGCTCCACCGGCCAAACGCTGTATATTCTTGATGAACCCACCACCGGTCTGCATTTCGAAGACGTCCGCAAGTTGCTGGAAGTGCTTCACCGCCTGGTCGAGCAGGGCAACAGCGTCGTGGTGATCGAACACAACCTTGATGTCATCAAGACGGCGGACTGGATCATCGACCTTGGTCCCGAAGGCGGTGTGCGCGGAGGCGAAATCGTGGCCGAAGGCACTCCCGAAGTCGTGGCGGAAAACCCGCGCAGCTTTACCGGCAGCTATCTGGGACCATTGCTGCGGCGGGCAGGCGCACACTTTACATCGCGCTGACAAAATCATACGATTTCGTTCAATTTACTTGGGGGGTCAGGCGAGAATGGGACGGGGCGGGCAACCGGCAGAACACGCGGGCGCGCCGATGGCCGCAGTGCAGCCGGAAGCCGCCGATCTTGCGGCATGGCTGGCGGTTGCCGCAGGGGCGCTCGGCGCCTTCATGGCCACGCTCGATATTTCGATCGTCAATGCCTCGCTGCCAACCATCCAGGGCGAGATCGGTGCTTCCCCCAGCGAAGGCACATGGATCGGCACGTCCTATCTCGTCGCTGAAATCGTCGTCACGCCCATCACCGCCTGGCTGTCGCGGATGCTGGGCCTGCGTCGGTTCATGCTGATTGCAACCGTGCTGTTTACCGCCTTTTCGGTCATGTGCGGCCTGTCGGGCGATCTCACCACGATGATCGTCGGTCGCACCGGGCAAGGCCTTGCCGGCGGCACGCTCGTCCCCACCGCACTCACGATCATCGCAACCCGGCTTCCGGCGCGGCAGCAGCCGGTGGGCATCGCCATCTTCGGCGGCACCATGTTGCTGGGGCCGCTCACCGGGCCGCTGCTGGGCGGCTGGATTACCGAGGCGATCAGCTGGCGCTATGCGTTCTTCATCAACGTACCGGTCGGCATCGGCCTGGTCAGCCTGCTGATCTTCAGCCTTCCCAAAGTCGCACCTGACTGGAGCGATTTGCGCAATGCCGATTGGCTGGGCCTGTTCGGCATGACGCTGGGGCTGGGCTGCCTCACCGTGATGCTGGAAGAAGGCCACCGTGAACAATGGTTCGAATCCGGCTTCATCATCCGGCTGGCTTTGTTGTCTGGCGCGGGCTTCATCGCTGTGGCCTGGACCCAGTTCCACAACCCCAGGCCGATCATCCGGCTGGCGCTCCTGCGCGTCCCGGCCTTTTCGGCCTGCGTTGCGATGATGCTGATGTTCGGCGCGCTGTTGTTCGGCCTGTCATATGTGGTGCCGCAATTCCTTGCAGCCATTCCGGGGTACAATGCGTTTCAGGCAGGGCAGGTGGTGTTCATGCCGGGCCTCAGTTCCGTCATGATGATGCTGGCGTTCCCGTTTATCGTCAAACTGCTCGATCCGCGAACAGCGGTGGTGCTGGGCTGCCTTATTGCCGGTATCAGCGCCTATCTGTTGACGGGGATGACCGCGCAATCGGTGGGCAGTGCATTCATCCTGCCGCAGGTGCTGTTCGGTGGCGGCGCTGCGGTCGCCACGCTTACGCTCCAGCAATCGTCCATCATCGCCGTCCCGCTGAAATACGCGGATGAGGCATCGGCGATCTTCATGGCGGCGCGCAACCTTGGCGGTTCGATCGGCCTTGCGATGATCGCCAGCTTTCAGGAACAGCGCATCGATGTGCACCGCTGGCAGATTCACGCCTCGATCAGCGCCAACGATATCGCCGTCCAGCAGGCGATGACCGATAATGCGGCCATGCTCGGCGGCGGGCCGGAAGGCATGGCGGGCGCTTACCGTATGCTCGATGGACAAGTGCGGCTGGATTCGCTGGTCATGTCGTTCAACGACATATTCCTGATGCTGGCGCTGGGCGCGGTGATCATCGCGCCGCTCGCCCTGCTTCTGCGCGGCGACCGCTCCGGCTCGGCAGCTGTCATGCACTGACGGTCCGGCAAGCGAAAGTATGGAGAGGCCGTCTCACGCCCCATCCTGCCTGTGCCTGGCCACACCCGACGGCAATCCGGCTATAACAGATTTCCCTGTCGCGATGTGTCCTCGCGCTTCGCCGCTTTCATCACGCTGGCATCCACCCACGGAATATCGGGCCGCTTGCCCTTGAACAGTTCGGCCAGCGTCAGAATCTGCAAGCGCGGATGCGAACGCCCGGTATATTCGTTCTGCCACTGGCCGACCGATGCGGCCTCGCGCTCCATCGGCTTGGTGGGCAATCCGGCGCAGATGAACACCCCGAACGGAGCCTTCTCGCGCTCCATCGCGGAATGCAGGTCGCGGATCATCTTCACGTCCACGTTCTTCCCGCCCTTGACCGATACGAGCGCCTTTTCGGTGCGCTTGCCATCGGGCTTGAAATAGATCAGCCCGTCGATCCCGCCGTCCGCGCCCTTTTTCCTGCCGCCAAACGGCAGCGCATCGACCAGCGAGACCGCCCACCACTGGAACTGGTACTTGTCGCGCTCCGCCAGATCGAGCGCTGCGCCAAGATCCTGCGGGCGTCCTTCGACGGTGAACGCGGCGCCGGGAAAGGCATCCTTCATCCGCTTTTCGATCAGCGAAATAGCAAGGTGCGTCACGTCGATCCCCAGCCACTGCCGCCCCAGCTTCTGTGCCGCATGAACCGCCGTCCCGCAGCCGCAGAACGGATCGAGCACCACATCGCCTTCGTTGGAAGAGGCTGCGAGAATTCGCTCTAACAAAGCCAACGGCTTTTGTGTGGGATAGCCTAAACGCTCTTTGGCTTGTGACTCAAGCGCCGGAATATCAGCCCAAAGATTATTAACGACCGTGACACTTTCATCGCCCGGTCTTATTTTTCGACGGGGACTGCCAGTAGACGTCCAATAGATGTCACCGCGTCTGTCGAGTTCAACGAGCTTATCCCTCGTCATTCTCCAACCTGCTAAACCTGGAGTAAAGCCATTATACTCATAAACGAGATTTGGTCTTGCCCCCATACCCTCAGACCTAAGCAATGGGCCGCTGCTATATCTCCCATTATTGTCAATTAGAGGATAGCGTTTTACGATTTCATCCTCGCTTAGCGGAATTCCCGCTCTTGATGAGTCGAAAAAGTATTTGTCGGATTTTGTGTAGAACAAAATTGAATCTGTCGAATTACCAAA
Organism: Novosphingobium sp. CECT 9465; assembly: GCF_920987055.1. NCBI lineage: Bacteria > Pseudomonadati > Pseudomonadota > Alphaproteobacteria > Sphingomonadales > Sphingomonadaceae > Novosphingobium > Novosphingobium sp. CECT 9465. The sequence continues at coordinate 1,325,235 of NZ_CAKLBX010000001.1, forward strand.
GCGTCTGGAATCGTGCTGCGATCCCTTCGGGCGACTATAACGCAACCAAGTAATTTCGTTGCGGAAATTAATTGGCCCAAAAACCCCATCCAGCAGCAGCTTCAGGTAATGGCCCGCGGTCGGATCGCAGTGCAGATAGAGCGAGCCGGTCGGCTTCAGCACGCGGTGCAGTTCCAGCAGGCGCACCGCCATCATGGCAAGATAGGCCATCATGTCGTTATCGCCCAGAAAGCCGCGCATCGCCCGCAGCAGCTCGAACGCCGCCGTATTGCCGCTGCGCATCACTTCATCGAAAGCGCTCTCGGCGCTGTCATTCCAGTGCCACGTATCCTCGAACGCTTCGATCTGCGCGTCCGAATTGTGGCCTTCGGGCGATTTGAACAGGATGTTGTAATTGGCGTTCGAATTGAACGGCGGATCAAGATAGATCAGATCGACGCTCTCATCCTTCACATGTTCGCGCAGGACATGAAGATTGTCGCCGTAATAAAGCGTGTTGGTCATGGCCTATGCTTGTGCCGACGCAACGCGGTAACCGCAAGACCCGCACGACACTTCTCCTCCACCCCCCTTGAAGGATGCCGAAGCTTGCGAGGTGGCGCAGGCTGGATCGGGGTGAAGTTGCGCCTTTGCGCGAACACCTCGCCATGCCTTCCAAAATTTGGTGATGGCTCTGCTTCGCCGATGCCCAGACAAAGCCTCATCCCGGATCAGGTCCGGGACGACGCAGAAGGGGTCGGGTGGGCGTTGGTGGTGATACATTCTGTGCTGCCGGAGGATCGGACTATCGACCGGATCGCCTCTTTAAGAACGGGCGGACTACCCCGTTCCGGCAGTGGGATTATCATATCATGGGGTTGGGTGGGCCACCAGCCCCAACCCCTCCTCTGACGAGGAGGGGACTTTGGATCAGCGGCCCTGCTGCGCCAGCAGGCGCAGGCGCAGCGCGTTCAGCTTGATGAAGCCCGCAGCATCCTTCTGGTCGTAGGCGCCCGCGTCATCCTCGAACGTCACATGGCGTTCGGAATAGAGGCTGTCGGGGGACTGGCGGCCGACCACCCACGCGTTGCCCTTGTACAGCTTCAGCCGCACGGTGCCGTTGACGCGGGCCTGGCTGTGGTCGATCGCGGCTTGCAGCATCTCGCGTTCGGGCGCGAACCAGAAGCCGTTGTAGATCAGCTCGGCATATTTGGGCATCAGTTCGTCCTTGAGGTGCGCGGCACCCCGGTCGAGCGTGATGCTTTCAATGCCGCGATGCGCGCGGGCATAGATTTCGCCACCGGGCGTTTCGTACATGCCGCGACTCTTCATGCCGACGAAGCGGTTCTCGACCAGGTCCAGACGGCCGATGCCATGCTTGCGGCCAAGATCGTTGAGCGCGGCCAGCAGCGTGGCGGGGGACATCGCCTGACCATTGAGGCCAACGCCATCGCCGCGCTGGAAATCGATGGTGATATATTCGGGCACGTCGGGCGCGTCTTCAGGATTGACGGTGCGCGAATAGACGTAGTCGGGCACTTCGGCCCAGGGGTCTTCCAGAACCTTGCCTTCGGACGAGGTGTGCAGCAGGTTGGCATCGGTGCTGAACGGGCTTTCGCCACGCTTGTCCTTGGGCACCGGAATCTGGTGCTTTTCGGCCCAGGCGATCAGGGCGGTGCGGCTGGTCAAGTCCCATTCGCGCCACGGTGCGATCACCTTGATGCCCGGCTCCAGCGCATAGGCCGACAGTTCGAAGCGGACCTGATCGTTGCCCTTGCCTGTGGCGCCATGCGCCACCGCATCGGCGCCGGTTTCGCGCGCGATCTCGATCAGGCGCTTGGAAATGAGCGGGCGGGCGATGGAGGTGCCCAGCAGGTAATCGCCTTCATAGCGGGCGTTGGCGCGCATCATCGGGAACACGAAGTCGCGCACGAATTCCTCGCGCAGATCGTCGATATAGATGTTGTGATCGGGTACGCCCATCAGCTTGGCCTTGGCGCGTGCCGGCTCCAGTTCCTCGCCCTGACCGAGATCGGCGGTGAAGGTCACCACCTCGCAATTGTACGTGACCTGCAACCACTTGAGAATGACGGAGGTGTCGAGGCCGCCGGAATAAGCGAGAACGACCTTCTTGATATCGGACATGCGAGATGACTCCCGAAGAATAGCGCGCCGCGCGCCTAACAGGCGGGGTGCCAGATCGCAACCTCTTGGCGTTGGTTACTCCGCTGCCACCCGGTCAAGATGCCATGCAGGTGCCTGATCGCGCGCGGAAAGGCGCGAGGCTTCGAGCTGGATGTAGTCGCGGGTCATCGGCAGGGCGCTGCGGCGTTTCACGCTCTGGATATGGAAGTTCACCATGCCGCCGTGGCGGAAGCTCTGTTCGGCCCCGGCAAGATAGAACTGCCACATCCGAAACAGGCGTTCGTCATAAAGCGCCACGATTTCATCGCGATGCATCGTGGCGCGGCGATACCATTCGGCAAGGGTATAGGCATAGTGATAGCGCAGGACTTCGATGTCGCCCACTTCCCAGCCGGTTGTTTCAAGCGCGCTCACCAGTTCGCTCATCGCCGGGATATAGCCGCCGGGGAAGATATACTTGCGCGTCCACTTGTCGGTGGTGCCGGGCCGCCCGGCGCGACCGATGGTATGGGTGAGCATGATTCCATCGGGATCAAGCAGGTCATTCGTCTTGGCAAAGTATTCGGCGAAGTGCGGCGCGCCGACATGCTCGATCATGCCGACGCTGGTGATGCGGTCGAACGTGCCGGTGACGTCGCGATAATCGATCAGCTGGAAGCGGACCTTGTCGGCCACCCCTGCCGCCTCGGCGCGTTCCTGGGCGAACTTTACCTGATCGGGTGCGAGCGAGACGCCAAGGACTTCACAGCCGAAGTGGCGGTGGAGGTAGAGCGCCAGCCCGCCCCAGCCACAGCCGATATCGAGCACCCGAACACCCGCCGATTCTCCTGGTTCAAGGCACAGCTTGGCGGCGATCAGCGCTTTCTTGTCGATCTGTGCGCGTTCCAGCGTGTTTGCCGGATCACGGTAATAAGCCATCGTATATTGCCGGTCCTCGTCGAGAAACAGCTCATAGAATTGTCGCGTGAGATCATAATGATGAACGACATTCTTCGAGGCCTTTGCGCGCTGGTTGAACTGGTCGGCGCGAGCGACAAGGCCGCTTGCCATCCTTCGCAGCCAGCCCTTGCGGTCAATGCCGCCGACGCTTCTGGCATTGGACATGACCAGAAGAATGAAATCGCGAATGTCATGTGGCGGGTCGACCACGAGTCGGCCATCCATGTAAGCCTCGCCTGCGCCCACACGGGGGTCGCGCGCGATGTGCATGGCCGCGCCCTTGTCTGTCAGGCGGATGGCGAGCGTCGGTGCATCGCCCTTGCCATAGGTATATTCCCGCCCGTCGTGATCGATCACGATGAGCGTGCCTGTATGGATAAGACGCTTCAGGAGTTGGTCGAGCAGCCACATGGCAACAGGATATTCAGCTTCCGCATGGTCGCAAGGGGGAAAGCGACGGAGTGAGGCTGACCATCGCGATGAAACCCGCCGATGTCCGCATCCTATGTCTATCGCCCGATCGCGGCACGACTGGAGGGGATGGATTGTGACGGCGCTGTCGGGCTGTCGATCGCCGGGGCCGCGCGTTCGTCGATGGCAGGCCCATCCGCCGCGGCGAGATCGCTATTGAAGGCAAGGTCGTAGAGGAATTGAATGTAGCAACTGACCAGTGCGAACGCCGGGACATCGGCATTGCTGGTGTAGATTTTTGCAGATCTTCCGGCATCGTCGGCATCGAAGGAAAATGAATACCAGCCCGTTTTGCCGTCGAAGGAATAGGCATCTCTGGGTACGATGAGAAGAAGGTCCGACGCTTTTCGGGAATCCGGCAGGGTAGAACTGTCACGCAAGGGATTCCGAAAATCGGTTCCGGAAAGCTGCGCCAGCAATTCCAGCATTGTGCAGATCGGCTCGTAGAGTTCCTTGACCGTTTCCTCTGCCTCGGCAGAGGTCACCTCCTCGCAAAACCGCATCAGGTAAAAGGCATATCTGCGTAGTGCGAGATATTGATGTTCGGTTGCGGTGCTCATCGAGTTCCAGCTTTGATATTTCAATGGCATCAACACCCGACACGGTGGTTGCATTCCCCGCAGTCGGCCTTGATGCGTTGGCGACAAAGGTTGCACTACCTCAAATAACTAAAGTTATGCAATAGCATTCCCTTAGTTGGAGAAATTCAGTGGGTCAAAGCAAGGCTGGAAATGTCTTTGCGCCGAGAAGGACAGGCGGACCCACCGTGAATCCGCCCGTTTTCAGTATTTTACCAGAAGATTCTTGGATTCGCGGTTAGCGGCAACGAGCGCCACTCCGCTCTATCTCACGGCCCAGCAGAGCGCCGCCTACTGCGCCGAGGATGGTGCCTGTTGCCCTTTCTCCACGGGTATCGATCGCCCGGCCCAGCAATGCTCCACCTGCTGCGCCGATTATGAGACCAGTCGTGCCGTTGTTCCGCTTGCAATAATAGCGTCCGTCATTTCCCCGCCAAACGCGATCATTGCTGCTGATCCGGCGCGGTTCGATATAGCGACCGCGGCTGTCATAGATTGAATTGCGCTCCTTGGCGCGGTGCCCGTGCGCCGGTGCCCAGCGCGGTGGATCGGCAAAGGCGGGGGCCGACGGGATGACGACTGCTGCCAGCGCTGCGGCGAGGATTGTCTTTTTCATGAGCTTTCCCTTGAAACTGATTGACCGCATTTTCCGGTCGCGATCTGACAACGGCAAACATCGTGATCTGATCCACAACCCCGGATGAACGAAGCAATTTCGATCTTTCGTCGGGGATGAGGTGTTCCTTGGCTGCGGCAGAATGCGCGATTGCTGCCGCTGCATTTTGTTTTCCTACAAGAACCGATATGGTTATCTGATGTCGTCGATTGTTCCTTGAATGAATGGAGGCATCGATGCCCAATCCTGAAATCAGTTTTCCCGCCCGGTTTACACCCGTCAATGCGGTCGCCTTTGCCAATCCGGACGGTTCCACCGAACGGCTTTGGGGGTGGAACCTTTCAGGTGACGAGCGCCGGTTCGGGGTGCACCATCACATACGAACAACCGAACGATGGTTTGGCCTGGGTGAGTTTGCCAGTGGTTCAGGCATCCAGCGCGACAGCTTCGGCCGTCACCACTTCAACAGCAACCGGGATGTTTGCGTTTACCAGCAATGCAGCACAAGTGCGGGCGCGGGTTTCCACCTACGGCAGCGGCACGGTGGCTGTCATGCTTGTGCTGAAACGCCGCCCGCTTAATACCAGTGGCACGTCCCTGGCCGGAGGAAGTGCCACGATCGGGAGCGTTACCGTTTCCGGCACGGTCAACACGGGTCTGGGCTTCACTGACAGTACTACCGCGCTGGCCGCTTCGGCGACATTTACCGGCAGCGGCAGGGCCAATGGTTCAAATCATCATGCGCATTTCATTGCCACGGCATATGCCGATGTGGCGGGCACCCTGTTCATCGACCAGTCGCTGGACAGCGGCGGGACCTATCATCCGATTGCCTCGGCTGCGGTCACCCCAGGAGGTGCGCAGCAACTCGTCGTGAGCATTACCGGCAATTACACGTCAGCGACCCAGTACCGTGTCCGCTACCTCAATGGCGCAGCGGCGCAGGCCGTCTTCCGCCTGTCCAGCGCGTTTTCTGCGCGCTGATCTGCCGGATCAATAGTTCCATTGCACTTGCGCGCGGACCAGATCGCCCTTGGCGCGGCCGGTCCGCCGCTCGTCAGCTTCGGTGCGGCTGACGTTGGCATAGCTGAGCGTGAGTTCCAGTTCCTTCATCGGCAGCCATTCCATGCCCAGTTCGTATTCGTCGGTTTCAAGCCGGGGCGCATTGGTCGCCGCCTTCCAGCCGCCGCGATAGTGCTGCCAACGGGCGAAAGGAATGAACTGCCCCAGCGGCGAGGGGGGCACGCGGTACATCGCCATCACATAGCCACCGCTGGCATCCTTGGCGATGATGGAACTGGTTGCACGGTCCCATTCGGGCGTTTTTGCCCAAGTCCATTCAGCCTGTATGCCGAACGGGCGCGGATAGAGCATCGCGTGGATGCCAACATGGTTGTCGTCGTAATCGATGGCCGATACGCCGCCTGCGCGCACTTCCGGGCGAAACTTGTTGAGCATGCCCGATGCGCCGATTTCGACAATCTGTCCGTCGAAAATTCCGCCAAGGCCATCGAGGCGGAACGGCATCGTTGCCATGGCCACGGTCATCAGCTTGCCGTTCTTTTCCGCGCGGCTGATCGACTGGCCATTGTAGATGCCGACGCCAAGCGCGCCGTAATTGCCGAACAACTTCTGGCCTTCGTGCGAAAGTTCATCCCAGATCGCCTGGATCTTTGGTGGCGTGTAATAGGCCACGACGCCGAGATCGCGCTCGCCCGGCACTGCGGCATTGATCGCGTCCGTGCGATCAAGCGGCACCCGGTTCGATGAGGACTGGAGGTTTTCCCATCCGAACGGCACCTTGGACTGGCCAAGGCGCACCTTCAGCGACTTTGCCTTGTCGAGATAGACATCGGCATAGGCATCGCGCATCTGGAAGAAGTTCTGCCGCGCCTCTCCGCCGGTCTGGTTGCTGACGGCAGCCGCAAGATCGCCCTGCATGTACAGCGAGACGCGGTTCGAGATATCGCCCTGGACGACAAGACGCGCGCGGCGGATGGAGAAATTGCCGTTCTCATTGATGCCGGAATCCTGAACTGACCGCAGCCGCGACACGCCTGCCGGAGCGTTCTTGTCGCCCGAAACAATCTCGTTCATGCGCAATTGCGTATAACCGCGCAGTTGCAGCTTGTCGTACCATGCCTTCTTCTTTTCCGGGGCAGCAGCGGGGGGGGCGGCGGCAAGTTGAACCGGTGCCGTCGCTGGAGTGGCGACGGGCGCCTGCGCCTGCGCCATCGCGGAAGGTGCGGCGGTGACGTTTGCAGCCTGCATGGCGCGGACGATGGCCTTCAGTTCGTCGACCTGCCGCTGCAGATCGGCGATCTTCGCATCGCTGTCCTGTGGCGCAGCCTGTGCGTGTGCCACGCCTGCTGCGCTGATGAACACACTTGCCGCCAGTGCCGCGCGAAATGCCTTGCCCGTCATGTTCCAGGAATCTCCAATCCTTGTGCTGGGCGGCCGCTAAGCCTGTAAAATGACGCTTGTGTGACAGTTAATTGACGCAAAACGATGCGGGGTTAGCGCAGTTCACGCATATAAATGACGGAAAAACATCGAAAACACACTATGTTACAATACGGAAACAACCGTCAGGAAAATGACTTCCAATTGAAAAATATTCTGAGCATCGGCAAACCTCTGCCGGTGATAGGCCATCGTGACTCGCGAGCATACACCTGCTAACGGCGCGGCCATGACCGACCTTGCGCTGATCCGTAACTTTTCCATCATTGCCCATATCGACCATGGCAAATCGACTCTGGCCGACCGCCTTATCCAGTTCACGGGCGGGTTGTCCGCGCGCGAAATGAGCGAGCAGGTGCTCGACAACATGGATATCGAGCGTGAGCGCGGGATTACGATCAAGGCGCAGACGGTACGGCTGGATTACACCGGCAAGGACGGCAGGACCTACCAGCTCAATTTGATGGACACGCCTGGCCACGTCGACTTCGCCTATGAAGTCAGCCGCAGCCTTGCCGCCTGTGAAGGCGCGCTGCTGGTGGTGGATGCGGCGCAGGGCGTCGAAGCGCAGACGCTGGCCAACGTCTATCAATCCATCGAGCATGACCACGAGATCGTGCCTGTCATCAACAAGATCGATCTGCCTGCTGCCGAGCCTGAAAAGGTCAAGGCCGAGATCGAGGACATCATCGGCATCGATGCCAGCAACGCGGTGATGACCAGCGCCAAATCGGGCATCGGTATCGAGGAAGTGCTCGACGCCGTGGTCGAGCGCATACCGCCGCCGGGGGGCGACCGCGATGCGCCGCTTACCGCCATGCTGGTCGATTCGTGGTACGATCAGTATCTCGGCGTCGTCATCTTGGTGCGCGTGATCAACGGCGTGATCCGCAAGGGGTTGCAGGTCAAGTTCATGGCCGGCGGGACCGAACACCTGATCGACCGCGTGGGTTGCATGCGCCCGAAGATCGAGACGCTGGACGAATTGGGTCCCGGCGAAATCGGCTTCATCACTGCGCAGATCAAGGAAGTGGCGCAGGCCCGTGTGGGTGACACGATCACCACGGTCAAGAACGGTGCGACCAAGGCGTTGCCGGGTTTCAAGGAAGTGCAGCCGGTGGTGTTCTGCGGCATCTTCCCGGTCGATGCGGCGGAATTCGAGAAGCTGCGCGAAAGCATCAGCCGCTTGCGCCTGAACGATGCCAGCTTCAGCTTCGAGATGGAATCGAGCGCGGCGCTGGGCTTCGGCTTCCGCTGCGGATTCCTGGGCCTGTTGCATCTCGAAATCATTCAGGAGCGGTTGAGTCGCGAATACGACCTTGACCTGATCACCACTGCGCCGTCGGTGGTCTATCGCATCCAGCTCAACAAGAGCCGGACCGACGATGCCCGCGAGATCATGCTGCACAATCCGGCGGACTACCCCGATCCGAGCCGCATCGCCCAGATCGACGAACCGTGGATCAAGGGCACGATCTATACGCCCGACGAATACCTCGGTTCGATCCTCAAGCTGTGCCAGGACCGGCGCGGGGTACAGACCGGGCTGACGTATGTTGGCGGGCGCGCGCAGGTAACGTATGAACTGCCGCTCAATGAAGTGGTGTTCGATTTCTACGACCGGTTGAAGTCAATCAGTCGCGGATATGCCTCGTTCGACTATGAACAGATCGGCCTGCGCGAGGGCGATCTGGTCAAGATGAGCATCCTCGTCAACAACGAGCCGGTCGATGCGCTGAGCATGATCGTCCACCGCAGCGCAGCAGAGGCGCGCGGACGGCATATGTGCGAACGGTTGAAGGACCTGATTCCGCGCCACCTGTTCAAGATTCCCGTTCAGGCAGCGATTGGTGGCAAGGTCGTCGCCCGCGAGACCATTGCGGCGATGCGCAAGGACGTGACCGCCAAGTGCTATGGCGGCGACATCAGCCGCAAGAAGAAGCTTCTGGAAAAACAGAAGAAGGGCAAGGCCCGCATGCGCGAATACGGCAACGTCAGCATCCCGCAGGAAGCCTTCATCGCCGCGCTGCGCATGGGCGAGGAGTAACCCGCTAGGGTTGCTGTTGCATAGGAGTGGTGCCGTCCGCCGAAGAGCTATCCTCGGCTGGGGTATTGGCCGGGCGATCGATACCGATTCCGGTTGCAATACCGCCCGGATTTCCATCGAAGGTGCCGCCCATTCCCTGATTTTCCGGTATGTCGTCGGCGTTCATCGGCGTCGTCGGTGCTTCGGCAGTGTCACAACCGGCAAGCGCCATGGCCATCATGATCGCAGCAATGGTGGTTTTCACGGGTAGTGCTCCGGCTGGAAGGTTATCCGATCAACCGTACGAACCGGATTTCAGTTCCGCGCGCTACCGCTTTCCCTTGACTTTCGGGCAATCCGTCGCCATTTGCGCACTGCTATCGTCGCCTGCGACGGAATTTGTGGCCGTCGGGCTGTCGTTTCCTTTCACGCGCTACCAGCCCCGACGCGCAGTTCTGCGGCGGGTTTCAACTGTTTTCGCGAAAGGAAAACATCCATGCCGTTCGGCACAACCAACTTCCGGGCCGCCTGACACATGGCGAAGGAAGACCTGCTTACCCTCGATGGCGAGATTGACGAGATTTTGCCGGATGGCCGCTTCGGCGTCATGCTGGAAAACGGCCATCGAATCATTGCCTATACTGCGGGCAAGATGCGCAAGTTCCGCATCCGTTCAATCGTGGGTGACCGTGTGAAGGTCGAGATGACCCCATACGATCTGACCAAGGGCCGTATCGTCTTCCGCGAAAAGATCGCTGGTGGCGGTGGCCCCGGTGGCGTCAGACGGCGCCGCTGATTTACCAAGAATACAGGAATTGAATGCTTACAACTTACGCAAATTCGAATATCGCGCCTAAAACTCCGCTCTTCGCGGTCCCGGTTCAAGCAGAACCCCGGCGCACTTCTCCCGTACTCTCGCAACGCGAGCTGCGGGACATCGTTCTCCAGATGGTTGGCTGAAGGCCCCATCGGAAAAAGACAGCGGCGGCAAGTCCATCTGGACCTGCCGCCTTTTTCTTGTCTGGTGAAGAGCGGTGGTGTTGAACGCGAAAGCCCACCCGCAGCCCTCCCGCAGGCGAACTTGGTCGCAGCGGGGTGGGCATTGCGACGTCAGATTTTCACGAACGCTTCGCAGGCGGACCTTTGCGGTGCGGCTTGCCTTCCGGGCGCGGACCGCGGGGATGCTGACGGGGACCACCGGGATGAGCGCGGGGGCCGCGCGGACCGTCGTTGCCATCACTGCGACGGTTGTCGCGCGCCACTTCGCGCGGACCGTCGGGCGCAGGTTCGATGTGGATGCCGTTCTCGTCCTCGCCTTTGGGATCGGCGGTGCGGCGCACGGCGTCGGCGAACTTGTCCGCAATCGCGCGGGGAACCTGGAACCAGGTGTCATTGGGCGTGATGCGGATCGCGCCGATTTCCTGGCGCGAGACGTGGCCACGGCGGCACAGCGTCGGCAGGATCCAGCGCGGGTCGGCGTTCTGGCGACGGCCCACGTCCATGCGGAACCAGACGGTGTCTTCAAAGCCTTCGCGGTGAGCAGGCTGGCGACGACCTTCGTCATTGCCGCCACCTGACAGCATTTCTTCAGGCTGCGGCATCGCCGCGCGGTGCGCGCGGACGAGGGCAGCGGCCAGTTCTTCGGGCGTACGCTGTTCCAGCAGGGCACGGCCGATTTCGAGATCGGCCTCGTCGGCTTCGACCGGAGCAAGGATCGTTTCCATCAGGCGGACGCGATCCTGCGCACGGATCATTTCCACGGTCGGCACATCGGCCCATTCGGCATTGATACGCGCGCCGCGCAGCATCATTTCCACACGACGACGGCGCGGGAAGGGTACGATCAGGACGGCAGTACCCTTCTTGCCCGCGCGTCCGGTGCGGCCTGAACGGTGTTGCAGGGTTTCGGCGTCGCGCGGAATTTCCACATGGACGACCAGGCTGAGCGAGGGCAGATCGATACCGCGCGCAGCAACGTCGGTCGCCACGCACACCCGCGCGCGACGATCGCGCAGCGCCTGCAATGCATTGTTGCGTTCCGACTGGCTGTGTTCGCCCGACAGGGCAACTGCCGTAAAGCCGCGTTCGACCAGCGTTGCGTGAAGGCGACGCACGTTGTCGCGCGTGGCGCAGAACAGCATCGCGGTTTCGGCTTCATGGAAGCGCAGCAGGTTTACCACCGCCGCTTCGATTTCGGCCGGCGCAACCGCGACGGCGCGATAGGCGATGTCACCATGGCCGCGATCTTCGCCAACCGTGGAGATACGCAGCGAATTGCGCTGGTAACGCTTGGCCAGTGCCTCGATCGGCTTTGGCATCGTGGCCGAGAACAGCAGCGTACGGCGCGTTTCGGGCGTGGCGTCGAGCAGTTCCTCAAGGTCTTCACGAAAGCCCATGTCGAGCATTTCGTCCGCTTCGTCGAGCACGACGCAGCGCAGCGACGAAAGGTCGAGCGCGCCGCGTTCAAGGTGATCGCGCAGGCGGCCCGGCGTGCCGACGACGATGTGGGCACCATGCGACAGGGCGCGGCGTTCACGTGAGGCGTCCATGCCGCCGACGCAAGTGGCGATGCGCGCCTGTGCTGGTGCATAAAGCCAGGTCAGTTCGCGGCTGACCTGCAGCGCGAGTTCGCGGGTAGGCGCAATCACCAGCGCCAGCGGCGCGGTGGTGTAGGGCATGGTTGCCTGATCGCCGAGCAGTTCGTTGGCGATGGCCAGGCCGAACGCCACGGTCTTGCCGGATCCGGTCTGGGCCGAGACGATCATGTCGCGACCAAGCGCTTCGGGCTGGCTTACCGAGGCCTGGACCGGGGTGAGGGCGGTGTAGCCATGGCCTTCGAGAGCCTTGGCGAGCGGGGCGGGCAAGTTTTCAAATATCATCGTCACATCTATCCGGCCGCTTGTGCGGCGCTTTCTGGTAGGGTCAGTCTGCCGGCTGTTTGCGCAGCGGTTCCCGCTGCGCATCGCTCTGGCCTCGAATTATCCCACAAGACTCTGGCGATGCAGTTCGCGCGGCCCTTACAGCCTCATTGCGCGTTTGGCTTGTCTTTTCTTTCAACGCCCGATGATCGGGCAGGCCTGCGTCCCGCAAGGCTTGCAGGAATTACACAAATGTGTAAATTGAGTGCCAGCCAGCAAGGACTGCGCGGGGGAGAGAGTATGGCCGGAACTTCGGAACTTTCGCCGATAGAGGATACGGCGCGCCTTGCGCCTGCGCGCATCCGCTATCTGGGCGATAGCGATTATGTCACGCGGCGTTACGTCAGCCAGGGTGCCGAGATGAACACTGGCGACTATTTCGACTATGATTGTGTCGTTCGCGACGGCATGCCCATGCGCGGTCATTTCACGCTCGACATGCATGGCTTCATGCTGGGCAAGCATGGATCTTCCATTGTCGATTTCCATGACAAGGCTGCGGTCGATGCCACCTATCTGCAAGAAGTCGAGGAATTGGTCGCCCGCCTCTGCGGAGCATCGCGCGCAGCTGCACAAGGCTGGATGATCCGCACCTCTGCCGATCTTACGGCGCGCGCGAAGGAAAAGGTCGCAGGCTATCAGCACAGCGGCGGCATCCAGCCCCCGGCAGGGGAGGCGCATGTCGATTACAACGAAATCACCGGCCGCCGTGCAGCTGCGCGCATCTATGCCGATCGCTTCCCCGACGGACCCGGTTACAAGCGCTACATCTGCTTTTCGCTGTGGCGCACCTTTTCACCCGGACCACAGGACTGGCCGCTGGCCGTTTGCGACGGGCGGACGGTCAACGAAGAGGAAACCGCTTCCAACACACTGTTCGTGGTCGATGAATTTCCAACGGGCGACGCGCTGACCGCCCCGGTCGAAGATGAAAACCAGATGATCGCGGCAACCATATTCCGCTATCGCGACCGCCATCGCTGGTGGTATTTTTCGAACATGGCGGCTGACGATGTGCTGCTGTTCAAGTTCCAGGATAGCGATCATTCGGTGACATGGCGCTGCCCGCACACGGCCTTTCACGATACCAGCCTGTCCGACGCGAATATTCGCAGCAGTATCGAGGTGCGGTGCATCGCATTTTTTGAATAAGGGCCGGTTGACCTGAAAGGCGTTTGCAGACAAGTGAGCGCAATGATCGATGCTCGCCATTTTCGCAATGTCCTGGGTGCCTGGCCTACAGGCGTCTGTGTGATTACCGCAATCGATGCTGACGGGGTCCGGCACGGAATGGTCGTCGGATCGTTCTCGTCCATATCGCTGGATCCGCCGCTGGTAGGCTTCTTCCCGGACAAAAGCTCTTCGACCTGGCCCAAGATCGCAGCAGCGGGGCGGTTTTGCGTCAACGTCTTGGGGGCCGGGCAACTCGACTTGTGCCAGCGCTTTGCAGCGCGCGCGGACGACAAGTTTGCCGAACTGGCGCACGGGCATACGCCTTCGGGTGTCCCCCTGCTGGATGATGCGATTGCCTGGATCGACTGCGTGGTCGAGCGGGTCGAGGAAATTGGCGATCATCTGCTGGTTGTCGGGGCCGTCGAATCGCTTGATCGGCGTGAGGATGGAACGCCCTTGCTGTTCTTCCGCGGCAAGTATCATGACGTTGCGGACCTGCCTGGCGTGTAATCGCCTGGCCGGATGTTGAAACCGGGCCGCAATCTGAAAAATTGTGAGGTTTTTGACCTTCGTCAACGCAGTCGCAGCATGACCTCCGTATTGATGATTTCGGCGGAGCGGGGCGCTTTTCTTTCTACAGATGGCAGCCCGTTTCGGCGATTTCTCCCCAACTTGGGCGGTCCGGCATTCCGGCCGCCCGATTTTTTTGCCTGATTTCTGGCCAGTGCCGTTCGGCGCTGTCTGCAATGGAAACGCAGCAGGGGAACCAACGCCTTGCGAAATCGGCAGTTTGGCCAATTGCCCGATCTCGATTGCAATGGTAACGCCGCAACATGAGTTCATGCGACACTTGCGTTGTCCGTAACCGGGCAATCTGTTCCGGCCTTAATGATGGCGAGATCGGGGCGCTCAACACCATCGGGCGGCGCCGCAATGTCCAGGCAGGGGAACCTCTGATCTGGGAAGACGATGATTCGCTGCTCGTCGCCAATGTGATCGAAGGTGTGCTCAAGCTTACGACCAGCACCGAAGACGGACGCGAACAGATTGTCGGCGTCGCCTATCCCTCCGATTTCATCGGTCGGCCATTCGGGCAGACCAGCAGCGCCAGCGTGGTCGCGCTGACCGATGCGCGCGTTTGCGTATTTTCGCGCAACGATTTTGACCGGTTCGCGCGCGAGCATCCAGAGCTTGAACACAAGCTGCTGGAGCGGACCCTGGCCGAACTGGACCGGACCCGGTCATGGATGATGCTGTTGGGGCGCAAGAATGCGTCGGAAAAGATCGCCACGTTCCTGCTCGAAATGTCGGACCGGCTGGCAGAAACCGGCTGCGCTGCCCCCGGCGGACCGGCGAAGCGCTTTTCGCTGCCGTTTTCGCGCCAGCAAGTGGCCGATGTGCTGGGATTGACGATTGAGACGGTAAGCCGTCAGTTCACCAAATTGAAAAACGATGGCGTGGTCGAGCTGCCATCGCGGCGAGAAGTGGAAATCGTCGACCGACGGGCACTGGTTGCCCTGGCAGGGTAGATCAACAAAGCGTGAGCCAGAGGATGGCAAGCGGTGCGCCGAGAGAAAATGCCCACATCACGATCATTGCAATCGGTAAAAAATGATGGAGCGTTGCTCCTTTTTCGTCAGTCTGATCGTTACCGCCGCCAATAAGGCCGGGAAACAATTCACGTTCGCATGCAGGTATTTTGGTTACCCACCGTTGCTGTATGTTTTTGATGGCACTGTGTGCCGCCGTTATTGATCTGACCGCGGAGATAGCAGAACAGATGCCGATGATCGTGATGCTTGCAAGAACTGCGGCAAGAAGAGATTTTACCACTTGGGCAACACTGGGGTCAGGGGTCGCCTGCGGAAAGAATGTGCTGACCGCAGAGGCAAGCACGATTCCGTACGTTGCCAGCAGAAACGAATGAAGCTGGATGAACCAGCCAACGCGATTGTTGATCAATCCATCTTCGTGGATGATGTAATCGCGGTGCCGCTGATAATTTTCGGCAAGATCAAGATCGTAGGCCGACGCTTGACAGGTTCGTTCGTTGCCCAAGACTACCCCCGTATCGTCTGGCACTCATTCGATGATACCTTCGAATATGCCCAAGCCAAGCGGAAAAATACCCGGCTTGAGAATGAAGTAGCGGGCAGGGCGGCAACGCGGTGATCCCAGAACCGCGCACCATCCTGCCCGCCGTCCCCATGCCCTGCGCGCGTGGGGTGCGCAGGGCGGCAGGGAATTCGATCAGAACCTGTAGAGGCCGTTAGCCTTAAGGCTCAGAACCTGTAGGCAAGCCCCGCGCTGACCACCCATGGATCGAGCGAATGCTTGGTGGTAAGCACTTCGGCACTGCCGGCATAGAAATGCGCGGTCGTGTCCATGAAGTATTTCTTGGCATCGAGGCTGACGCCAAGGCCCTTGTCGTTAACCGGAATGTCGATGCCAGCCTGAAGGGCGAACCCAACATCGTTGGCGAACTTCACCTTGGTCACGCCCAGCGGAACGATGCTCGAACCCGGTTTTTCATCGAAATAGATGAACATCGATGGCCCTGCGCCGACATAGGGCTTGATACCGCCGCCGAGTGGCAGGTGATACTTGAGCGTCAGTGTTGCGGGCAGGACCAGCACGTGATCGACGATCTCGGTCGCAGCGGCCAGCGTACCCGTGCCGCTGACATGATGCTGGGTGAAGCAGCAGATCGTCTCTGCGGAGATGTTTGGCGTGACGAAGTATTCCACGGCCAGCGTCGGTACGTAGTTGTCGTTCGCCTTGGTGTTGGCGCCGACGGTCAGGCCGAGCGGATCATTCTTCACTTCCACGATCTTGCCATCCGGCAGGACGCCGGTGCCGAGCACCTTGACTTGCAGCTTGCCATCGCTCGATCCGGCCAGCGCCGGTGCCGGGGCCAGCATGGCTGCGGCGATGACAGCGGCCAGAGCGGCAGGCTTGGCGGCGGAAATCAGCTTTTTCATTGCACTTGTCCTGCGCCACGGCTGGCCTGCCCCTCGCAGGCCAAAGACGATTGTCCGTGGCTCGACCACGGTGATGCACCGCTGCGAATCGTCGGACATTGACGGAGCGCAAAAACCCAAATCGCGGTCTACGACTAGGCCGTGAACCCATTAACGCGACGGTGTCTGAGCCTTCTTGATCTGTCGCACCGCCCAGATGACAATCGGAATTGTCAGAATCAGGAACACGATAAGTCGGGTGTTCCACTGCTCACCGCTGAAGAATGCGATCAAGGCAGCGGCAAAGAAGAATAGCGTCCAAGACATCCAGGGCTTCATAGGGTTCATCGTAACACGCCTTTCCTTGTTGAGCGAAAGCTGATTCAGGGACTGGATGAGCCGATATGACCTGACCGATTTCGAGTGGCGTGTGATCGAACCAATGTTGCCCAACAAGCCTAGAGGCGTGCCACGTGTCGATGACCGGCGTGTGCTGAATGGCATCTTCTGGGTGCTGCGGTCAGGGGCGCCGTGGCGAGACTTGCCGGAACGCTATGGCCCGCGCACAACCTGCTACAATCGCTTCGTGCGATGGCGAAAAGCCGGTGTGTGGGATCGAATGATGGACGCCATCACCGCCGCCCATGATGGCGATATCCAGATGATCGACAGCACTTCCATCCGGGCGCACCAACAGGCTGCGACGGCAAAAAGGGGGATCGAGATCATTGTCTCGGTCGCTCCCGAGGCGGGCTCACCACCAAAATCCACGCGGTCGTCGATGGGCAAGGCCTCCCGATCCGGCTCAGCCTGACTGCCGGGCAAAGCCACGACGGGCAAGCGGCTGACGATCTACTCAATCACGTTGGCGCCGGAACAATCGTGCTGGCAGACAAGGCGTATGACGCCGATCGTATCCGAGCGTCTCTCCGCGAAAAGGGATCGTTTGCCAACATTCCGCCCAAGGCAAACCGGAAGTCGAAACCGTACTTCAGCACATGGCTGTACCGCGAGCGGAACCTGATCGAACGCTATTTCTCCAAATTGAAGCACTTCCGCAGAGTAGCTACCCGCTACGACAAGTTGGCCGAAAACTTTCTGGCCATGGTCCAACTCGCCTCAATGCGCCTGTGGCTGCGCGTTTATGAGTCTACGGCCTAAAGTAGGAGGCTGATTCCGCGCGATTTGATGTCGGTCAATGTTCCTTGCTCCCTGGCGGTGCAGCGCGGTTTCAACATCACTCATGGAAGGAAGGCTCCATGGTTTCCGCTCTTTCGCGCTCAGGCTTATGGCTCGTGGCGCTTCTCATCGCCATTATCGCCTGCGCCGCAGCCGTGGATTCCGGCTTTGCCATCCACATGGCGCTGGTTGCGCTTGCCTGCATCATCGGGCTGATTGTCACGCTGCGCGGCGTGGATCTGTCAAAAGCCATCCTCGCGCCCGATCCCGGCCGTTATGACGACGACCCGATCCGCTGGGGTGTAATTGCCACGGTGTTCTGGGGCATGGCGGGTTTTCTTGCCGGTCTGGTCATCGCGCTGCAACTCGCGCTGCCGGTGCTGAATCTGGGTCTTGAATGGACCGCATTCGGGCGGCTGCGCCCGCTGCATACTTCTGCGGTCATCTTCGCTTTCGGAGGCAACGCGCTGATCGCCACGTCGTTCTACGTCGTGCAGCGTACTTGCCGGGCGAGGCTGGCCTTCCCCGGCCTCGCCCGTTTCGTGTTCTGGGGATACCAGCTGTTCATCGTGCTGGCGGCCACCGGCTATCTGCTGGGCATCACCCAGGGCAAGGAATACGCCGAGCCGGAATGGTACGTCGACTTGTGGCTGACGATCGTCTGGGTCGCCTATCTCGCGGTCTTCGTCGGCACCATCGTCAAGCGGACCGAGCCGCACATCTATGTGGCCAACTGGTTCTACCTTTCATTCATCATCACCGTGGCGATGCTGCACATCGTCAATAACCTCAACTGGCCGGTCAGCTTTGTCGGCAGCCGCAGCTTCCCGATCTTTGCAGGCGTGCAGGGCGCGCTGGTGCAGTGGTGGTACGGTCATAACGCGGTGGGCTTTTTCCTGACCGCCGGCTTTCTGGCGATGATGTACTACTTCGTGCCCAAGCAGGCCGAACGTCCGATCTTCTCCTACCGCCTGTCGATCATCCACTTCTGGGCGCTGATCTTCCTCTATATCTGGGCGGGTCCGCACCACCTTCATTACACTGCGCTGCCCGATTGGGCGCAGACGCTGGGCATGGTCTTCTCGGTCATGCTGTGGATGCCAAGCTGGGGCGGCATGATCAACGGTCTGATGACGCTCAACGGCGCATGGGACAAGGTCCGCACCGATCCGATCATCCGCATGATGGTGATGGCGCTGGCCTTCTACGGGATGAGCACTTTCGAAGGCCCGATGATGTCGATCAAGTCGGTCAACAGCCTGTCGCACTATACCGACTGGACCATCGGCCATGTGCATTCGGGCGCTCTGGGCTGGAACGGCATGATCACTTTCGCGTCGGTTTACTACCTTGTGCCGCGCCTGTGGGGCAAACCGCGCCTCTACAGCCTGCGCATGGTCAACTGGCACTTCTGGCTCGCCACGGTGGGTATCGTTTTCTACGCCTCCTCGATGTGGGTGGCCGGGATCACCCAGGGCCTGATGTGGCGCGAATATGGCGCTGACGGCTATCTGGTGAACAGCTTTGCCGAAACCGTGCTGGCGCTGAAGCCGATGTTCTTCCTGCGCGCCTTCGGTGGCCTGCTCTATCTTGCTGGCGCTGTCGTGATGACCGTCAACGTGTGGCGCACCATCCTTGGGCACTACCGCGAAGAAGCGCCGATGCGCGATGCCGCCTTCGATCCTGCAAAGGACCGTCCGATCACCCACGCGGCCCCGGCTGCGGCCTGATCCAAGGACCAGAACCATGACCACCATCGTGGAAAAACACAAGAAACTGGAGCGCAACGTCACCCTGCTGGGCCTTGCCGCCTTTGCAGCGGTGACGGTGGGCGGCATCGTTGAAATCGCGCCGCTGTTCTGGATCGACAACACGATCGAGAAGGTGGACGGGATGCGCCCCTATACCCCGCTCGAACAGGCCGGGCGCGATATCTACATTCGCGAAGGCTGCTACAATTGTCACAGCCAGATGATCCGCCCGTTCCGGGACGAGGTCGAACGCTATGGCCATTACAGCCTGGCCGCGGAATCGATGTACGATCATCCGTTCCAGTGGGGATCGAAGCGCACCGGGCCGGATCTGGCGCGCGTGGGCAATCGCTATTCGGATGAATGGCACGTCCAGCACCTGAAAGACCCGCGCGCCGTGGTGCCGGAATCGATCATGCCGACTTACGCGCATCTGGCGGAGCACGATCTCAACCCAGGCGACATGACCGCCGAATTGCGCACGCTTTACCAGATCGGAGTGCCCTATTCGCAGGACGATATCGCCAAGGCCAATGACGATCTGAAGATTCAGGCCGATCCGAACGCCGACGCGACCGATCTCAAGAAGCGCTACCCCAAGGTGCAGGCCCGCGATTTCGATGGCGATCCAAACCGGCTGACCGAGATGGATGCGCTGATCGCCTACATGCAGATGCTCGGTACGCTGGTCGATGTGAACGCGCCTGCTGCGCAGGAAACCCTTGCGAAGGAGAAGGGCCGGTGAGCGCGCATTCCACATACGACATGCTGCGGCACCTTGCCGACAGCTGGGGCCTGCTGATGATGACGGCGATCTTCGTGGGGCTGAGCGCCTGGCCGTTCCGGCCTGGCGCAAGGCCGATGAATCGCGACGCGGCGAACTCGATCTTCAAGGACGAGCACGATGTCTAAGCCAAAAATTGACGACGCAACCGGCGTCGAAACTGTCGGCCACGAATGGGATGGCATCGAGGAACTGAACAATCCGCTGCCCCGCTGGTGGCTGTGGTCGTTCTACGCCTGCATCGTGTTTGCGATCGGCTACAGCGTGGTCTATCCGGCCATTCCGCTGCTCAACACCGCAACCGCAGGTACGTTCGGCTGGTCGAGCCGGGGCGAGCTGGACAAGGAAATGAAGGCGGAGGCCGCGCGGACCGCAGGATTGCGCGCCGAACTGGGCAAGGCCTCCATCGAACAGATCGCTGCCGATCCCAAGCTGCGCCGTGCCGCGATCGATGGTGGCCGCGCTGCGTTCAAGGTCAACTGCATCCAGTGCCACGGCAACGGCGCAGCGGGCAGTACGGGCTATCCCAACCTCAATGACGATGACTGGCTGTGGGGCGGCGATGCCGCGACCATTCACCAGACTCTGGTCAACGGCATTCGCCAGCCTGGCGATGACGCTACGCGGATGAGCCAGATGCCGGCCTTCGGGCGCGACGGCATTCTGACGGCAGCCCAGGTGCAGGATGTGGTCAGCCATGTCCGCGTTATCGCGGGGCAGGAAAAACTCAGCGCATCGGCGCTGCGCGGGGCGCCGATCTACACGGCCAACTGTGCTGTCTGCCATGGCTCGGTGGGCGAGGGCAGTCGCGCGGTGGGAGCGCCGAGGCTGAACGACGCGATCTGGCTCTACGGCGGTGACCGCAAGTCGCTGACGCAGACGATTACCAACGCGCGCTATGGCGTGATGCCATCGTGGGGCACCCGGCTTGATCCGGTCACGGTCAAGATGCTGGCGACTTACGTCCACTCGCTGGGCGGCGGTGAGGAAGCGCTAGCTTCCTTGCCCGATGCAGCGCCCACCGCCGTCACCGCCAACTAACCTCGATACAGGACACACGGGCATGAACGCGCACGATCCCAAAATGAGCGCGGACCACTCCAACGAAATCGGCCTCTACGCAAAGCGCAAGTCGGTTTTCCCCAAGGCCATCGATGGAGCGTTCCGGCGCTTCAAATGGCTGGTCATGGCCGTGTGTCTGGTGGTTTACTGGGGCACGCCCTGGATCCGCTGGGATCGCGGGCCTTATGCCCCCGATCAGGCGGTGCTGATCGACATGGCGAACCGCCGGTTCTTCATGTTCAACATCGAAATCTGGCCGCACGAATTCTACTTCGTGGCAGGCCTGCTGATCATGGCCGGTGTCGGCCTGTTCCTGGTTACCAGCGCTGTCGGGCGCGCATGGTGTGGCTATGCGTGCCCGCAAACGGTATGGACCGACCTCTTCCAGCACGTCGACCGGCTGGTTGACGGTGATCGCAACGCGCAGTTGCGTTTGCAAAAGGCTTCATGGGGACCGGCCAAGATCGCGCGCCGCCTGCTGAAGTGGGGCATCTACCTCGGCATCAGCTTTGCCACCGGCGGTGCCTGGATATTCTACTTTGCCGATGCGCCGACGCTTCAGCACGAATTCTGGACGGGTACCGCCGCGCCCGTCGCTTATGCCACCACGTTCGTGCTGACGATGACCACGTTCATCTTCGGCGGCTTCATGCGCGAACAGGTGTGCATCTACATGTGCCCCTGGCCGCGTATCCAGACCGCGATGCTCGATGAAAAATCGCTGATCGTCACGTACAAGGACTGGCGCGGCGAACCACGCGGTTCGGTCAAGGCGGCGCTGAAGGCCGCGACCCCGCTGGGCGATTGCATCGATTGCCTGCAATGCGTCGCGGTTTGCCCCACCGGCATCGACATCCGCGAAGGGCCGCAAATCGGCTGCATCACCTGCGCGCTGTGCATCGACGCTTGCGACAAGGCGATGGCCGACGTGGGCCGACCGCGCGGGCTGATCGATTATTGCACGCTGGACGATGCCGAACGGGAGAAGCGCGGGGAGCCTTCGGTCGCGATCTTCAAGCGAATTTTCCACGCGCGTACGCTGGTCTATCTTGGCGTCTGGTCGGCGATTGGCCTCGCTCTGCTGTTCGCGCTGGGCCAGCGTGAGCGGCTGGACCTGTCGGTCGCCAAGGATCGCAACCCGGAATACGTCACATTGTCCGATGGCGCTGTGCGCAATGCCTATACTCTTAAGCTGCGCAACATGGAATCGCGTCCGCGCACCTTCCGCCTCGCGCTGGAAGGGTTGCCGGATGGCGCGATCTTCACCGATGAAATGGATGCGGACGAAGCGCGCCGCGGGCTGAGCGTTGAAGTGCCTTCCGATACGACGAGACGGCTTCGCGTCTATGCAATCAGTCCGCGTGGAAGTGCGCCGACCGATTTCGCCTTCGTCCTGACCGCAACCGACAGGGATGGCGGCAAGGACATCAGCGAAACCACATTCACCACAGCACAAGGAAACGGCCAGTGACCCAGCAAAGCCGCAATTCCGCCACCACCGGACGCCCATTCACTGGCTGGCACATGGCGATCATCCTCGTCAGCTTTTTCGCCATCGTGATCGCCGTCAACATGCTCATGGCAAGCCTTGCCAGTTCGACTTTCGGCGGTGTCGTGGTCGAGAATTCCTATGTCGCCAGCCAGCAGTTCAACGGCTGGCTCAAGCAGGCCAGCGCGCAGCAGGCGCTTGGCTGGAAGGGCGGTATGGCGCGCGATGGCGATGGCCGCGCAACAGTCAGCCTTGTAGACAGCGCGGGCAAGGCGATTGCCGCTGCCCGCGTGACCGCCGTGGCCGAACACCCGCTGGGCCAGCGCCCCACAACCGCGATTGTGCTGCATGAAACACAGCCGGGGCTTTATGCCGCGCCGCTTGAGGCAGGACGCTGGCGCTTGCGCGTGACGGTCGAGGCCGATGGCAAGGTATGGCGCACTGTGGGAGAAGTGCTGTGAGCGTGGTGCACCGCATCGCGCCCGCCGATGCCGCGCCGGTCCACACCGTGCTTGCCGTGCCGGGCATGCATTGCGCCGGATGCATGGGCAAGGTCGAGCGCGCGTTCGGCGAGGTCGAGGGCGTACAGTCTGCCCGCACGAACCTGACCGCGCGCACGGTCGAGGTGATCCACGCCCCACAGGTGGAGATGCCTGCACTCATAGCCGCGCTCGCTGCCACCGGCTTCGAAGCGCAAGTGCGCGAGCCGGAAGCGGAGCCGGATTCGGCGGTAAGGCCGCTGCTCGCCCCATTGGGTGTTGCTGCCTTTGCATGCATGAACGTGATGCTGATGTCGGTCAGCATCTGGTCGGGCGCGGATGGCACCACGCGCGGGCTGTTCCATTGGGTTTCCGCGCTGATCGGCGTTCCCGCCATTGTCTATGCGGGACGCCCGTTCTTCAGTTCGGCGTGGAAGGTGCTGCGCCATGGCCGCACCAATATGGACGTGCCGATTTCCATCGGAGTAACCATCGCCACCGGCCTGTCGTTCTATGAAACGCTGACGGGCGGGAAGGAAGCCTGGTTCGATGGCGTCCTGATGCTGCTCGCGTTCCTGCTGGCCGGTCGTGTGCTCGACGCGATGATGCGCGATCGTGCGCGGTCCGGCGTGGATGCGCTGCTGCGGCAGGCGGCCACTGGCGCGATGGTGGTGGCGGCAGATGGGCAGACGCGATGGCTCGATGCCAAGGCGCTGCGCCCCGGAATGCTGATGCGCGTTGCCGCAGGTGAACGCCTTGCCGCCGATGGCGAAGTGGTGCGCGGGGCCACGCGCTTCGATCAATCGTTGTTGACCGGCGAAAGCGCGCCGGTGCCGGGGTTGCCAGGCAGCGCCGCCCACGCCGGTACGCTGAATATCGAAGCGCCTGTAGATGTGCGGGTAATCGCAACCGGGCAGGATACCGCTTTGTCCGAAATTGCGCGGTTGATGGCCGTCGCCGGACAATCACGCTCGAAATACGTGCGAATCGCCGACCGTGCATCGCGGCTCTATGCGCCTGCCGTGCACACGCTGGCGGCGGTGACCTTTGCCGGGTGGATGCTGGCTGGGGCGGGCATGTATCAATCGCTGGTCATCGCCATTGCCGTGCTGATCATCACTTGTCCCTGCGCACTGGGCCTTGCCGTGCCGGTGGCGCAAGTCGTTGCGGCGGGTGCGCTGCTGAAGCGCGGGGTGCTGGTCAAGGATGGTTCCGCGCTTGAACGCATGGCCGAAGTGGACCGCCTGCTGCTCGACAAGACCGGAACGCTCACGCTCGGCCGACCGACGCCCGATGACGTGACGCTGCGCACCTTGTCGGCCACCGAAGCCTCGGTCGCTCTGGCGCTGGCCAGCCACAGTCGCCACCCGCTCTCGCAAGGGTTGGCTCAGGCCTTGGGCGCGATGGGCATATGCGCCGCAAATCTGGAAGACGTGCGCGAGGAAGCCGGGCAGGGCGTCAGCGCCCGCTGGAACGGTATTGCCGTCGCGCTGGGGCGTCCGGCTTCGGCACAAGGTATGGCTGCCGCGCTGCGCATCGAAGGCGGGCCGGTACGGGTTATCGCCTTTGCCGATCGCTTGCGGCCCGATGCCGAAGCGGCGCTGGGGCAACTTGCCGCGATGAAGGTGGAGGCCTCGATTCTCTCCGGTGATTCCGTGCCTGCTGTCGCCGCTGTTGCGCGCGCTACCGGGTTGACCGCGCAGGCCGCCGCCTCCCCCGCCGCCAAGCAGGAAGCCATCGAGCGTCTGCAACGCGCCGGGCGTAAAGTGATGATGGCAGGTGATGGCCTGAATGATGGTCCGGCGCTCGCCGCTGCCAATGCCTCCATCGCGCCCGGCACGGCCAGCGATGTCGGGCGTCAGGCGGCAGACATGGTGTTCACCGGCGAATCGTTGCTGGCCATCCCGCGCGCGATCCGTGTTTCACGCGCGACGATGCGCGTGGTGCGGCAGAACTTCGTGCTCGCGATCGGCTATAACATGCTGGCCGTACCGCTGGCGATTGCCGGGTTCGTCACGCCGCTGATTGCGGCCATCGCGATGTCGACCAGTTCGCTGATCGTGGTTGCCAATTCCTTGAGACTTGCCGGAGAAGCAAAATGAACAGTGTGGCTTTCATGCTGCCCATTGCGCTGGGGATGGGGCTGTTCGGGCTGGCGAGCTTCTTCTGGGCGCTGCAACGGGGCCAGTTCAGCGATCTTGATGGCGCAGCGGCGCGCATCCTGATCGATGAGGATGAACAATCGTGAGCCGCTTGCGTAATCTGCTGGCTCCGCTGGCGCTGATCCAGATGGCCAGTCCGGCCCCTGCGCAGGCATCATTCGTGATGGTGCCATCGTGCGGTGGAAGCGGCGGCGCGATACCCATCCGCATTCCCGGAAAGAATGACGGGAACAGCGGGCAGCCCTGCTGCAAAGTTTGCCATATCTCAATGCGCAAGCGGATTGGCGACGATAGCTGTTGCGGGGAGGAGGATGACCCCGATGTCGGCTGAAGTGATGCACCGGACCGAAACGTTCGCGAACTGGACCTACTATCCCGAACTGCTGGAACGCCCGGTTCCGCGCTATACCAGCTATCCCACGGCTGCCGAGTTTGTCGAGGAAAGCTTCGAGCAGCGTCAGGGCGAGGCGTTGCAGGCGCTTCGCGGGCCGGTTTCGCTGTACCTTCACATCCCCTATTGCCAGGAAATCTGCTGGTATTGCGGGTGCAACACCGGCGCGGCCAACAAGACCCAGCGTCTTGCCGCCTATCTTGAAGCGCTGCATCACGAGATCGAACTGGTCGCGCGCAATCTCCACCCCTCTGTGCGTATCGCGCGCATTGCCTTTGGCGGCGGCAGCCCCAACGCGATCAAGCCGACCGATTTCGTACGGCTGGTCGATCGGCTGACGGTGAATTTCCGCCTTGCCAGGCCCGTCATCTCGCTGGAACTGGATCCGCGCGGGCTGGCCGCAAACTGGTTCACCGCTATCCGTGGCATCGGCGTGATCAAGGCCAGCCTTGGCGTACAGACGCTGGATGCAAGGGTGCAGGCCGCAATTGGCCGTGTGCAGCCGCGTGAACACATAGAACGCGCCGTTGCCGGGCTTCGTCAAGCGGGGGTCGATTCGATCAATTTCGACCTGATGTACGGTCTGCCGTTTCAGGACGATGCCGTGCTGGCCGATACGCTCGACCAGTCGGTCGCGATGGGTGCGGACCGGATCGCCCTGTTCGGGTATGCCCACGTGCCGCACATGATCCCGCGCCAGCAACGCATCGATGCCAGCGAGTTGCCGGATCAGCGGGCGCGCTTCCGCATGGCGGCCGAAGGATACGCCCGCCTGACCGGGGCGGGGTACAAGGCCATCGGGTTCGATCACTTCGCGCTGCCCGATGATGATCTGGCGCTCGCTGCCACGGGAGGCACGTTGCGGCGCAATTTCCAGGGCTTTACCGATGACCAGTCGCCAGTCCTGATCGGTTTGGGTGCATCGTCGATCAGCGAATTTCCCGACGTGTTCGTGCAGAATGAAAAGAACGCCGGTCGTTATCGCACATTGCTGGGCGCGGACCGCCTGACCGGCAGCAAGGGCGTGGCGCGCACGGACGAAGACCGGCGGCGCGGTGCCATCATCACCGATTTGCTGTGCCGGGGAAGGGCGCGGATCGATGGCGATCTGCTTGAAGCCAGTCGCTCCCGGCTGGAGCCGTTCACGGCGATCGGGCTGGCGCGGTTTGACGGCAGCACGCTTGAACTGTTGCCCGGCAGCGAGCCTTATACGCGCTCCATCGCAGCCGTGTTCGACGCCTATCGTGGCGGAGCGAAGCAATTCAGTTCGGCGGTATGACGCAAGAATAGCTATGCACCCGGCCTTAGCAGGTGCACAATAAGGCGGACTCGCGCTAAACCCGATCTCCACAACGGGTAAAGTGCGAGGGAGACGCCATGAAGCCGATCGAAACCATCATGCGTACCGCGCCGGTCATTCCTGTGCTGGTGATCGAAGATGTCAGCCATGCGCTTCCCATTGCACGGGCGCTGGTCAAGGGCGGTCTGCGCGTCCTCGAAGTCACCCTGCGCACTCCGGCGGCGCTTGACGTCATTCACGCGATGAAGGCGGTCGAAGGCGCGATTGTCGGCGCGGGCACCGTGACCAATCCCGATGAATTGAAGGCCGCGATCGACGCTGGCGCCGAATTCATCGTCTCACCGGGATTGACCGACACGCTGGGCAAGGCGGCTGTCGCATCGGGCATACCGTTCCTGCCGGGCATCGCCTCTGCCGGTGACATCATGCGCGGCATGGATCTTGGCCTCAATCACTTCAAATTCTTCCCGGCTTCCACATCGGGCGGGCTTCCGGCGCTGAAGGCGCTGGCCGCCCCGTTCTATCAGTGTCGTTTCTGCCCGACCGGCGGGATCACCGCGGCCACTGCGCCTGACTGGCTCGGCTTCGATCCGGTGCTTTGCGTGGGCGGCAGCTGGGTCGTGGGCAAGGGTGTGCCGGACGAAGCGGCGATCGAAGCGGCCGCACGTGAAGCGGTTGCGTTGGGGCAATAACTGGCAAAGGGGACATCTGCGGATATGAAGACGGTCGCGAAGCTCAGGGCAAGGTTGCAGCAACTCCATGAGCGGACGGCCGAAACGCCGCTGTTCAATCCCGTCTTTCAATTAAGCCATGACTTGTCGCGCCTTCTCGAAGGCGGCGAACTGATCCTGGACGACATCGACAGTCTGGTGGCCGAAATGGAGTGCGAAGCGCTGCAAAGCCGCGCCGTGCGCCTGCGCCGCCTGATCGCGCCGACATCCGTTGACGAAAACCTCGCGCGCATTGCGGCGATCAACCCGGAAGAGGCGGGCTTTTCCGAATTTCGCGCGCGGTGGGAAAAGCCACTGCTCCATGCGGTGTTCACAGCGCACCCCACGTTCCTGCTCAGCCCGGCACAGTCCGATGCGGTCGCCACCGCTGCCCTGAACGATGATCCGCAAGCCTCGACTGTCTGCACCGTTCCCTCGGTCGGGCCGAAGATCACGCTCGAATTCGAACACGTCGAAGCATGCTCTGCCATTGAACGCGCTGCTGCGGCGCGTGACAGGATCAACGCCACGCTGCTTGCCCATGCGCGCCAGCGCTGGCCGGGCCGGTGGCTCGATTTCCGGCCGTTGCCGTTCCGCTTCGCCTCGTGGGTCGGTTATGACATGGATGGCCGCACGGACATCGGCTGGACCACGTCCATCGCGTTCCGTCTGCGGGAAAAGGCGCGGCGGCTGGCCAGCTATGCCGTTGCACTGCGGGCCATCGATGACGCGCACGGGCTTCTGTCAACGCTGGACGCGGCACAGGCCCATTCGGCGGAAATGGCTGAGCTGTTTTCGTCGAACCTTGAATCGAGCGATGCACTTGCCGCCGCCGCCAACCGTCTTTCCGCCGATGATCCGGCCAAGCTGCTCAGCCTGAAGCCGCTGATCGAGGTGCTGGAAGCCGAGGCGAAGGCGGCTGCGGGCGACAAGGCGATCCCGCTGGCCACGCTGGCCGCCGCGATGCGCGCCGATGGTCTGGGCATTGGCTGGATTCACTTCCGCGTGAACGCTTCGCAACTTCACAACGCGCTGCGCCGCCGGATCGACCCGGACGGTACGCTTGACCTTGGCAGCAAGAGCGCGCTTTCGCGGCTGCGCGAACTGCTGGCCGAAGTGAAGCCGCTGCGCGTCAATTTCGGCGCCCTGGCGATCGAGACAAGCACCGCGATGCGCCAGTTTCTGGTCATGGCCAAGATGCTCCAGCACATCGATGCTGATGCGCCGATCCGCATGCTGATCGCCGAATGCGAACAGCCGCAGACTGTGCTGGCCGCGCTCTATTTTGCCCGGCTGTTCGGGATTGACGGTAACGTCGATGTATCCCCGCTGTTCGAGACGGAAACTGCACTGGAACACGGCGGCCGCTTCCTCGAAGCGTTGCTGGCTGAGGAATCCTATCGCTCCTACGCCCGCCGCCGCGGTCGCGTTTCAATCCAGACCGGTTTTTCCGACGCAGGCCGGTTCATGGGCCAGCTTCCCGCTGCACTGGCCATCGAACGCCTGCAAGGGCGGCTGGCCGAGGCGATGAAGGCCAATGGGCTGACCGATGTTGCCGCGCTGATCTTTGATACGCATGGGGAATCGATGGGGCGCGGGGCGCATCCATCGGGCTTTGCCGACCGGCTTACCTGGCCGCTTTCGCAATGGGCGCGCCGCCGGTTTGCGCGCGCCGGGATCACCATCGAACCCGAAGCCAGCTTTCAGGGCGGCGATGGATACCTGTTTTTCCGCAATGATGAACTCGCGCTCGCCACGCTAACGCGCATCGCTGAAGCAGAAGCCGTCGATCTCGATCTTGCCGCCAAGGACCCGTTTTACGACCGCACCGATCTCAGCCTTGATTTCTACCGCTCGATCCGCCGTGTTCAGCGCGAACATCTTGAAAGCGCGACCTATTCGCGCGCGCTGACCGCGTTCGGGCTGGGCCTGCTCAAGGCCACCGGCAGCCGCGTTTCGCGCCGCCAGTCCGATGTTGGCGCCGATCGCACGATGAGCCTGCGCCAGATCCGCGCGATTCCGCACAACGCGATCCTCCAGCAGATCGGCTATCCGGTGAACGTGATCGCGGGCGCGGGCACCGCTGCGGGCGAGGAAATGGAAGCGCTTGCCGAACTGCTCGGCCGGTCTGATCGTGGCAATCAACTGGTGCGACTGCTGCGAGCGGCGAATGGTCTGGCCTCGATCAAGACCGTGGCGGCACACGGCGAACTGTTCAACAGCGCATATTGGGCCAGCCGCCCCTATCGCGGAATGGAAACCGCGATGGAATCGTCATGCCTCGCGCTGGCGGAATACCTTACGAAGGACGATCGCGCGGGCGTGTTTCGCCGCCTGACGTCACGGTTGCGCGTAGACTGGATGAAGCTCCATCGCCTGCTCTCGCTGGTGCCGGGCCACCGACAGGGCCGCGATCCGGTGCAGGATGCCGACCGGCGCAGCATCGGCCTGTTGCAATCGGTACGGCTGGCGCTGCTGATGCACATGTTCATTCGCGCGGTGCAGGTGCCGCCCTTCGCGCGGTCGAACGATGTCAGCCGCGACGATGTGCTGGAAATGGTGCTGTCCTTGCGGGTGGACGATGCGCTGGCCCAGTTGCGCCGCGCCTATCCGGTCATCGAGCCGGAAATCACCGATTTCGCGGTGGACGAGGAGACCGATTACCCCGATCATCGCGGTGAGGACTATGGCGCCATCCGCGCGCGCTTCATCGATCCCATCGAACGGGCGCATTCGCTGAACATCCGCATTGCGGTGGCGATTTCGAATTACTTCGGCGCACACGGGTAGGGCAATCTGCCCATCCCGCTGCGACTAACCTCGCCTCCGGCTCGCTAAGTCTCGCTCCCCCCCCCGTTGATAGGAGGGGTCGGGGGTGGCATGTGACCTTGACGTCAGGAAACAAACGTTCGCCCATGCCTGACCGGAGTCTTGACCGCGCTGAACACCGCACCCGCTGACAGGCGGCTGCCCCGCACGACCAGCATGATGCGGTCGCCCGGCTCGATGGTCACGTCCTCGCCAGGATGCTGGATCGACTGGCCATTGATCCGGTCAAGCTGCACCACGAAGAACGCCCCGTTGCCCCGGCGCTCGGCCTCGCCCACCGTCTCTCCGGTCAGCGCGCCGCCCGGCAGGGCTTCGACCACTTCGAGGTCAAGCCCCAGATCATGGAGGTTGCGGCGCGTTGCGGTCATGCCGCTGTCCTCGCCCAGTGCGTTGCCCGTGGCGGGATAGAGGATCATCTCGACGATACGCTCCGCACCGATATGTGTGGGCATCACCACCTTGTCGGCACCGGCATGGAACAGCTTGTTTTCCGTGGTCGGCGCTTCGCCGCGGGCGATGATCTCTATGTCGGGATTGAGGTTGCGCGCCGACAGCGTAATGAACACGTTCGCGGCATCGTCTGGCAGGACCGAGGCCAGCACTTTGGCGCGCACGATTCCGGCGGCCTTCAGGGTGTGTTCGTCCGTAGCCTCGCCCACCATGCACAGGAACCCTTGCGCCTTTGCGTCTTCGGCCTTGGCGTGATCGCGCTCAAGGATCAGGAACGGGCGCTTGGCCTCGGTCATGGCCCTGGCCAGTTGCACCCCGATGCGGCCATAGCCGCAGATGATCACGTGGCCGTCCAGCTTTTCGATTTCAGTCATCATACGGTCCAGCCCCAGCAGGCGACGGAATTGAAACAGGGTGAAGACCTGCACCAGCGCACCGGTCATCACGATCATGCCGGTGCAGCCCAGCATGATCGTTCCGCTGGTCCACAGCCGCAGGAACAGGGTATCGACCGGGCGGATTTCGCCATAACCGACGGAGAAAATTGTCAGCAGCACCATGTAGGTGGCGTCGCCCATAGGCCAGCCTGCGAACACGAAGCCGATTGTCGAGACGACGAACACCGCCAGTTCGAAAATCAGGGTGCCGGTCAGCATGCGCAGCGGCGAACCGAGCACGGAATTCGCGCCCTGCGTCAGCGCAGACAGTTCGCCGTCCGGTTCCATCTTGACCCCTTCGCTGTCAACCTAGAGGGGCGAGGGCGGGCTTGTCCAGATCAGGCGAAGCCCAGACGCTGCGTTAACCAGACAAGGGCGGCGATTGCCGTAAGCGCGGCCAGCGCAAGCCGCACCTTCGGTCCATGTCGCCACTGCCCCAGGGCGATCAACAGGGGGAGGGCGATCAGTACCACGACCAGCTGCACCGCCTCGATGCCAAGGTTGAAGCCGAGTATGGCGGTAGCCCGCGTGGTTGCGCCCAAGCCGAAATTGCTGATCAGCGTGGCAAAGGCAAGGCCGTGGACCAGCCCGAACAGCCCCGCTACCCATGGTTCGCGCCCCGGAAACACCGGGCGGGCGGCGTGTATGGCCGAAATCAGCACTGACAGCGCAATCCCCGCTTCCACCGGCTGCGCTGGAAGGCTGAGGCCGAAGAAGGCGGCAAGGATCAGGGTGGTGGAATGGCCGATGGTGAACGCGGTAACGACGAGTGCGAGGGCCTTGAACGTGTCACGCCGGCTGCGCGCGCCGGTCCAGCGGCCACGAGCGGCAATCAAGGGCGCGGGCAGCAGCAGCGCCAGCAGGAACAGCAAGTGATCGTAGCCTTCCGCGATATGGTGTGCGCCCAGCCGGAAGGCATTGGCAAACAGCCCGCCAAGGCTGGCGCTCCCCCGGTCCACCGCAAGTTCGGTGCGCGTCGCAGTCAGGGCGCCCACCATCTCGCTTTCGCCACGCACACCGCCGGCAAGATCGCCATCGATCACCAGCAGCGCGAAGTGGCTGGGTGCCTGTCGCGTCACCACATGCCAGCGCCAGCGCAAGCTGCGGTCCGATGCACCCGGCGGCGGGGTCAGCGTCAGGTTCAGGTGGAGATCGGGTGGCCCGGCGATCCGTTCGAAGGCAATGCGGTCCACCGTTATCGTCCACGGCGCGCCATCGGGCGTCAGCACCGCCATATCGGCCAGCACACGCGCTTTTGCTCGCGCCAGCGTTTCGGCGCGATTGTCGGTGGCAAGGCCGGTGGCATAGGCGAATTCGGCCTGCGGCACGATCACGTCGGCCTTGACCGAACCCGGCGCGAAATCGAGCCGGATTTCGGAATTCGGCGTCAGGTGAGCGAGAGCAGGGCGGGCGGCCAGCGCGCAGAGCAATAGCAGGACAGCGCGAAACATCCGCTCAATCGTGCCCGAACCAGATATAGCGCGCGGCGGCTTCGGTGGCTTTCGGATTGAGATCGAGCGCATCCTCGCGCGCATCGTCGGCCGCGTCCTCGTCCCCCAGCGCGGTGTGCGTATCGGCCAGCGCGAGGTACAGCCCGGCCGATCGCCAGCCGGTTTTCTCGGCCCGCTCCAGCGTGGCCAACGCGCCCTTGGCATCGCCGGTCAGCAATTGCGCGCGGGCGAGCAGGGTCAGGGTCGCGCCGTGCGGGCGGCGGGCGGCATCGGCCCTGGCGATGGGCAGCGCGCGCGCCGGATCGCCCAGCGCGAGTTCGTGTTCCACCACATGGGCAGCCGCGGCTTCCGGCGCCAGCTTCATCCGCTCTGCCCACAACGTCGCCGCCTTGTCGGCCCAGGCGCGACTTTCCGCACCGCGTCCTTGCAGGCGCAGGGTGAAAGCCAGCGCATCCATCACTTCGGGCAGGGGGGCCTTGGCGACAATCGCTTCGTAGCGCTTGATTGCACCCGCCATGTCGCCATCCAGCGCCTGTGTCTGCGCGACGTAGGCTTGTGCCAGTGGATTGCCGGGAAAGAACTTGTCCGCGAATTGCGACCATGTTCCCGCCGCCTGCCAGTCGCCCGTGGCATAGGCGATGGTCGCGCGCTGCAGCGCGACTTGCGCCTTCACCCAACGATTGAGCTTTGGTGCGCGCAGGATCGCGTTGACCCGCCGCCGCGCAAGATCGGCATCGCCACTGCGCAGCGCCAGCATCGACTGGCGCAGCGCGACAGCGGCGTTGTTGTCCAGTTCTTCGGCGCGGGCATAGCCGAGGCGCGCAGCCTTCATGTCGCCGCGCTGGAACGCCAGATCGCCCTTGATGCTCCACGCCCCTGCGGATTCACCCGCCTCCGGTTCGCCCGCCTGCGCAAAGAACCGGGCGAGGCCCTTGTCCGCCGCATCGGGCTTGTGCGCCAGCAGCGAGGTTTCCGCGCGGCTCAGGCTAGGCCCTGCTGGTGCGGGCGATCCCGCCATGCCCTTGTCGAGCAAGGCGTCCGCTTCGGCCAGATCGGCATAGCTGCCTGTCGCGCGGAACCGTTTGACAAGCGTACGGGCGAGCATTTCCTGCCGCAGCCACTCATCGGGGGCAAGCGCCAGTCGCGTACGCGCACCGTCTACGGCCACAATGGCAGCCTGTTCCAGTTCAGCCTGATTGCGCGGGCCGAACCACGGCTTGATTTCGGACGGCAAGGGGTCGGGCGGACCCTGGCGCGATTGCCATTTGTCAAAGGCAATCGCGCCAGCCGCCACCAGCAGCACCGCAACAAGCAGCAGCCAAGGCCAGCGCGTTGCGCGCGCAGGTGCAGAGGTCATCGTCACGCTGTCAATCAGGACTTGTCGGCGCAGATCTTCAGGCCAAGGCTGTCCACATCGTCGCCGATCAGGTTGTACAGCTTGTTCAGTTCCACAATGAATTCAGCATAGTACTTGTCGCCGGTGACGTCGCCAGTTGGCGTGTCGTCGTTGAAGCTGTTCTTCGTTGGTGATCCGACAAGAACCGTTGCGATGGCAGGGTTGCCCATGCGGTCCACGCTGACAAAGGCAGAATCAGGATCGGTTCGAAAATTGAAGCCGCTCCCGGTCCCTGTGGCAACCTGCGGCGTACCGTTCGGCGTGGGCAGGAACGGGAAGGTCAACAGGAAGAACTTGTCGTTGCTCGGTGGATTGAGCGGGACGTTGGCAATCGTGTTCGGTCCCTGACCGGTTACCGTCATGTCCAGCAGCAGCGTGGCCAGCAGGATATCGACGACCGGGTCAGCCGGATGACGGCCGTTTGGCCAGCGGGTTGACCGGGTCAAATCAAGTTTGAGTGTATCGGGGATAAGAATTGACCGCAGATTGG
Organism: Novosphingobium sp. CECT 9465; assembly: GCF_920987055.1. Classification (NCBI taxonomy): domain Bacteria; kingdom Pseudomonadati; phylum Pseudomonadota; class Alphaproteobacteria; order Sphingomonadales; family Sphingomonadaceae; genus Novosphingobium; species Novosphingobium sp. CECT 9465. The sequence continues at coordinate 1,359,863 of NZ_CAKLBX010000001.1, forward strand.
CCCCGTTCTGACCCTGGATTGCCTGGGTAAAGCAGCGTGTGGAATCGAACGTGACGGCGGTTGCGGTTGGTGTCGGGGTTGCCGTGGCGGTCGAGCTTGGCATCGGCGCCGGGACGACGACCTGACCGCCAGCGCCATCTTCACCGCAGGCAGTCAACGAAAGGGCCAGCGCCAGAGGCGTGGCGGTAAGGGCGAGGGCGCGCAGGCGCTTGATCGGGTTGATGGTCATCAGATATTCCCCCCGAAGCGAAGTGTCTGTCCCCAGATGCCGAGATTATTGACTCCCGCGCCGAGCTTTTCGTCGGGGATTTCCAGCACGATTGCAGTGTCGTTCTGGCCATCGAAGAAATTACGATCGTTGCGGATGCGCAAGACCCCGGTCGAACGGGTTTCGCGGAAGCCGATCAGATCGAAGAAGAACGGTTCGTCGAACAGGCCGACGCGAACCTTGACGCCATCCTTTTCGAGATTGGTCTCGACCGGCCCTTCGACCACGCCGGTCACGCCGGGAATGCCTTCGATGCGTACGCCCCAGTCCTTGTCGCCCGCGCCCTTGCCGAATCGGTACTTGATTGTGAATTCGGGGGTATTGGCAGGTGCTGCGGTTGAGATATTGATCTTGAAGAGCACATCGCGGTCATAATAGAGCGGCGTTGTGCCCGCCGCCGAAACGGGACCGGCAAAGGTCATGGCGATTTTTGTCGTTCCATTCGAATGCCAGGCAAACACGTCGGCGATGTCGGCCGGAATATCGGGGTTGGCGTCAACCCCGCCATCGGTGCGGCCCGGCGGGTCGAGGTGGTCGGCACTGGTGGCAACGCCGGTCGGCACCAGCAGCAGCGCGGCGAAACCGGCTGCTCCTGCGCTTCCGGCCAGCAAGGTCTTTATCATGCGGTGCATGGTGAAACTCCCACAATAAACAGACGAAAGATTGTGCGACCAGTCTTTCGCCTCTTTCTGCCCGAATCGCTGTGCAAAGCTGCACACTTTGGAAAAATAGCGATTCAGCGGGAGGCCTCAATTCTTATGTAACCGAAAAAGCCCGCAGAGGTGAAGGGGAAATACTTAGACCAATGCCGAAATTCCCCAGACCACGCCCACCAGCAGGAAAACTCCCGCCAGATCGAGCGCCAGCCCGGCTTTTATCATGGCGCGCATCGAACAATGGCCCGTGGCCCAAGCCAGTGCGTTCGGCCCGGTTCCGGCGGGCAACATGAAGCCCCAGGTTGCGGCAAAAGCGGCGGGCAGGGCCAGCAGGACGGGGTCTGCACCCAATGCCGCCACCAGCGCCGCCACCACCGGCATGAACCCGCTGGCGGCCGCGATATTGCTCGCAAATTCGGTCACCGCGATCACGAAGGCCACCAGCACCAGCGCCACGATGGGCAGGGGCACGTGCTGCAACGGCAACAGCATCTCGCCCAGCCATCCGGTCAGCCCGGATTCGGTCATGCTCATCGCCATGGCAAGCCCGCCGCCGAACATCAGCACCACGTCCCACGGCGCGCGGTTCGCTTCGGGCCAGGTCAGCATCGGGCGGCCGGTGCCATCGGGCAGGAAAAACAGCACCAGCCCGGCAATGGCGGCAATCGTGCCATCGGTCAGCCCGCCTCTGGGGAAGAAACCTTCCAGCCAGGGCTGCGCGACCCAGGCCATGAAAGCGAGAATCACCACCGGCATCAGCCGACGTTCGGGCACGGTCCAGCGGACGGAGTGTGCGATCGAATCGCGCGCTGCCACCGGATCGAAGGCATCCTTGTCCAGCCCTTGCACCCGCGCGATGATCCACGCCGCCAGCGGCACCGCCAGCAGCGCAATCGGCACACCATACATCGCCCAGCCAATGAACGTGATCCGGGTGCCCAGCGTCTTCTCGATCATTCCAGCGGCAATCGCATTGGTGGGCGTACCGATCATCGTGGCAAGGCCGCCGATCGATGCCGCGAAGGCGATTCCCATCGGCAATGCGCCGGCCATGCCCGAAGTCTCGCCCGGCCGGACACCGCCAGCGCCAAGCATGGCCAGCGCCATCGGCATCATGATCAGGGCCGTCGATGTATTGGAAATGAAGCTGGAAAGCACCGCCGTTGCCGCCATGACCGCGAACAGCAATTGTGCGGGTCTGGCCCCGGCAAAGCTCATGATGAACAGCGCGAGCCGGTGGTGCAGGCCAGTGCGCTCGATCGCCAGCGCCAGAAACGCGCCGCCGATGAACAGGAACAGGATCGGCGAGTAATAGGACGATGCAGTCTTGGCGGCATCTGCAACGCCGGTAAGGGGCAGGACGATGAAGGGAAGCAAGGCCGTGGCTGACAACGGCAGGGCCTCGGTCATCCACCAAACCGCCATCCACCAGACAAGGCCTGCTGTCAGCCACGCCGTTTCCGGCATTCCCGCAGGCGCAGCCGCCAGCAGGGTTACCGCCATCCCCGTCGGGCCGACAATCAATCCGATCCTGCGCGCGTCGATCACCCGGTTCTGCCCCCGCTTTTCCCGCCAACTGCCTAGCAGAGGTGGGGCAAAGCGAAAGGGCTTGCCCGCCAGCGCATCAAGGAAGCGAAAGGGCTTGCCCGCCAGCGCATCAAGGAAGCGAAAGGGCTTGCCCGTCAGCGCATCAAGGAAGCGAAAGGGCTTGCCCGCCAGCGCGTCAGGTATGGTTGGGCATGCAGCGGCGGAAATACGCTTTCGATGGGCTTGCTGTCCGGCAGGACATAGACATAGCCGCCCTTCTTGCCGAATTGCTGGCGGATCTTGGCATAAGCCACCTTGGGCACATTGATGCAGCCGAAGGTTATGCGGTTGTCCTCGATTGTTCTGGACAATATCCGTTCCCGCCGTTTTTCCCTGGGTTTGCCCGGCGGAATGGTGTGGATGGCCACCGAAGTCGCATAATCCACCCACAGCACTTTCTGATTGCCCGCAGCGACGCCGAATTTCGCGAGAAAGCGTCCGGCAGGGGTGGTTTTTTCAGCGGGTCCGATCTCGGAAAGATCCTTGCTGCCGATGCCGGGGGTCGCATCGTCACCTGCCGCGATGCCGATCAGCACGGGCGCTGTGGCCAGTTGCTTGCCCTTGGCGTCGAACAGGAACATCGCGGCCGATGGCTTGTCGATCACGATATAGGGCAAGCGCGCGTTGTCGCCCGACTGGGAAACCCACGTCGTAACTCTTGAGGCAGCTTCCGATCTTTCTGCTTCAACATTTTGAGATTGCACTTTTTCTGCCGAATCCGTGCGTTTTGCTGCCTGCGCCGGGCCTGTTGCAGTAAATGTCAGCGCAAGACAGGAAAGCGCCAGAATACCGTGGTTCATCGATTGTCGCACTCAAATGTAGAAAGGGCAGATCGGAAGCTGCGTTCATATAGCTTTCGTCAGTTGCGCGGGCGCTTGCGTTGCGCTTCGATCATGCGCTGTTCGACACCATCAACGCGGCCGGTCAACTGGTCGAGACGCTGGGTGTTGGTCTGGGCCTGTCCGGCAGCGGCCTGCGCTTCACCGCGGGCGGCGCGGGCGATACCGTCCGTTTCGGCAACGCGGCCTTCGAGAGCCGCAACGCGCTGGTCGACAACAGCGACCTGTTCGCGGACGTAGCCCTTGGTGGCGCAACCGCCGAGGCCGAGCGAACCAGCCATGATGGCAACGGCGGGGATGATCTTGAGAGATGGCATCATGCAAAAATTCCTTTTTTGGCGAACCGCGCATCGAACGTGCAGGAACGACAATCGGGCATGATGGAATCGGCGGTTCGTGCATGGCGCAAGCTGGATGGACAGTGTTCGGGGGAACGTGCGCCAGCGCGTTTTGGGCGGTCGACAAACCGAAAAGGGCGCACCTTCCGGCGCGCCCTTCAATCCTTCGGCAATGGTTGCCCTTGCGCTTACTTCGGCGCGAGAACCATCAGCATCTGGCGGCCTTCCATGCGGGGGAAGGCTTCGATCTTGGCAATCTCGGCCACATCGTCCTGGACCTTGCGGAGCAGGTTCATGCCGATCTGCTGGTGCGAAAGCTCGCGCCCGCGAAACCGCAGCGTGATCTTGACCTTGTCGCCATCCTCGATGAACCGCACCACGTTACGCATCTTGGTATCGTAGTCATGGTCATCGATGTTCGGACGCATCTTGATCTCCTTGATCTCCTGCGTCTTCTGGCTCTTGCGAGCGGCGTTGGCCTTCTTCTGCGCCTCGTACCGGAACTTGCCGACATCGAGGAACTTGCAGACCGGAGGATCGGCCGTGGGCGAAACTTCGACAAGGTCGAGACCGACGGAGGCGGCCTGATCAATCGCTTCGCGGGTGTACATCACACCCAGGTTCTCGCCATTTTCGTCGATCACGCGCACTTTGGGCACGTTGATCATCTGGTTGAAGCGAGGCCCGCTCTTGACGGGGGGCGCCATGCTGCGCCGGGGTGGGGGAGCTATTGTGCTTTCTCCTGCAGTTTAAACGAATATACGATTGGCGCGCTCATATCACAATGTACGCTTAGATAAAGGGCGCATTGCGCAGCTTATCGCAGCCCTTATCCCGGCCATGCGTTCATGCCGCTGCGCGCCACAATGCAAAGCGTGCAAGGCGATCTCCCGCCGGAACGATGGCGTCGATTGCCTGGGCGGGTTGCAGCGCGGACAGGATGGCTGGATCGGCCGCATCCATTCCGCCGGTCAAAGCGCCGAAAGCAGGCAGGATCAGGCGGTTTTCGCTGGCAACGGCGCAGGCGCGGGCTATTGAGCGGCCACGCACCCTGACCCGCAACTTGGGGTGGAAATGGCCTGAAACTTCACATCCTTGCGCACCGGCACGGGCGATATGGCGCAGGGAAAGACCGCGCGTGGACAGTTCGTCAACGATGGTTCCGCCCGGAGCGCGGGCGTCCTCATCGTGATTTCCGGTGATCCAGACCCATTCTGTCGCGCGCGTCAGGGCATCGAGCATGCCCGCCGCGTGAGGTTCGAGCCGGTCAACACCGGCCGAGTCGTGGAACGAATCGCCCAGGCAATAGACCCGGCGCGCGTTGGTTTCCCGCAGCGCTTCCGCAAGCCGCTCCAGCGTGGCGCGGCTGTCATACGGGGGCAGCATCTGGCCGTGGCAGGCAAAGAAGCTGGCCTTTTCCAGATGGAGGTCCGCCACCAGCAACGCGTTTTCCTCCGCCCAGAACAGCGCGCGCGAAACCGCGAGGCGAAATTCCTGATGTGCGAACGAAAAGGGAACCATGACTTCCCCTTGCCGTATGCCCTTTCCCTTGGCAAGTGCCCTCTCATGACCGAAAACCCGATACCTGAAGACTGGACCCGGCAGACTGCGCAAGCCCGCGCGTGGTTCGAATCGCTACGCGACCGCATCTGTGCCGAATTCGAGGCGATCGAGCGTGAGGCAGGCTCGGATGCGCGCTTTGCCTACACGCCGTGGAACCGCGAACATGATGGTGAGACCGTGCAGAACGGCGGCGGCGGTGTTCAGGGATTGATGAAAGGCAAGGTCTTCGAAAAGGTCGGCGTCAACGTCTCGACTGTTCAGGGCGAATTTTCCAAGGAATTTGCGGGCACGATCAACGGAGCGAGCGCGGAAACGCCCGGCTTTACCGCAACGGGCATCAGTCTGGTTGCACACATGGCCAACCCCCACGTTCCCGCCGTCCACATGAACACGCGCTTCCTGACCACCAGCAAGGCGTGGTTCGGCGGCGGCGGCGATCTCAATCCGCCGATCCCCTACGACGAGGATACGGCAGAGTTCCACGCCACCTACCAGGCTGCCTGCGACAAGCATGACTCGGAATATTACCCGCGCTTCAAGAAATGGGCGGACGACTACTTCTACATCCCCCACCGCAAGGTCCATCGCGGTGTCGGAGGGATATTCTACGATCATCTCGAATGCGCCGATCAGGCCGCGTTCGAGGCAAACTTCGCCTTCACCCGCGATGTCGGCGAAGCCTTCCTCGCCGTTTTCCCCAAACTTGTCCGCCGCCGCATGGCGATGCCGTTCAACGAGGCCGAAAAGCTCCAGCAACTCCAGTACCGGGGGCGCTACGCCGAGTTCAACCTCGTGTGGGATCGCGGCACACTGTTCGGCCTCAAGACCGGCGGCAACATCGACGCCATCCTGATGAGCCTGCCGCCCGAAGCGGTGTGGAGCTGAGTCAGTGAAGGTCGCGGGCGAACCGCTGGGCGAGGGCTTCCACAACGTCCGCGCTGGCGACCTTGCCTGCGTGGTTACCGCACTGGAAATGCGCGAGCCGCCCGCCGATTTGCGCCGCCTGACCCCAGAGGACGATGTGCCGATCCAGCTTGTCCGCTGGAAGGATTGCACGCCCGAAAAGTACCGTGTGCTCTACAAGCGGGTGGGCGGGCCGTGGCTGTGGTGGGCACGGCTTGTGAAGACCGATGCCGAACTCGTTGAAATCCTGTCTGATCCGCGCGTCCAGCTTTACGCCGTGGTTGACCGCGCCCGCGTTGAAATCGGGATCGTAGAACTCGATTTCCGGGTGGAAGGCGAGTGCGAGATCGTGTTTTTCGGCCTCATCCCCGGTGCCACGGGCAAGGGCCTTGGCAAATGGCTGATGCGCAAGGCGCTTGGGATGGCTTGGATCAAGGGCATTTCGCGCGTCTGGCTGCATTCGTGCACCACCGATGATCCGCGCGCGGTGCCGTTCTACATGAGCCGTGGCTTCGTGCCCTTTGCCCGTTTTGTCGAAATCTATCGCGACCCGCGCCTGTGCGGGCTGTACCCGGAAGACGCCGCAAACTTCGCCCTTATCCGATAAAGGCGGGAATCATTCGAATTTACGGAGGCTTCCTACTTGCCCTAACCGCCTGCTTGCCTCCATCTAGGGTCAGATGCTCCGCCAGTACGAACTTGTCGAACGTGTTCTCGCCTACGATCCCGATGCGGATGAGGCGATGCTCAATCGCGCCTATGTGTTTACCGTGCAGAAGCACGGTACGCAGAAGCGCGCCAGCGGTGACCCCTATTTCTCGCACCCGGTTGAAGTCGCCGGCCTGATGACCGAGCTGAAGCTCGATCAGGACACGATCATTACCGCGCTTTTGCACGACACGGTCGAAGATACGCTGACCACGGTCGCGGATATCGAGCGCCTGTTCGGTCCCGATGTGGCGCGGCTGGTCGATGGCGTGACCAAGCTTTCGAAGATCGAGACCCTGAGCGAGAGCGAGCGCGCGGCGGAAAATCTGCGCAAGTTCCTGCTGGCGATGAGCGAGGACTTGCGCGTCCTTCTGGTCAAGCTGGCCGACCGCCTGCACAACATGCGTACGCTGCATTTCATCCGCAGCGAGGACAAGCGCCGCCGCATCTCGCGTGAGACGATGGAAATCTACGCCCCGCTCGCCGAGCGGGTGGGCATGTATGAATATATGCGCGAGATGCAGCTGCTCGCGTTCGAACAGCTTGAACCCGAAGCCTATGCCACGATTACCGGGCGGCTCGCCGCGATCCGCAGCGAAGAAGGCGCGCAAGTCGATTCCATCGCGCTCGAAATCAAGAAGGTTCTGGCCGAAGCAGGTCTGCGTGTCGAAATTTCGGGGCGTGAAAAGCACCCCTATTCGATCTGGCGCAAGATGGCCGAACGGCACGTGTCGTTCGAACAGATCACCGACATCATGGCCTTCCGCGTACTCACCGAAAGTGAGGAAGACTGCTACAAGGCGCTGGGGCTGCTTCATCGCGCCTGGCAGATGATACCCGGCCGGTTCAAGGACTACATCTCCACCCCGAAAATGAACGGCTATCGTTCGCTTCACACATCTCTCATTTATTCCAATGCGATGCGCGTCGAAGTTCAGATCAAGACTCGCGAAATGCACGAATTGAACGAATACGGCCTTGCCGCGCACTGGTCCTACAAGCAGGGCGGTACGCAGCCCGATGCACAGATCGGCTGGCTGCGCGATCTGGTCGAAATTCTCGATGCCAGCCACGATGCCGAGGAACTGCTCGAAAACACCAAGATGGCGATCTATCAGGACCGCATCTTTGCCTTCACGCCCAAGGGCGCCTTGTTCCAGTTGCCCAAGGGCGCGACGCCCATCGACTTTGCCTTTGCGGTCCATACAAATCTTGGCGCGGCGGCAGTTGGCGCGAAGATCAATGGCCGCCATGTGCCGCTGCGTACCGCGCTGGGCAATGGAGACGTCGTGGAAATCATCAAGAGCCGCAATTCCGAACCGCAGTTGTCGTGGCTCGGCTTCGTCGTCACCGGCAAGGCCCGCGCCGCGATCCGCCGCTTCGTCCGTCAGAAGGAGCGTAGCGAGGTCGCCGCTATCGGTCGCAAGCTGTACGAGGAAATCGTCGAGCGCCTGCCGACCAAGATCGGCAAGAAGGCGCTGGCTGATGCGGTCAAGCGGCTGAAACTTGGCACCGAGGAGGACTTCATGTTCGCCATAGGTTCAGCCAAGATCGATGACCGGCAGGTGATGGAGGCGCTTGTCCCCGGCAGCGCCGCCAACTTGCCACAGGAAGATTGGCCCAGCCAGAAACGCGCCATTGCGGTGCGTGGCCTGACGCCCGGTATGGCGTTCAAGCTGGCAGACTGCTGCCATCCGGTGCCGGGCGACCGCATCGTTGGCCTGCGCCGCCCGGAAAAAGGCGTGGAGGTTCATGCCATCGATTGCATGAAACTGGCCGATGGCGTCGATGCCGACTGGATCGACCTGTCATGGGATGCCCGTACCGACGGTGCGATTGGCCGCTTGCGCGCCGAACTCTACAACCGCCCCGGCACACTCGCCGAAATGGCCGGCATCTTCGCCAAGAACCACGCCAATGTCGTCAACCTGGAAATGACCCAGCGCGAAAACCCGTTCCATACTTACGAGGTCGATCTGGAGGTACGCGATCTGGCGCACCTCACGCGCATCGTCAGCGCCCTGCGCGCCAGCGATGCCGTGGCGCAGGCGGAGCGGATCTAGGCGAGTTCCACGCTCACCGCCTGTTCATTGAGGAAGGCGCTGCCGAAGATCGTCAGGAAGGATATGTCCGCGGCATCGCGCCCGATCCCGATGATCGCGGTCTGCGCGGGGTCGGCCATGCCGGTGGCGTCGACAAGGCGCCAGCCACCTGCGAGCCAGACTTGTACCAGCGCGTGGAAATCGGGCGGATTGACGCCGGGGGCATAGGCGCTGACCACGCGGGCTGGAATGCCGATCCCGCGCACCAGAGTGACCAGCAGATGCGCGTAATCGCGGCAAACGCCCTCACGGCTGTGGAAGGTGTCTATCGCGGTTGTTCCGCCGTGGCTTGCGCCGGGCACGTAGGACAAGTGGCTGCCGATCCAGTCGCATGCCGCTTCCACCGCAGCGCCGCCTGCAAGATTGCCGAACATCTCCATCGACGCGGCATGCAAGGTATCGACCGGGCAATAGCGTGAGGGCAGCAGGTATTCGATCGCATCGGCCGGAAGCACGGTCAACGCATCGGCAAACAGGTTGGCGAGCGGCAAGGTCTCGCGCGTGATATCGATCTGCGCCTCATAGCGGACCTGCAGCGCGCTGTCGGGCGTCAGCCATGCCCGTTCGCCAACCCCGCCATGCGCCGCCACATGGATCGCGACCGGCAATCCGCCAATGTCGAGCGTTTCGCCAAGAATGCGCTGGTCGGGCAAACGCGCCACGCCGATCTGCATCAGGACCTGTGCCGGAACAGGCAGGGCATAGTCGAGGGTGGTGACGATGTTCAGGCGCTGGGAAGTGACTGGCATTTGGCCTTAACCGGCTGCGCCCGGATGTGCTCCGCGGCGTCAGGAATGAAGATGGAGCGGGCGGGCAGTAGCCACCAATGGAAGCGCGATATGCGTCGGCAAGCCGTTAGTGCCGCATTTTCCTGGAGAGTTCCAGCGCTGAGGCAGTCGGCTTTGACCTTGGCTCGAAAATGGAGTATTCACGCCTCATCACGACAACAAGGCAGCGCCTGCGAATGGTGCTTTTGCCGATGTTTGTCATTGCGCTGCTGTTGACGTTGCATTCGAAACCTCCTAAGCGCGCCTTTCACTCTAAACCGGGATGGTTCATTGCAGCCAAGGTCAAGGCCTTGTTTCTGCCGGAATTTTCCCGTTTTGCAGGGTGTTTTTCGCGATGAGATAGGGCCTGCGGCGTGAGTCGCTTGCGCCCTGTGGAGCAAAACGGAGAAGCAAGTGGCTCGTATTGCCGGGGTAAACATCCCCACCAACAAGCGCGTGATTATCGCGCTTACCTATATTCATGGTATCGGGGCTCACAAGGCCAAGCAGATCGCCGACAAGCTGGGTATTGATCACAGCCGCCGCGTTCAGGACCTGTCGGACGCCGAAGTCCTCCAGATCCGCGAAGCGATCGACGCCGATCACACCGTGGAAGGCGATCTTCGTCGCGAAGTCGCGATGAACATCAAGCGCCTGATGGACCTCGCGTGCTATCGTGGTCTGCGCCACCGCAAGGGCCTGCCGGTCCGCGGTCAGCGTACGCACACCAACGCTCGCACCCGCAAGGGCAAGGCCAAGCCGATCGCCGGCAAGAAGAAGTAAGACCCGCAAGGGCTTTCTTCCGTCCCAGATTTTCGAGGATAGAAACCAATGGCACGCGAACCTCAGCGCATTAAGCGCCGCGAGCGCAAGAACATCACCAGCGGCGTCGCGCATGTCAACGCCAGCTTCAACAACACCATGGTGACCATCACCGACGCCCAGGGCAACGCGATTTCGTGGTCCTCGGCCGGCATGATGGGCTTCAAGGGTAGCCGCAAGTCGACGCCGTATGCAGCGCAGGTCGCTGCCGACGATGCCGGCAAGAAAGCTGCCGAACACGGCGTCCGCACCCTCGAAGTCGAGGTCAAGGGTCCCGGTTCGGGTCGTGAAAGCGCCCTTCGCGCGCTGCAGGCGGTCGGTTTCACGATCACTGCAATCCGCGATGTGACAGCGATCCCGCACAACGGCGTTCGCCCGTCGAAGCGCCGTCGCGTCTGATCCTGCCTATTGGTGAGTGACGGCGCAGGTACCGGCGCCATCACTCACCCAATACCTCGACCGGATGCGGACACTTCGTCCGACGTCCGGCAAGCCCGCACAAACCCCAGGGGAATTCCATGACTGTCAACATCAAGAACTGGCAGGAACTGAAGAAGCCCAACAATCTTGAGATCAAGCCGGGCAACGATTCCAAGCGCCGTGTGACTTTTGTCGCGGAACCGCTGGAGCGTGGCTTTGGTCTCACCCTCGGCAACGCGCTGCGTCGTGTGCTGTTGTCGTCGCTGCAGGGCGCAGCTGTTACCTCGATCAAGATCGAGAACGTGCTTCACGAATTTTCGTCGCTTGCCGGCGTTCGGGAAGACGTGACCGATATCGTTCTGAACGTGAAGCAGATCGCATTGCGGATGCAGGGCGAAGGCCCCAAGCGCTTGCAGCTTTCGGCAACGGGTCCGGGCGAAGTCAAGGCTGGCGACATCGCCGTCAGCGGAGACATCGAAGTCCTCAACAAGGACCTCGTGATCTGCAATCTGGATGAAGGCGCGACCTTCAACATGGAACTGACGGTCGATACCGGCAAGGGCTATGTTCCTGCGGTTGCCAACCGTCCCGTGGATGCACCGATCGGCCTCATTCCGGTCGATTCGCTTTATTCGCCGGTTCGCCAGGTTTCGTACAAGATCGACAATGCCCGTATCGGTCAGGAGCTTGACTACGACAAGCTCAACCTGACGGTCGAAACCGACGGCACGGTGACCCCTGAAGACGCCGTGGCTTATGCCGCGCGCATCCTTCAGGACCAGCTTTCGCTGTTCGTCCACTTCGATGATCAGGTTCCGGTCGGTCATGTTCCTTCGGTTGCAGGCGTTGCCTCGCATGCACCGGAAGAAAGCGATGCCAACCAGCTCAACCGTTACCTCCTCAAGAAGGTCGACGAACTGGAGCTGTCGGTCCGCTCGGCCAACTGCCTCAAGAACGACAACATCATCTACATCGGCGATCTGGTTCAGAAGACCGAAGCCGAGATGCTGCGTACGCCGAACTTCGGCCGCAAGTCGCTCAACGAGATCAAGGAAGTTCTCTCTTCGATGGGTCTGCGCCTCGGCATGGACATCCCCGGCTGGCCGCCGGAAAACATCGAGGAAATGGCCAAGAAGCTCGAACAAGAGCTGCTGGGCTAACCAAATCCGGGGCGTTCTTCGGAACGCCCTGTTTTCGGGTGATTTGGCGGCAACCCTTAACAGCCGCCTGGATCGGGGTACCTTGCACGGCCCCCCTACGAACTGAAGGAAATACCCATGCGTCATAAAATGGGCCAGCGTAAGCTTGGTCGTACCTCCGCTCACCGCCTCGCGATGCTTCGCAACATGGCGGCAGCGCTGATCAAGCATGAGCAGATCACCACCACCACGCCAAAGGCGCGCGAACTGCGTCCTTACCTCGAAAAGCTGATCACGCTGGGCAAGAAGGGCGGTCTTTCGAACCGTCGTCTCGCCCACACGCGTCTGGGTGACGATGCACAGCTGACCAAGCTGTTCTCCGTTCTGGCAGAGCGTTATGCGGATCGTAATGGCGGCTATACCCGCATCATCAAGGCCGGCTACCGCGCTTCGGACGCTGCTCCGATCGCCGTGATCGAACTGGTTGACCGCGACACTTCGGCCAAGGGCCAGGATTCGGGTCCGGTGATGACCGCCGATGAGGACGAATACGAAGCCGCATAATCTGCGCTTCGGTTCGCACCGGAATTGAAAACGGGCGGGGCAGCAATGCCACCGCCCGTTTTTCATCGGTGATCATGGCGTTTGCAAACTTCGTCCGAGGCCCACGAAGCAATCCGGCACGGAGTGTAACGACTCTGGATTGCTTCGTCGGTTTTGCCTCCTCGCAATGACGAAAGCGGTATCATCGCCTTTCCTTGATGGTCTGACGCGCCGCAAAGGTGCTTGTGCCAACGCGACGTCATCTGGTTCCAAAGGCCTGCGGACGCTGAAATCAGTGCAAGGCTGTTCGCCCTACCTTGCATGTCAGCCTATCCGGGCTAGTTTCCAACGCAACCGGAATCACTCCACCGAAAGTCGTCCCATGCGCCCGTCTCGTTCAATCCTTGCTGCTTCGGCAGCGATCTTCATCGCCGCGCCCGTTGCGGCGCAACCCGGAGATGCTGCGATGACTTATCCCGCCACCGAACGCGGAACCGTGGTTGAAGCGGCGTTTGGCGAGCAGGTCGCCGACCCCTATCGCTGGCTTGAAGCAGACGTGCGCGAAGACAAAAAGGTTGCCGCGTGGGTGGACGCGCAAAGCCGCTTCACCGCCGATTACCTTGCCAGGCTGCCGGAGCGTCCTGCGTTCGAGAAGCGGCTCAAAACCCTGTTCGATTTCGAACGCATCGGGATGCCGGTAAAGGCAGGCGGGCAGTTGTTTTTCCGCCACAACACGGGGCTGCAAAACCAGTCCGTCCTGTATGTCCGCCCCGCCGACGATAGCGGCGAACGCCGGGTGCTGATCGACCCAAATGCGTGGGCAAAGGATGGCGCGACCGCGCTGGACGACTGGGAGCCATCGGACGATGGCGCGCGTTTGGCTTTCTCGGTTCAGGACGGAGGCACCGATTGGCGCACCATCAAGTTCCTCGACGTTGCGACCGGCACGGTGCTGCCCGACACGCTTGAACATGTGAAGTTTTCATACATTGCCTGGGCCGGAAGCGGGGGCATTCTATATTCCCGTTTCCCCGCGCCAAAGCCGGGTGAAGCATTCCAGGCAGTCAGTTCCAACCAGTCGGTCTGGTATCATCAGCTTGGCACCGCACAGTCTGCGGACAAACTGGTCTACGCCACACCGGAAAATCCGCGTCTCTATCATTCCGCCGCCGTAACTCACGACCAGCGGTGGATGGTGATCGCGACCAGCACCGGCAGCGAAAAGGGCAATGCCGTCGGTATCGCGCCCATCGGCAAAGGTGACTGGAAGGTGCGCTCGCTGATAGCGACGCTGGCAGACGAATGGAGCCTGATCGACGGCATCGGCGACAAGCTGTGGTTCGTGACGAGCAAGGATGCGCCGCGCAAGCAGGTTGTCATGGTGGACGTGTCCGGCACCCAGCCCGTGTTCACCACCGTTGTGCCTGAGCAAGAGGCGGTGCTCGACGGCGCGAAGATCGTCGGCGACAAGCTGGTGCTGAATTATCTGCGGGACGTGAAAGCCGAGCTTCGGCTGGCATCGCTCGACGGCAAAGCCGCCGGAACGCTCGCTTTGCCCGGCATTGGGAGCGTTGGCGGTGTGCAGGGCAAGCCGGGCGACGGGCAGGGGCACTTTGTGTTCAGCAGCTTCACGCAGCCCGCCACGATCTACGGCTTCGATGCCACCAATCCCGCATCGGCGAACATCTGGGCTGCACCGAAGCTGACCTTCGATCCTGCGCGATTCGAGACGCGGCAGGTGTTCTATGCTTCGAAGGATGGCACGAAGATTCCGATGTTCGTGGTACGGCGCAAGGATTTGACCGGGCCGGTGCCGACAATTCTTTATGGCTATGGCGGGTTCAACATTTCTGTCCTGCCGGGCTTTTCCGCCGCGCGCATGGCCTGGCTTGAGGCGGGTGGGGCTTATGCCGTGGCCAATATTCGCGGTGGCGGCGAATATGGCGAGGCCTGGCACCTTGGCGGCAAGGGCGCGACCAAGCAGAACGTGTTCGACGATTTCATTGCAGCCGGAGAGTGGCTCAAGGCCAATGGCATAACGTCCAGCGATGGGCTGGCGGTCGAAGGCGGATCGAATGGCGGGTTGCTGGTGGGCGCGGTGGTAAATCAGCGCCCCGATCTGTTTGCGGCCGCGCATCCGGCGGTCGGCGTGATGGACATGCTGCGCTTTGACAAGTTTACCGCCGGGCGCGAATGGGTGTTCGACTACGGCTTCCCGGAAAAGGAGGCCGACTGGCGCCTGCTGCGGTCTTATTCACCCTATCACAACATTGCGTCGGGCAAGAGCTATCCGGCCATCCTGACCACAACTGCCGATACTGACGATCGGGTCGTGCCGGGGCACAGCTTCAAATATGCCGCTGCGCTGCAAGCGGCCGAGATCGGTCCGAAGCCCCACCTTATCCGCATCGAAACGCGGGCAGGGCACGGCGCGGGCACGCCGGTTTCCAAGATGATCGAGGAGTCGGCCGATGTTTACGCATTTCTTGCGCATTGGACGGGACTGAAATCAAAGGACTGACGCTAAAGCCATCTCGCCGCCCGCCTGGCAAGGTGCTATAGAGACAAGCAATAATGATGTGGGAGAAGGAACTGAAAAGGCGACGCGCCATTGGCGCGATCGCGGTGCTGTCACTTCTGGGGGCAGGAGCGCCTTTGCGCGCCGAGAATGCGGAAGAAAGCATTGGGGTTTCGGCGTCAAACGGCGGCACATCTGCGGCGCCCGCCACACGGCTGGTCTTTCCCCGCATCGCTTATCCGGCCACCCGGAACGAAGAACTGGTCGAACAGGCGTTTGGTGAGCGCGTGGCCGATCCGTTCCGGTGGCTCGAAGCCGATCCGCGCAAGGATGCCGATGTGGCGAGCTGGGTTGCGCGGCAGAACGCGGTGTCTGCCGATTATCTTGCGAACTTGCCGGGACGTGAGCGTTTTGCGGCCCGAATTCGCAACCTGTACGATTTCGAACGCTACGGCCTGCCGCGCAAGGCGGGCAGCCGCTACTTCTACACGCGCAATTCCGGGCTGCAGAACCAGTCGGCGCTGTGGGTGCGCAAGGGTGTAGCGGGTGAACAGCGCCTGTTGCTGGACCCCAACACATGGAGCGCCGATGGTTCGCTGGCGCTGGCCCAGTGGGAACCTTCGCCTTCGGGCAAGTTCCTCGCCTTTGCCGAACAGGAAGCGGGCAGTGACTGGCGGACCTTGCGCGTGGTGGAGGTGGCCACTGGCCGCGTTCTGGACGAGCGACTGGCCAATGCACACGATACCGATATTGCATGGATCGGCGACGAAGGTTTTTTTTATTCGCGCTTCCCCGCGCCGAGGGCCGGGGACGATCCACGCGCGCCGCGCTTCGACAAGGCGGTTTGGTTCCATCGCATCGGCACGGCACAGGATCAAGACGAGCAGGTCTTTGCCACGCCCGATCATCCGGCATGGAGTCACAAGGCGCAAGTGACCAGCGATGGCCGCTGGGTGGTGATCGTCAGCGAGGTGAGCACCGACAAGCGCAACGCGATCAACCTGATCCGTGTGGATGGGCGGCTGCCGGGCCGATGGAATGTTGTACCGCTAGTGCCGGAAATCGCCGATCACTGGCGGATGGTGGCCGGAATCGGTGACAAGCTGTGGTTCCTCACCGATCGCGACGCGCCAGAGTTCCACCTGGTCAGCATCGACCTGACGCGGACGGGCGAGGGCTGGAAGGTGGTCGTGCCGCAACGTGCCAACAAGCTGGAAGGCGCGCGCATGATCGGCGACCGCTTCCTGTTGTCTTACCTTCAGGGCGGCCAGAGCGTGGCGGTGATGGCCGACCGCAAGGGCCGTCCGGGCAAGGCGATAACGCTCAACGGAATCGGGACTGCCAGCGGTTTCGGTGGCCGCCCTGGTGATGCCGAGACGTTCTATCAGTTCAGCAGCTTCGCCACGCCGCCCGCGATCTACCGCATGGATCTGCGCAGTGGCGCGGTGACGCCGTTTGCAAAGCCGAAGATGGCGTTCGATCCGGCGGACTATGAAGTGGAACAGCGCCAGTTTCCTTCGAAGGACGGAACGCAAGTGCCTATGTATGTCGTGCGCAATCGCAGCGCGGCGAAGGCAGGCACGTCTTTGCCGACGCTGCTCTATGGCTATGGCGGATTCGATATTTCGCTGACGCCGGCGTTTTCACCGGTGCGTATGGCGTGGCTCGAAGCGGGCGGGGCGTTCGCCCTGGCCAATATCCGGGGCGGCGGCGAGTTGGGGCGCAGCTGGCATGAAGCCGGGCGGCGCGAGCACAAGCAGAACAGCTTTGATGACTTTATTGCGGCGGGCGAATACCTGATCCGCGAAGGCATTGCCACCAAGGGCGCGCTGGCGATCCAGGGTGCTTCGAACGGCGGGTTGCTTGTCGGTGCGGTGGTCAATCAGCGGCCCGACCTTTTTGCGGCGGCCAATCCTGATGTCGGTGTCATGGACATGCTCCGCTTCGATCGCTTCACTTCGGGCCGGTTCTGGGTGGATGACTATGGCAGACCCGACCGTGAGGCCGACTGGCGCAACCTGCGCGCCTATTCCCCCTATCACAACATCACATCCGGCAAGGTCTATCCCGCGATGCTGGTGACGACCGCAGACAATGATGATCGCGTGGTGCCTGCGCACAGTTTCAAATATGTGGCGGCGTTGCAGGCTGCGCAAATCGGTGAAAAGCCGCATCTGCTGCGCGTGGAATCACGGGCAGGGCACGGCGCAGGCAAGCCGGTGGACAAGATCATCGATACAGGTGCCGATGTTTTGTCGTTCCTTGCCTTCTGGACGGGATTGCAGGATGTGGCGACAAAGTGACCGATTGTTCATGTTTCATGCCGTTTTGCTGAACGATTGCTGTCCTGTCGGTTCAGCGTCGTAACACGGCGAATCGGGCAAACCTTCGTTCACGGCGGGAATAGACCCGCCAGACGCGAAGGACCGAACCCATGAAGACGTTTTCCAAGGCCCTCGTCGGAACTGTTGCCGCCGCTGCGGTTGCGGTGTCTTCGGCCGCTCCCGCCATGGCGCGGGATCATCGCGGCGGTATTGACGGTGGCGATATCATCGCCGGCGCGCTGGTGATCGGCGGCATTGCGGCGATTGCCGCGGCTGCCAGCAATAACAACGACCGCTATAGCTACGGCTACGGCGATGACTGGCGGGGCGGCGATGGCTGGAGCAATGGCCGCAATCGCAATGACTTCTATGGTCGCGGCAACGCGCGCGGAGCGATCGAGCAGTGCGTCCGCACCGCCGAGCGAGCCGCATCGCGTCATAGCTATGGCCGTGCCGACGTGACCGACGTACGCGACATCCGCCAGACGCGCTGGGGCTATGAAGTGAGGGGCCGCATCGCGGTGAACTCCAACGGCCGCGACTGGCGCCGGGGTGATCGTGATTACGGCCGCGGCTGGAACGGCGATTATCGCGGCTGGGACAGTTCGTTGCGCGGATACGACAGCGGATCGTTCAAATGCAAGGTCGAGCGCGGACGGGTTGTCGACATCGACTACAGCGGCATTCGCGGACTTTGACAGTCAACCAGGGGCGGGCGGTTCAGGCATCGGAAAGCCTGGACCGCCTAGCCTTTCTATCCACAGGTAAGGGGCGGGGCATGATCGGTAAATGGATACGCGCGACAATTGCCGTCGCGGGCATGGCAACGGCACTGCTGCCATTGGCGGCGGAGGCACAGGCGCGTCCCGGCTGGGGCGGTGGACGCCATTGGCGCGGCGATCGCGGGATCGATGGCGGTGATGTGCTGGCAGGGATTCTGATTATCGGCGGAATCGCGGCGATTGCCAGTGCCGCCAGCAAATCGAGCAATCGGGATGTCCCCCGTGACCCGGACTATAACGATCAAGACTATCGCGAACAGGATTATCCCTATCGTGACGATCAGGCTCCTTACAACGCACCTGCGCAGGATGACTGGCGTCAGAACGGTGGACAGGGCGCTTTTGCACAAGGCGCGGCGCGAAGCATCAATGACGCGGTCGACCGCTGTGTAGAGGAAGCATCCCGCACGGGCGAGGTTGACGAAGTGCATGACGCCGCGCGCACAGGCAGCGGTTATCGCGTTTCGGGGACGTTCCGCAACGGCGACAATTTTTCCTGCGACTTGACCGGCCAGGGTGGCGTGCTGCTCGACATCCGGCGAGGTCGACCCTGATCTGGCATATCTGAAGCCTTCGTGGCGGGCGCGGCCTGCAATTCTTTTGCTGGTCCCTTGCAGCGGGCGCGCGGGCTGACTATCGGCTAAGGGACGAGCTTCTTTTGAGGATTCATCCGCCCATGACCACGTTCGACGATCGCGAGAAGGCTTTCGAGGCCAAGTTCGCCCGTGACGAAGAAATGATGTTCCGCGTCCATGCCCGCCGCAACCGCCTGCTGGGCGTGTGGGCCGCAGAGCGCATGGGGCTGGATGCCGCCGAGACCGAGGCTTACGCCAAGTCTGTGGTACAGGCCGATTTCGAGGAAGCGGGGGACGAGGACGTCGTGCGCAAGCTTCTGGGCGATCTGGTATCTGCCGGTGTCGATGTGGATGAATCCGAGATCCGCCTGGCGATGGACGCAAAGTCTGTCGACGCGCGCCGCCAGTTGATGGGCGAACCCTGATGGCAATGGCTGCCGACGAGATCGAAGGCCTGATTCGCGCGGCCTTGCCCGATGCGGAAGTGGCGATCACCGATCTGGCCGGTGACGGTGACCACTATGCCGCGCACGTCGTATCGGCAAGCTTTGCCGGTGTTCCGCGCGTCAAGCAGCACAAGATGGTCTACGATGCATTGGGTGGCCGCATGGGCGGAGTTCTTCATGCCTTGCAACTGACCACCGCCGTTCCCAATTGAGACCGGCGCGAAAGGAACAAGATCCCCGATGTCCAGCACCACCGAAGAACGTATCGCCAAAATCGTCAACGGCAACGATGTCGTGCTGTTCATGAAGGGCACACCGCTGTTTCCGCAATGCGGGTTTTCGAGCAAGGCCATCGCCATTCTCGAACATCTTGGCGTGGAATATTCCAGCGTGGATGTGCTGCAGGACATGGAAATCCGTGGCGGCATCAAATCCTTCTCGGATTGGCCGACCATCCCGCAGCTTTACGTCAAGGGCGAGTTCGTGGGTGGATCGGACATCATGATGGAGATGTTCCAGGCCGGCGAACTGCAACAGTTGATGGAAGATTCAGGCGTGAAGCCTGCCTGACCGACCTTCAGGCCAGCACGGCCTGATCAATATCGCAAAGCGCGGTCGGCATTGTGCCGGTCGCGCTTTTTCATGTTTGCGAAGTGAAGGCCCGGGAAGAGGCGGAACCAGGAAGACCGGGGGGACTGGCTCCGCCTCAGGAAGAAGCTACTCTTCGGGACGCCAGCATTTATGCATGACCCGTGCCAAATCGTCAGATTGGCTGAAACCCGACATTTTCGTACAGGTGCGGTCTCGGTTCATCAAAGGGGTTGTAAAATGTTCCGACAGGCTCTGCCCCCTTGGCAGGCAGCGCGCAGGCAGACATGATAGGCACAATGGAAACTCGCGATCTCGACCCGCAGGAACTGCAAGCCAGGACCGTTCGCGCGGCCACGCTCGTCATCTATCGCCGCAACCCGGCCGGAGGAGCGGCGCAGATATTGTTGGTAGAGCGCAACGCGACCCTCAATTTCGCCGGAGGCGCAACCGTGTTTCCCGGTGGAAAGGTTGATCCGGCGGATCGCGATCTTGCGGCCACGCTGGGCGGGGAAATTGAAGTGACCGCAGCCCGGATCGCAGGGGTGCGTGAAACGCTGGAAGAGACCGGGCTGGTCGTGGGAGTATCCGGGCCGATCGACGGCGGGGTTGCGGCTGATGCGCGACGAATGCTGTTATTACACGGAAAACTCGCCCCGGTCCTTGATGCCTTCGGCTGGACGCTGAACCTCGATCAATTGGTGCAGTTTGCCCGATGGTGGCCACGCCACCGCGCTGAAAGAATTTTCGACACCCGCTTTTTCCTGGCCGATCTCGGCACGGGGGCCGTCGATATCGAAGTCGATGCCACCGAAAACCGGCATATGTTCTGGGCAAGTGCGAATGAAGCGCTTGAACTGGCGGCAGCAGGCCGGATCAGGGTGATTTTCCCGACGCGTCGGAATCTTGAGCGGCTGGCCCTGTTCGACACATTTGAAGCGGCGCGCGACCATGCTCTGGCTTTCGGTGCTGAAACGATCAGTCCGTTTATCGCCGAGCGTGACGGCAAGCCGTGGTTGATGATCCCCGATGGTCGCGGATATCCCGTGCTGGGCGAACCGCTTTCGACCGCGCAGCGCACATAGGGTTTTGTCGTGCGGACAGTTGACTCAAGGTTAATGAATTGGGGCGTAAGGTTTTTGCGAGGTGTTGCCATGTCTCGTCTGAAAACTCTTACTGCCGATCCCGATGAGCCAGCAATCAGCATACCTGTCGTCACCGATCCGGTGGCGCGGGGGCCGCGCATTGCCGCCGATATCGACCAGCCGTTCGGCTCGCCCGTTCATGCTTTGCAGGAACAGTTGCAGAAAATTGGCGATGTGAACGGTCCTGCCGAAACCGCATATCCCTTTGCCGAGGACAAGGCGCCCGGCTGGGTGAGGATGGGCTTGCCGATCGCTTTGTCAGTGGTGCTCTGGACGGTTATCCTGCGGGTAACAGGGGTGCTCGGTTGAACGTAACCAATTGTTGACCTCCTGCGGATTACATGGTGTCCATGCGTAGTCCTCTCGACAAATTGACTCCCGGCCAGATCGCCGGTTCGGCTGGTATCGTCGCCGTGGCGACCGCTATTGCGCTTGGCTATGGATATGTAACCGGCCTGCTGACGCCTACTCTTGGCGGGATAGCGTTCTTCCTGCTGGCCTGTTCGCTGCTGCTGGCGGCACCCCGCCAGCGAGCGAGCGAATTGCTGGGCGCGGCGACGGTGTGGATGTGCTTTGCCGAGTTTCTTTCCACCATTCAAACCGGCGAGTTTGCGATGTGGCGGCTGGCGGTATCGGTGGCGACTCTGGGCTGCGTCATGGCGGTCATCCGTGTGCAGCACTTGCGCGATCTTAGCCGTCGCGCACCGAACACCCCTCTTGCGGATCTCGACCGGCGCATTGCGGGCGGGTTTGGCATCGTGCCGCATACAGAAGCACAGCTTGCCACACTTCGCCATGAGGACGTACCGACTGCCTGATAGCCTTCGGTGCGATCAAGGATATTGCCCGGCCCAGCCGTGCCGCTGCGATCAGGATTTCTGGCTGATCCGGGGTTCGGGCAGCATTGCCTTGGCCAGCGCCGCATAATCCGCGCAATCCGACGTGCCGTGCACCTTCGCCTGAAGCGCACGATAGTGGCCGAGCACCGCTTGTCCGTAAGGCGTTACTCTGGCCCCGCCACCTTTGGCGCTTCCCGGCGCGGTTTCTACCAGCGGTTCGCCCCAGCAGCGGTTCATGGCGTCTGTCAGCAGCCAGGCCCGGCGATAGCTCATGTCCATGGTACGGGCAGCGCCGGAAATCGAGCCTTCGCGGGCAATGGCGTCGAGCAGATCGGCCTTGCCAGGACCCATCGCAATTTCAGTGCCGCAATAAAGCTGGATCTTGAGTTTCAGCCGTTGTGCCATGGCCATCAGGCTTAGGCGCTGGGGGGCGGGCCTTGCAACGCAATTTCGCAGGCCCTAGGCCTTTGCAATGATTGCTCAGGTCGAACCGTTCCACGCCATCGCCGTCAGCCGCCTTGCCCATGAAATGGAGGCGGCGGGGCACAGCGTGATCCATATGGAGTTCGGGCAGCCGTCCACGGGAGCGCCGGCAAGGTCGATCGCGCTGGCCCACGAGGTGCTCGACCGCGAGGCAATGGGATATTGGGAAAGCGTCGCCCTGAAGGACCGGATCGCGCAGTCCTATGCCGACAACTATGGCGTAACGGTAGATCGCGAACAGGTGATCCTGACCTGCGGCGCTTCTCCTGCGTTCGTCATGGCGCTGTCCTGCCTGTTCCGGCCGGGTGCGCGCGTTGCGCTGGCGCGGCCGGGGTATGTTGCCTACCGCAACACGCTGAAGGCCATGTACCTTGAACCGGTGGAGATGGCCTGCGGGCCGGACGAGCGGTTCCAGGTGACCGCGGCGGCGGTTGATGCACTTGATCCGGTGCCCGATGGACTGATCGTGGCAAGCCCCGCCAATCCCACCGGAACGATCATCGCGCCCGATGAACTTGCGGCGATTGCCGCGGTGTGCCGGGCCAGAGGCATCCGTGTGGTTTCGGACGAGATATACCACGGTCTCAGCTATGGCGCGCGGGCGGCTTCGCTGCTGGAACACCTGCCAGAGGCATTGATCGTCAATTCCTTCTCCAAGTATTTCAGCATGGCCGGGTGGCGGCTGGGCTGGCTGGTGGTGCCGCCCGACCTGATCGACGCGGCGCGCGCGCGCATGGGCAACCTGTTCCTGACGCCGCCCGTGCTGGCGCAGAAAGCCGGACTGATGGCATTCGAGTGCGCGGACGAACTTGAGGGCCACGTCGAGACTTACGCCCGCAACCGCGCGCTTCTGCTTGAGGCGTTGCCAAAGCTGGGGCTGGGACGGATCGCGCCGCCGGACGGTGCATTCTATATCTATGCCGACGCCAGCGAGTTTACCGATGACAGCCTGGCGTTTTGCGAACGATTGCTGCGCGACACTGGCGTTTGTGCCGCACCGGGGATCGATTTTGACCCGGTGGACGGGCGCCGCTTCATCCGCTTCAGTTTTGCGGTATCTACGCCGCTGGTGGAAGAGGCCGTGCGGAGACTGATACCCTGGTTCGCCGCGCGAAGGGCAGAGGCGGTCCAATCCGTGGCATGAACGGATCGGTGCAAAAAGTTCATCTAAAATTCATTCATAAATTTTACCTAACTAAGTGATAAAATACTTATAAGGGTAAGACTCTGGCAACTCCTTCTGTTGCTTCTGGCAGGATCGTCAGCAGCAGAAGTTGGGTAAAAAGTGACCGGGTTCCTTTCTCGCCTACATCGCAATTCGCAAGGCAGTGTGCTGCCGCTTGCAGCGATCAGCGTACCCGTGATCGTTGCGCTGGTCGGTGGCGGCTTGGATATGAGCCGTGTGTACAAGGCGCGGAACCGCCTGCAATCAGCATGCGATGCCGGGACGCTGGCAGGCCGCCGCGCGGTTACGACCGATGGCTATGGCACGACCGAAAAGGCGCAAGCCGCTACGTATTTCAATACCAATTTCAACGAGGATGAGATCGGCGCAACCGATACCTCGTTCGTCACCGATTCCACCGATGCCGGCAACATGGTGACAGGCACCGCCTCAACCACGGTCAACATGGCCGTGATGAACATGCTGGGCGTGGATACGCTGGATGTTTCGGTTGAGTGCAGCGCGACGATGGGCGTGGGCAACAGCGATATTACCATGGTGCTCGATACCACCGGATCGATGGCCAGTACGCTTCCCAATTCCACCCAGACGCGCATCCAGGCGTTGCGTGCTGCCATGAAGAACTTCTACACGACCGTTGCGACGGCGACGCAAAGCTCGAACGCGCGCGTGCGCTATTCGTTCGTGCCGTACAGTTCATCGGTCAATGTCGGGCGCCTGATCTACAATCTCGATCCCGATTATCTTGCAGACCAGTGGCCGATCCAGTCGCGCGAGCCGGTGTTCAACACGATCACCGAACAGGTCTTCGTCGGCTGGGACGATCCGGTCTATACCAGCAATTCTGGCTACAGTTCGGAAACGTCGGGTTCGTCGACGCAATACAGTTCCACCAATTACACATCGCAAACAAACTGCAACAATGCCAAACCGGCAGATACTGCCTGGGCAAACAATGGTTCGTCATCCAGCAGCAACAGCACGACGACCAATGGCGACGGCCAGCAGGTTGTAACTACGACGACCACGCAACCACAACGAAAAACGAAATATACCTGTACGAGGTTGAGCAGCGGATCACGGCCATGGCGTGTGTATTACTACTATGTAAACAGAAACTATTATACTTACCAATATGCAACTTCTGATCCCGTTTATGAGACGCGGACCCGGCAGGAGTTTAGCCATTTTGCCTACAAGCGGGTCATGTACAACACCGGAACGTACAAGACTTTCGTGGCTGCTTCCGTCCCCAACGGCAGCAATGGCACCAGCGTAAGCTACACCTGGAAAGGCTGTATCGAGGAGCGCGACACCGTCGCTTCCGGGAGTGTCAGCTATTCCAATGTAACCGGCATGTCTCCATCGGACGCGCTGGATCTCAACATCGACATGGTGCCCGCTGACGATGACGAGGCGACCAAATGGGGACCGATGTGGCCGGAGGTTGCCTATTACCGGACCGTTTATTCCAACGGCTACACCTATCTGACGAACGCGGACGAAACGACGCGCGGATCGAAGGCGGGTTCCTATTGCCCCTATCAGGCGCAATTGCTCCAGACGATGACCAAAGATGCATTCGATTCTTATGCTGACTCGCTTGTGGCCGAAGGTTCAACTTATCATGACCTGGGCATGATCTGGGGTCTGCGGCTCAGTTCGCCCGATGGCCCGTGGCAGAACACGGTCAATATCGCGCCGAGCAACGGCGGCAAGGTTTCGCGTCACATCATCTTCATGACGGACGGCGAAATGGCGCCCAGCAACACGATCCAGTCCACATACGGCATCGAATACCATGATCGGCGCATCACGGATGATGGCAGCAGCAATCAGTCGTCGCGTCATACCGCCCGTTTCAAGGCACTTTGCGATGCTGCAAAGGACAAGGGATTCCGCGTGTGGGTGATCGCTTTCGGATCGTCATTGACCTCTGACCTGACGTACTGCGCATCGTCGAACAGTTCGTACCTTGCGAACAACGCAGCGCAGCTCAACACCGCGTTTCAGGAAATTGCGAAGAACGTGGGCGAACTCCGGGTCTATCAGTGATGAGTGCCTTGCGTCGCCATATCGGACGGCTGCGTGGCAGCAAGTCCGGGGTTACCACGGTCGAGTTCGCGATCGTTGCGCCGGTATTCCTGTTGGTGATCATCGGCTCGCTCGATCTGGGGCAGATGGTCTATGCAACGGGTGTGCTGGACGGTGCAGTGGAGAAGGCTGCGCGCGATTCCACGCTGGAAACCGGCAATACCGCGCAGGCCGATGAGATAGTGGAGAATGTGATCGGCAAAGTCCTGCCCGGTGCAACCATCAGTTCCACGCGCAAGAGCTATTTCGATTTCACCGACGTGAAGCGGGCAGAGCCGCTACAAGACACAAATAGCGACGGCGAATGTTCGACCGGCGAAAAGTACGTGGATGAAAACAACAACGGTCGTTACGACGAGGATGTGGGTTTGGGTGGCAATGGCGGCGCAAACGACGTCATCGTCTATACCGTGAACGTCAGGTACACGCCGACATTCGCCATGCCGCTTGTGCCGCTGGATTGGTCTGAGCGTGAACTTACGTCGACCACAGTCAAGCGCAATCAGCCGTTCGCACTGCAGGATGGGCAAGGTTCTGGAGAGGGTACGTGCTGAGCCTTCCGGCAAACCGCAGGTCGTCGAAATTGCGCAGGCTTTTGCGCTGCAAGTCGGGCGTCTCCACTGTCGAATTTGCGCTGGTGATGCCGGTAATCCTGTCGATTGCCCTTTACGGGATCGAAGTAACGCAGTTCACCACTGTCGACATGAGGCTGAGCGAGATCGCCTTGTCGCTGGCCGACAACGCTTCGCGCCTTGGACAGACGGACAACAGCGCAATCACCCCAAGCATCAGCGAAACCGACATCAATGAAGTGATGCGCGGCGCGCAGGAACAGGCAGGTACGCTCGATTTCGCCACACGCGGGAAAATCATCCTGACCAGCCTTGAACGCGACACTGCAACCGGCAAGCAATATATCCACTGGCAACGGTGCTATGGAACCCTCGCGCGACAATCAGCCTATGGCAACGACAGCACACGCAATGGATTGAACGGTGCGGTGATTACCGGGATGGGCAAAGGTACGACCAAGGTCACGGCCAGTGCCGGCAGCGCGGTGATGTTCGTGGAGGTCTTCTACAACTATGAAGGCCTTCTGGGAGACATGTTCGTCAACAACCGTGTCCTTAACAAGGAGGGTGCGTTCCTGATCCGTGACGATCGCGACCTGACGCTGGGCGTGACCGGCGGCAACGGGCTTTATCCCTGCACGTGACAGCAAGCCGGCTGTGGCTCTCCCGGACAGTCACATAACTGAACCATTGTAATTTCAGCGCCATCGAACTGTCAGGAGGATGTCGCTCTGCTCCCCTAGCGCCCCCCTCGCGACCGCAGCGGTCGCCCACAATGGGGGGCAGCATGATTCAACGTTTTTCCGCCGGTTGCGCCATGGCAACCATCGCCATTGCCACGCTGGGAGCCGCTCCGGCGTTCGCGCAAGCCGCGCCATCGACCGTTGCGGCTGACGAACCCGTTGCCGCCGAGGCTGATGCAGGCGAGCAGATCGTCGTGACCGGCGCCATTGCCGAATCGCAGGCTGCTTCGATCCGCGAAAAGCGCATCGCCGTAAATCTTGTCGATGTTGCCGCCGCTGACGCGGTTGGCCGCTTCCCGGATCAGAACAGCGCCGCTGCGCTTTCGCGCCTGCCCGCCGTGGCAGTGCAGCGCGATCAGGGGCAGGAACGCTACATCCAGATCCGCGGCGCGCCCAATCGCTGGACGTCGGTGATGATCGACGGCGTACCGATGATCGGCGTGGACGAAGGCGGCGATACGCGCGCCTTCCGCTTCGATGCGGTGCCTGCGGTGCTGCTTTCATCGATGGTCATCAACAAGTCGCTCACCCCGGAAATTCCGGCCGATGCCATCGTTGCCAATGTCGATCTGCGCACATGGTCACCGCTGGAGCGCAAGGGTCTGCATGTTGTCGGCGATCTCGGCTATGGCTTCATGGATCTGGGCAAGGGCGAACAGCGCCAGGGTTCGTTGCGTGTCAGCTGGGCCAACGACAGCTTCGGCGTGGTGCTGGGCGGGTCGCATTACCGCCGCAAGCAATTGACCGACAACCGCGAGGTAGGCGCTTACGATGCCCCTTCAAGCAGCACGGACACCACTTTTGGCCCGACCGAATTTGACATCCGCCAGTATGAGATCGAGCGCTGGAACAACGGTCTGTTCGGCGGCATCGAATATGAGCCTGTCGAAGGACAGCGCATCTGGGCCAAGGCGATCTTCACCGAATTCAACGATGACGAACAGCGCAACCAGTACGAACTGCGGCTTGACCGTGCGGTCAGCGGTACGCGCAACCTTGATGAAGGCAACCTGGTTAGCGTGCCGATGCGCGGTTCGTTCAATTACGGCGAATACCGCAACCGCAACTATATCGGCGCGATTGGCGGCGATTACACGACGGACGATGGCTTTACCGCCAATGTCCGCCTCAACTATGCCCGCACCGACAACACATCATATCTCCCGCTGGTGCAGTCGAGCACGTCGGGCCTGAACTCGCCGTCGCTGACCTATGACCGCTCGGACCCGCTGTTCCCGGTGGTCACGCTTTACAACACGGTCAGCAATGGCGGGGTGCGCGCGCGGGGAACCACCGTTCTGAGCGCGTTCGACCAGACAACGCTGAACAACGCCGACACGATCCTTATCGCCGCGCGCCAGCGCACCGTTTCGGACAGCTACACCGTCAAGCTTGACCTCAGCCAGAAACTTGATCGGCTGACGCTGTCTGCGGGCGGATTCTATGCCGACCGCACGATTGCGGGCAACAACTTCTCCTTCGTAAACCTCGTGCGAATCGGCGCGCTGGGTGCCAGCGTGGGCCAGCCTTTCGACGTCAACAGCTTCGTCACCGACACGCCGTGGGACACCGGCTTCCCGCTGGGCTTCACGCTGAACTATGCTGATAATCGCGCGATGCGCGATGCGCTTGATACACTCCTGCCCAAGCTGGCCGCAGCGGGGTTTTACAACCCCGCTGACGACGTTCCGGTGACCGACCGCTATCGCCAGATGGAAAAGACGCTGGCGGGCTATGTTATGGCCAGCGCCGATCTTGACGATCTGTTGCTGACCGGCGGTGTACGCGTGGAGCACTATCGCCTGATCAACGGCGGTACGGCGGTCATCGACAAAGTCCAGACGCCACTTTCGGTGAAGCAGACGCGCACGGACCTGTTCCCCAGCGTCAACGCCCGCCTGTCGTTGGGTGAAAGCTTTGTTGTGCGCCTTTCGGGCCAGCGCGGCGTTTCGCGTCCGGCCTATGGGGCGATCCGCGTGGGGTCTTCGATCAACGGTACGACCTCGCCCGGTACGATCACGGGAGGCAATCCGGGGCTTGAACCGGAATATACCTGGGGCGTGGACGGCAGCGCGGAATATTACCTGCCGGGCAACGGCCTGATCTCGGTCGCGGCGTTCCACCGCTGGGTTGACAACGTGTTCTACCAGAACGCGCAAGTGGTTGGCAGCGACGTGTTCGACAGCAATGGGGTGGACCGTTCGGGCTATCTGCTGACGTCGACCTTCAACGGGCAGAACGGCAAGCTCTATGGCGTGGAACTGTCCTACCAGCAGCAGTTCAGCTTCCTGCCTTCGCCGCTCGACGGTCTTGGCTTTCAGGGCAACGTGACCCTGCTGGACGGCAAGTTCGACACGCAGGTCGTCGACGGCGCGCAGCAGAAGGGCATCGCGTTCCAAGGGCTGTCCGACACCATCTGGAACGCATCGGCCTACTATGAAAAATACGGGCTTTCGGCGCGGGTCAGTTATCAGTGGCGCTCTGACTGGCTCGACAGCCTTGGCGGTTTCGGCAGCGGGGAATCGCGCAAATCCTATGGCAACCTCGACGTGTCTCTGCGCTACCAGGTGAACGAGAACTTCACCCTGTTTGCTGACGCGGCCAATCTCACAAATGAAAAATACATCGCCTATCAGGACACGCTGGAACAGCCGACCGAAGTAGAGCAGATCGGTTCGCGCTACATGTTCGGCGTCCGGTTCAACTTCTGATCCCCTGCGAGAGGAAACATCCATGCGCAAGACAATCGCCGCCAGTGTTTCGCTCCTCGTCATCGCCGCTGCCACTCCGGCAGCGGCGATTGACCGGGCAGCGGTTACCCGAATCGATGCGGGCCACGTCGCCGTCGAATGGAGCGATGCCGATCCCGTCACCGTGCTGGCGGCGGCCGATCCTTCCGCCTCGCCCGAAACCGCCGAGATCATCGCGAAGGCGGATCGTTCCGGGCGGATCGTCGTGGTATCTCCGGCATCGCAGCGGCGCTACTTCGTGCTGCGCGATGGCGGCGATGGATCGGTCCGGCGCGTCGCGGAACGCGAACTGCCGCTTCAGCAAGGTTCGAACTTTCGCGACGTGGGTGGTTATATCGGCGCCGATGGCAAGCAGGTGGCGTGGGGACGGATTTTCCGATCCGGTGCCATGCCGCTGCTGACGGAAGCGGATTATGGCCTGCTGAGCACGCTCAAGATCGCCACCATCGTCGATCTGAGATCAACGGACGAACGGATGATCGCGCCAACCATGCTGGATGATCGCACCGGAGCAATGTTTCTCAGCAACGATTACTCGCTCAAGCCGCTGATGGCCGAATTGGCCAAGAACGGCGGCGATTACATGTATGCCGGGTTGGGAGACATGCTCAAACCGCAACTCAAGGCGGTGTTCCGGTCTTTGATCAAGGCTGAAGGTCCGGTGATGTATCACTGCTCGGCGGGGCAGGACCGCACCGGAATTACCACGGCACTTGTCCTCAGCGCGCTTGGCGTGGATCGCAAGACCATTCTTGAAGACTACCACTTGTCGACCGCGCTGCGCCGTCCGCAGTTCGAAATGCCGCCGCTTGATCCCGCTGATTGGCCGGGCAATCCGATCGTCCCCTATTATGTCGCATCGGCAAAGAAACCGGGCGGCCCGAAAGCTGAGCCACTTTATGCTCCTACGGGCGTTTCCCATCTCGTCCAGCTGTTCGAGGTGATCGAGCGCGATTATGGCAGCGTGGAACGCTACCTCGACAAGGAACTGGGCGTCGGGCAGCCGGAAATCGCGCGCCTGCGTACCTTGTATCTCAACTGATGGCGATTATGGCGTTTGTAAACACGGGCGCAGCACACCCTCCCTGCTGCGACTAATTTCGCCGTCGGCTCAATAAGTCTCGCTCCCCTCCCTTAAGGGAGCGACTATCTGACAGGTCAAGTGTCACTGACCAATTTCAGCTCTTGTTTCGCGTGCTTTTGCGTTGAGTCGGACGAGCAGTTTTCGGGCGAGGGCGATGCGGACGACCATTTTGGGTTTACCTTGGTCGAGCAGGCGTTGGCGGAACTCTGCCATGGCCGGATCGAATTTTCGCACGATGTCGGCGACGAGGAAGAGGATCGAGCGGACAGAGCTTCTTCCACCACGGATAGATCGGGCACCGGATCGTTTGCCGCTGTCGTTCGCGATGGGCGCAAGGCCTGCAAGTTTGGCGATGGCCTTGTTCGACAGGGTTCCGATTTCGGGCAGTTCGGCCAGCAGGGTGGCAACGGTGCGATCTGCCACGCCCTTGACCGAGCGCAGTGTGCGATCAAGCGCGGTCCAGACGGGATCGTGTTCGATCAGGCCTGCGATTTCACGGGCCAGCGCTTTGGCTTGGGTATTGAAGAAGGCGATGGCCTCTTTCAGGCTGGCAAGGGCAAGCGGATCGCGGGTGGAATGCAGGCGCTGCTTTTGCACCGTGATATCGCCTGTCACTTGCCGCAACCGGGCAGAAAGCGCGCTAAGCCTTTGTTGTTCGTCGCAAGGTGGCGGCGTTGGCCGTAGCCGCCGTGCCGCAGCAAAGCAGGCGATGACCTCTGCATCGATACGGTCGGTCTTCTCCAGCCGCCCCATCGCCTCGGCAAAATGCCGTACCGCTCTGGGATTGGTCAGGGCACAGGGCATGCCTGCGCGCCACAGCGCCAGGAATGCGTCCTGTTCGAGCCCGCCACTGGATTCCATCACCACCAGTCCCGCGCCATGGCGACCGGCCCAGTCCGCCAACGCAGCAATTCCCGCCTCATCATTGGCGAACCGGCGATAGCCGCCGGCCTCGATCCAGCCATCAAGCCAGGCCTTGCTAACATCCACTCCACAAATCGTTTCGATCACGGTAACCTGCCTTGTCCGTACGGTTGAGACACCTGCCGACTATTCGGTCGTGCGTGACAAGCGGTGCTGGTCCCAGGCTCCCTTACGGTTACTGCCTGAGTGGTGACGGGCGACAGCAGCGCAGCGCCGGGGTGGGTGGCCACCCACCCCGGCGATCAGCCGATTACATCGCAATCAACCAACAACGTCCAGATACAAGGGGGTGGGGGTGGGTTTACGACCGCTGTGTTTACAAAAGATATAGTCGCCTAACTTGATGGGCGCGGTGCATGATCACGCTGTCGCGTCGATGGCGTGATTGCCTGCCTCGGCGTCCAATATCGTCTTGATCAGCACATCCGCCGCACCTGCTTCATCGGCAAGCTGGCGCAGTGTCTTGGCAGTGTCTTTCAAAAGACCGTCTCCGATGGGCCGTTCGCCGTTGATGAACCGGCGGATGGCTCTTTCGTCTATGCCGAGGCGGCGGGCAGCAGAAGTGGTGCCACCAAACAATTGCACACAATAGGCAAAATGTTCACGCCGATCGTGGATTGAATTTTCCGCTGCCATGTTGCCCTCGGTGGTCAGTATCATTGTCAGGTCAGCGATCCCGCGAGCGAGACCGCGGCGCGCTGGAAAGCAATTCGTGAATTTGCAAGTGGCGCGCCCGGCAGGACTCGAACCTGCTGCCTCAAGATTAGAAGTCTCGCGCTCTATCCAGATGAGCTACGGGCGCGCGCTGCCTGCCCCATAAGCTGCTTTTCGCCGTGTGCAAACCGGGTTAGCAAAGGCACCCATGAGCGATCCCCAACTTTCGAGACTCGACGGCACGTCCAGCGCCCGTCGCCACTTCCGCTATTTCGATTACGTGATGGCATCGTTCGTCGCGATCCTGCTGCTGTCGAACCTGATCGGCGCGGCCAAGCTGGCGCAGGTCGGTGGCTTCACCTTCGGCGCGGGCATCCTGTTCTTCCCGGTTTCCTACGTGATCGGGGATGTGCTGACCGAGGTCTACGGTTATTCCAACGCGCGGCGCTGTGTCTGGATGGGGTTTTTCGCGCTCATCTTCATGGCTTTCATGAGCTTTGTTGTGGTCGCCATGCCGCCCGCGCCCGGTTGGAATGGACAGGCTTCGTATGAAAGCGTGTTCGGATCGACCTGGCGGATCGTTCTGGCATCGGTCACGGCCTTCTGGGCGGGCGAATTCGTCAATTCGTTCGTCCTGGCGAAGATGAAGATCCTGACGGCGGGCAAGCACTTGTGGAGCCGGACCATCGGATCGACCGTATTCGGGCAGGCGATCGACAGCATGATTTTCTATCCCGTAGCCTTCCTTGGCACATGGACGACGGAGCAGGTGCTTACCGTGATGGTCACCAACTGGCTGATGAAGGTGCTGTGGGAAGCGGCGCTGACTCCCGTTACCTATGCCGTAGTCGGATGGCTGAAAAAGCGTGAAGGCACCGAAGTGTTCGATACCGGGACCGACTTTTCGCCATTCGCCAAGGCACCGCAGGTCTGACGAAAAGCCCCGCCTCTCCGGGGGCGGGAGAGGCGGGGCAGGTTGGGCCTCGTGCGGAAAGGGTCAGTCCGCAATCAGGCCGATCAGCAGATACACGATGATCGCGGTGCCGAAGCCGAGCACGGTGGCAAGGCCGAAGGCCACGCGCACCAGCGTTACATCAACGCCGAAGTAATTGGCGATCCCGGCGCAAACGCCCATGATCTTGCCACGTGACTTGTCGAGACGGAATCCGCCGGACTTTGCCATCGGCTTCACTGGCGAATCATCGAAACGAAGCTGCGTCATCAGATCATCTCCTGCATGGCGGCGGGGGTGCCCATCGGGGCAGGGGTGTGAACGGTGCCGGCAATCAGCGCGAGGCTGAGCGCGAAAGCTGTGGCTGCGGCGGTTATGCGCTGGGCGAGAGTGGTCATGGAAATTGTCCTCAAGTTCGGGTCGCTGTAACTGTGTGAGACCGTTTCGGCTCATGTCCCGTTCATTGCACAGGGTGTGCCAAATTGCGGAAATGGCGGAAAACGGCGTTTCCATCGCCAGCACTGCCGAATTTCTGATGGGACGGATGCAAATGATTGGTGTTTTTCACCAAGAGTTGGCGGCGAACTTTCCTGATCACTTCCCTTTGTCGATTGCGGCTTGCAAATTTTCCAAATCGCGCTTATTTGGCGCTCATCCAGACATTGTGAAAGCAAGGTCAGGCTGGAACCAGATGGTTCCGGCTCGGCTCCGCTTTTGCATATCCTGTTCAGTCAGGGATGGAACGGCAACCGGAGAGAGTATGGCGGATATTGCGCGCATTACCGAAGTTATCGAGCCTGAGGTCAAAGCCCTCGGCTTCGATCTTGTGCGTGTGCGCTATTTCAAGGGTGGAGAGATCGGTGACGAGGAGCATACGCTCCAGATCATGGCTGAACGCCCGGAAACCGGCCAACTGGTGATCGAGGATTGCGCCGCGCTTTCGCGCCGTGTTTCGGATCGTTTCGACGAACTCGAAGAAGCAGGCGAAAATTTGATCGTCGATGCTTACCGCCTCGAAGTATCATCCCCCGGAATTGACCGTCCGCTGACCCGCGCTAAGGATTATCTCGCGTGGGCAGGTCATGAGACGCGCTTCACCCTGTTTGAACCTGTCGACGGCAACCGCAAGTCGCTGACCGGCGATCTTGTCGGCCTTGAAGGTGACATCGTGACGCTGGATGACCGCAAGTCCGGGCGCGTCACCTTTCCGCTGTCGAATGTGCAATATGCCAAGCTTGTCCTGACCGACAGGCTCATCGCTTCTACCAGGCCGCTCGAAACCGACGGCGTTGATGAAATCCTCGAAGAACAGGAAGACTGACCCATGGCCAGTGCGATTTCCGCCAATCGTGCAGAACTGCTTGCGATCGCCAATGCGGTCGCCACCGAGAAGATGATCGACAAGTCGATCGTCATCGAGGCGATGGAAGAAGCGATCCAGAAGTCGGCCCGTAACCGTTACGGCGCTGAAAATGATATTCGTGCAAAGCTCGATCCGCGCACCGGCGACTTGCGCCTGTGGCGCGTGGTCGAAGTGGTCGAAGTGGTCGAGGACTACTTCAAGCAGGTCGATCTCAAGCAGGCTGAAAAGCTGCAGCCGGGTGCTGCCGTGGGTGACTTTATCGTCGATCCCCTGCCTCCCGTCGATCTTGGCCGCATCGATGCGCAGTCGGCCAAGCAGGTGATCTTCCAGAAGGTTCGCGATGCCGAGCGTGACCGCCAGTTCGACGAGTTCAAGGACCGTGCGGGCGAAGTCATCACCGGCGTGATCAAGTCGGTCGAGTTCGGCCACGTGATCGTCAACCTTGGCCGCGCCGAAGGCGTGATCCGCCGCGATCAGCAGATCCCGCGCGAAGTGCCGCGTGTCGGTGAACGGGTCCGCGCGCTGATCCTCAAGGTCGAGCGTCAGAACCGTGGTCCGCAGATTTTCCTCAGCCGCGCGCACCCTGAATTCATGAAGAAGCTGTTCGCGCAGGAAGTGCCTGAAATCTACGACGGCATCATCACGATCATGGCCGCCGCCCGCGATCCGGGCAGCCGCGCCAAGATCGGCGTTATCAGCCGTGACAGCAGCATTGACCCGGTCGGTGCCTGTGTCGGCATGAAGGGCAGCCGCGTTCAGGCCGTCGTGCAGGAATTGCAGGGCGAAAAGATCGACATCATCCCGTGGAGCGAGGACACCGCGACGTTCGTGGTCAACGCGCTTCAGCCAGCCACCGTCAGCCGCGTTGTGATCGACGAGGAAGAAAGCCGCATCGAAGTCGTCGTGCCTGATGACCAGCTTTCGCTCGCCATCGGTCGTCGCGGCCAGAACGTGCGCCTTGCCTCGTCGCTGACCGGTTCTGCCATCGACATCATGACCGAAGCGGAAGCATCGGAAAAGCGCCAGAAGGAATTTGCCGAGCGTTCGAAGATGTTCGAGGAAGAACTCGATGTCGACGAAACCCTGTCGCAGCTGCTGGTGGCCGAAGGCTTCAGCGAACTCGACGAAGTGGCCTATATCGACCTTTCCGAACTCGCGGCCATCGAAGGCTTTGACGACGAATTGGCCGAGGAACTGCAAAGCCGCGCCACTGAAGCGATCGAGCGCCGCGAAGAAGGCCTGCGCGAACAGCGCCGTTCGCTTGGTGTGGAAGATGCGCTTTCGGAACTGCCGCGCCTGACCGAAGCAATGCTGGTCACGCTCGGCAAGGCGGGCATCAAGACGCTCGACGATCTGGCCGATCTTGCCACCGACGAACTCATCGCCAAGAAGCGCGTCGAACAGCGCCGCCGCAACGACAAGGCCCCGCGCGAGCGGACCGAGCGTTCGGAGCGCAGCGAGGACAAGGGCGGCGTTCTGGGCGAATACGGCCTGAACGAAGAACAGGGCAACGAGATCATCATGGCCGCCCGCGCTCACTGGTTCGAGGATGAGCCACAAGCTGAGGAGGCCGCCCATGCGGAACCCTCACAATGAGCCGCTAAGCTCCGACATCATTGATCGCACAGCGGCGGGGAAGACCCCGCCGGAGCGGAAATGTGTGCTGACCGGGCGTCACGATGCGCGGGGGGATCTGATCCGCCTCGCCATCTCGCCCGATGGTGACGTGCTTCCCGATGTGCTGGCACGTGCCCCAGGGCGCGGCGCGTGGATCGGCGTGTCGCGCGCAGACCTTGAAGCCGCTGTTGCCAACGGGAAACTCAAGGGCGCGCTGGCGCGTGCGTTCAAGGGCGCGAAGCTGCACATCCCCGATGATCTCGGCGAACGCACCAAGCTTGCGCTGCGGCGCGCCTTGACCGACCGGCTGGGGATCGAACTGCGGGCGGGCAACGTGTTGCTGGGCACCGAACGGATCGCGCAAGGCGCGCGTTCGGGGGCGGTCACTTTCCTTGGCCATGCATCCGATGCGGGCACCGACGGGCCTAACAAGCTGGCACAGGCATGGCGCGTGGGCGAGGGGGCCGAAGGCTCCGGGCTGAAGGGTGTCATCTTGCCGCTGGACCGCGCGGCGCTGTCTGTGGCATTGGGCCGCGACAACGTCGTACACTTGGCGCTGACCGATGCCATCGCGACCGCACGAGTCGCAGGGCCGCTGCAGCGCCTGTTGCATTTTCTCGGGCACGAGACCGATGACGCTGCCGAGCCGGATGACGGCATGGCAGCAGACGACGATATTGATACGAAGGGCGAATGAGTTCGATGAGCGATAGCGACAAGAAGC
This sequence comes from Novosphingobium sp. CECT 9465, assembly GCF_920987055.1. Taxonomy (NCBI): domain Bacteria; kingdom Pseudomonadati; phylum Pseudomonadota; class Alphaproteobacteria; order Sphingomonadales; family Sphingomonadaceae; genus Novosphingobium; species Novosphingobium sp. CECT 9465. The sequence continues at coordinate 1,396,881 of NZ_CAKLBX010000001.1, forward strand.
CTACTCTGGGCCGCAGGCCACTGGGCCTGAAGACCTCGGTAGAGGCCGGAGAGGTCAAGCAGACCTTCAGCCACGGTCGCACCAACAAGGTGGTGGTCGAAGTGAAGCGGCGCAAGCTGATGGGACGGCCCGGCGAGGCCGCGCCCGTTGCTGCGCCCGTCGTTGCTGCGCCACAGCCGGTCCCCGTCGCGCCGCCGCCGCCTCCACCTCCGCCCCCGCCGCCCCCTTCGGCGAGCCGCGAGACACGGCAGGAGATGCAGACCCGTCTGCTGCGCGAGGCCGAAGAGGCACGCCTGGCTGCGGCCGAAGCGGCCAACCGGCGCGAGCAGGAAGAGCGCGCGCGCGCAATCGAGGAAGAACGCCGTCGGGCCGAGGAAGCCGCGCGCGCTGCGCAGGCTCCCGCACCTGCGCCGGAAGCTGTTTCTGAACCTGCGCCTGCGCCTGCGCCCGCGCCCGCTCCTGAAGTTGCCGAAGTCGCGTCGCCTGTACCTGCCGCAGCGCCCGCAGCAGAGGCCGAGGTAGCCGCGACTCCTGAGGCTGCGCCTCAAGAAGCAGCAGAAGCGCCAAAGGCTGCCGAAGCCGCACCTGCCGTGCCGGCGCCGCGCCGGTTCACGCCGGTCGCTTCTGCTGCACCGGCCAAGCGTCCTGAACCTGCGGCAAAGAAGCCTGCTGGTGCTCCGCGTGACCGCAAGACCGAAGATCGCCGTGGCGGCAAGCTGACCGTTACGCGCGCTCTGAATGAGGACGAAGGCGCGCGCGCCCGCAGCCTCGCGGCGCTCAAGCGTGCGCGCGAGAAGGAAAAGCGTGCTCACTTTGCCGGCCAGTCGCAGCCGCGCGAAAAGCAGGTCCGCGATGTGGTGGTGCCTGATGCGATCACCGTTCAGGAACTGGCCAACCGCATGGCCGAAAAGGCTGCGGACCTGATCAAGGCGTTGTTCAAGATGGGCATGATGGTCACCATCAACCAGACCATCGATCAGGACACCGCCGAACTGCTGGTTACCGAATTCGGCCACAACATCCAGCGCGTGAGCGACAGCGATGCCGATATCGACACGACTGCCGATGTCGATGCCGACGAAACGCTCGAAGCACGGCCCCCGGTCGTGGCGATCATGGGCCACGTCGATCACGGCAAGACCTCGCTGCTCGATGCCCTGCGCGGCACCGATGTTGTGCGCGGTGAAGCAGGCGGGATCACGCAGCATATCGGTGCGTATCAGATCAAGACCAAGGGTGGTGACAGGATCACCTTCCTTGATACGCCGGGCCATGAAGCCTTCACCGAAATGCGTATGCGTGGTGCCAACGTCACCGATATCGTCATTCTTGTGGTGGCGGGCGATGACGGGCTGATGCCGCAGACGATCGAGGCGATCAACCATACCAAGGCAGCCGGTGTGCCTATGATCGTGGCGATCACCAAGTCGGACAAGCCGGAATTCAATCCGCAGAAAATCCGCGAACGCCTGCTCGAACATGAAATCCTTGTGGAAGCCATGTCGGGTGATGTTCAGGATGTGGAACTGTCGGCAAAAACAGGCGCGGGGCTTGACGATCTGATCGAGAAGATCCTGCTTCAGGCAGAACTGCTCGAACTGCGCGCCAACCCGGATCGCGCAGCCGATGCCACCGTGATCGAAGCCAAGCTCGACAAGGGCAAGGGGCCATTGGCCACCGTCCTCGTCAATCGCGGTACGCTCAAGGTCGGTGACATTCTCGTCGTCGGCACCCAGTCGGGTCGTGTTCGCGCGATGCTCGATGACAAGGGCCGTCAGGTGAAGGAAGCCGGTCCATCGCTGCCGGTCGAAGTGCTCGGCCTTGGCGGTGTGCCGATGGCTGGCGATACGCTGACCGTGGTGGAAAGCGAAGCGCGGGCGCGTGAAGTGGCGGCTTACCGTCAGGAAATGGCAACGGCGAAGCGTACCGTGCAGGCCCCGGTCAATCTCGAAAACATGTTCTCCGCCCTGGCGACGAAGAATGCGATCATCGAGTATCCGCTGGTTGTGCGCGGAGACGTGCAGGGTTCGGTCGAAGCTATCGTCAATGCGCTGAACAAGATCTCGACCGACGAGATCAAGGTCCGCATCCTGCAATCGGGCGTGGGCGCGATCACCGAAAGCGACGTCAATCTGGCGCAGGCCAGCGGCGCGCCGATTGTCGGCTTCAATGTTCGTCCCAACGCCAAGGCGCGCGAACTGATCGAGCGCAACAAGGTGCGGATGAAGTACTTTGACGTGATCTACCAGCTTACCGACGATATTCGTTCGGAAATGGCGGGCGAGCTTGGGCCGGAAGCCATCGAAACGGTCGTCGGCCGTGCCGAGGTCAAGGAAGTGTTCCCTGCTGGCAAGAAGGACAAGGCTGCCGGTCTGCTCGTGGTCGAAGGCGTCATCCGCAAGGGCCTCCACGCGCGTCTCACACGCAACGATGTCATCGTCAGCCGCACGACCATCTCGTCGCTGCGTCGTTTCAAGGACGATGTTGCCGAAGTGCGCGGCGGTCTGGAATGCGGTGTGCTGCTGACCGACACGAACGACATCAAGGCGGGCGACCAGCTTGAAGTCTTCGAAGTCGAAATGCGCGACCGGACTTTGTAAGGTTAAGGATTTGCGATGGCCTGCCAGCCTGATGGCAATACCAAATTTGGTATTGTTGTTGTGCTGGCAGGCCTTGCTGCCATAGTGGGGGCAGTTTCGCTTTTCATTTGTCGTATAGCGGCGAACTGAATCCTTCTGAACCAACTCAATTTTGCCTCTTCCGAGGTCGCTACCAGCGACAGAAGGGAAGGTGATTTTTGTGGATTTGGATACAGTAGTGGTTCTGGTTCTCGGCGTAGCGACTTTTGTGGTCGGGTTCGTCGGTCTGGTGATCAAGCTCATCGAGCTTAGTCGCAAGTAAGCCAGTGAGGGGGCGCTGTAGCAGCGGCGCTCCCGATACCAAAAGAGCCCAGACGTAGCAGCGCCTGGGCTCCGGGATGGTGAAATGGATATTTCAACCGTAGTGGTCCGTCTTCAATAACACTTCTGCCGGAAAATGCAAGAATGACCCGCTATGTCGCCCTGTTCGGTTCCATCAATGTCGGCGGCAATCGCCTGAAGATGGCGGATTTGCGCCATGCGTTCGAGAGGGAAGGACTGACCGGACTTGAGACCGTCGTCGCCAGCGGCAACCTGCTGTTCGATTATGATGATCGTCCGCTGGATGGGCTTGAAGACATGTTCGCCCATGTCATGCAGGACCGCTTCGATTTCGACAGCTTCGTCGCCGTCCGCAACCGCGAGGCTATGGCAGAGGCCATCGAAGGCAATCCGTTCACTGGCATCGGCGCAGACAATCTGGTCCACACCATGTTCCTGGGCAAGCAGCCCGACCAAGCCGCGTTCGACAAGCTGGCAGCCGATCAGGCGATGCGCGGCTTCGAAAAGTTGGCAATCGGCAACCGCAGCATCTATATAGATTTTGCCAACGGCGTGGGGGAAAGCAAGCTTACCGGCGCTTTCATCGAACGCCGTCTCGGCACGCGGGGCACCGCGCGCAATGTGCGCTCGATTGCCCGTATCCTAGCTAAAATGAGTTAGACTTGGCCAAGCAGACCACCCCCGAAACCCGCTCCGTCCGCCTGCTCAAGGTGGGGGAACAGGTGCGTCATATCCTGTCCGAACTGCTGATGCGGCAGCAGGTGCATGACGATGTGCTGAGCGCGCACACGGTTTCTGTAACAGAAGTGCGCATGTCGCCTGACCTGCAACACGCATCGGTATTTGTGAAAGCGCTGCTGGGCGAGGACGAGGAGCTGGTGCTCAAGGCATTGCGCACGCACACCGCCTATTTCCAGCGCGAAGTGGCCCAGCGCCTGCGCCTGAAATTCGCGCCCAAGGTCAAGTTCCTGCCCGACGAGAGCTTCGATGTGGCAAGCCGCATTGAATCGATCCTGGCCGATCCCAAGGTCAAGCGCGACCTTGGCCCTGCCGACCCCGAAAGCTGACCGGCCGGGCGGAATGGCCAAGCTCTATTTCTACTATGCCAGCATGAATGCCGGCAAATCGACCAACCTGCTCCAAGCAGAATTCAATTACCGCGAGCGGGGCATGGCGACGATGCTGTGGACCGCATCGATCGATGATCGGGGAGGCGACCGCGCCATCGAGAGCCGTATAGGCCTTCACGCCCAAGCCAATCGCTTCGACGCTGAAACCGATCTGTGGGCGCGCGTCAGCGCGGCCCACGCCGTCCAGCCCTTATCGTGCGTGCTGGTCGATGAAGCGCAGTTCCTGTCAAAGCACCAGGTGTGGCAATTGGCGCGGATTGCTGATGCTGCGGGGATTCCCGTGCTCTGCTATGGCTTGCGTACCGATTTTCAGGGTGAGCTGTTTGAAGGGGCGGCAGCGCTGCTCGGCATTGCGGATTCGCTGGTTGAACTCAAAGCCGTTTGCCATTGCGGGCGCAAGGCGACGATGAACTTGCGCGTCGACGATGGCGGTGCGGCGGTGCGCGCGGGAGACCAGACAGAGATCGGCGGGAACGACCGCTATGTCGCGCTGTGCCGCAAGCATTTCAGCGAAGCCATGGAAGGGATGCCGTCTTGATCCATGATGATCCGATGGGGCTGTTGGCTGTGCTGGCCGACGGCGATGTTCGGCTCGAACCGCTGCGCGAAGATCACCGCGCTGGCTTGCAGGCGGTGTGCGCCGAGGATCTGGACATCTGGCAGATGTATGGCGTGAGCTATGGCCCAGACCATTTCGATGCTTCGTTCGACATGTTGCTGGGAAATTCGCCGCGCCTGCCCTTTGCCATCGTGTCGGGTGGCGAACTGGCGGGCGTGACCGCTTGGATTGACCCGAACCCGCGCTGGCTTACCGCTGAAATCAGGAATACTTATCTGTCGCCGCGTTTTCGCCAGAACAAGGTCAACGGCCGCATGAAGCGATTGATGATTGCGCACGGTTTTGCGTGTGGGCTGAAGCGGATTCATTTTTCGATCGATGTGCGCAACGAGCGCTCGCAAGCCGCATGTCGCAAGATCGGCGCGACCTTCGAGGGCATCTTGCGTAACCACATGATCACATGGACCGGGCACCTGCGCGACAGTGCGATCTTCTCGATCGTCGAGCGCGACCGCGAACGACTGGGCTACTGACATGAACCCCGAAAGCCTGATCTGGACCATCGCCACGGTGGCGATTCCGATGATCCTTGCCATCGTGTTCCACGAAGTGGCGCATGGCTGGATGGCGCGGGCGCTGGGCGATCCCACGGCGGCAGAGGCAAAGCGCCTCAGCCTCAACCCGTTGCGCCATGTCGATCCGTTCGGCACGATCATCCTGCCCGGCCTGCTCAAGCTGACCGGCGCCCCCGTTTTCGGCTGGGCAAAGCCGGTGCCGGTGGATTTCCGCCGCTTGCGCAATCCGCGCTGGGGCATGGTCGCGGTTGCCGCTGCCGGGCCGGGGGTCAATTTCATTCTTGCAGCCATGGCAGCCATCAGCCTGGGATTGCTTGTCCGCGCCACCGACAGTTCCATCGAGCCGGGGCTTCCCGTGCTGTTCCTTGCGGACAATTTGCGCAATTTCCTGCTGGTGAACCTGTTTCTGGGCACGTTCAACCTGCTGCCGATCCCGCCATTTGACGGTTCGCGGATTGTCATGGGCATTCTTCCGGCACCACTTGCCCGCGTGTACGGCAGGATCGAACCGTTCGGGCTGATCGTTGTCTTCGCGATCCTTGTAATCCTGCCATATCTGATGCCCGAACTTCGTCTGGTGGAGCGTGTGGTCCTGCCCCCGGTCGAATGGATGGTCGCCCATCTGGGCCAGCTTGCCTCGGCGGTGGCCGGCCCGGAGCCGATGTGAAGCCAATGGTCGATGGCTGGATCATTCTCGACAAGCCGCTGGGGCTTGGATCGACGCAGGGCGTGGCGGCGGTAAAGCGCAATTTGCGGCAGGCAGGCTTCGGCAAGGTCAAGGTCGGCCACGGCGGTACGCTCGATCCGCTGGCAACGGGCGTGCTGCCGATCGGCATCGGCGAGGCGACAAAGCTGTGCGGGCGGATGCTCGATGCGAGCAAGGTCTACGCCTTCACCGTCCAGTTTGGTGCAGAAACCGACACGCTCGATCTTGAGGGCAGGATCGTGACGGAAAGTCCGCATCGGCCCGCGCTGTCCGATCTTGAATCTGCGCTGGGTGCCTTTCGCGGCCCGATCGAACAGGTTCCACCCGCCTATTCCGCGCTGATGATCGATGGCGAACGCGCCTATGATCTGGCGCGGGCAGGGCAGGTCGTCGAACTCAAGTCGCGCAGTGTCACGATTCACACGCTGACGCTCGATTGCACTGACGGACCACCGCAGGCGCTCCAGTCCGCAACGCTCACCGCGCATGTCTCCAAAGGCACGTATATTCGCAGCCTTGCGCGCGATATTGCGCGGGCGCTGGGCACCGTGGGCCATGTCACCATGCTGCGCCGCTTGCGTGCGGGGCCGTTCGACTTGTCGGGGGCGATTTCGCTGGACAAACTGAACGAGGTCGGCCAAGGCGCGCCCCTTGAACACGTACTCTTGCCGCTGGAGGCAGGGCTGGTCGACATCCCGGCTCTCAACCTCGATCCTGAGCAGGCAAGGGCGGTCCGACAGGGCCGCGTTCTGACGGGATTGCCCTTTGATGACGGGCTTTACTGGGCGCGGGCAGGCAATGTGCCGGTCGCGCTGGTTGAGCTTTCAGGCGGAAGCCTGAGCGTCACGAGGGGGTTCAACATCGCCGATGTCGCGGAGTGAATGATATGTCGATTACCGCAGAAAAGAAGCAGGAAGTCATTGCGAGCCACGCCCGCGCCGAAAACGACACCGGTTCGCCGGAAGTTCAGGTCGCGATCCTGACCAGCCGCATCCAGACCCTGACCGAGCACTTCAAGTCCAACCACAAGGACAACCACTCGCGTCGCGGCCTGCTGATGATGGTCAACAAGCGTCGTTCGCTTCTCGATTACCTGAAGAAGAAGGATGTGGCGCGGTATAACGCCCTCATCCAGAAGCTCGGTCTTCGTAAGTAACCAAGCGGAGCGGCCCCTAGCGGGCCGCTTTTGCGTTTAGGCTTGCCTGCAATTCGGCAGGACGCCTTCGGGGCACGATAAACGGCCCCACACCGGACCGGGACGGAAACCCCGGCAGCAAAAACCCGCGCGCAATAGGGCCGTGGGCTGAAGGAAATCAAATGTTCGACGTCAAAACCGTATCGCTGGAATGGGGCGGAAAAACCCTCACTCTGGAAACCGGCCGTGTTGCCCGCCAGGCAAACGGCGCTGTGCTCGCCACTTATGGCGAAACCGTTGTCCTGTGCGCGGTCACCGCTGCCAAGTCGGTCAAGGAAGGCCAGGATTTCTTCCCCCTGACCGTCCACTATCAGGAAAAGTTCTCCGCCGCCGGACGTATTCCGGGTGGCTTCTTCAAGCGTGAGCGCGGTGCGACGGAAAAGGAAACGCTGGTTTCCCGTCTGATCGACCGTCCGGTCCGCCCGCTGTTCCCCGAAGGTTTCTACAACGAAATCAACGTGATCTGCCAGGTTCTCAGCTATGATGGTGAGACTGAGCCAGACATTCTTGCGATGATCGCGGCATCCGCTGCGCTGACCATCTCCGGCGTCCCCTTCATGGGTCCGATCGGCGCTGCCCGCGTCGGCTTCAAGGATGGCGAATACCAGCTCAACCCGTCGCTTTCGCAGGTCGCCGAAGGCCGCCTCGATCTCGTCGTGGCGGCAACCGATTCTGCCGTGATGATGGTGGAGTCTGAAGCCAAGGAACTGACCGAGGAAGAAATGCTCGGCGCGGTCATGTTTGCGCATGACGAAATCCGCAAGGTCGTCGGCGCGATCATCGATCTGGCCGAAAAGGCCGCAAAGGAGCCTTGGAACGTCGATCTGTCGGACAACACGGCTGACATCAAGAAGAAGCTCAAGGACATCGTCGGCAAGGATGTTGCTGCGGCCTACAAGCTGACCGACAAGTCGGCCCGTTCGAACGCGCTCAACGATGCGCGTGCAAAGGCGAAGGCTGCGTTCTCGGACGAAACCCCGCAGACCCAGATGGTCGCCATGAAGACCATGAAGAAGGTCGAGGCGGACATCGTTCGCGGCGCCATCCTCAAGGACGGCACCCGCATCGACGGCCGGACCACCACGCAGGTCCGCCCGATCGAAGCCATGGTCGGCTTCCTGCCGCGCACACATGGTTCTTCGCTGTTCACGCGCGGTGAAACGCAGGCGATCTGCACCACCACGCTGGGCACCAAGGACGCCGAGCAGATGATCGACGGTCTCGATGGCCTGTCGTACCAGCGCTTCATGCTGCACTACAACTTCCCGCCCTATTCGGTCGGTGAAGTCGGGCGCTTCGGCGCTCCGGGCCGTCGCGAAGTGGGCCACGGCAAGCTGGCATGGCGCGCGCTGAACCCGGTGTTGCCGACCAAGGACGCGTTCCCCTACACGATCCGCGTTCTGTCGGACATCACCGAGTCCAACGGCTCGTCCTCAATGGCGACCGTGTGCGGCGGTTGCCTTTCGATGATGGACGCTGGCGTTCCGATCGACCGTCCGGTTTCGGGCATTGCGATGGGCCTGATCCTCGAAGGTGATGAATTCGCCGTCCTGTCGGATATTCTTGGCGATGAAGATCACCTCGGCGACATGGACTTCAAGGTTGCCGGTACTGCCAACGGCATCACCACGATGCAGATGGACATCAAGATCGCGGGCATCACGCGCGAGATCATGGCCAAGGCACTGGAGCAGGCCAAGGAAGGCCGCGCGCATATCCTGAACGAGATGACCAAGGCCCTGGGCGAAGCGCGTACCGAACTTTCGGCACACGCCCCGCGCATCGAGACGATCACGATCGACAAGTCGAAGATCCGTGACATCATCGGCACCGGCGGCAAGGTGATCCGCGAGATCGTTGCCACCACCGGCGCCAAGGTCGATATCGACGACGAAGGGATCATCAAGATCTCGTCGTCCGACACTGCCCAGATCGATGCCGCCAAGGCATGGATCCTCGGCATCGTGGAAGAAGCCGAAGTCGGCAAAATCTACGACGGCAAGGTCGTCAACATCGTTGATTTCGGCGCTTTCGTGAACTTCATGGGCGGCAAGGACGGTCTCGTCCACGTGTCTGAAATGAAGAATGAGCGCGTTGAAAAGCCGCAGGATGTCGTGAAGGAAGGCCAGGCCGTAAAGGTCAAGGTTCTTGAAATCGATCCGCGCGGCAAGGTTCGCCTGTCGATGCGCGTCGTCGATCAGGAAACCGGCGCTGAACTGGAAGATACCCGTCCGGCACGTGAACCGCGCGAACCGCGTGGTGACCGTCCTGACCGTGGTGGCGGTGATCGTCGCGGACCGCGCAGCAATGACCGTGGCCCACGTCTTGAAGGCGGTGACCGTGGTCCGCGTCGCGAAGGCGGCGACCGCCCGCGCCGTGACCGTGATGATGGTCCGGCTCCCGATCACATGCCAGCGTTCCTGAAGTCTGACGACTGAGGCCGCTAACTCCAACAAAAGAAGGGTGATTATACCCTTTGCAAACATCATTTCGTCATTGCGAGGAGGCGAAGCGGACGAAGCAATCCAGTGTCGTTACACACCGCTCTGGATTGCTTCACCTCGCTGTGCGAGGCTCGCAATGACGAAGCGAGAGCTTGTGTTTGCAAAAGCCATAATCGCCAGAAAACGGCCCGGTTCGCGAGAACCGGGCCTTTCTTTTATGCGGTGGTAAGCAATGCTCTCGTCTTGCAGCGTCATCCGGGTTTCAAGCTGTGCCGGGCTGTATTGGTGCATTGCGCAGGTGCCCGTTCCTTTGTGTGTTCAAGCCCTTCAATCTGCACCATTTTGGCGAAATCTTAACCATTCGATGCGAGGCCTTAGGCAGGGTTACTAAGGGCACGCCGCATGCGTACGGATATCAAGACACTGCTCGACCGGCTTGGCCGCAACGACTTTCAGTATCGCGAATTCGCGGACAGGTTTTCCGATCTCGAAACCTGGCCGATCTTCGAGGCCGTGCTGAAGGATCGCCGAGTACATCAGCATGCCGCGGTAAAGAGGCCTGAAGCCGAGGCCCGCGCCGATGATCCGGTGCAGTCGCGAGCACCGCTGGGGGCTGCTCTTGCCCGCAAATATGGTGGGCGGACGGCCGACGCATCGAGCCAGCCGCAGGACGTGCGCAGCCTCCTGGCAAAGCTTTCCACCGCTGTCGACAAAGGGGCGCTCTGATGGCTCTCGTCATGCTGCATTCGCCGCGCGGGGGCGCTGGAACGACGTTTATCACTGCCAATCTCGCAATCGGGCTGGCGCAAGCCGGGAAGCCGGTGGTCGTGCTGGATTTCTGTGATCGCAGTACGCTGGGCCTGCATTTCGGCATCGCGCAGGACACAGCCATTCCGGCGTTTGATGGACCGGCGATGGGACGAGAGTCGTTTCACGGGGTAACCTTGCTGCAAACGCGGGACATGGTCGGCCGCGGCGATTTCTTCGACGGGCTTGCCGAGGGGCATTTCGGCTTCGAAGGCGATACGCTGTATCTTGCCGATATGGGTGCCGCCGATCAGGCAGTGCGTCAGGCACTCGGCGCCTATGCAGCCTTGGACCTGTGCGTACTCACCCCGTCAGCCGAAGCGCTGGCTGCGATTCCCCCATTGCTGGCGCAGGGAGGACCGGACAGCTTCTTCGCCCTCAACAAGGTTGACGATACGCGGCGGTTCGGTCGGCATGCTGCCAGCCTTCTGCGCGAATTGCTGGGCGACCAGCTGCTTGCCGCAATCCGCAGCGACGAGGCCGTGGTGGAGGCGGCGGCCATGATGCAGCCGCTGGCGCGCCATGCTCCGGCAAGTGCGGCATTGCACGACGTCAACGCGCTGGGCGCATTGATCGCAGAACTGGCGCAGGCGCGCCAGTTGCCGATCCCTTCGGGCGAGGCGATCTTCCCCGCTGACCGGAGCAATGCTGCGTGAACGCCTTGGCTGAACGGGTCCTGCCGTGGATAAAGACTGGCAGCGTAGTGGTTGCGATGATCTTCGCCACTGCCGTCGTCGTGGGTGTGCCGCTCGATCTGCAGCAACAGTGGATGATGGCAGGCGGCACGATCATCGGCACGATGGTGCTGAGCCGCCGCAAATCGCGCAGAGCGGGCCTGACGCTGGGCATTCTCGCGATCCTCGTATCCACGCGCTACATGTTCTGGCGCACCACGCAGACGCTTTCATTCGATACCCTGCCCGAATTCCTGTTCGGTTCGGGGCTTTACCTGGCAGAACTCTACGCCTGGGTGCTGCTCCTGCTGGGCTTCCTGCAAACGAGCTGGCCGCTGGAACGCCCGGTGGTGGAGATTGCGGGCGAGCCTGCACAATGGCCGACGGTCGATGTCTATGTGCCGACCTATAACGAGAGCCTGGAGATTGTGCGCAACACGGTCTACGCGGCGATGGACATGGATTACCCGGCGGACCGTTTCCGGGTGTTCATCCTCGATGACGGTCGCCGCCCGGAATTCCGCGCTTTCGCGCGTGAAGCAGGTTGCGGCTACATCACGCGGGACAACAACCTTCACGCAAAGGCGGGCAACCTCAACGCCGCGATGAAGAAGACCGATGGCGAACTGATCGCCATCTTCGATTGCGATCACGTTCCGACGCGCCCCTTCCTGCAATTGACGGTCGGCTGGTTCCAGAAGGACCCGATGCTGGCGCTGATGCAGACGCCACACTTCTTCTATTCGCCCGATCCGGTGCAGCGCAATCTGGCCCCGGTCAGCGATATGCCGGGCGAGGGCGACCTGTTCTACAACCCGGTTCAGGACGGAAACGACCTGTGGAACGCCACGTTCTTCTGCGGATCGTGCGCGGTGATCCGCCGTGAAGCGCTGATGCAGACCAACGGCTTTGCAGGTGAGACGGTGACCGAGGACGCGCACACCGCGCTGAAGCTGCAACGCATGGGGTGGAACACCGCCTATATCTCGGCGCGGCTTTCGGCGGGCCTGGCCACTGAACGCCTTGTCGTCCATGTTGGCCAGCGCATCCGCTGGGCGCGCGGGATGACGCAGATCATGCGCATCGACAATCCGCTTACGGGCAGGGGTCTGAAGTGGCAGCAACGGCTTTGCTATCTCAATGCCATGCTGCACTTCCAGTTTCCGCTGCCGCGCATCGTGTTCCTCACCAGCCCGCTGGCATACCTGATCTTCGGGCAGAACATCATTCAGGCCTCGGCCTCGCTGATCTTCGCTTATGCTTTGCCGCATCTGTTCTGTTCGCAAGTTTCGGCAGAACGGCAGCAGGGCGGCTGGCGTCGCCCGTTCTGGGGCGAAATCTACGAAACGATCCTGGCGTTCCACCTCGTCGCGCCCACGGTGATGACGTGGTTCCAGCCACGCAAGGGCAAGTTCAACGTGACCGACAAGGGCGCGCTGCTGGACCGGACCTATTTCGATTGGGCGATCGTCAAGCCGCACCTGATCACGGTTGCGCTGATGCTGGGCGGGATTCTGCTCGCTATCGGCAAGTACCTGTTCTTTCCGTCCTATTTCAACGTCCAGATCGATACGCTGGTGCTGAACGTCGCCTGGGCCAGCTTCAGCCTGATCCTGCTGTTGGCAGCCGTATCGGTTGCGCGCGAAACCCGGCAGGCGCGGCAGGAAATCCGCGTTGCGGCACAATTGCCGGTCGAGGTCCACTTTGCTTCGGGCCATGTCGCCTATGGCAGGACGGCCGACATATCGATGGGCGGCGCGGCCATCCGCCTGCCATCGGGCGCAGCGCCTGCCGATACCGTGGCAACGCACGTGGTGCTTTCGATGGGTTCGGAAAATCTCGCCATTCCGGTCTCGGTTGTGCGGCACAAGGATCAGGCGCTGGCCGTCCGCTTCGGTACGCTGGACAACCTCGCATCGCGCCATCTGGTGCGCGCCATCATGGGGCGCAGCGATGCCTGGCAGCGGGTTGCGCCGCCAGAGCCGGTGCAAGGCCTGCGCTCTCTTCAGGATATTATCGTGATCGATTTCCAGACCGTGAAGCGGGCGTTGAGACTTAATCTTGCCGAGCGGCGCTTGGACAAAGCTGAGCGCAAAGCCGAGCGCGCTGCCGCAGAGGCCCCGAAGAAGGACGGCAAAGGCATTCCCGCGCTTGCCAAGGCCGCAGCGATCACGCTGCTGCTGGCTTCGGCGGGCCTGTCATTTGCGCCGCAGTTCGCCCACGCAGCCCCGGTCGCCGCGCCTGCCGTGGCCCGCGCGCCCACTTCTGGCGGGATCATAGCCAAGCGCTTGACGTTCAAGGACTTGCGCATCCGCAACGCCATTCGCCTGCAGGGCACGCGTGGCGAGATCAGCATTCCGTTCGGGGTGCGTCAGGATCAGGTGGTCAGCGCGGCGTCGATCACGCTGCAGGCGGCATGGTCGCCCGCGCTACTGGGTGATCGCAGCCAGCTTGTGGTGATCGTCAATGGTGAAGTGGCGCAGATCGTGCCGCTTACGCCCGAAAATTCGGGCGGGCAGGTCATCACCGTGCCGGTCAATCCGGCGCTGTTCCTGCCGGGTGACAACCAGCTCAACCTTCGGCTGATCGGCCACTATGCGCGCGATTGCGAGGACCCGTTCAGCAGTCTGCTGTGGGCGAATATCAGCAATACGCGGTCATGGCTGGACCTGACGATGCAGTCCTTGCCCAACCGCCCGGACCTTGCCCGCCTGCCTGCGCCGTTCTTCGAAAAGAGCGTCAATTCGGTGCTGCGCGTACCGTTCGTGTTTGCAGGCCAGCCAAAGCATGGCGAGCTTGAGGCCGCCGCGAGCACCGCGTCATGGCTGGGCAGCCTTGCCAGCTATCGCGGCTATGCATTCAAGCCACTGTTCGGCACGCTGCCCACTGGCAATGCGGTGGTGTTTCTCAACCGCGCAGGTGCAATGCCCGAACTGGGTCTTGCCGTCAGCGGTCCTTCGGCGGCGGTCATCACCAATCCGCGCGATCCCTTCGGCACATTGCTGGTCATCATGGGACGCGACAATGCCGAACTGCGCCTTGCCGCCGCCGCCATTGCCACGGGCAAGGGTGTGTTCGGCGGTGCGCAGATGAGCTTTGACGGCGCGCGCATCCCTTCGTGGCCGCGCTATGCCGCGCCCCGCTGGCTTTCGACCGACCGTTCGGTGAAGCTGGGCGAACTGGTTGAACCTTATGCGCTGCAAGGCATGGGCCTGCCGCCGGGGCCGCTGGCCGCGCGCTTCCAGGTTGCGCCAGACCTGTTCTTCTGGCCGCGTCAGGGTGGCGAGGTGAACTTGCGCTATCGCTATCCGGTGGCACCGTGGCTGGATCGCGATGCCTCGCGCCTCGATGTTTCGCTTAACGGGCAATACCTCAAGACCCTGCCGCTGACCGGAAGCTGGTGGGGCAGCCTGTTCGGTGGAAAGGGTGCCAGCAGCCATGATGGCAGTGCCAGCGTCATCCTGCCGCGCTATGCCCTGTTCGGCCAGAACGAACTGGTGTTCGATTACAACCTGATCATGGGCAACAAGCAGAAGTGCACCGGCATGCTGCCCGACAATGTGCGCGTTTCGGTGCTGCCGGATTCGACACTGGACCTGACGGACGCCTATCATGGGCTGGAAATGCCCGATCTGGCGCCGTTTGCGGGCGCGGGCTATCCGTTCACCGTCCGCCCCGATCTTTCCGAAACCACGGTGCTGATGGTGGGCAATCCCACGCCCGCGTCGGTCGAGGCGTTCCTGCAATTGATGGGCCGGTTCGGGGATTCGACAGGCTTGGCGGCGACCGGCGTTACCGTGACGGACCGGGTCGAACCGGGTCGTCTCAAGGATCAGGACATCCTTGTGATCGGCGGGTCGACGCTGGCGGGTGCGAAGGCCCTGTTTGCCGATGCGCCGGTGGTTTACGACGAGGGCGGTTTGCAGGTGATCCAGAAGACTGCCCTGCAATCCATCGGCGGCTTCTTCACCAACCGGCCACAGGCGGACATGGATGATGCCGCAGCAACGGTGCGCAGCACACGCGGCTTTTCGGGTATCGTCAGCTTCCGTTCGCCATTCGGCAATGATCGCACGGTCGTTGCCGTGCTGGCCGATGATGCCGGCGCACTGCCGCAACTGGTCGATGGCATGGCAGACAGCAAGATCAACGCGCAGATCCAGGGCGATCTCTCGGTCGTATCGGGCGAAGGCATGGTCAGCTATGCCGTAGGACCGACCTACTGGGTGGGCAATGTACCTTCATGGATGAAGGTGGCGTACTGGTTCAGCAAGCGGCCATTCCTGATGGCGCTGTCGATGCTGGTCCTTGCGCTGGTGCTGACCGGGCCGGTCTACCTGTTCTTCCGCCGACAAGCGCGCGCGCGTCTTTCTGCGGTGAATAACGCTGGCAACAAGGGTGAATGACATGATTGCCAGCAACAGGCGCATGAAACTTGTGCTGAAAGGCGGGCTGATGGCCGGTCTGCTTGCCGGAGCAGCCATGCCCGGCATCGCCGTGGCGCAAGTCGCGGGTGTCAAGGAACTGGTCACCCAAGCAACATACTGGCGTTCGAAAGGGCGCAACGATCTGGCAGACAAGGCGCTTCGCCGCGCACAGGCGCTGGACCCGTCGAATGCCGAGGTGAAGCGCGCCCTGTCCGGGCCAGCGCCCAAGGCGGTGGGGAAGCCCGCGGCGAAGTCTGCCCCAAAGGCAGCGCAGGTTGCACCCAAACCTGCCCCCGCAGCGGCGCGGCAGACCGCAGCAGCGCGCCCCGCAGCAAAACCCGCAGCGGCCGATACAGTTGGTCAAACCCGCGTTGCCGCTTTCGACGCGCTCGATTCCGGCGATCTGACGACCGCAGCAAAGCGGTTCGAGCGAGCGTTGGCGGCCAATCGCAACGATGGCGATGCGCTGGGCGGGCTGGGCATCGTCCGCTTGCGGCAGGAGCGTTTTGCCGAAGCGCGCGATCTGCTGGAGCGGGCATCGCGGCAGGCAGGTGCGCAACGCTGGGCCGAAGCGCTGGCCTCTGCCCGCTATTTCGGGGGCATCGCCGATGCGCGCGAGGCTCTTGCGCGGGGCTTTACCGACAAGGCGCAGGCGATTGCCGAGGATGTGGTGCGTTCCGGCTTCAAGACCCCGCAACCGGGCCTTGAACTGCTGGCGGACATTTATGAACGGCAGGGCCGCTATGCCGATGCCGCCGACCTGTTCCGGCAGGCGAGCGAAAGCGCGAGCGGCGATGCCGATGACATGCGCCTGCTCAGCCGGGCGGCGCGCGGGCGGGCTATGGCCGCGATTGCGCGCGGTGATGATTTCGGCGCCGAACAGGAGTTCCATAACGGATTGCTGATCGACCGCGACGATCCGTGGATCCGCTATGAATTCGCAAGGTTCATGATCAGCAAGGGGCGACGGGCCGAGGCGGAATCGCTGCTGGCCTCGCTGACGCAATCCAGCGATCCCGAAGCACTTTACGGCGCGGCGCTGGTCCATCTGGAACTGGGCAATCTGGTGCAGGCAGGTGCCTTGGTTGATCGGATTCCCGAAGGCCAGAGAACGCCCGCGATGCGCAACTTCGCCATTGGCGTGAAGACCGAAAGCGCTATCGCGCGGGCAAAGGCTCTTGCGGAAACGGGGCAGAAGGCCGCAGCGGTCGCGGCGCTGCGCCAGATCGGCAGCATGCCTTCACTTCCGGCGGCGCGGCGCGCACAAGTGGCCGGAGCGTTGCTCGATCTTGGTGACACGGTGACGGCGGCGAGCTTCGCGCGTTCTGCGCTCGATGGCGATATTGCCGACCTTGGCGGGTATGACGCGGTGGTGCGCGTTCTGGCCCGGACCGGGCGGGACGATCTGGCCCGACAGGCCTTGCAGAAGGCATCGGCGCTGGGCGGAGGATCATTGGAATCCCAGCAGGCACTTGGCCGGATGAATGCCGGACTGGCGGTCGCGCAGGCTGATCGCTTGCGTCTGGCCGGGCAAAATGCAGCTGCGTTCGATGTGTTGCAGGGCGCATGGGGGGCATCGCCTGACAGCCCCGAAATCCTGATGGCGCTGGCCCGCCTTTATCAAAGCGGCGGTATGGCCGCGCGTGGCGCACAGGCGTTTCAACTGGTGCTGGCCAAGGATTCCCGCAACCGCGACGCATTGCTTGGCCTTGCCGAAACCGCCCAGGCGGCGGGCGATCGTTCGCTTTCGTCCAGTGCAGCGGACAAGCTGCTGGCCGCATGGCCTGAGGATTATCAAGTCCGCCTTTCGCTGTCCCGCCTTGCGCAGCAGCGTGGCGACAAGGGTGAAGCGGTGCGGCTGCTGAAGCAGGCGCGCGAATTGTATGCGCGGCAGAATGGTGGGACGAGTACGGCAGTGATGCCGGGCGGCAATCCGTTTGCAACGGGCGGGGGCGCAGGCGATGGCAATCCCTTCCGTGCGCAGGGCGCCGCCATTGCCGCGCCGGCGCCGGTCAATCCGTTCGCACTCGGTGGCGGAACCCGGTTGCCATCCGCTGCGCCGCCACAGCAGAGCTTTGCCTATTCCCAACCGTTGGTGCCGGGAACCGTGGCGCAGGCGCCGTCTGGATGGGGTAATACGTCCGCCGCGATTGATGGTCCTGCGATGGGGTACGGCGATGCCATCCCCGCTGTTCCCGGCAGCTTCGATACGCTGGGCGTTCAGGCCGGGCCGGTCGATCCGGTCCTGGCGGGCATCCAGTCGGATATCGCGAAGTTGAGCGAGGATGCACGGCCCCGCGCCGAGTTCCAGACCGGATACCGCCAGCGCAAGGGCGAAACGGGTCTCAGTTCGCTGAACGAGCTTAAGGGTACGGCGGAAATTTCCACCGGCATAATCGGCGGGCGCCTGAAGGCGCGCGCAGAAGCGGTGGTGATCGATGCCGGGCGACCTGCGGGTTCCGGCCTTGCACGGTTCGGGAAGAATGCGACGATCGAAGCGCAGGCGATTGTCGATGAAGAGCGCGCCGCGCTGGTCGAGGCAGGCACACAGCACAATTCGGGAGTCGCGCTTTCGCTGGGGTATGAGGACGAGTTGGTGCAACTCGAAGGCGGCACCACGCCGCTGGGTATGGGGGAAACCAAGGCCACGTTCCGCGCCGCTGTAACCCCGCGCCTGTCGGAGGCGGTGACGACGAAGGCATGGGTCGAGCGCAAGCCGGTGACCGATTCGGTCGTATCCTATGCCGGAACACGAGATCCGGTAACGGGTGAGCGCTGGGGGCAGGTGATGCGCACGGGTGGCGGGGCGGGCTTTTCGTTCGACCGTGAAGGCAGCGGCGTTTACGGCGAAGTTGCCTACAGCCGCTATACCGGTACGAACGTGCGGGACAATCGCGGGATAGAGGCCAATTTCGGCGGATATCTGCGATTGCTGCGCGGCGAAAATTCGCGGCTGACCGGCGGCATCAACGCTAACTACCAGGCCTTTGACAACAACCAGAATTACTACACCTTCGGCCATGGCGGGTATTTCAGCCCGCAAAGCTTCCTCAGCATCGGCTTCCCGATCAATTATGCGCTGGAAACCCCGACGCTGGACCTGAAGGCCAATCTCACACCTGGCTTCCAGAGCTTCAGCCAGGAAGAAGCGCTGCTTTATCCCGGCGATCCCGCGCTGCAGGCCGATCTTGACAGCCTGAAGGCGCTGAACGGCGACGTGCGCGCCCGCTATGACAGCCTGAGCCGAACGGGGTTTGCCATCTCGGCGGGCGGATCTGCCTATTATCGCGTTTCTCCGTCCACGCAGGTTGGCGGAAACGTATCGTTCAGCAGTTTCGGCACATATGACGAATTCCGGTCGATGGTCGGAATACGCCAATCCATTGGGGGTACACGATGATCCAGATGCCCTTGCGGGAAACCTTTGCCACGATGCAGCCCATCGGCGCCCCGATCATGCTTTCGCTGATGGCCGCGGAATTGGCCGATGTGCTTCCAGCGCCACAGATCGGCGCTCTCGCCTTTGCGCTGGGACAGCGCGCAGCAGCGCGCGTACCGATGGCCCATGTGACTGATCTTAATGATCTTCAGCAATGCCTGAATCGTCTGTGGAGTGACCTGGGCCTCGGCTCGGCGCGTCTTTCGGTGGACGAACTGGCGATCGCGGTTGAACACGATCCGGGCACGTTGCGCCCCGATGTGCTTGACCCGGCGGCGCGGCCCGCCTTTGTCGAATTTCTGCGCGGGGCCTATCACGCCTGCTTCCAGATGCTGGGCAGCAGCGATGTCATGGTCACCAGCGCCAGGTGGAACGGACCGGTGATTGAACTCCGCCATGGCAATTGACCGCCGCAAGTTTTCACTCGGTGCCATCGCCGTGCTGACGGCCGCCTGCGCCAAGGTGCCCAAGGGGAACGCACGGGCGCACGGCGATTTCTGGTCGCAGTTCCGCGAACGCTTCATCACGCCATCGGGCCGGGTGATCGACAATGGCAATGGCAACATCAGCCACAGCGAAGGGCAGGGCTATGGCATGCTGCTTGCCGCGCTTCACGATGATCGTGCGACTTTCGACGCGCTGGCTGCGTGGACGCAGCAGACGCTGGGCCGCGAGGATATGGCGCTGCACGCGTGGAAGTACGATCCGCGCGAGCCAAACCCCGTGCCTGACCGCAACAACGCCTCAGATGGCGATATCCTGATCGCATGGGCGCTTTCGCTCGGCGGGCGAAAATGGAAGATGCGCGGTCACGTCGAACGCTCGGCACAAGTCCGCCGCGCCATCCGGCAAAAGCTGGTGGTTGAACGGGCGGGGCAGCAATTCCTGCTTCCGGGGCTTCAGGGCTTTGTCGAAGCATCGCGGATCGTGGTGAACCCCTCATATGTGGTCTGGCCTGCGCTCGATCACTTCCGCAAGGTGGATGGCGATGGTCCATGGGCCACGTTGATCGATGATAGTGCGCGGTTCCTGGCATCCGCGCGGTTCGGTGCATTCAGTCTGCCGACCGATTGGGTTGATGTTTCCGACAACGGCAATCTGGCGCCTGCGCGCGACAAGCCTGCGCGCTTCGGCTTCGATGCCGTCCGTGTGCCGCTTTACGCCATGGCAGGGCATCGTCGTGCGCTGGCCGAACCTGCGCTGTCATGGTGGCAGTCTCATGCAGGCGGCGGGCAGGCCGTACCCGCGTGGATCGATGTGAATTCCGGGGAACTCGCTCCGTATGGGCTGTCACAGGGCGGCATGGCGGTGGTTGCTGCAGGGCTGGGGCGGGCTACGCCTGCGGAACTTTCTACCGACTATTATGCGGCAGTCCTGCAATTGCTGGTGGCGTCCATCCTTTGAGCGCAGACAATGCCGCCAGTGCCCGATGATGAGCGCTTGCAACGCAAATGCAGCGGCGCTGAATCGGCCCGGTTTTTCAACCAGTCCATGGTGATGGACGAAATGGTGAAATTCTACCGTGCAGGACAAGCGCAACGTCTCGAAAATGCCCGTCGATGTTACGTGGTGATCGGGGTGCCGGTATCGTTTTTCGACAAAACGCCTTAATCAGCGCTACGTAATTGAGAGAATGGTGGACGCACTTGGGCTCGAACCAAGGACCCGCTGATTAAGAGGACCTTTTCGGGCCTTTTCGGGAGTTTTCTGTTCTACGCCATAACTCTCTAAGTCATTGATATTGATAAGATGCTATCCGAACAGCGTAACCTGTGTTACGCTGCACTCGTCATTAAACCGATTACGTGGCGATTACGCAGGATTGATCTCAATGGCTAATCAGCGGCTCACCAAAACGGCTGTCGACGCTATCCCGACACCGGTTGGCAAGGATTTCTTCGTTTGGGATACAGAGCTTCGTGGGTTCGGTGTTCGCACGACACCCAGGGGCGTAAAATCGTTCGTCCTTCAATATCGCTTGAAGGGGAGACCCGCCAAGCGGATGACCATTGGGGGCTTCGGGAACCCCTGGACTGTCGAGACAGCCCGGAAGGAAGCGGAGCGCCGCCTCATCAAAATCCGTCAGGGAATAGACCCACAGGCGGAGGCTCAAGAACAGGTCGAGCAGGAGCAACGCCAGAAGGAGCTGGAGGCAGAGCGCATTCGTGCCGAGGCGCAGGCCGCCCTCCTGACCGAGAAGTTCGCCTTCGCAAACTACGCCGATGTGTTTCGCGACCAGTATCTGAAGATTCATTGGGTCGACACCTGGAAGGATGCCGAAGGCGTTTTGAAAGCGGTCAAACCGCATTTCAACAAGGTGGTCCACGACATCACGCGGGCCGATGTTGTAGAGGTCCTCGAGCGGTACAATGACCGGCCAGGAAGGAAGAAGGTTGTGCACTCGGTGTTGCGCAAGTTCTTCAACTGGTCTGTCGATCGTGGCGATCTGGACCGTTCGCCGATCGACCGGATGAAAGCGCCAAAACCTGTGCCGGCGCGGCGCCGTGTACTCGCCGCCGAGGAGATCATCGCGCTTTGGCAGGCAAGCGCTGACTTGGGCCCCCTGTGGCGTCCATATCTGCGGTTGCTGTTGTGCACGCTCGCCCGACGGGAAGAAGTGGCCAACATGGACTGGTCGGAGGTTGATTTGACAGGGGCGGTTTGGGAACTGCCTGAAGAGCGTGCCAAAAACAACCGGACACACCGCATTCCGCTCAATGCGCTCGCGCAGGCAGAGCTGCGGACGTTGGCTGTAGCTGCCAAAGGCCTGGTGTTCACCACGACGGGAGAAACTGGCGTTTCGGGCTTTTCAAAGATGAAGAAGGCTCTCGACGAAAAGATGCTTCAGATCCTCAAGGATCGGGCCGAGAAGCGTGGCGACGATCCCGAGACGGTCATGCTCATGCCATGGAGAATCCACGACCTTCGCCGAACCGGGGCGACCAATCTCCAGGCACTGGGGGTTCCGATCGAGGTAACCGAGGCAGTGCTCAATCACATCAGCGGAACGACCTCCGGAATCGCCGGCGTTTACAACCTCTATCGTTATGAACCTGAAAAGCGGGTTGCTTTGGAAAAATGGTCCAAGCAGCTTTCGTTTCTGCTTCGGGATTCAGTAGGTCAATCTTCCAGAGATGAAATGCGCGAGGGGGAGCATCCGAAAAGTGCTCAAGCTTGAGATGGGGCCAGCGTGTCTGGAGGACGGGCGTGCGGGTAATGAGAAGTGCGCATAAGTGACGATCACAGTATTGGCTCTCTCGATCAGAGGTATTTTTTGCCGCGTGCCCGCCTTTGGGATATAGAAGCGCGCACTTTTAAGGGACCGGGCGCTCAGTGACGCAACAGGAAGAAGCAGAGGGCGAGCCGAAACCTTTGCGCCAGTATGAAAAAGGCGTCGATCGAGCCAAGCATGTCGGTCTGACGGATAAGCCCGAGATCGTTTTTGTGAACGGCGTGTCCAAGCACGCGATGGGCAAGTGTCCTCGCGGAATTCGAGACGCATTGAAAGTGCAGCTCTTGAATGAGGCGCTGCCGGCCGCAAACGGAGATCGCGAGGTCGATTATCCGAAGCGCCTTCATGTTGTTCACGAAGGCGTCATTTACCGCGCCGAAACGACGACTGCGGGACGGTCCTATCATGCCTTTCCGTATGCGGGAAAGCTTGGAAAGGGGGTGATTGCCGCCCTAGGCGCAATGGCTGACACCAAGTCGTGCCGCAAAGAATTCGACAAATGGGTGGCGAAGTTTATAACGGCGCACGGAAAATGATAGAGAGAATTCCCTTCCGGCTGGAGCTTGCTCCAACGAGCGAGCATACGCCGCTCTTGCGCGCGATGTCGGTCGTGGCTCACGGTGAGCCGTTATGGCCTGTCGCTGGCGATCCCGAGCATTCCGTCGAGATTCAGCTGGACGATCTGTTTGCACATCTGACTGAATTCTGGAAACCGCTGCTTTTACGCCAGACATACCCATTTGCCCTAGCGCCGTCGCGGCCCAGCTTGCTAGCCAGTGAAGCCGCAAAGCACTGGGCCAACGCGCCGCAAGAGCAGGTCGACGAAGAAGCAAGCGAGCTTGATAGTTTCGAAGAGGCTCACAACATCGCCCTTGCGTTCGGAGGCCTATTCGACCTCCCGCCGTTATGGCTGGTCCGGGAGGGCGAGGAGGTGCTTTGCGACAGCGGTCGCAGTCTGGCTCGTGTTCCATTTGGCGTTTTTCAAGCGGAACTCGAGCGCGTCGGCAACGCGATAGCGCGCGACTTGCTGGCCGTCGATTCTGATAAATTCGGTGCCATCGTGCAGGCGTGGGAAGCGCGTGGCAAGGCAACTGAGGTCAATCTGGTCTCTTGGTCGGCAAGCCTGGAGGCAAGCGTTGCCGAGATGCTGATTGCGAAAGGTCTGATTGCTCCGCCCGCCAGCCTGGATGAGGCGGCGAACGACGATGACGAGCTGTTGATCGCAGCGCGTGTCGCTGGAGCTCTTCCCACAGACTTGATCGTCGAGATCCTGGGTGTTGCGCGGCAGTTCGAGCGTCGAGACGCTCCTGAACTCGATGCAATCTCGGCCGATGCCGCAGACTTTCTCGCAGGTTGCCAAGATTATGAGCCATTTGCTCAGGGTGAAGCGCTTGCAGATTTTGTCCGCGAGCGATCTGGCCTCAGCGCAAGTGAACCAATCGATGTCTTTGCTTTCACACAGGCGTTAGGCATCGAAGTGCAGGTAGCTGCAGTAGGGCCCAGCACATTTGACGGCCTGGCAATCGCCGGCCCGCGATATGGGCCCGGCGCTTTCATCAACCGGGCAAGCGGCCGCATACGCGACAAGGATGCCGAGGATCTGCGTTCTGACCCCGGCGCGCGGGTGACACTGGCGCACGAGCTGTGTCATCAGCTCGTCGACCGCGAGCACTCCCTAAGCGCGGTCGAAGTGCTTCGCAGCCGCATGCCGTCAAGAATCGAATCTCGGGCGCGTGCATTCGCCGGTCAGTTCCTGCTGCCCAGCGTTACCGCTGCGCAGATCTGGGACAGCGCCGGCTCGCCGGTTGACCGTTCAGGCCTCCAGGATGTGCTTCAGGCGCTGGTGGACCACTATGGCGTCTCGTTCAGTGTGGCGTCGTGGAAATTGCAGCACGGCGCTCGCTGGGCTGTCGAGAATATGAGTGGCGAGACGTTCCGTTCGCTGCGCGCCATGCTGGACATCATTGCTGCCTACCGTTGATCGGCTGCTTGTTGGAGCCGCGCGGCTAGGATACGCCACCGGGGTGTAAACGGGTCAGATTGGCTTCTTCGACATTCCTTCAGCGAGTAGGGGTTGACGGTGTCGATTTTTTAGACCAACTTAGTGGTTGAAAAAATCGACAAGGCCCCCTTCATGCCCTTTCTTGAAACCATCGTCCTTCGTGACAGCTCCGAGGCGCTTCCGCGGCTGACATCCTTGGGAACCAGTCTGGAGCGGTTGCTCCGCGTCCGTGACTATGCGCTTCAGGAAGCGACCAGCACAAGCCCCTTTCACTGCCTGAATGCGGCGGGGACCTTCTCATACCAATATGGTGTTTACGCATTGCGTCTTACTCACGTTGATGGCGAGGATTGGCGCATTGATCGCTCTGAGAATGTCGAAGGGATCGTGAACGAGCAACTGGGCGTGCGCATTCTCTTTTCCAACGTAGATGTCGCTTGCAGTGATGCAGCCTCGCCAAAACCGCGCTCGAACAAAGGCGCGGGTACCGAGCGGGTCTGCTCTGCAAACCTGTTCGGCCACCTCCCAGAGTATTCCCGTCCGCCCGAAGAAGGCTTGGCGACTTATTATCTGATGGTCGATGAGAAGGGCGCAGCGGAACTCACACGGCCGATTGTTGCTGGTGGCACTTTTGCAAGCTATGTGGAGCGAATCTGGCTGTCCGAAGGCTTTGATCCCACCGATTTGGTGGGTGGCCGCCCGTCCCTGGATGACGATGATGCGGTGATCGATTTCGATCCGAAGGTCGCGCGTAAGTAGGTACCCATGTTCAATCCCAAGCGTCTCACTCAGGCCCGTTTGCGTCGGCGTCTGACGGGAAAGTCGTTGGCCGAAAAGGCCGGGCTGGCCCAGGACACAGTATCGCGCATCGAACGCGGGCTTCATGAGCCGGAGCCGGGCACGGTCACGTGTTTGGCCATGGCACTCGACTATCCCGAAGCCTTCTTCAGTATGGCCGATCCGCTTGATCTTCAAAGCGATGCGGTCAGTTTTCGCAGCCTGTCCAAGATGAGCGCAAAAGAGCATGGCGCTGCCATGTCTGCTGGGTCACTCGGACTGCAGCTTTATCAGTGGCTTGAGGAGCGCTTTGCACTGCCAGAGCCCAATCTCCTCGATCTCAGCTATGAGGCGGATCCTGAAATGGCTGCGCGTGCCCTGCGGCAGCACTGGGGGCTTGGTGACCGACCAATCGGGAATATGCTCGGTCTATTGGAGACGCACGGCGTCCGAGTTTTGTCGCTGGCGGAAAATACGGCTCAGGTGAACGCATTCTCCTTCTGGCTCGATGACCGTGCTTATGTTTTTCTGAACAACTTCAAGAGCGCCGAAAGCAGCATTTTCGACACCGCTCATGAGCTGGGACATCTGGTCATGCACCGGCACGCCGGAACGAAGGGCGACCGCCGATTTGAACGAGAGGCGGACGCCTTTGCTGCGCATTTTCTCATGCCGCGAGGCGATGTGCTGGCTCGCGTTATGAGGCCGGTTACTATCGACGTGGTGCTACAGGCAAAGGCAAGGTGGCGCGTGTCCGCCATGGCTATGGCCTATCACTTGAGGACCTTGGGCAGGCTTACGGACTTCCAGTATAAATCGATCTGCATCGAACTGAGCCGCCGTGGCTATCGGTCGGCCGAGCCGAATGGCGTGGAGCGCGAGCGGTCTATTATCTGGCGGAAAGTTCTCGAGCAGCTGTGGTCCGAGAAGGTGACGCGCGCTGATATCGCTCGCGATTTGGGCATTCCGCTGGATGAATTGCAGTCGCTGCTCTGGAGCCTGACCGCAACGATGGAGGCTGCTTCAGGCCGACCGGCAAGATCCGAGCTTTTTGCTGTCTAAACATCTTCTGAAGGCGCGCACCAATGGCTGAGACCCGACGTCACCCAGAGACAGGAAAACTGCTCACCCGTGGCGAGCGACCGCAGCTCGTGACGCTCGATCCGGTCTCGCGGACGGTCCTAGTACCTGGTTGGTATCACGACGATGACAGCGACTCCATCCATTCAGGCGAGGATCTGAAGATTTCCGATGCCGTATTCCAACAATTGAAGGCCAAATAATAAGCCCATGTAAGGGAGGTCTGTACGGAACGGTCGAGGATAGCGCAGGACACGGCGGGGTCGTCCCCGATTGGGTGCCGACCGCCAATACGGCCACGGAAGATTGGCTGTCTACACTGGATCGAGCACAACAGCAGGCGCGTCGCACCGGTCTGGCTGACCGGGGGGGAGCGGTGCAGCACCATCGGATTTTCGCCGTTGACCGCGCCGCTAGCTGCCAACCAATCTCCTTGAGATGACCATTGAACTCTCCCTCCGCGACGCCAGGCGGGTTGTCCTCGCCGCGCAGGGGTTTGCGGCGCGCCGTGTTGCCCAGCCGACGGAAGGGCGATTGCTTCGCCTGCTGGACAGGCTCTCCCTCTTCCAGATCGACAGCGTGAACGTGCTGACGCGGGCGCACTATCTCCCGGCCTTCTCGCGTCTCGGCGGCTATAGCCGGGCGGAATTGGAAGAGGCGGCATGGGGCGGGCGGCGTCAACGTCGCATGTTCGAGTATTGGGCGCACGAGGCCTCGCTCTTGCCGCTGAGCCTCCATCCGCTTTTCCGCTGGCGCATGGAGCGGGCCGAACGCGGAGAAATCGGCTACCAGGCCCTGCGGCGTTTCGCGGCAGAGCAGCGACCGCAGGCGGAGCTTGTGCTGGACAGGATCCGATCGGAGGTCGCGCTTACTGCCGCAGACTTCGAGAATGGCGCAAGCAAAAGCGGGTGGTGGGAATGGAGCCATACCAAACACGCACTCGAATGGCTGTTCTGGTCCGGGCAGATCACCACCGCAACGCGGCGAGGAAGCTTCGCACGCGTGTATGATCTTCCCGAGCGGGTCTTCCCGAAACGGATCCTCGATCTTCCGACGCCCGATGCCGCGTCGGCGCAGCAGGAACTCATTACTCGCAGCGCGCTGGCTTTGGGTGTGGCAACCGCGTCAGACTTGCGAGACTATTTCCGGCTCAAACCCGAAGAGGCCGACCACGCCATCGCCGCGCAGGTCGATGCCAGGGTCCTGGTTCCGGTTCGCGTGCAGGGCTGGAGCCAGAAAGCCTGGATGCATCGCGACGCGCCCGTACCCAGGCCGGTTGCCGGCTCTGCCCTGCTGGCTCCGTTCGATCCGCTCATATGGGAGCGCGGCCGCGCCGAACGGTTGTTCGGGTTTCGATATCGGATCGAGATCTACGTCCCTCAGGACAAGCGGATCCACGGCTACTACGTCCTGCCGTTCCTTATGGACGAGGGGCTGGTCGCGCGAGTCGACCTCAAGGCAGATCGGGCCGCGGGCGTGCTTCGGGTCCCTCGTATAACCCTTGAACCCGGCGCACCGCCCGAGACGATGGAGCGGCTGACCGCCGAATTCAATCGGATGGCGCAATGGCTCAACCTTGCCGAGGTGCGCTTTTCCGAAGGCGCCTGATTATGGGGCGTGAAGTACGGACATGCGCCGACGGCGAGCCATTGGCGCGTCATGAGTGTGTTGCGAGCTATGTCGTCCTGAGGAACTGGCGCTCCGCTCCAGCCTGGCTGCAATGGGGGCAAAGCTCGAATTTCTATGGCATTGAAGCAAGTTGTTACCGCGTCCGAATTGTTTGACCTCCCGCAGCAAACTGCAAGCGCCGTTGGCAAGCGGGGAGCGAAGCCCAAGCCCATTGTCGAGTTTCCCGAGCCGCGCCAGACGGCGTGGGAAGACGTGCACCCTTTCCACGAGGCCCTGCTCCTTCACGCAGCGCGCCATGGCGATTCGATCTGCTATTTGCACAGGTGCCTTGTGCACCAGGGTGACCGGGTAGAGCGGTCCACGTTGCTGCAGTGGGCTGCAGGCAAGAAGACGCCGACGACGGTGAAGAGCTTGGGCATCCTGTCCAGGATCGAGCGGCGCTACGGCCTGCCGAGTGGCTATTTCAAAGCCAAGCTTCCCACCATCAGCCGCGCGCCGAGCGGGCATCGAAAGCTGCTGGGATTGACGCCCTCCGAACAGCGCAGGTTCGCCTGGCATCTGCCGGATGATTTCGATCGGCGCCCGGCAAGGGAACGTGCCGAGATCCTCGAGTGGGTCCGCACCGTCGTGATCTCCGGGGCGACCGATTATCGCCGCTATCAGGCCGAGGCCTCGAAGCACCGCTACGCCATCCGGTTTCCCGGCATCACCGGGAGGAAACCGGGTGTTCAGAGATCGTTGGAGCCCGAGGACGGCCGCTTTCGCGATCAGGTCGAATGCGAGCTGGAAACCGCGAGCGCCGATGCACCGCGCGCGCTTGCAGCGGAAATGGCCCAGCTCATTCGCTTCAAGACTGCAACACTGACGGATATCGGCTTTCAGCGCAGCGGCGTCTGGAACGGCAGCACTGCTTTTCAAAAGGTCGAGCATCTCGGGCTTTTGTTTGGTGCGCTCGCGGCAGGGAAGGGCGGCCCAGTGCGAGGCCGTGGAGTGCCGCCAGATAGCCTCGTGATGGGACTGCTCGTCTTCCCCGCAATTTGGGATTGGTACATCCAGTGGCGCGAGGCGAAGCGGGGCTTCTTTACGGTGTGGGAAGTGAATATGCTCCAGCTTGGCTTGTCGCTGACGCGGGCGGAGACGGGTTGGCTGCGTCAGTCACCAGCACTCGCGGGGCGCTTGCAACCGATCCACGGACTGGTCTCTCAGGCCGATATCGAGGCGGTCAGGGCCGATTGGCAGGGGGCGTGCGATCGTTTCTACAAGCACGGGCTGGCGCGGTCCAAAGAGGTCCAGCGCGTAGCCCGGGTCCATCGCGACCCGTTCGAGCCCATCATGCCGATCCTCGAGGCGGATAGTCCGGTTGGAGAATATCGCCGCATCACGGAGGAAATCATTCGTCTGATGCCCGATCACAGGCGCTATCCTCGCCAGGCCGCGGAAGCAGTGCGTTCATTTCTGATGCTGAGGCTTGGCCTTCATCTCGGGCTTCGCCAGAAGAACCTGCGGGAGATGCTGGTTTGCCCGCCTGGGCGAACGCCCACGGCCGACAGGGCTCTTGAATTCGCCAAGCGCGGCGAACTCCGTTGGAGCGAGCGTGACGGCGGCTGGGAAGTGCTTGTGCCGGCGTCCGCATTCAAGAATGCCAATTCCTCGTTCTTCGGCAACCGGCCCTTTCGGCTCGTCCTTCCCGATCTGGGCGGGCTCTATGGCCACATCAATGCCTATATCGGCCAACACCGCGCGGTTCTCCTGAATGGTGCCGGAGACCCTGGAACCTTCTTCGTAAAGACCATGAAGATCACGAGCCGGAATGCGTCCTACGACATGAACACCTTCTACGAAGCCTGGCGGCTGACCATCCAGCGATATGGCATTCGCAACCCCTATACGGGGCGGGGGGCAATCGAGGGGTTGTTGCCGCATGGGCCGCACAATGTGCGCGATGTCCTGGCAACGCATATTCTCAAGCAGACCGGCTCCTACGAGCAGGCGAGTTATGCAATCCAGGATACGCCGGAAACTGTCGCGCAGCACTATGGCCGCTTCCTTCCCCAGGATAAGGCGGCATTGGCGGCTCAGATTCTGAACCGCGTCTGGGAGGCTGCCTGATGGTTGCATCACTCGTTCAGTGCCAGATGATCCCTAACCATGACCTCTGAAAATTGTATCTTATTTAGGTTTATGCCATTATCCCTTCATTGGATCGCATTTTAGGGTCGGTATGGGAAGGCTTAGTGCATAGAAACCACCTTGCAGGGGCGCTACGCGAGCGGCTGGTTCGCTATCCTGCGCCCTTTGACAATCACTACGGCGTCATTCCGCTGCCGCCGCCTGAAGATGCACTGCCGATCCAGGCGGTTCAGCTCGCTCACGACCGCGCACTCTCCATGCTCGGGCGCGTTCAGACGCTCGCCGAACGTGCCCCCGATCCTTATGTCATCAGTCGAACGCTCAGCCGGCGCGAAGCTGTCGACAGCTCCGCGATGGAGGGAACGCATTCGACGCTCAATGAACTGCTGACGGTCGAAGAAGACGATGACGATGCCCGCGACGCGGCCCGTCAGGTTCGTGACTACGCCCTGACACTCGATCGCTTGCTACCTCGCGCCACGAACGACGGTGTCGATATCTTCACGATCGATCTCGTGAAGGAACTGCACCGCGAGGCGATGCGCCACGACCCTGACTACCGAGGAATCCCAGGCGAGCTGAAAGACGTCGTGAACTGGATCGGGGGCACAGGCCATATTTCCACTTCGACCTACAATCCGGCACCCCCGGATTGTGCCGCCGCGTGTCTTGAGCAAACCATGGCCTACATGCGCTGCGAAGGCATGCAGGGGGTCTCGCAGAGCCTGATCACAAGGATGGCTGTCGCCCACGCGCATTTCGAGGCCGTCCATCCCTTCGCTGACGGGAACGGGCGTGTCGGTCGGCTTCTGCTGCCGCTTATGATGGCGGCGGAGGGCCAGGTGCCCCTCTATCTCGCACCGTTCATCGCGGCCAACCGCGCAGGCTATTATGAAGGGCTGAAAGCCGCTCAGCAGCGGCTCGATTGGGCGCCGCTGATCGGCTATCTCTCGGACGCGATTACCGGCACCGTGGAAGAGCTGTTCGCAACGCGCGACACGCTTGGGCAACTGACCGCCGACTGGCGAGGGCGACGCAAGTTCAGGGCAGGGTCGGCGTCGCTGCGCGCGCTTGACCTTTTGATCGACTATCCGGTTATCACCTTGAAGCGCCTGGCCGAAAAGCTGGGTGTTTCAAAACCGCAGGCCCTTGCGGCTATCAACCAACTCGTTGAGGCGAACATCCTTGTCGAGCGGACGGGCTATCGTCGCAATCGCGTCTTCGTGGCCGAAGCTGTCTTAGGGGTTGTGAACCGGCCGTTCGGCGACGTTCCTCGGATTTGAGCGAAGGTGGAGTGGGGAGCTTCAGTTGAACTCCAACTATTCGACCGAGATTAGCTTCTGGGACTCGCGCTGCTCCTCGATCATCAAAACGCCTTCTATTACGAGGTCGCTTCAGATATCAATGCTCGAACCAGATCTCTCGCTGTTCGTGCAGCGCCCATCAGCGTCGCTGATCCCGGCCCGGTCCAATCGCCATATCCAGCCAGCCACAATCGCGGCTCTTCGACTGACCGCTGGTCTTCGACAAGCACGCGTCCGTCAGCTTCGACAATGTCGAGCGAACGCAGATGGTCAAGCGCGGGCCTGAAGCCCGTGCACCAGATGATCGCATCGACCTTCATCTCCGAGCGATCAGGCCAGACAACGCCGGTTGATGTCATCCGCAAGAACGGCCGAACGGTCGTCAGATCGCCTCGGCCGCGGGCCTCCCTGACCGGCGGCACCATCACGATATCGCCAATGCCCCCGACCGGTGTTTCGCCCGGCCCAGCCTTCATCCGCGCGACGGCACGCTCGAACAGGACGCGGCCATCGACATCGTCTGACAGGAATAGGGGGTCTTGGTTCGTAACCCAGAGCGCGCGGGCGATCGGTGCGACCTCGGCCATGATCTGCGCGCCGCTGTTTCCGCCGCCGACCACCAGCACCGTCCGACCGGCAAAGTGCTCAGGCCGCACATAGTGCGCCGAATGAACCTGTGTGCCCTGGAACAGGTCACGGCCCGGCATGTCGGGAACATGGGGATGCGACCAAGTGCCCGTTGCGCTGACCACATGCCTTGCAGCCAATCGCTCCGAGCCGATGTCGATTTCCAGATGATCGCTGCTTCGATGGACTCTCGTCACTCTGGCCGGTCGCCGAACAGGCAAGTGATAGCGTTCTTCGTAGCGGGAAAGATAGTCCAGAACATCGTCCCGGGTCGGATAGCCGTCATGATTGGGCGGGGGCATCAGCCATCCCGGGAGTGAACTGTAGCCTGCCGGAGAAAACAGCCGCAGCGATTCCCAGCCATGCCGCCAGGCACCGCCGGGACCATCCTCGGCATCGAGGATCAGGAAATCGGCCTTGGCGCGGTGGAGATAGTAGCCCAGCGACAGCCCCATCTGGCCGCCGCCGATAATGACGATGTCATGGGTATCCACGCCCTCAGGCCTGAAGCCAGCGCTTGAGGTCGTCTTCCTTCGGCAGTCCGCCAGCATGAACGACCTTGCCATCGATCACGATGCCCGGCGTTGAGACAATACCGTACTTGGCCATCTCGGCGTAGTCGCTGATCTTTTCGATCGACGCCTCGATGCCAAGCGCGGCAGCGGCGGCCTTCACCATGTCTTCGGTCGTCTGGCACCGCTTGCAGCCGGGGCCGAGCACTTTGATGTCTTTCACGGGATGGATCCTTTTTAGGAGAACAGAGCGTTGAACAGGTAACCTACGCCAAGGATGCCAGTGCCAACCACGGCAACAAACATCGCGATGAGCTTGAGGCTGAGCACCTTGCGCAGGATGATCATCTCGGGGAGCGAGAGCGCGATCACCGACATCATGAAGGCGAGGACCGTGCCGAGCGCCGCGCCCTTGCCCAGCAGCGCCTCGATCACCGGAATGATCCCGGCGGCATTGGAATACATCGGGATGCCTAGCAGCACGGCGGCGGGCACCGACCACCAGCTATCCGCGCCCATGATGCTGGAAAGCAGCTCGGCGGGCACATAGCCGTGGATGAAGGCACCGGCGGCGATACCGACGATGATCCAGTACCAGACCTTGCCGACGATCTCCTTGACCGCGTCCCAGCCCGCCTCGAACCGATCCACCCAGGTGAGATGCTCATCCTCAAGGTCAACGTCGCCAGCGCGGACTTCACGCACCCAGGGTTCGAGCCAGCCTTCCAGATGCAGGCGGCCAATGACCCAGCCCGACACGATGGCAATGGACAGCCCGAAGGCGAGGTAGGTCAGCGCCACTTTCCAGCCCACCACCGCAAACAGCAGGCCAAGGGCAATCTCGTTGACCATCGGCGCGGCAATCAGAAACGAGAAGGTGACGCCCAGCGGCACGCCTGCCGAGACGAAACCGACGAACAGCGGCACGGCCGAGCAGGAGCAGAATGGCGTGACAATGCCGAGGTGCGCGGCGGCGATGTTGCCCAGCCCTTCGCGCTTGCCCGCCAGCAGCGCGCGGGTGCGTTCGGGCGAGAAGAAGGTGCGCACCACGCCCATCGCGAACACCACCAGTGTGAGCAACATCAGCACTTTGGGTGTGTCGTAGAAGAAGAACTCGACCGACGAAGCAAGATGACTGCCGGGGGCGATCGGCAGTTGCGCTACCAGCCACCGCGCAAAGGGCAGCAGCTGGTTGTAGAGGACAAACCACGCGGCCACGAAGATGGCGATCCCGGCAAACCATATCCCTTGCGACTTGCGGGCCTGACCCAAGCTTGCGGCAATGGTATTCATTTCAGGCGGCCTTTTTCTGGCATTGGGCAGGAGCAAGCACGGGCAGTGCGGATAGGATGGCATCCACAATGGCCACCGTTGCCGCCGGGAGATCGGGATTGCGGCGATAGCGGACCCATTGCGCATCGCGCCGGTCGGTCAGCAGGCCCGCCACTTTGAGCCGCGCCATATGCCGCGACATGCGTGACTGGGTAGCGCCCAAGCGGTCCATCAACTCGCAGACGCAATGCTCATCACCATCCCAGATGATTTGCAGCGCACGCAGGCGCGTTGGTTCCGACAGAGCGGTGAGCAGGTCATTGATGCGCAAATCCATAAGACCTGCGTATGCTGTAACGCGCATATGCGCTTTGACGCAGATCAACGCTGACACATGATTTGACGATTCTGGAAATGTCGATTGACTTAGCCAGAGCTAAAGCTATTTCCATCATTCTCGAAAGGTGGATTGGATGGACGATCTCAACGCACAGGTCTGGGCTGTCGATGCGCTTGGAGCCTTGGCGCACGAAACCCGGCTCTCGGTGTTCCGCATGCTGGTCAAGACTGGCCCTGAAGGCATGATCGCAGGCGCTATCGCCGAACATCAAAGCGTGCCGCCTTCCACCATGTCGCATCATCTTGCCACGCTGGAGCGTGCCGGGCTGGTCCAGTCGGAGCGCGAAAGCCGGCTGATCCATTACCGCGCCGACTATCCGGGTATGCGCCGTCTGCTTCTGTTCCTGATGCAGGACTGCTGCCAGGGCGCGCCGGAAATGTGCGGCGATCTGATGGCCGATCTGGCCTGTAACCCATCCCAACCCCAAGACGCCTGAGGCTTCAAATGGCTGACAAGATCTACAACGTCCTGTTCCTGTGCACCGGCAACAGCGCCCGCTCTATCCTGGGCGAAGCGGTGATGAACAAGCTTGGCGCAGGCCGGTTCAAGGCCTGGAGCGCTGGCAGCCAGCCCAAGGGCGAGGTTCATCCCATGGCGCTCTCGGTGCTGAACGGCATGGGCTACGACACCAGCGGTATGTATTCGAAAAGCTGGAGCGAGTTCTCCAAGCCCGGTTCGCCGGAATTCGATTTCATCTTCACCGTTTGCGACAGCGCTGCTGGTGAGACATGCCCGGTCTGGATCGGGCATCCGATGACCGCGCACTGGGGCATCGAAGATCCGGCAGCTGTTGAGGGCGAAGGCCAGCGCGACGCCTTTCTGCAGGCCTTGCGCTACCTCACTAACCGCATCTCGCTGTTCCTGACATTGCCGCATGCCAGCATCGACGAGATGGCGATGAAGCAGAAGCTCAAGGAAATTGGCAAGGCCGAAGGCGCTAGCAGCGGAGCGAGCGCGTGACCGACATCGTAATCTATCACAACCCGGAATGCGGGACCTCGCGCAACACGCTGGCCATGATCCGCAATGCGGGCATCGAGCCGCACGTTGTCGAATACCTCAAGACACCGCCTTCGCGTGCCTTGCTCGAAAGCCTGATCGAACGGGCCGGCATCGCCCCACGCGCGCTGCTGCGCGAAAAGGATACACCCTACGCGGAACTGGGCCTAGACAATCCTGATCTCACCGATGCGCAGTTGATCGACGCGATGATGGAACATCCCATCCTGATCAACCGCCCGCTGGTGGTCTCGCCGCTTGGCGTGAAGCTGTGCCGCCCGTCGGAAGAGGTCCTCGACCTCATTCCTGCCGCCCAGCGCGCTGCTTTCGCCAAGGAAGATGGCGAGCAGGTCATCGACGCCGCCGGCAATCGCGTCGCCGGCTGAAGCAGGAACGACAATGACCGCCCAGCCCAAGCGCGAACGCCTGTCGTTCCTTGATCGCTATCTGACCTTGTGGATATTCCTCGCCATGGCGCTGGGCGTCGGGCTGGGGTCGACGTTCGAGGGCCTGCCTAAGGCCATCGACAGCCTTTCGTGGGGCAGCACCAACATTCCCATCGCCATCGGCCTGATTCTGATGATGTATCCGCCGCTAGCCCGTGTGCGATACGAGGAACTGCCGCGCGTGTTCGAGGACAAGCGGGTGCTGGCGATCTCGCTGATCCAGAACTGGATCATCGGGCCAGTGCTGATGTTTGCGCTGGCGGTTATCTTCCTCTCGGACAAGCCGGAATATATGACCGGCCTGATTCTGATCGGCCTTGCGCGCTGCATTGCCATGGTGATCGTCTGGAATCAGCTGGCCAAGGGCGACAACCAGTATGTCGCGGCGCTCGTGGCGTTCAACTCGATCTTCCAGATTCTGTTCTTCAGCGTCTACGCCTGGTTCTTCCTCGCCTTTCTGCCACCCCTGTTCGGCTTGGAAGGCAGCGTGATCGATGTCAGCTTCTGGACGATTGCCGAAGCTGTCCTGATCTATCTCGGCATCCCGTTCCTTGCGGGATACCTGACTCGCAAATGGCTGGCGAAGGCCAAGGGCGATGAATGGTATGAGCGAACCTTCCTGCCGCTGATCGGCCCCATCACGCTGATCGCCCTGCTGTTCACCATCACCGCGATGTTCAGCCTGAAAGGCGGCGAGATCCTCACGCTGCCCGGCGACACCATCCGTATCGCCATTCCGCTGACGATCTACTTTGTGGTCCAGTTCAGCATCAGTTTCTTCATGGGGAAGCTGATTGCCAGCGATTATCCGCGGACTACGGCAGTGGCGTTCACGGCAGCGGGCAACAATTTCGAGCTGGCAATTGCTGTGGCCATTGCCGCCTTCGGGCTGGCTTCGCCAGTAGCCTTCGCCGCCGTTATCGGCCCACTGGTCGAAGTGCCGGTGCTGATCCTGCTGGTGAACGTTGCCTTCTGGTTCGGGCGGCGCTGGTTCCCTGACAGCGTTCCGGTAGATTCGCGGGGATGAACATTGCTTCAGCTCCGGCGCTCGGTATCTTCGTTGCTGCCGCCTTCTTCGAGATCGCGGGCTGCTTCGCCTTCTGGGCGTGTCTCAGACTGGGCAAATCGATCTGGTGGCTCGCGCCGGGAACGG
Source organism: Novosphingobium sp. CECT 9465 (assembly GCF_920987055.1). NCBI lineage: Bacteria > Pseudomonadati > Pseudomonadota > Alphaproteobacteria > Sphingomonadales > Sphingomonadaceae > Novosphingobium > Novosphingobium sp. CECT 9465. Next base: position 1,433,321 of record NZ_CAKLBX010000001.1, read on the forward strand.
CTTCGCTGGTGATCTTCGCGTGGTTGCTGACACTGGCACCAACCGATGCGGCGGGGCGCGCTTATGCCGTCTACGGCGGCGTCTATATCGCCGCATCGCTGGCCTGGCTTTGGGTCGTCGAACGCCAGCAGCCTGACCGCTGGGATTTCATTGGAGCTGCAGTCTGCATTCTAGGCGCGGCCATCATCCTGTTTGCGCCGCGAACGGCGTGATGGAGTTCGTTTGAATATGTCCGAGTATCCTCGTCTGCGCGCGCTTGCCGATCCAGGCCTGCTTCCTGCACTCAAGCCCGAATATGCTCATCGCCGTCCTGCACTGGGCCTAGGCGAGCTCGATCCACCACCGCGCATATTGCTGCTTTACGGTTCTTTGCGCGAACGCTCCTATTCGCGTCTCGTCGTCGAGGAAGCCGCTCGGCTGCTGCAGTTTTTTGGCTGCGATACGCGGATATTCGATCCTTCCGATCTGCCCTTGCCGGACCAGGTTGACGGCGACGATCACCCGGCCGTGCATGAGCTGCGCGAACATTCGTTGTGGTCGGAAGGCCAGGTCTGGTGCAGCCCGGAACGGCACGGCCAGATCACCGGGATCATGAAGACGCAGATCGATCATCTGCCCCTGGCCTACAAGGGCTTGCGCCCCACCCAGGGCCGCACGCTCGCGGTGATGCAGGTCAGCGCCGGATCGCAAAGCTTCAACAGCGTTAACTCGTTGCGCATTCTTGGGCGCTGGATGCGGATGTTCACGATTCCCAACCAGTCTTCCGTGGCCAAGGCCTATGAGGAGTTCGACGACGCGGGCCGGATGAAGCCGTCAAGCTACTACGATCGGATCGTGGACGTGGTCGAGGAACTGGTGCGCTTTACCGTCCTCCTGCGCCCCCATGCCGAGCAACTCGTGGACCGCTATTCCGAGCGGGTTGACGGGAACAAGCCGGTTCCGGCGGCGAGCGGCATCCTCGCCTCGATCGGCCCTGCCGCCTGACCGGAGCGGCGTGGTTGAACATTGGCCTGTTCCCAGCTAACAGGCCGCCAACCGCAAGGACCCGGTGAAAGACCGGGTGGCTATTCCGGCCGCCGATCCGCCGGACAACATCATGCACGAACGAATATCTCAACCGCGCTTTGGCGCGCATCGTGCTTTTGTGGATTTGCAATGACTGACCGTTTTGAAAACTATCGCCGCGAGTGGTTCGCGGGCGGAGCAGGTTTGCGGGCCGATGTGCTGGCGGGCATTGTCGTGGCCCTTGCGCTCATTCCCGAAGCCATCGGCTTCTCGATCATCGCCGGTGTCGATCCGCGCGTCGGGCTTTATGCCTCGGTTGCCATCGCCATCGCCATCGTCATCTCGCTCGTCGGCGGCCGGCCCGGCATGATCTCCGCCGCAACCGCAGCGGTTGCCGTGGTGGTTATCCCCCTCGTGCGCGATCATGGCGTCGAATATCTCTTTGCAGCGACCATCCTGATGGGCGTGATTCAGGCCATCGCCGGCCTGCTGCGGCTCGACCTGCTCATGCAGTTCGTTTCACGATCGGTCATCACCGGGTTCGTCAACGCGCTGGCCATCCTGATCTTCATGGCGCAGCTGCCGCAGCTCACCGGCGTTGGCTGGGAGACTTATGCCATGGTGGCGGGCGGCCTTGCCATCATCTACCTGTTCCCGCGATTGACTACTGCCGTGCCATCGCCGCTGGTGGCCATTCTCGTGCTGACCGCCATAAGCATCGGCATGGGGCTTTCGGTGAACACCGTGGGCGACATGGGCAAGCTGCCTGAGGGGCTGCCAAGCCTCGTTCTGCCGGACGTGCCCCTCAACTGGGAAACCCTGCGGATCATCGCGCCCTATTCGCTGACCATGGCTGCGGTCGGCCTGCTCGAATCGCTGCTGACGGCCCAGATCGTCGACGACATGACCCATACCGACAGCGACAAGCGCCGCGAGTGCATGGGCCAGGGCGGCGCCAACATCGTTGCCGCGCTGTTCGGCGGCATGGGCGGCTGCGCGATGATCGGACAGTCGGTAATCAACGTGACCTCTGGCGGGCGACGCCGCCTGTCTACCTTCGTCGCGGGCGCGTTTCTGCTGTTCATGCTGGCCGTGCTGGGGCCGTGGGTCGGCCGTGTGCCGATGCCCGCGCTGGTCGCGGTGATGATCATGGTCTCGATCGGTACCTTCTCATGGAACTCGATCCCCAATCTGCGACGCCATCCACCGACGTCCTCGGTCGTCATGCTGGTGACCGTGGCCGTCGTGGTGTCCACGCACGATCTCTCGCTGGGCGTGCTGGCGGGCGTGCTACTGTCGGGCATCTTCTTTGCGGGCAAGGTCCAGCGCATGTTCGCGGTCGATCGCGAGGTCTCTTCCGATGGCCGCACCGCAATCTACCGTGTGCGCGGCGAAATCTTCTTCGCTTCGGTCGAGCGGTTTACCCGTGCCTTCCACGTTGAGGATCGTGCGGATACCGTAACGATTGATGTATCACACGGCCATTTCTGGGATATCTCGGCTGTGGGAGCACTCGACAAGATTGTGGCCCGCCTGCGCCGTGATGGTCGCGAGGTCGAAGTGCTCGGCTACAATGAAGCCAGTGCGGACATTGTCGACCGGTTTGCGCTACACGACAAGACCGGGTTCGAACTGGGCGCGGTGCCTCACTGACCTCGTTCGTGCCGAATGATGCGTCAGGCCTGCGCGTCTCTTGAAGACCGACCACAACGGTCGTCTAACTATCGTCAACCGACCGTTCGGCGAAATTCACCAAGATTGACGGAGCGTTGGATCGCAAGCCTGGCGAACCGGTCAGGACATGGAAATGACAGAAATGGGTGGGTAGAACACTAGACGCAGAAATTGCTTGTAAATAGACGCAAGGTTTGCTTCTTTTGTTCAAATGGATACCAGCCTCTATCCCAGGGACCTGTTCACACGGGTCCAGATCGCCCGGATGACGGGCATCGACGACAGCACTCTCAACTACTGGATGCGCGAAGGCCTCCTGCGCGCCGCCGAAGGTGGTACAGGGCGAGGCAGCCATCGCCGATTTGAATATCGCGAGGTGAGTTTGGCTGCCCTTTTGCAGCAACTACGCGGCTTCGGCATTGGAACGCCGTCACTCGCCGCGATCGCGCGGCGGTTCCACGAAGCGGTAGACTGGATGGAGACCAACGGTATCTCACAAGCCAATCTCTACGTCATTTGGGATCTACTCAGAATACAAAAGGAATTCGTACGGGAGGGGCGCATCGCCCGGCACGTTTCCGGTCAAGAAGATGAACTGTGGTTTGCGGAGTTCGAGAAATACCGGAAAGGGTTGGTGACCTGGGTCGAACTGACCTGGGAGCAGGCACTTGCTTACGATTTCCGTCCTCGCCCCAATCGGGGGGCCCAGCCACAGCCAAGCGCAAAGGAGGTCGCGCTGGTCAGATCATGGACCTCAGAAGCTGATTTTCAATTCTACGCCCAGATGGAGCGATACTGGGAAGCCATTTCTCACATTAGCTTTGAAGAACCAAAGGATCCTCAAGGGGACGGCACGTTCTTCTTTCGAATGGATGAAGCCGGAGAGTGGCACTTGTCTGAAGAGATAAGGTCGCGCTGCCCTGGAGTAGGGGTCAGCTTCATCGGCATTGACATGGCTATGCTAACGTATCGTCTGTGGAGCGGTTGGGCGGAAGCGAGCGGATCTGCGTTGGCCGCCAAAAATCGCTCGAGACGGTGGACGCAGTGAGCGACGCGGCCCAGATCATCGTTGCAACCGGCGTGGGCATCCTGCTGACCCTGTTGGGGCTTGGGTGGGTTATCTGGGCCTTGCGCTGCGATCCCAAACGTTCGCATTATCGACTTCCTTCGATCGCGGCATTGATGGCGCCGATCATCACTGCTCTGTTCCTATGGGGGAAGATCAAGTGACAGCCGGTGGCTTGAGGTTGCCCTGCTTGCCGACATTGGTTTATTTGCGGCTTCACCACATCGCCCGATCTTCCAACCCGGTTTGACCTTTTGGTGCCTGCAATGACTGCCACTCGAATCCACCCAGAAACTGGTGAACGGCTGACGCGAGACGTTCGCTCCCAAACAGTCGCGTTCGGGGCCTTGTCACGAGTGGTAGAGGTCGGTGGCTGGTACCCTGATCACGCGGGAGACTCGCTCCATACCGGCCAGGACCTTCTCGAAGCAGATCGCGTTTTTCGTGAACTGAAGGCGGCCGCCACGCGCGCATAAGGCAGCGAACGATAAGAGCATAGGCTGACGGGAGGCAGCCCCACTGCGCGCTCTCAATCGCAAGCTCTTAGACCCGCCGACGTTGCTTCCGCGATATAGGCGCGATAGGCGTAATTGATCAGGTCCCGAACCAGCTCAAGGAGGCCGCCGGTCGGCAGGCCGTCGAACGGATCACCGTGCGCCAGCGAATTTCGCCGTTCGGCTAAAGTGGGATGTGTGACACCCGTCAACTGACCGATCGCTGATCCATTGCACCGCGTCACCATCGGAATATCGCGGTCGGTGAGGCCGTCGACTTCCACCATATGCTTGAGCAGTGCGGCGAAGCGGCGCTTGCTCTTGGCAACCTTGCCGCCATAGCAGTCCATCATAGCCAGCTCGAGCGCTACTAACGCGGCAAGCTCTCCAGCCTTGATCAAGGTGAAGTCGACCCATCCCAAAAGATACAGCGTCTGCGCCCGCGCGAATTTCGCTTGGACAATTTGCGGGATTCTCGGGTCGATACTGAGGCCGTCGATGAAAATCCGCCATTCCATCGACCGCGTAAACTTCAGAAACGCGCCTGCATCGCCTTGCGCGGGCCATGCCAGCACCAGCGGTTCTTCCCGATCCTGTAACGCGATGTGGGAACCGTGCATCATGATTCCGATCTATAAGAGGTAGATCATTCTGTCCGCCCACAGACGATTCTCGATACGCTTTGGAGCGTCGAGAATAACGGCCTGGCGGTCATTCATCGGCGGGCTCCACGGCGTCGATATAGAATGCTCCGCCTTTCCAGTCGCGCATGACGCCAGCTTCCTTGGCCTCCTCATATTTCGCCTTACAGAAGCAGCGAACCTCACCATCGACCTCGATCTTGACCGCAAGATCTTTTCCCTCCGGCTCGTCATCGCAAAGACCGATGACCCGGCGTTCCAGCGTGATCGCGCCGTCATCGATGCGGCTACCGCGGATGCAATGGAACGCTATGGGCGTAACTGGCGCGCGCCCATAGATTGCCGCCTCCGGATAGAAGCCGATCCTGACATCGGCGGTAGGGAGCCCCGCAGGCAGGTCGAACGATCTCGGAAGGATACGCCGAGCGGTGATCTTGCCCCACTCGCTTAGGTCACCGAACCGTTCGAAACCTTGGCGCTGCCAGAATGTCCACGAGTTTCGCGGCGAACATTCGATCGACAGGACATTCACATTGTCGTCCATCGCCCGCTTCATTGATGCCGCGAATAACGCATCCCCCAGCCCCTGCCTGCGGCAGTCCTTGCGGACGCTGACAATGTCAGGCGCATAGTCGCCTACCTGCACGGCCACGGCCTCATCATCGCGACGAATGACCCATAGGTCGCCATGTTCGAGTGCGCGTTCGATGATCCGCCGGTTGCACCAGAAGCCTTCGCCATCCTCCGCATATTCCCGCTCGAGCCAGGTGAGGACTGCGGCGAGATCGCCGGGCGTTGCCTTGACGATGTCCATGAATCAACTCTCCCACGGGCCACCGGGACGCCAGCGCCCCTCAAAGGTCGCGCCGCGAGCCAGGGCTGCGGTTGGCGGCATCACCAAACGCTCGATCTGCGCCTGAACATCCGGAAACGGCTCCGGCGCGAGCGCAATCTCGGTGCGCCTTAGAAAAGCGGCCCACTGGCCCTGCCTCTCGTCAGCATAGGCGGTGGTCAGTGCCGCGGGGATTTTCTCCGGGATTTTCGTCTGGCGCCGCTCGAACGTCGCGGCGATCGCGCGCGCCAGCACGGTGCCGTCGAATTCGAAGGTATTGGCGATGGCCCAGAGGTCATAGAAGTCCTTCAGGCGGGTGTTGATCATATCGAGCGCTACCATCGCCTGGAATTTCTCCGCAACGACCGTTTCGGGCGGATAGGCGCGCAGCTCGGCCATCGGCTGATCGAGCATAGACGGATAGCGGATGTCGACAGGCGCTGGCGTAACGGCATCGCCATAGCCGATGTCGACGTGCATTGGCAGCCGTGCGCCCGCGAGCTCCGCCAGAAAGTCGATGCGGACACCCGCATATTCATCCTCCGCCCGCGCGGCAGCGGCCTTGAGCGTGTCCGGCCGGAATATGATCCCATCATCATCCACCTCAACGGCGAGGATTTCCTGAAATATGGAGGCCAGCGTGTCGGGTGTATTCTCGCCAGCGCCAAGCAGATCGAGATCGCCGGTCGCGCGATATGGCGCGTCGGCCCACAAACTGAAAAGCATCGCCCCCTTCAGGATGAAACGGTCCCGATATGATGAACGGCTCAGCCGATAGAGCAGTCGCTCGATGACATAGCGTGTCATCAGCAGCTGTGCGTTTTCCCGTCGGCTTCGCGCCCGCGCTACGAGCCGGTCGCGGACCGAGATCGCAACATTCTTCGGTGTTGGCCTCACACCATCGCCTCGAGATAAGGCCGCATCACCGATTGAACGCGATCCAGCTGCGCGTAGCGGTAGATCTGATTGAGATCGCGGTTGGAGCGGGTCTTCATGAAGTCGCGCAGCGCCTCGACCGCAACATCGATGCCGATCTTGTTCCGATGCTTGAAGCAGTCGGCGACCGTCTTTGCCGGGTCGGTGATCGGAACCGGCACCCCGTCGATCATATGGGTCTCGACACCGGCCGTGAGCGCTTCGCCGCTTGCGCGCACGATCTTGAGCGCGACCGATGCGTTCACCGGCGCCCAATCTTTCTGTCCCAGCATCATCCAGACCATGTGCGGCGTCTGCGTGGTCAGCTCGTGATATTGCAGTGCCGACAGAAGGCAGATCACGCCTTTCGGCTGGATCCGCGCCGCTTCCGCCAGACTGGTGCTGCTTTCGACCGATGCATCCGCAAGTTTGTAGAGTCCGCGCCCGATCTGCTGCAGAATACCCTGGTCGCGCAGCCGCTTCACCGTTGCCCGCGTGACACCGGCCGCATCGAAGTCGCGGCCCCGTGCGATGCCGCACTGACGTGCGACCTCAAGGGCCCGATCGCGGTGACTCGCAGCTTCCATAAGCGATGATATAATTCCTTGGTGTTTATGCGCAATGACCAAGGAATTGTATCGCGGCTAAGAGTGCCATAACATCGCTGTCCTATGACAGACTCAGCTTCTTTCTCGGAACGCCATGGCTATCACAGCGCCGATGTTGAAATCACCACCCGTGAGGACGCCCCGGAGGACGTTCGAGCCGCCATCATGATGCTGGGCTATGCCGCCGGCATGGGACCAGGCGGTATGCGCGATGCGGTCTGCGAGGTGCTGCTCAAGCGGCCCGATCCCAACAACTGGTCGGCGGGCAATATCGAGACCGAGGTCCATCGGCTGATCGACGACGCGCCTTGGTACAAGGTGTACGACATTGCCGAGCGCATCCACGCCGAGATTGCCCGCGAAGATTACACCGGTACCAAGCAAGCCGAATATGCGCGCCGCCTGACCCAGTTCTTTCGGGAACACGGCGTCGGCTGGCAGATGGAAGAGGGACGCATCGTCTTCCGCGGTTCGGAAGCCTTCACCCTGGCGACCCGCGATGCTGTCGCCACCATGCAGCAGGCCGGAAGCCCGACTGCGGCGAACGAGGTGCACGAAGCGCTCAAGGACATCTCGCGTCGTCCCTCGGCCGACGTCACCGGCGCGATCCAACATGCGATGGCGGCGCTGGAATGCGTCGCGCGGGAAGTCGACGGCAGCACCGATACCCTTGGGCAGATCATCAAGCGCCTTACGATCCCGCAGCCGCTCGATGGCGCGCTCCACCGCCTCTGGGGGTTCGCATCCGAGCAGGGCCGTCACATCCAAGAAGGGCGCGAGCCCGGCTTCGAAGAGGCGGAGCTGGTTGTCACCGTCGCCTCCGCCGTCAGCGTCTACTTGTTGCGGCACGCAGCGCGGGCAGAATCGCGATGAGCAGCCGACATGTGGGCCTTGCCACTAGCCGAGCCACCGGGGGATGCCCGATCGAGACCGTCGGGAACACTACATTAGACGTCCGCTCGAGGGCGCAGATCAGCCAGTCAGCGCGCATCCTGATCGATTTTCTGACAGAAAACCGCGCAACTGATGCGTTCGAATTTCCCTTCAGCCACTCCTATCCGCGCAATTGCTGCGAAAGCGTCTCGATGATCTTCAGCTATCTGCTCGAAGACAAATATGGGCTCCCGGACATCACGATCATCCGAGGCACGAAGCCGCGCTTGCACCAGCATCATTTCTGGGTGCAGGCAGCCGGATCGCTATACGATCTCACCGCCCACCAATTTCCGGGGCGCAGACCAATCATCGGCGTCGAACGCCACGCCCTCTTCGCGAGTTTTCCGGAGCACCGCGCCATCCATGAGCATGGCTTTGTTGATCGCGAAGAGGTTCTTGCCCTCCATCGCGCCGGCGTGATTCCATTCTGAGCCATGGAATGCTTCCGGATCGACGAGAGCGGCTACACCGGCTTCGATCTCCTGAACCGCGACCAGCGGTTCCAGGGTGCAGCCGCCATTGCGATCGAGGATGAAGAGGCCGCACGGCTGATCAAGGAATTTTTCCCCCGATCGCAGGCAGGCGAACTGAAATATCGTGCGCTTTCGCGCCGTCCCGGAAACCATCCACGCCTGCTCGCGCTCCTGGCCGAACTGCTGCACGCGCATAAATCCGTGACCTATGTCTGCGACAAGCGGTTCCTGCTGATCCTCATGTTCTGCGACTATGCCGTCGAACCATGGTATTATGAGCGGGGCTGCAATTTCTACGAGGACGGTCAGAATTACGGCATGGCCTCGCTGCTGGCGACGGCAGGTCCGACGCTGCTCGGCAAGCCCGAATTCGAAGCGATGCTCGCCGCGTTCCAGCGCGCAGTGAAGGAAAAGACGCCCGCCGCCCTCAAGGATCTGGTTCGAGCGGCGCGAAAGACCAAGTGGCGCGAGCTTCCCGAGGCCATCGGCCCGCTCGCCCAATATGCCGCCCCGGAATGTCTGTCGGCGATCGCGACCGAAGGCGTGACCACCGACGCGGCTCTGGTTGTCCTGCAATCGCTCATCACCCGCATGGAGGTGATGAGCGCCGGCCCCTATCGCGTCGAACACGATCAGTCGAAGAACCTCGCGACCTATCACGATCTCCTGTGCCGGTTCATTGACCACACAGGCGAGATCGAGCTTCGCCAATCCGAAATCGCCAGCTTCAAATTCCCGCTCAAACTGACCGAGGTCGTCCAGGTCGATTCCAAGGCAAGCCCGGCCGTCCAATTGGCCGATGTCATGATCGGCGCGGCGCTGGAGGCGGCGAACGTCATGGCAGGTCTGCGCGCTGACGGCTTGGACCCGGAGAAACTGATGCCGCTCTATGCCGAGGATCAATTCATTCACTTGATCCCAAGCGTCGATTTCGCGGAACAGAAACAGTTTCGCCGTGGCACCCAGGCAGCCGAAGTGATCGACTATTTTGCCGCAAATTTTGGGCCGAAGAAGTGACGATGGGCGCGCGCAGCGAGGGTCAATCGCAGGACGTCGGGCGCAAGCGGCACTATACCGATCCGATGGGATCGCGAGCCCCCGAGCTCGAACGATGCCTCATTCGCCACCGCGCGCTTCAGATGATGCTGATCCTCTATTATGCTGAAGAGCTGAAGCGCGACGTCATCAATGGCGTTGCCGCGCAGATGCGTTGGCGCGGACATAACGCGGCGCAGCCATCTGGTGGCGAGGGACCGTCCCAAGAAGGCAAGAAGCAGAAGCACGCCTTCGGCCAACTCGTGCAGGACGGTGTTCTGACGGACGACGAGCGGAAACACATGGTCGGTCTGATCGGTCGGCGCAACAGCATCGCCCATCACCTCGACCATGTGACTGCCGACCTCACCACCGATCGGACCGTCCGGGAATGGCTCGACTATTACCCCGACCGACAGGCACACGATTATAAGGCGCTCGACCAGTTGCGCGCTGCGCGCACTCTGCTGTCGGAGCGCATGGCAGCACATCATTATGTCCTCGAAATCGACCTGCGCGGCATGTTCTTCGAGAGCACCGAGCGCGTGCTAAACGCGGACCTAAAAGCCCTCGAACGCCGCATAATGCCCCTGATGCAACAACGGCGTGACAACATTGCCCAGCTCAACGCGGAGATGTCACTCGAGGGTAGCGATCTCACCGGGCTGTTTGATCCGCGCTGGCCGGAGAATCGCTACGGCAACAGGCAGCGCCTGACCCCACGCGGCGTTGAGACATGCTACCTTCTCTTCGACATGGGCAAGTCACCGCTCGCGGTCGCGCATCTTATGGATCTTTCGCTGGCCACTGCACGTCGCCGCGCGAGATTGTGGAAGGCCGCAGGCGGCTCAAAAAGAGAGCGCCCATCGCATCCTGATTTCCGGAACGCATGCAGGCGTGACCGTTCGGATGATTAAAAGCCCTGTAGAGTTATTCTGTGTGAGGATGATCGAAAGTGACCGTTGCCTGGGAATGAAAGCATGCGGTCATTTTATTCCTGTGGAGAACAACCATTTGAGAAGTGTTTGCGCCTGCGGTTCTTCACTTGTTCCTTTCACCTAACACAGGTAGCTTTTGGAATGATTTGAAACGGAGCCGCTTGTGTGGGCTGACAATGAGACGACCCGCGATTTCCTGAACTTCTCCGGTGTCGCAGACACGGTAGCAGAAATCATCGTGCAGGCGCGCGGACGTCCGATTTCCATCGGTGTCTCCGGCGCTTGGGGCGTCGGTAAGTCTTCGATGATAAAATTGACCGAAGCATCGCTTTCAGCTCGCGAACACCAAGATGGCGAACGTGAGTTTGTCTTCGTCGAGTTCAATGCATGGCTCTATCAGGGTTATGACGACGCACGAGCGGCCTTAATGGACGTCATTGCCAGCAAGCTTGAGGAAGAAGCAAAGAAGCGCGAAACCGGAATCGACAAAGCCAAGGACCTGCTCAAGCGCGTCAAATGGCTACGCGCGGCGAAACTCGTCGGTGGTTCGGCGGCTGCCCTTGCTTTTGGATTGCCACCGATCGGCTTGGTTGGCGAGGTATGGTCGATTGCCGAGCGGGCATTTACCGGTCGCGCTGACCAGAAACTGATCGGGGACGCGCAGAAGACCGCAGGGGAAGCCGCCAAGGCGGCGGGAGGATTGCTGGGTGATAAGGCGGACACATCCCCACCCAAGGAAATTCAGGCGCTACGCGCCGCGTTCGAAGATACACTCGAGGAACTTGGCGTAACCTTGGTCGTATTGATCGACGATCTTGATCGTTGCCTTCCAGAAACGACCATCTCAACCCTAGAAGCGATCCGCCTCTTCCTCTTTTTGAAGAACACGGCCTTCGTGATCGCTGCTGATACGGACATGATCAAATTCGCAGTGCGCAAACACTTCGAGGGCGTAAGCGACGATCTCCTCGCTACCAATTATTTCGACAAGCTGATCCAGGTACCTATCCGGGTCCCGGCGCTGGGGACGCAAGAAGTACGCGCCTATATGATGCTGCTTTTCGTCGAGAACAGCGAGCTGTCCGAAGAGGTCAAAGAGGCAATTCGGGCGGGAGTCTGCGGCCAGCTTCGCCAAACGTGGCAAGGTAAACGCGTTGATCGTGCTTTCGTCCAATCCCTTCATGACCAGTTCCCAGATGACCTTGTAGGCAAGCTTGACACTGCCGATCGGCTCGCACCGCTGATGACCGGTGCCACAGGAATTTCCGGCAACCCGCGGCTCATCAAACGGTTTCTGAACGCGCTTGCGATTCGCATGACAATCTCCAAGGCGCAGGGGGTTGGCGTCGACGAGGCAGTCTTGGCGAAGCTCCTGTTGTTCGAGCGCCTGGGTGACCCCAAAGCCTATGGCGAGCTGATCGCAGCGGTCAGCGCCAGCGAATCTGGCAAGCCCTCTTTCATGGCCGAATGGGAAACAAAGGCAGTCGCGGGAGCGGACCTCAAGCTCGAGGCACCCTGGGCAGATCCATTCGTTCTGGAATGGCTTACCTTGCCGCCGGCGCTTTCCGACCTGGATCTGCGCGGCGCACTCTACGTCGGACGCGAACATGCACCACTCATCACGCCCGAGGATCGACTGTCGTCGGAGGCTGCCGAACTGCTGACCGCTTTGCTCGAACATCCGGATATGGCAGCTTCGCTAAAGGACCGGCTGGTCAGAATGGCGCGCGCTGAAACCACTGTCATGATGGACCGCCTTCTCGATCGTGCACGCCAGGAACAGGATTGGGGGGTCCCACCGATTCTGGAGGCCTGCCTCGCCTTGGCCGATGCCGATCCAGTCCAAAGTGCCCGGTTGGCGGCTTTCCTGCGAGAAAGGCCTGCCGCCCAGATCCAGCCAAATATTGTGCCCAAACTTGCAGACCAGCCTTGGGCGAAAGGGGTCTTCCAGGCGTGGGAGTCAGGCGATGTTAGTCGCCCGGTGAAGAACGCAATCAAGAAGCGGGGGAATGATGGGAACATCTCAGTCTAGCAAAGGGCCGGGTTCTGGGGTCCCGATGGTTCCGAGCTGGGTGGACAATCCGCCGCCAGAGGCTCCCCAAGGAGATGATGCGACCGCTCAAGATGATACAGATGGTGAGGGTGATGCCGCGAAGGTGCCGACACCTCCTGCCGTTCCCTTGGCACCCGATCGGCGATGGCTAGGTGTGCGGCGCAGCCTGGGCGATTTTGCCAGCTCCGGCGACACTGGAAAATTGCGGACCGGCTTTGGCCGTTACGCACGTGATGGTTATGGCGGCTCCCGGACGGCGGCGCGGCGGATGGGCAGCACAGCGGCTACCGCTGGAGCTCTCGGAAGCGCCCTTGACGCGTTAGCGGCGGGCCAGCCTATTGAACCCGGGAGCCCACTTGACCCCGCGCTTCTCGCTGGACGGTCCGTCGATGAGATCATGGATGCGGTCGTCGAGGCGGTCCGCCCCGTCGATGGAACCCAGGACGCCGAAGCATCCCGCGCGGCGATCCGCGATGCGCTGGCGGAGCTGCTAACCCGCTTTCCCAACGCTGACCTGCTTGGTCTGACGCCCGAGCAACGGGAATTCACGATCGAGCGATTCACGGCGCACGATGTGTTCCGACGCTTCGATCTCGATGTCGGCCAGAGCATCCGCGAAAAGGCGCCCAACGTGACGACAGGTCTCGCCCGACTTAAACAGGCGCGAGACTATGTGAAGGAAACCGTGGCGGCCGCATTTCGCAAACTGCGCGAAGGCGGGAAGGCGTTTACTGCGGGAAGGGTCAGCGCGGTAGTCCGCGATGCGCTGCGCGAGACGTTCGACGTATTCGAAGGATATGCGGAATGAGGCTCGTTTGCGCACCCGACGATTACGCCTTCGCGGAGGACGGCGCCTTGAACGTTGTTCTGTATGGCCAAGCGGGGGCAACGGTTGGAAGCCATTCGCCACGTGGGAGCGCCGGTCAGGCAGCGATGAGGCACATCCAGCGCGCACGCTTACACGCGGCGCCTCGGGCCTGGGATTTCCTGTCACTCGCACTTGCGGTGGTTGTCCGTCGTCAGAACATTCGGCACAACTCGCGGCGTAAATTAGCGGAGTGCGGACCTCGTCTGGGGGTTGATGTTAGGCGGCGAGCTTGCGGTGTTGCAAGCGCCGATGTTCGATGGTCTGTCGCTTGATCCTTTCGCGCTGTTTGATGATGGCTGGAGCCCTGCCGAAGTAGGCATCGGCGGGCGTCACGTTGTTCAGGCTCTCGTGGTAACGCTGGTGGTTGTAGTACTCGACGAAGGCCTCGATTTGGGCTTCGAGGTCGCCGGGCAAAAAGTAGTTTTCCAGCAGGATGCGGTTTTTCAGGGTTTGGTGCCAGCGCTCGATCTTGCCCTGGGTTTGCGGGTGCATCGGGGCACCGCGCACGTGGCTCATCTTCCGGGCCTCAATGTATTCAGCCAATTCGCCGGCGATGTAGCTGGGGCCATTATCCGACAACAGCCTGGGCTTGTGCAGCACCGTGGCGCTGTCGCAGCCCGATGCGCCAAGGGCCAGGTCGAGCGTGTCGGTCACATCCTCGGCGCGCATGTTGGTGCACAGTTTCCAGGCGATAATGTAGCGCGAGAAGTCGTCGAGCACGGTCGACAGGTACATCCAGCCCCACCCGATGATCTTGAGTGGAGTAGGAAGCGCATAAGCGCTTCCCCTCCCCGAACCGTACGTGCACCTTTCAGCGCATACGGCTCTCTATTCAACCTTGGTCCAAGGCCATGGCGACATCACGATAGCGGGAGGTGACGGTGTTTCGGAGCTCGTCCCGATAGATGTAGGGATTTCGCTCCGGATTCCGCCACCGGAACTGCATCTTCTGGCTTGTGACCAGTCGTCGCAGCGCCTTGCCGACGGCATTGCCCTGATTGCTTCGACCGTAGACCAGCCACGTCTTCGATTGGCCGGTTTCCGGCATGCGGTACCATTTACGCATCAAAGGCTTGATACGGGACCGGTACTTCTGCGCCAACCAGTGCGCCATTTTCCAGAACACGACGGTGTCGATGCGCCGGAATGTGCGCGCCGTGAAGTCGGTGAACCTGTAGAACGCAGCCCATCCCGCCAGCTGGCGGTTCAGACCGTCGATCATGTCCACCGCGGCAACCTCATGATTGCCGGAGAGAGCCTCGACCAATCGGCGAGCGAAGGTCTTGGCCTTCTCCTTGGGTATCGTTGAGACCACGGACATGCGTCCGCTCGATCCCCGCCTGCGGATAATCCGGTGCCCGAGGAACACGAACCCGTCGTCGACGTGGGTGATATGGCTCTTGTCCATATTCAACGTCAGCTTCAGGTCGTCTTCCAGAAAGGCCCGGCATTCCTCGCGGATGGCCTCGGCATGTGCCTTGGTGCCCTTGACGATGACAACGAAGTCATCGGCGTAACGGCAGTAGGCGACAGCAGGTTTCCATTGCCGGTTCTCGC
This sequence comes from Novosphingobium sp. CECT 9465, assembly GCF_920987055.1. Classification (NCBI taxonomy): domain Bacteria; kingdom Pseudomonadati; phylum Pseudomonadota; class Alphaproteobacteria; order Sphingomonadales; family Sphingomonadaceae; genus Novosphingobium; species Novosphingobium sp. CECT 9465. The sequence continues at coordinate 1,448,416 of NZ_CAKLBX010000001.1, forward strand.
GAACCGTGATGGGGCGCCCCTGCTGGATGCCGAAGTTCCATGCCCAGCGATCCTTTCGCGCCTTGTCGCTCAGGTATTTCGCCTCCAGCCACGCATCAAACTCATGGAGCATGATGTTGGACAGGAGCGGCGACAGCACGCCGCCTTGCGGTACACCTTCGCTTGAGGCGACGAACAGGCCACGGTCGACGTGGCCCGCCTTCAGGAATCGCCAGAGCAGATCAACAAACCGATCATCCCGGATTCGCCGCCGAACGCAGCGAAGCAGAAGCCGGTGGTGGACCGTATCGAAGTAGCTCGCCAGATCACCTTCGATGATCCAGCGGCCCCGCGCTCCGGCACCACTATCCTGCAACTGTATCTTCACGGTCCGGACAGCGTGATGCACGCTGCGTTCCGGCCTGAAGCCGTAGGAGAGGCGATGGAAGTCGCTTTCCCAGATCGGCTCCATGGCCATCAGCATCGCGCGCTGGACGATGCGGTCTTTCAGGGTCGGGATACCAAGTGGTCGTTTCTTGCCATTGGCTTTCGGGATATAGATTCGCCTGACCGGCTGCGGGTGATAACTCCCCGTCAGCAAGTCCGTTCGCAGACTGGCCAGCTGTTCTGCCAGTACGGCCTGCATCCGTCGCTTGTCCATTCCGTCGATGCCCGGCGTATTGGCGCCACTCGACGCCAGCACGATCCGAGCCGCCTCGGCAAGCCACGCCCGATCGGCAATGAGCCGGAGAAGGCGATCGAACTTGCGGTTCTGGTCGCTCTCGGCCCACGTCGCGAGCTTGTGCTGCATTTCGCTGATTATCAAAGGTCTTCACCTCGTTTGGTCAGGTAGTTTGCACTTCAAGCTGATTGAACTGTCCCCCTTCGCCATGTGACAGGCTTTCCCTGTCGCGGACTACTACGGGGACTCCGCCAGCACGGTGGACATCGGGGCCAACTCCCTTGGCATTCCATCATGCCTTCCCTCGTTCATATGCTGGACTTTCGCGCGCTGGGGAGGCTGCCGGTCGCAGTCCTTGTCCTTGCGTCCCGCAAGTCGATGCCGATGCCATGGCCTGGCTGCATTCTCTCCATGGCTCCATGCGGACGGGCTACATTTCCGGCCACATTCGGATGTCGCCGACATACGTCTCCGGCGCCATCATCAGCATTCCGCCTGTTAAGCCGTGTAGGCGAAGGCGACATTTCAGCCCTCGGATGCGGATTAACCGGTTCGTGTTCCTCAACCTTCCAGCGCTACAGCCTCGGGGACCATCTCGGCGTAACGGCTTCGCCTCAATCCCCTTTACCTGCGGGCTACGTCACCCTGCCAGTTGACGGCAGGTCACCGCCGCTTGGGCTCATGCCCCCTCACAGCAGAGGGCAAGGCATTCGTTCAGTTCCTCCTTTCTCCTTTGCATTCCAGTCATATGCACCCCGGACCATCCGGGACGAGGCGCACAGTAGGTAAAATCAGTCTGCCACATCTCGTTTACCCGCGTGGTCTTGGTGTGGAACTGATCGGCGGCCTTGATCACGACATAGGCCGGGCTGGTGATCAGATCGTGGGCCTTCAACAGACGGTAAACCGTGGCTTCCGACACGAAGTAGCGCCTCTCATCGGTAAAACGCACCGCCAGTTCCCGGGGGCTTAGCTCGGACTGCCCCAGCGCCAGCTCGATGATCTGATCATGGATGTCAGGCGGGATCCGGTTCCACACCCGGCTCGGTGTCGATGGCCGATCCTCCAGCGCCTCCGGGCCGCCTTCGAGGAACCGGTCGTACCAGCGGTAGAAGGTCCGACGGGCAATGCCGAGCTCGTCCAACGTGTGCTTGGCTGGTAGGTGCGATTGCTCGACGATCCGGATGATCTCGAGCTTCTCCGATGCTGGATACCTCATTCGTCGTCGCCCCCATCCGCGATCATACTTTTTTTGAGCAGACGGTTTTCGAGCGTCAGGTCGGCAACGCATTCCTTCAGGGCACGGGCTTCGCGGCGCAGGTCCTGCACCTCGCCGGTGGTTGCGGCACGGGCAGTGTCGCCAGCCAGGCGACGCTTGCCCGCTTCCATGAACTCCTTCGACCAGGTGTAATACAGGCTTTGGGCGATGCCTTCCTTGCGGCACAGCTCGGCAATGCTGTCCTCGCCGCGCAGGCCATCCAGCACGATCCTGATCTTGTCTTCGGCCGAGAAGTGCCGACGGGTCTGCCGCCGGATGTCCTTCACCACCCGCTCGGCAGGGGCCTTCATCGGCGATTTTTTTAAGGAGTGTTGGGGCTTCATCTTCGTTCCTTCGTCACTACGACGAAGCCCCAACACTCCTTAAATCACAACCTCAAATCTGTGCCATTGGTGCTGACGGGGAACAGTTTACTCGTACGGGTGGCAAGACTTCGTTGAACTCGTAAAGCACCGACGCCGCTACTTTTTTGCAGGCAGGCCGGCGGGAGCGAATGAGGAGGATATTTCGCCCGAAGAACTCTTGGAATTCATCTCCGCTCGCTGCAGGAAGGAGAGGATGATCCGGAAGTTGCCGCAGGGGACGGAGTTCTACCGTTGCCGCGAGAAGAAACCCGGCGAAAATTTCGCCGAGCCGCGTGAGCTTGGGCCGGCGCCTCGTCAGTTCGCGGCGCAAAACCGGATGAGCCCGGCTGGAATTCCCATGTTTTATGGGGCCGAAGAGCAAAAGACTGCTCGTGCGGAGACCCTTAAGAAGCCATCAGCACGCCATGCTATGGGGCGCTTCGCTCTGACACGAGCAGCCAAAGTGTTGGACATCACTTCTTCGCCCACTGTTAGCATATTCGATAGCAGGCGCGCACATCTGTACGATTGGGCCTTGTTCATGCACCAGTTCCTAAACGATTTTCGGAAAAGGATTGAGAAGGACGAGCGCGTCCACATCGATTATGTCCCGACTCAGATCGTAACGGAGTATTTCCGGGCATATATGAAAGATCGGAAGGGGAGCCCGATCGGTGGCATTCTTTATCGTAGCGCCAGCAATACCCAAGGTAAGTGTATCGTCCTGTTCGCAGAAGATGCCGATGTCGACCCTACGATGCGCAGTGAAGTCAACCCAGATAGCAGGTTTCTTTTGCAGATGCTGTCTGTGGAGCAGTATGACTGAATCAAGGGCCGTTGAAGCTGTCGTCAGACGCTTGCGTGTTCGGGAGGACCTGTCTTTGCTGCCGTCTTCGAAGACGGGCTTGGCCTGAATTCGAGAGAAACGCGTAACAGATTACGCGGCCGGTAGGGGAGGGGCATCAGTTACCCCGGGTTTCGTCATCAAACTTGGAGACTTCGGACGATGCGTGCGCGGCGGCGGCGCGATCGTCATGGGTAACGTCTCGGAAGGTGATGATCTCGCGATCGCGGTTCTGGAGACGCCGATATCCAGCGTGCGATATATGGACCAGGCTGACATGGTCATGCTGCGTGACGGCGAGCGGTGCTTCGAGTATTTGGCGGCTGAATCGGCCGAACGACTTCGAGACCTCAACGGTACTGATAGAATGGGTCATCGCGACTCTATTGTCCAGAAAGTGCAGATTTTCCGGAGAATTACAAGGATGGGCTGCTGCCCGGATCAATGACCCACAACGATAGGTCGCCCTTGCTGCCCTGCCAGTCTGTCCCGACCCTTCTAAAGCCCGACCGTGCAAGGTTGTTACGCATGGTGTTGCTATCGGTCGTGGCGAAAGCAGGTTCATTGATCGCCCCAGCAATCGCCTCGACGAGATCGCCGGAGAGCATCTGGCCGCGTCGAGCGCTATGGACGACGACATATCCAAGCTCGGGCGCTCCTTCGAAGCCGACGAGCGATGCACCCGCGTTCGTGAACCGACCTTTGCGATAATGCGGCAGTGGGGTCTTGAGAGCACCGACGCCGACGATGCGCCCCCCTTCCTCTTCGCGCAGCAAGGCCAACATTTTTGTCTGACGGAGTCTCGGGAGGATGGCCTCGACGCTGGCCTGGATGGCACCGCCTGCTTTGACGAGCTCGGCAATTTCGTGCTGGTCGGCAAGGCTCAGATCAACAACACTGCCTATCCAGCGCACCAGCCCGCTCTTCACTTCAGGAACGCTGCCCATCAGTTGGTCGGTCGGTAATAGATGGCGTCGAGCATGGCGACGCGCGCGTCCCAGAGCTCGGTGTCGCGCCCGGCAGCCCGATCGACCGTGTACCAAGGCGCCTGCCTGATGGGCTCTATGACGCGGCGCCAATAGTTTTCGAGTTTGATCGTCGTCGGCGCGAAAGAGAGTGCATTCGCGAGGCCTGGAGTGTTGCCACCGTTGACGCAGACGAAGACATCCGGCCGCTTCATGGCAAGCAACCGGGTGGCCGGTGCCAGCCGCGCCACGCGCGATGATTTCGAGAAGGCGGCCGTGAACGCAGCGACAAAAGCGTTGAACTGGGCCTCGGTCACTTCATCGCGGGGCGGGATGACATCGAGCGCTGCGGCAAGTGCGCTGTCCTCCAGACCGATCAATTCGGCAAATGTGCCGGCACCGCCCATTGAGCCGAACCAGCCCCAGTTGAGATTGGCCAGCCCCTCGGTCTCGGCCTCATGCTTGCCGAGCACGCCGGCGATGCCCTTGGCCTCGGCAGCCGTGACCTCTGCAAAGGAGGAGGTGCGCGAGAAGATATGTTGAATGGCCCGCACGAGCTTCATGCGCTCCATAAAGTCATGATACTCGTCGCGACGGGCACGCTTCACGAATTCAGGCCATTCCATCGTCGCGAGCGGCGCGTTGACCCGCGCCCACTCTTTGCGACTGTCCGGCAGGATCGGGCTCTTTGGCCTCGGCTTACCTGCAGCCGCTTTTGCCTGGCGCTTGTAGCTCTCGGCCAGTTCTCGCGTGATGGTCAGGCGGAGCGGTGCGTAGGTTTTGATCTGGCTGCGGACTTGCACGAAGAAAGGATTGTCGGTCGCTCCCTTCGCATGGACGCCGGCCTCGAAGTTAGCACCCAGGCCGCCCTTGGTGAAGTTGGCACTGCCGACGATCGCCTCAGCTTCACTCCCCGTCTCAAAGTAGAAAATCTTGGGATGAAAGCAGCCCGGACGGCTCTTCGCGACATAGGCATTGGGAACACCAACTAGGCGATCGACAAGCGCGGTCTCGGTTGCAGAGAAGTCCACACCTAGGAGAAGGGACTCGAACTTCTCGGAATGGGCAAGGAGCGTGTCTGCGACATCGGTGATGCCACCCCAAGCCACCGCAATCGAGATACTGTCATGCTTTTGGATGAGCGCTGAAAGTATGCGCGCCGTCGAGGCCGCGTTCACCAGGGATATTCGCATGCCTTACCTGTTGCATCGTTTTTACCTGAGCATTGACTTAGCGGCGTCCCCGCGGCGCGCATAGGGTTTCGCAACATCGCGAGCGACAATGCCTTTGGACAACGAAAATGGGCCGGCGTCTTGAGGGAGGCGAGCAGGCCCTCTTGGGGAAGGCCTTCCCCTGAGCCCGTGCCGCTATGCGTCCCGGGCTACCCCTTCAGCGGGGTTCCACCCCGCAACGCCCCAAGTGCGAGAGGCCAGCTTCGTGCAGCCGTGACGGGATGAAGGGAGAGAGAGTGACTCCCGCCCGTCGCGAAAGGACGCGCGATGGACAATCGAACTGCACGGCAAGGCTCACGCGAGCGCCGCAATATCTATGCCGAAATCACCGAAGGAATACTGTCCGAACTGGAGGCAGGACGCGTTCCGTGGGTCCGGCCCTGGGCGAACAGTTCTGCTCCGGTGGGGATGCCGTTCAACGCCGTCAGCGGTCGGCGGTACAGCGGGATCAATGTCCTGAGCCTCTGGAGCGCCATTGCCGAGCGCGGCTTTGCCGGACACGGCTTCGTGACTTTCCGCCAGGCCAGGGAGCTTGGAGGAAGCGTTCGTCGCGGCGAATGCGGGACTGACATTGTCTACACCCGGAAAATCGCAACCCGGGACGAGAGACTGAGCGCCGTTCACGAAGGCCGCGAGGCCCGGCCTGCAATCCCCTTTCTGCGCCATTTTACTGTCTTTTCTACTGAGCAATGCGAGGGGTTGCCCCCGCATGTGGCGGTCCCGCCACGTCCGGTTGATCCCGAGCTCATCCTTCCGGCCGCCGATGCCTTAATTCGGGCAACCAAGGCTGATTTTCGTATCGGCGGTACGAGCGCCTTCTACAGCCCGCTGCACGACTATGTTCAGGTCCCCAGACCCGAGGCATTCTTCGAGCCGGTCAACTGGCACCGGACCGCCTTTCACGAACTGGCCCATTGGAGCGGTCACTCCTCTCGCCTTGCGCGGGATCAGTCCGGCTCCTTCGGGTCGCCCGAATATGGCCGGGAGGAGCTGGTCGCGGAGATGGCAGGAGCCTTCGTCTGCGCAGCGCTCGGCATTCGGCCAACGGTTCGCCACAGTGATTATATCGGCTCCTGGCTCGCGATCCTTCGGCAGGACAATCGTGCAATTCTGCGGACCGCCAGCGCTGCTTCGCGTGCCGCCGATCATATGCTTGCCTTCCAGAGCGGGGATGCTGCGACCGGAGAAATCTCGTGAGCCGCGGCAGCCGTCATGAGTCCGAGGCAGCAGGCTGCAACAGTTGTCGCTTCTGTCGTCGTTGGCAAAAGCCGGCGCATGAGGCTGTTGCCGCATCTGAGGCATGGTGCACAACAGGTCGGGGACGGCCAGTCCGTCGACCGCTCGGGCGTTGCGATCATGTGTTGCTCAGGCCAGGCGCGATTGCTTGCTTCGCGGCGACAGCGCCAGACTTTCTCTGCCTCAACTTCGTTGCCCTGCCGCGCCTGACGGTTGAGCCATCTGCAGAAAGCTTCGTGATCGTCTCCCAAGGCTGCGACCGGCCGGATGCGGGGCGGGAGCACGAGAGCCCGGGCTGCAATTCCGACCCCGGTGGCGGTTAGCGGCAGTCGGTGTCTGATGGAAAGAGTGAGAGGGAGGCGGGGGGCTTCCGCGACAGGCGCAGGCCCGGGAGAGAGGCTTCCGGCGGTCTGTCGGGAGTATCACCATGATTTCGCGACTTGCTGTCCAAACGCACATCCGCCGCGTGCGCGACTGGATCCACGCGGCGTTCGTTGCGGCTGAGCCCGAAGCGCTGCGGGTCCTCGACGCGCAATTACGGCACCGTGAGCGTCGCTGGCCGCAGGGACAGGGCTTCGTGGCCGCGCTCTGCGCATCGCTTGTGCTTTGGCTGGGCATTTTTCTGGTCTGGCAGGCGGCGTGACGGCGCGGGCTGGTTTGGGGGGAATGGGGCGACGCCCGGTGATCCGACATCGCGGCGTGCCGGATCACCGGGCGCAGAGTGAGAGGAGTGCCGGGGCTTCGTGACGGGCAAAGGGCCGAGAGAGGGTCTTTCGGCTGCCCGTCGCGGAGTATAGATCATGGCAAAAGCCGTTCAGAAGATTACCCTCAGCCCCTCCCGCGACATCCCGCTCGACCGGCTGATCCTGTCACAGGCCAATGTGCGCCGGGTCAAGGCTGGCGTGACGATTGGAGAACTGGCCGAGGACATTGCCCGTCGCACGCTGCTGCAGAGCCTCAACGTGCGACCGATCCTCGATGCGGACAATCAGGAAACCGGCATGTTCGAAGTGCCTGCGGGCGGCCGCCGGTTCCGCGCGCTCGAGCTGCTGGTCAAGCAGAAGCGGCTGGTGAAGGACGCGCCGGTGCCTTGCGTGGTCCGGGCCGCATCCGATGAGGTATCGGCAGAGGAGGACAGCCTCGCCGAGAATACGTTTCGCGAACAGCTCCATCCGCTCGACCAGTTTCGCGCCATGCAGGCAATGGTCGACAAGGGGGCCGATGTGGAAGCCATTGCCGCGCATTTTATGACCACGCCGGCCGTGGTGCGGCAGCGTCTCAAGCTCGCGTCGGTCTCGCCCAAACTGCACGAGGTCTATGCCGAAGACGGCATGACGCTTGAACAGTTGATGGCCTTTTCGGTCAGCGACGACCATGCGCGGCAGGAGCAGGTCTGGGAATTGCTCGGCCACAGCTTCAACAAGTCCGCTGGCTATATCCGGGCGCGACTGACCGAGAACAGCGTGCGCGTGGCCGATAAGCGGGTTCGGTTTGTGACGCTTGATGCCTATGTGAAAGCGGGCGGAGGAGTCATGCGCGACCTCTTTGAGGATGACGATGGTGGCTGGCTCACCAACCCGGCGCTTCTCGATACGCTCGTCGCAGCCCGGCTCGATGCCGAAGCCGATCGCATCCGTGCCGAAGGCTGGAAGTGGGTGGCGACGGCGGTCGACATGCCCTGGAATGCTGCTGCGGGGCTTCGTGAACTTGCCGGGACCACTGTCCCGATGAGCAGCGAGGAAGAGGCACGGATGCAGACGCTGCAGGCCGAGGCTGAAGCGCTGGAAAGCGAATGGGCCGATGTACCGTGCCTGCCCGAAGAGATCAGTACGAAGCTCGATGCTCTTGACCGGGAACTGGGGCTGCTTGTGGATCGCCCGCAGACCTTCGCTCCCGAAGAGCTCTCCCGCGCGGGCGCGTTCCTGTCCATCGCTACCGACGGTTCGCTGATTATAGAGCGCGGCTACGTGAAGCCGGAGGATGAGCCGACGGTCGAGGTCGAGGAAACCGCCGATACCGAGTGCTGCGGGGGCGAAACCAGCGTTTATGGCATGTCGTCCGACCCAGGCGAGACTGCGATGGCCGGTGGCGCGAATGAGCCGGAAGCCGAGGTCGAGGACGAAGTGGTCAAACCGCTTCCCGACCGGCTTGTCGCCGAGCTTACCGCTTGGCGGACGCTGGCCTTGCAGGATGCGCTCGCGCGCGACCCCGCAACGGCATTCGTCGCGGTGCTGCACGCCTTTGTGCTTGACGCCTTCTATCCGTCGAGCCGGGAAACTTGCCTGCAGCTCACGGCCAACCGGGCGTCGTTCGCGTTTGCGCCCACCGATCTCAAGGATAGCGGCCCGGCCCGGGCGATCTCGGCGCGTCACGCGCAGTGGAAGGCTCGGCTCCCGCAATCGGATCACGATCTTTGGGACGCCTTGCTGCGCTTCGACAATGCCGAACAGTCTGCACTCTTCGCCCATTGCGCTTCGCTCGTACTCAACGCGCAGGCCGAAGTCGTCCCCAAGTACGACAATGGGCGGGTGTCGCGTCACAGCATCGAACGGCGTCTCGAGCACAGCCATGTTCTGGCACGAACCGTCGGGCTCGATCTTGTGGCAGCGGGCTGGCGGCCGACCGTCACCGGCTATTTCCAGAGCGTCACCAAGCCAAGGATCCTTGCCGACGTGTGCGATGCGCGCGGGTCGCAGTTCGCAGAGATGATTGCCCATCTCAAGAAGCCCGACATGGCACGCGAGGCCGAACGGCTTCTGGAAGAGGCGGCCTGGCTCCCCGAGCCGATGAGGACGCCTGGAGGAAGCGAGGCCTTCACGGATGGCGATGGGATCGACGCTCTGCCTGCATTCCTCGAAGGGCCGATGCTGCCATCCGGGGAGGCCGATTGCGACCATTACGCGATCGCCGCCGAATAGGCGCACGCCCCTTGTCTGAACGCTTTGGAAAGCCCGGTCCGTGTGACTGGGCTTTCCTCCTTTTGAGGATCACTGATCATGAACGCGCAATCGATTTTTGATGCCGTGCCGCTCGGCAGCCTTGTCCGATATTCGAACGGCGAGCCCCGGCCGCCGGCTCGCTTCTCCCGCAAACTGAAGGCTTGGAACAATGACAATGGGGTCGGCCGACTGGTGGCACGTGAACCGGCGCGTGACAGCGCTTCTTTTCGCCATCCGGCCTCTTTCACTCTGCATCTCGGCAATTATGGCAGCGAGGGCTCGATCGTCATGGTCGTCCGGCGCACCTATTCCGTCGACAGTCGGCTCGAGTTTGAAGTCGACGAATATTCTCGGCCCGGAGACGCCCATGTGCTCGCGACAGCCTCCGGTCGTGACGAATTGCTGCACATCGCATCCGATCGCGCAGCCGCCGAGCGATGGCTTGAAGCTAATCGCTATGCGCAGGCGAGGATCGAGATCGTCGGATCCAATCCGCAAGCCGTTCCGAACGGGAGCGGCCCATGCCGGAGGTAATCGCAATTTACGGACGGACCGCCGACGGTCTGCTCGCCGCACGGATCGGCGACATTGCCTGCATCGCGGTTCCAGTCTACGGCGGGCTGCGCCTGGCGACGGCCTGGCAGCTCGCCAAGCCGCTCGACCAATGGCGTGCTGGCGATGCACTCGCAAGCGAAGGCATCGTCGCCGACGACACCGCATTTCGTGCGCATGTCGAAGATGTCGCCCATCACCAGCGTCAGCTGAGCAGGCTGTCGCGTCCGAGGCTGACGACTTCGTGCCGGACGCCGTGGGGCGCCACGCAGCAGGCCACGGTTTACGCCGAAGGCATCGTTTTCCACGCTACCGCGAGCCATGGGGGTTTCAAGCTTTCGCGCGCGCGCCTGGCGCAGATCGACCCGCTTCTGCGCGTCGAGAATGGCTGGTATGAGGAGGATGTCGAATGGGCCAAGGTCGAAGCAGCGTTTCCTGACCTGTTCTCGGACCGCGAAAACGCTTCGGCCGATCGGACGCTGCGCGGCAGTTACCCGCAGATCCGTGCAGCGCTTCGCAGCAAGCGCCTCGGCTGAAGAAAGTAAAGACCCCCCGTGCGCGCAAATGGCGACCACGGGGGTTCTCGTCATGGACTCATGCGGGCTGGCAAAGTCGCGGTCCAACCACATGGGCAAAGCCCGTTGCCTTTTCTGTCCATGATCTGCGCGGCGAGCGCCCTTGCATGCCCTGCGACAAGGTCGGGTACGAAAGCTGATCGCTATGCCGTTATCGATGAACGCCGTACATGTCCGGGATCTCCACCAGATTGCACAGCGGTTCGACAGGCGTCCAAAGTTGCTCGAAGAAGCCTCGACGCTGAAGGTACGGCTTACCGGTGTGGCGCGGCTCCTCGAGATTCCAGACCGTGGCCTGGCTGGCCGCCGGCAGTGGCTGGATCGCTGCATTCCCTTCGAGCAGACCTTTCGCTTCAGGGCCGGCGAGGTCCGCTATCTGGCGCAGGCCGAGCAGACGTTCGAGCTTCTACTCCTCAGCGGCGACGACCGCGCGAAGCTGTTGCCGATCCTGCGTACCGTGCGCGACGTGTTCGCGAGCAAGATCGTCGTCCCTTTCATGTCCCACTGTTCGGCTGAGGACCGGGCGCTTCTGTTGCGCCGCGGGGCAGACGATGTGCTGCACCTTGACGTATCGCCGGAAGAAGGCGCAGCGCGCATGGCAGCGCTGGTGCGCCGCCAGACATGGATGGCCAACCGTCAGGTCGAGTCAGACCGCACGATCAGTCGTGCCGCCGCTGCTGCCGCTGAGCTGCGCTGGCTATGTGGCGGACGGATCGGACCGCAGGGCCGGCAGGTTCTGGCGGCCCTGTTCGTGAATATGGGCAGGGCCGTGCCGCACATGGCGCTCATCAGTGCGGCTCGCACCAGCGACCACTGGCCCTCGGAGCGCCAATTGCATGTGATCATCTGCGGAATTCGCAAGCATCTGCGCCCGCAATTCGTGATCGATACCTTGCGCGGCGAGGGTTTTCGCCTGCGAAGGGGTACGGCAACCGGGAAAATCGACGCAATTAATCCACGGCAGGCGCGTCAGGCTGTCACGGCTGCCACTCGGTCCGCTGAGGCTGAGCGCCCCGAGCGGGGGACAGTGGCGTTCGCCCATCAGCGCAGGAGAGGAGAGGGGCGGGTCAGGGGGTAGGCCTGGCCGGGACAGAGGGAGCGTCCGGCGAGCCGAACATTCCCTGCTCTCCCGGAGTTCCTGCCATGACCCATCTGCCTGCCCATGCGGCGACGCGCGCCGCAAGCGCGTCCCGACCTGTATCCCAAGTTGCAATCGCACGCACCATCAACCGTGCCGCCCAGCGCCTGCTCCCGCAGCTCGAAGCCGGAGTCGTCCTCGATGCACGCGCGCTGCGCAGCGCGATGACGGAGGCCTTTGGCGGGACCGATGCGGAAGGATATTGGGACTGGAAGACTGCTTATGACGCCTGCGAGTGCGCCATGGTCCTGTTCCTGCGCAAATATGCCGGCGCAATCGGATCGCGACCTGCCATGGAACAGCTGACGCTGGTCGAGCGCGTGGCCAAGCTTCTTCCGACGCACACGCGCCGGTCGGAAAGTGGACAGGCGCTCCAGCAGTTTTCGACCCCGCCCGGGTTCGCGCTGGTTGCGGCCTATGCCGGTGCCATCCGAGCCGAGGACGTCGTGCTTGAACCTTCGGCGGGAACCGGCATGCTCGCCATCCATGCCGAGCGCAGCTGCCGCGGTCTCGTGCTCAACGAGCTGGGAGAGGTCCGGGCCGAGCTTCTGCGGGAACTGTTTACACAGGCATCAATCTCGCGTCATGACGCTGCCGCGATTGATGACTGGCTTCCCGCTTCGGTTCGCCCGAGCGTCGTCCTCATGAATCCGCCGTTCTCGGCCCTCGCGCACGTCGAACGGACCATGAAGGATGCCGCCATCCGGCATATCCGTTCGGCTCTGGCGCGTCTTTTGCCTGGCGGGCGGCTGGTCGCGATTACCGGCGCTTCATGCTCGCCGGACAATCCCGTCTGGCGCGAAACCTTCACCAGCCTGCAGGGGGAGGCCCGTCTGGTCTTCACCGCCGCTATTGCCGGCAAGGTCTATGCGCGCCACGGCACGACCATCGAGACCCGGCTTACCGTGTTCGACAAGGTTCCGGCCGCCGAGCCCGGGCGCTTCGCCGCCTCGCAAGGCACCGCACCCGATGTGCCGACGCTGCTCGACTGGGTGTGCGCAGATGTGCCGCCACGGGCGCCGACAGCTTGCGTTTCCGGAAACGGCTCGGCCTATGTGCTGCGCGATGAGCGCAATAGCCCGGACCAGGCAAGGCACAGCGTAGCGGCATTGGCTGTCGTGCCCTCGCAGCCCAGGCCAGACGAAGTTGCTGTGGGAGTTGCAGAGCTCGAATTCGACGTCACCGACTGGACGCCGCCCGAGGGTCGGCTCTGCGATGCGCTCTATGAACCCTATGCGCCCCAATCGGTACGGATCGTTGGCGCCAGGCCGCATCCGACGCCGCTCGTCCAATCTGCCGCAATGGCGTCGGTTGCGCCGCCCAAACCAAGCTATCGCCCGCATCTGCCGCCCGCGTTGGTCGAGGATGGCGTCCTGTCCGATGCGCAACTGGAGTCCATCATCTATGCCGGTGAAGCGCATGACGGGCATCTCGCCGGTGCATGGAGCGTCGATGCGACATGGGATCAGCTGACGGCGGCCCCCGACGATTGCAAAGCCGCCGTCCGGTTCCGGCGCGGTTGGTTCCTGGGCGACGGGACCGGAGCGGGCAAGGGCCGTCAGGTCGCCGGCATCATCCTCGACAATTGGCTCAAGGGCCGTCGCAAGGCCGTCTGGCTCTCTGTCTCAGAGCGTCTGCTCGAGGATGCGCAACGGGACTGGGCCGCCCTGGGCCAGGAGCGGCTCTACGTGACGCCGCTGTCGCGTTTCCGTCAGGGCACGTCCATCCCGCTTAATGAAGCCATCCTCTTTGCGACCTACGCCACGCTGCGGTCGTGTGAGCGAGGCGGCAAGAAGTCCCGCGTCGAGCAGATCGTCGACTGGCTAGGGTCGGACTTCGACGGTGTTATTGTTTTCGACGAAGCCCATGCGATGGCCAATGCGGCGGGTGGCAGGGGCGAGCGTGGCGATGTCGCACCATCGCAGCAGGGGAGGGCGGGCCTACGCCTGCAGCATGCCTTACCCGACGCGCGCATCGTCTATGTCTCGGCGACTGGCGCCACGACCGTCCAGAACCTCGCTTATGCGCAGCGCCTGGGACTTTGGGCTTCCGGCGACTTTCCATTTGCGACGCGCGCCGAGTTCGTGGCGGCGATCGAGAACGGCGGTGTGGCGGCCATGGAAGTGCTGGCACGCGACCTCAAGGCGCTCGGACTTTACGCTGCGCGCTCGCTGTCATTCGATGGCGTCGAATATGCAATGCTCGAGCATGTGCTGACCGCCGAGCAGCGTCGCATCTACGATGCTTATGCCGCGGCGTTCCAGATCATTCACAACAACCTCGATGCCGCGATGGAAGCCTCCGGCATCACCAGCGCCACGCATGGCACGCTCAACGCCCAGGCAAAGTCTGCGGCGCGTTCGGCCTTCGAACAGGCCAAGCAGCGCTTCTTCAATCACCTGATCACGGCCATGCAGACGCCCAGCGTGCTGGCGAGCATCGAGCGCGACCTGGAAGCCGGCGATGCGGCAGTCGTGCAGATCGTGTCGACCGGTGAAGCGCTGCAGGAGCGCAGGCTTGCCGAAGTCCCGACCGATGAATGGCACGATGTCAGCGTCGACATCACGCCCCGTGAATATGTGCTCGACTATTTGCGACACGGCTTTCCCGTCCAGCTGTTCGAACCCTTCACCGACAGCGAAGGAAACCTGTCCTCGCGGCCGGTCCGTGACGAGGCGGGCAATCCCGTCGTCAATCGCGAGGCAGCGCGACGACGCGATAAAATGATCGAGCACCTTGCCGCGCTGCCGCCGGTGCCCGGAGCCCTCGACCAGATCGTCCAGCATTTCGGGCCGGATGCCGTTGCCGAAGTGACGGGCCGTTCGCGCCGCATCGTTCCCCGGCGCCGCGAAGACGGCAGCCTGCGCTTTGCCGTCGAGAACCGGCCTGCCTCGGCCAATCTTTCCGAAACCCACGCGTTCATGGATGATGCCAAGCGCATCCTCGTCTTCAGCGAAGCAGGCGGAACGGGGCGCAGCTATCATGCCGATCTTGGTTGCCGCAATCAGCGGCGGCGCATCCACTACCTCCTCGAAGCGGGCTGGAAGGCCGATGCCGCCATTCAGGGGTTCGGGCGAACCAATCGCACCAACCAGAAACAGCCACCGCTGTTCAGGCCAGTCTCGACCGACGTGAAGGCGCAGAAGCGCTTCATCTCGACGATCGCGCGCCGCCTCGACACGCTGGGAGCGATCACGCGCGGCCAGCGCCAGACCGGCGGGCAGAACATGTTCAGGGCCAGCGACAATCTGGAATCCGTCTACGCCCGTGACGCACTGCGCAGCCTTTATCGGCTCGTCGTCCAAGGCAAGATCGAGGGGTGCTCGCTCGCTGTTTTCGAGCAGGCGACAGGCCTCGCCTTGCTCAATGAAGATGGCAGCTTGCGCGATGAACTGCCTGGAATTTCAACATTCCTTAATCGCATGCTCGCGCTTTCCATCGCCATGCAGGATATTTTGTTCGAGGCCTTTGAAGGCCTGCTGCTGGCCCGTATCGAGGGCGCAGTCGCAAGCGGCACCTACGAACTCGGGCTCGAAACGCTGACCGCCGAAAGCTTCACGGTCACAGGCAGGCAGACCATCCACGCGCATCCGGGCACCGCCGCTGAAACACAGCTTGTGACGATCAAGCGGCAGGACAGGTTGTCTCCGCTCGGACTCGAGGATGCCCTGGCGCTCGTCGAAGAGAAGGGCGCGCGCATGCTCGTGCACGGCCGAACGGGTCGCGCCGCCCTCCAGCGCGGTGCCCGCAGCCTGATCGACGACGACGGCAAGGTCACGGCGCGGGCGCGTCTGGTTTGGCCAGTGGGTGACAGCACGGTCGCTCTCGACACCCTCACTGCAAGTGGCTGGGAAACTGCGGAGCGGGGAGCATTCGCGACCGCCTGGGCCGAAGAGCTTGCAGCACTGCCGGCGTTCGAAACCTCGACGCTGCATATGGTCGCAGGCCTGCTGCTGCCCATCTGGAAGCTGCTTCCAGAGGAATCGGCCCGGGTGTTCCGGCTGCAGACCGACGAAGGCGAACGCATCATTGGTCGCCGGGTGTCGCCTGCATGGGCGGCAAACTTTGCCGGCGAAACCGAACGGCCCAAGCTCGATCCCAATGAGGCAATGACTTTTCTGCTCTCCGGTGAAACCGTCCTGCATCTGGCCGAGCGACAGAAGCTCCTGCGGGTGCGATCGATGGGCGACTGGCGCATCGAGCTTTCAGGGTTCAGCGACCTTGCGGTTTCCCGTCTCAAAGCCATTGGCCTCCTCTCGGAGATCGTATCCTGGAAGCTGCGCCTGTTTGTGCCCATCGGCGCTGCCGGCGTAACTGTGCTCGCGGCTCTGCTTGAACGGTATCCCGTCGAGCAGGTCTCTGCGCGCACGACGGCGTGAGGCATGGCGATGACAACCGGGGCTGGAGAACTCGTCCGGCGCCTTGCCGAAAACGCCGAAACCGTCTGTCGGCGCTACCTGTCGAACGGACGGCGCGAAGGCTGCTACTGGTTGGTGGGCGATGCTCGCAACACGCCGGGGCGCAGCCTTTACGTCCGTCTCTCCGGTGGTCCGGAGGGACGGGGAGCGGCAGGCAAATGGACCGACGCGCAAAGCGGTGACCACGGCGATCTTCTCGACCTGATCGCATCGGCCTGCGGGCATCACCGTCTTGGCGAAACCCTTGCGGAAGCACGGCGCTTCCTCAGCCTCCCGGACACTTCGCTGCCGTTGCGCGGCCCACAACGCAACCTTCCCGCAGGACCGGCGGTTCCCACCCCGTCGTCAGAGCGGGCGCGGCGCCTTTGGGCGGCGAGCCGTCCGCTGTCGGACGATCCGGTCGCGACCTATCTGCGGGAGCGGGGGCTGCGCTCTGTCGCTTCGGGTGCCGCCGTGCGACACCACCCCAATTGTTTCTATCGTCCCTCCGACCTTGATCATGCAGCGACGGATCGTGCCTGGCCCGCCATGGTTGCCGCAGTCACCGACCTTGGTGGTCGCGTGACCGGCGTGCAGCGTACCTGGCTAGCCCGAGACGGCTTGGGCAAGGCGCCGGTTGCAACGCCAAGACGCGCGATGGGCATGCTTCTTGGCAACGGCATCCGTTTCGGGGAAGCGGGTGCCGTCATGGCGGCAGGGGAAGGCATCGAGACAATGCTGTCCTTACGCGAAATCCTGCCGACGATGCCAATGATCGCCGCACTTTCAGCGGCCCATCTCGCCGCGCTGCTGTTTCCTCCGGTGCTGCGCCGTCTCTACGTCGCGTGCGATGCTGATGCTGCGGGACACTCGGCACTCAGACGACTAGCCGAGCGTGGAGCGCAGGCGGCTATCGAGGTGATCGCGCTTCATCCCTGCCTCGATGACTTCAACAGCGACCTGATCCGCTTGGGCGCACCATCACTGGCGGCGGCACTGGCCGGGCAATTGCGGTCCGAAGATGCCGGGTACTTCTTGTCTCAAGCCGCCTGAGCGTTCGCCGGGCAGAGTTGTCAGCCGGGAAGGGAAGGGGCCGGATGGAATGCCCGCGGTTGGCCGCGCCCGGCCTTCTCGTGGGGCGACTGCGGCAAGCTCCCCAAGGCTGCAACGCGGCCGGCACCGCCATTTTCCGCCGGTCCGTGCCGGCCCTTTGCAGCGCGAAGCAAAATGGCGGTGCCGGCCGCGTCCTTCGCGCTGCTTCGGCCCCGCTGCGCGTGGTGCAGCCTCGAGAAGCGTGCCGCCAAAGGCGTCGCCACGAAGGCCGCGAGAGGCGCGGCTGAACGGCGAAAGGCATAGCATGACCAGCCCCATTGATCCCTCTGATGACAATCAGGAAGCCCAGCCAGGCTCGACCGCCTATCTCCTCCAGGAAATGCAGCTATACGGCTATCGGCCCTTCGAGGATGAACCCGATCAGCGGCCCTTGCCCGACGAGCGGCTTGCGGCCGGAGCCGTTGCCGACATGTTCGATGGCATGGTCGCGGCGCTTGAGGACACCCGCATCCAGCCCGATCTCGAAGACCTGCTCTGGGGCATCGTAAACGTGTTCCACCGTGCCGGCGAGCGCATCGAACGCGAACTCGACGACAACGAACTGACGCAAAAGCGCCTACAGCGCGAGCAGGATGGCAGCGAGGTGAAGTCGGTCGAGCTCGAGCGACGGATCGCCGAAGGCATCACGATGATCGAACGTCGCGACACCATGGAATTCTTCCGCGACGCTGCCGCCGAACAGTTTCGCACCCATCTGCGCAAGCCCTGGCTGCCGCGCTCAGGTCCCATGGTCAACCGCAAGCAACTGACTGCCGCCGTGCTGGACAGCCGCAAGTTCGCAGATAAGCGCCGCTATCAGGACGCCCGGGTGCTCAATCCCGAGGGCGTGCGGATCGCTGTCACCGGCGGGGCGGATTTCAACAATCATGAGCGCATCTATGCGGTTCTCGACAAGGTGCGCGAGAACATCGCCGACATGATCCTGCTTCATGGCGGCACGGCGACCGGCGCCGAACGCATCGCTGCATGCTGGGCGCGCGACCGCAACGTCCCCCAGGTTGCCTTTCAGCCCGACTGGGAGCGCCACCGCAAGGCAGCACCCTTCAAGCGCAATGATGCCATGCTCGAGACGTGCCCACGCGGTGTGATCGTGTTCCCAGGCACCGGCATTCAGGACAACCTTGCCGACAAGGCTCGCAAGATGGGCATCCGCGTGTGGGATTTCCGGGCACGGGGCGGCTGAGGCCGCTTTGGCGCCAGTCGTCCAGCACGTCTTCGCGGCGCCGCAGTTCAGGGCGTTGCAGGGCGCGCCGCTATACGGGCGAAGCTCTTTAGCGGCTTGCTGGTTCAAAAGGACCGAATGCGCCCGCCGCCGACTTCGCTAGCCCTCCTGCGGCAACGCGTCCGAAGACACTTGCTCGCCCTTGGCCACGAATCGAATCTTGCGCCACTGGTCGGGATCGCTGCAGTGCATCCGGTCGACCTCCGCATCGGGCAGGCCTGCAAGCTCGCCCATTCCTTCCGGAACACACACCAGGTCGAACGACCATTTGCCGGGGAAGGCATCATGGGTGTTCCCTTGCCAGTTCTGTGCGTTGTAGAGCGGCGTGATCAGATGCCAGAACCGGTAGCCCTCGGGCTTGAGCTGTTCGATCGCCCAGCCCGTATGTCCATCCGCCGCGAGAGAGGCGGCATGATTGTTCAACGTCTCGAGATAAACCACCGGTCGGCACTGCCTTATTGTCGCGATCGCGCCGCTGATGATCTCGCGTTCATGGCCCTCGACGTCGATCTTGAGGAAGTTGACTCGGGGCAACTCCAGCGCATCGACCGTCATGAGCGGACACAGCCGTTTGGGCAGGTCGCCCCCCGCATAGAAGCCCAGCGCGCCGAAATTGCCGGCCTGATCACTTTCGACATCGGGAAAAAGAGCGAAAGCGAGTTCTCGCCCGAGCGCGGCCTGATAAGTCCGCACGTTGAAGCAGTCGTTGGCAAGCAGGTTGGCGGACAGCAGGCGGTGGTTGATGCCGAGCGGCTCGAATGCATGGATACTGCCTGACGCGCCGACGATGCGGGAAAGGGCAACCGTATGGGTGCCGATGTTGGCGCCAGCTTCGACAACCACATCGCCCGGGCGGAGCAACAACTTGTAGAGGTGGACCTCGCTTTCCGACCATTCGCCGTATGCGCGCATGCTGGCACCGATGGTGTCGTCCGCCTGGAGAGTGTGGAACAGGCCATGGCGACAGGCGACGGTTGATATTGGACTGGTCACTGACAGATCCCGGTAATGATGGAGGAGATGCCCTTGGGGCCGTCAACGTCAGCGCGCCGGCCTGCCGCGTTGTTGCGCAGAATCGTCAGGACTGCGGGGCGTTGAAGCGGGAACCTGGCGGTCGTGCCCGAGCTCTTGCTCGCGCTCTCCGCCGGATCGTCCGCAGTCTCAGCCGCAATGCAAGCGAGCGATATCTGAGGGCTCTGCGCTTGCGCGGGGGTGAGGGCGATTCGGATTGCCGTGCCGAATGACCGCCGGGCGCTCTGGCAGCGACGTTGGCCTTGAAGGAACGGGCGAAGCAGGCGCCTTGGCTGCTTTGTCCTGCTTGAGTGCAGGACCACCCCTTGCTTGTCGCCTTCCTGCAGGGCGTGCCCGCCTAGTGCCGTCAACCCCATACGGGGTTCGCCCTCGCGCGGAGCGCTCGGTGACGACGGCGCGCCGCCCTTCCGAGTGGCGCCACCGGGGATGGTCCCCGCGCACCAGATCAGGAGTTTACGACCATGGCCACCATCGCCAATCTCACCGTCAAGGCCGACGACAGCTTCGAAGGCACGCTCGCCACGCTGACCGTCTCGGCGCCGATTGCGATCATCCCCAATACACGCAAGTCGAAGGAGTCCGAACCCGACTACCGTATCATCAGCCGCAAGAACGGCTTCGACCTTGGCGGCGGCTGGAAGCGGTTTTCCCAGAACACGGGCGCCGAATACATCTCGGTCTCCCTGTCCGCACCGGAGTTCGGCACGATCTACGGCAACATCGCCAATGCGCCCGGCGATGATCCGTCGAAGAAGGTGATCATCTGGAATCCCCCGGCCTGATCGGCAGGACCGGCTCCGCAAACCTGCGGAGCCGGTCCGAGCTAGCATGGCCCGCATCTCAGTTACCAACGAAGGACGGGGCACCGTTTGTGTACCGGATTGTCACGTAGGAATTGTCGCAGACGTTGATCCTGGACCACAGCCCCATGGTGCCGTCTGCAAACTTGATCCGGATATCGAAGAGACAGACGTTTGCATCCCGGTCAAAACTGATATTCTGACGAGCGCCGGCTGGAAATGGCATGCGCTTCAGCTCCGGGTCGCGCTTTTGCATTTGCCAGCGTGCCGAGGCCGCAGGCGCGACTTCGACGTCCGTGATCCGCTTGCCGGTCGCGTTGACCAAAACGAAGTCCCAATCCTCGCCAAAGGCCGGTGTCGCGGCTAGTAATGCGCCCACGCCTGCTGCGATCAAGATTTTGAGCATGATGTCTGGCCCCCCGGAATCACGGGGCGATTGGACCAGTGCCAATCCATGCGGAAGGACCCCACGGCGCGCCATTGGCGCGCCGTGGGGTATCTCAGGGCTCTGGATCTGAAAGCCTGCCTTCGCGGGATCGCGCTTTGCGATCAGCGGAGGGCTGGGAGCGCTCGATACAGATGGCTGCGGATCAGAACCAGGAGAGCGCTATCCGACAAGAGCTCGAACTCGTCTTGCCGCGCAGCCGGGCCGTTAGCCGTTCAGCTTGTCCTTGACCGCCTTGGCGGGCGCGAAGGTCAGCTTGTTGGACGCGGCAATCGTCATGGCAGCACCCGTCGCGGGATTGCGGCCCTCGCGCGCCGGGCTGTTCTTGACCTTGAATTTGCCGAAACCACTCAGCGACACTTCCTCGCCGCGGACTGCGGCCTCGACGATCCCGGCCAGGACACCATCGACATATTTGCGGGCATCGGCCTTGGTCAGCCCGTGCGCGGCAGCAAGATGATCGGCCAGGTCGCTGTTGTTCATTACTATTCTCCTTTGTGATTCACCTGCGGGCATAGCCGCGCCGTGCCGGGCAGCCAACAGCGGGTGTAGATCGTCCAGGATTGGCCGGTAAGAGGAAGAGGCGGAGCGACAGGGGGCCAACCTGTCCTTGCGCAGACCATCCCGGCTCGTCTGGGGTGCAGTCCCTGGGCGCGAAGCCTGACCTCCTTCAATCAACCCGTGAAGGGTCCGCTACGCATGCGCGTGCGGTCGCGCCTGAGGCGCGATGATTGCGGTCCGGCTCCGGCCGGCGGGGCACCTGCCGAGCGGGGATGGTCTCCGCTGGCGGACAGGAGCCTTCGATATGCCGCTTGCCACCGCCCAGTCGCTTGCCTGGAACCTCTCCCGCACACTGATGACCGTGATTGCCCTTATTCGTACCGAACATGGCTATTACGCCCTGCCGGCCAGCGAATTTGAAGGCGACGCCACGATGGTCGTCCGCGAATACGACCCCTTCGAACGATGAAGGGGAGCATCCTTCCCGCCAGCCCAAACAACCGTGGTGTCGTTGGACATGCCTTGCTAGACTGCCCGCGCAGAGTGCGCTGTGGAGGTGGTGGCGGGCGCGTCCGACGATCATTCGTCATGCCCAAGGACGCGATATGACCATCGTTCTCGGCCTTCTGGCCGCCCTCTCGCTCGTTCGCTTCATCTTCTCTCTGACGGCGGTTGCCTTGCCCGTCTCGGTTGCGCTCAGCTTCGGCTTCGCTCTCCGCTCGCAGGGCGTCGGCAGCTGGCTGTCGCTGTTTGCAGCCGTGGGTCTGGGCTTCGGTGTCTTGGCGGTCGGTTCTGCAGCATACCGACGATGCCGGGCGCCTCTGGGTCGCCTATTGCTTGGTTTCCTGTTTGTTTTGCCTGCTGGGACTGCTGGCTTTGTGGCGGGCCGCGCGTTTGGCGGGCGCCTCCTGGAAAGCGGTCTGGCCATAGGTCTGGTCGCCATTTTGTGTGCTGCCATTTCGGCACAATCGGCGCTCGAAGGACTGCGCGGCGAACACGGATGAGATGGGCTGGGGGTACTGTCCTCCCCAAGCTGTGGATCGCGGTTCTTGCCGCGGTGGTGCGCGTGGGGGAGTTTCTGCGAGGAGCTGAGCTCAGCTGGTTGAAAGACCTGGGAAGGGCGTGAGTTTTTCTTAACCGCGATCGCCCTGTGACCGCTGCTGCCGATCTTGAGACGTAGTCGTCCTTCGGATCGGCCGGCGCCTCCGGCCTCGTCTCGATGCGCTTCCTATCGGCCAGGCGCGCTTTCAGCGCTCGCCCGCCGCCGCAACGGCGGTGCGCCCACTTTCTTCCCCGCGCCGTGTCGGCGCTCCTCGCGCACCAAGAAAGTGGGAGCTCTGCCGTCCTCCGCTTGATGCTGCGGGCCTGACGGCTGCGGCACCGGGCGCTGTCCGACCAATCAGGCGCATCGAGGCCGGAAGGTGCCGGCCCGACCAGATGGAAAGGACTTCAACATGGCAAAGATCGGCAGCTTCAAGAAGGTCTCAGGCGAACTGCGAGGACAGATCATGACACTCGGCCTCCAGGCCAAATCGATCCGCATCGTCGCTGACGACGCCGCATCGGGAAACGCCCCCACCCACAGGGTTCACCTTGGCGACATCGAGATTGGTGCAGCTTGGCAAAAGCACACCAATGACAACCGCCCCTATCTTTCGGTCAAGCTCGATGACCCCAGCTTCATCGCCCCGATTTTCGCCCAGCTCTTCGAAGGCGACGAAGGCGAATTCGACCTGGTGTGGAACCGGCAGTCCCGCCGCGGCGACTGATCGAACCGCTCATCCACCGCCTGGGCGCGCACCGGGCGGTGGAATCCCTACTATACTAGGTGGAGCTATGCTAAGGACAGGCCGACGACACCCCGATGACGCTTCGGGGTATCGTTGCCGGGAATTTGCGCAAATTGCGATTGGCCAAAGGGCTGTCGCAAGAGGAAGTCGCGCATCTTGCCGGTCTCGACCGCAACTATGTGGGCAACCTGGAGCGTGAGCAGAATTCGCCAACAGTCGATACTCTTGAGCGTATTGCCGAGGTGCTTGGCGTCGCAGCGGTCGAGTTCTTTCGCGAATCGCGCTGACCTAGCACAACCGCTGCGGCACAAGTCGGGCTGCGCACCTGGCTCGGCAGACACTTTCCACCGATCGGGTCCCACGCTCCGTGTGATTCTGCGCCCAAATGGCAGTATATCGGTCAGGGGACTCATGTGTGGGCCGGGGGGAGCACGCGGATTTCAGACTGACCTTGTGCAGCGCGAACGGGAGCTGCGCGCATGACGAATACACGATTTGAGGATGCAGCGCCGATGGGCAACGAACTTATGCCCTACGACCTTGCTCATCTCGAGACCTATCTGCGTCTGCTCGATGCCGCAGGCGATGCGACTGCTTCCTGGGAAGAAGTGGTCGCAGTCCTGTTCGGTCTCGACGCAGCCCTGGAGCCTGAACGGGCCCGGCGTGTCCATGACAGCCATCTAGCGCGCGCGCGGTGGATGTCGTCCGAGGGATACCGGCAACTGGCCGCTCTGCAGCAGTCACCCCCCAGAACTGCAATGAAAGCGAAAGGTCCCGCTGACCGAAATCCTGTCGGTCGAGAGTAACTCGAAGCCCCCGGATTTGTCGGATAGTTCCAGCAGCCTTCAAAAGATCAGGTGAGGGGAGGCTTATGTCGCCAGTTTCGGACTGGCGCGAGGAAAATCCTTCGCGCCCTCGGGATGCGTTTGACCTCAGCGGAATTGCCTTCGAGTTCCTGCGAAGGAACCCTGATTATCAACGCGACTTCGCACTGGCCCAGGGCAATCCTGGAGTATCTCAAACAGAGGAGGACGCCCGCACCGCTTCGCGGTGGGGGCTGCGATTTCCTGGCCGACCCGGCCCATCCTGTTTCGGACGGACAGCAGCTCTGGCGGGCTGACGTTCTGCAGTTCACCATCCTGGTCGGCCCTCCGCCCAACGGGTTCGAACACCATGATGCGATCATTGCCGACCGCCTTGGCAACATTGTCAGCCGCGAGGAGGGGGCCGACGGACTGCACGTGACCATCGGGCGCGGCTTGGGGCGTGCGCACTTGCGGTTCGAGCCGACGGTCGATGCCTGGGGCTGTGTCATGCTGGCCCCCGAGCAGGGGCTGCGCGTGCGGTTGAACGCCGCAAGCTGGTTTCTGCGCAGTCTCAGGGGAGAAACCACGCCTTCCCCGGAAGCTGAATATCTGTCGGACCGCCGCCGCACGCGTCTTCTCCTCCTCCTCAACCTTTTCGATGCCCGGCGCGCAGGCGCTTCCCTGCGCCAACTGGGCGCGCGCTTTATCGACCGCGACATCGCCAGCTTTTCTGCCGCAGCCTGGTCCGATGCCTCCGAACGCAAGCAGCTGCGTCGCCTCCTCGCCACAGCCGACCAACTGGTCACCTGCGCCTACCGCCGCTTGCTGCGCGGCGAGTAGGGACATTCGCGCGAATTTTGTCTGTCCCTCCACGGGCGGCGTCCGGCCCGTCAAGCCTGTCCTCTCCATCGCTGGGGCGCGCCGACGCCCCCGGCACTGACCAGGAGGACGCCCGTGACCGAACCGCAATCATCTCCGCCGCCCCGTTATCTCGCGCAGCCCGACCCGGACGCGGTCGTGCGGCCGCGCTATCTGCGCACGCCCGAAGCGGCGACATTGCTAGGCCTCTCGCCGCGCACGCTTGAAAAGCACCGCTGTTACGGGACTGGGCCTGTCTATCGCCAGCTTGGCGGACGTATCGTTTATGCCATTCCCGACCTGGAGGCCTGGGCTTCGCTCGGGACCCGTAGGTCTACCTCCGATCCCGGTGAAGGAACCGTCCATCCCGCCAAGCGGCTAGCGCCGGGCGTCTGAGCCATGCCCGCCCGTGCAATCCAACGCTCCGCCGAGGGCGCCCAACTCGAACTCTTTCGCTCGATACCAGGTGACCTGTCGCCGCGCGATGCCCAGGATCTTATGTCCTGGCCGTTCTTCAGCCTCGCCAAGCGAAAGCGCGTCACGCCCATCGATTTCAGCATGGGCGAGACCCGGATCTCGGTCGAGGCCGTGCCCGAGCATGGCATGGCGACCATCTGGGACGCTGACGTGTTGATCTGGGCGGCCAGCCAGATCGTCGAGGCCAGGGATGCAGGGCGTCCGACCTCGCGGCTCATGGCAACCACGCCCCATGAAATCCTTGCCTTCACCAGCCGGGGAACAGGGCGAGATCACTATGACCGGCTGAAGGCTGCGCTTGACCGGCTTCAGTCGACAACCGTGGCCACGTCCATCCGGCAGGAACACCAGCGGCGGCGGCATCGCTTCTCCTGGATCAACGAATGGCGTGAACTGACCGACGAGCGCGGCCGCGCGGCCGGGATCGAGCTCATCCTGCCCGACTGGTTCTATGCCGGCGTCGTCAACCGTTCCCTCGTTCTCACGATCGACCGCGCCTATTTCCAGCTGACCGGCGGTCTCGAGCGCTGGCTTTACCGTCTCGTGCGCAAGCATGGCGGACACCAGGCCGGCGGCTGGAGCTTCGATTTCGCCCACCTCCATCTCAAATCCGGAGCGCTCTCGCCGCTCAAGCAGTTCGCATTCGATGTCCGGTCGATCGTTCACCGGCAGGCGCTCCCCGGATACCGGCTCGCCATCGAACATGCCTTCGGCCGTGAGCGACTGCTCTTCGTTGCCGAGCCCGTCGACCCGTTTGACCGGGCCATGCGGCGGCTTAAGCTCAAGCCTGTGGATAAGCTGCCATGACGTTCGGCCTATTGGAAACCGCAAGGCTCGGCCCATCGGAAACCGCCGCTTCGGCCTATTGGAAACCGCCGTCGCTGCTAAGCGTAAGAAGTTTAAACAGAAATTTGCGCTCTACTAACCGTGCTAACAAAAGAGTCCTTCGGACTCTTGCTAACGGGGTCTTCCAGCCTGCCCGGCACAGCCGGCCAAGGCTACTTTTGCGGTGCATGGCTCAGACATTGGCTGCGCGGTCTGGCGCTCCAATTTGCTGCGGAGCGCATCCATGAACCACGGGGACCACAACGCATCCGGCACTCAGCGGCTGCGCCCGGACCGGGCACTGACCGAGGTCGAACTGGTCTGGATTGAAAAGCGGATCGAACATTGGGTCCGCTTCGGCCGCATCGCCAGCGAACGCATCCTCAGTCGGCGCAGCCGTGTCGTGGGGTTTCGTGAGGGGGCGTGCATTGGCTTCGTGCAATGGTCGGCGAGTGACTATGGCACGGTCCGCTCACGCATCGACATCCTGCGCTGCGTCGGTCGCGCGGAGGCCTACACCACGGTGCCCTTTGTGCGACCGGGCGGTGAATTGCTTCTCTCGATCAAGGGCTGGCCGCGGGTACAGCGCGTGCTTCAGGCGATCGATGCGGTGGAGGCCGCAGGCGTGGATGCGTGCGATGTCGCACCCGACCATTGGCGCCACGTCCACAACCGGTTGACCGCGGGCGACGCGCCGCGTGCCTACACGCCCGAACGCCACGAGGCATGGCTCAAGCGCAAGGCGGCCGGGCTATGACACCGCGTTCGCGACGTCGAACGGCATGGATCGGCGGCCTTGCCTGCCTCTCGCTTGTCACGGGTCTGGCGTTGCCGCGGCCACGTCCATTGATCGTGTGGAACGCCGGCGCAAGCGCACCTGTCGGAGCTTATCGGGTGCTGTACGATGGTCCAGTCACGGTTGGCGACTATGTCGCCATCGTACCGCCCGCACCGCTGGCTGCATTCATGGCTGAGCGCCACTATCTGCCGCTCGGGCTCCCACTGATCAAGCGCGTGGCGGCGCAGAGTGGTGCGGTGATCTGCCGACATGAGGCTGCCGTGTCGATCAATGGCAAGCCCGTCGCCCAGGCCGCCGAGCGCGATCATTTGGGGCGGGCATTGCCCGTCTGGTCTGGGTGCCGCGCGCTGCGCCCTGGCGAGCTGTTCGTCATCAATGGGCCGCAGGACAGCTTCGACAGCCGCTATTTTGGGCCGCTTGGCGCCACGCAGCTGCTGGGCAAGGCCGTGCCACTCGTGACCCGCGATGCACCGACGGCGCCGCTTGCATGGCGCCGGTTTTCCACCCGCAGGTCTGCCCAACCGCTACCAGAAGGATGATTCTCATGCAGATTGGATGCTTTGTCAGGACAAAAACCGGCTTTGTTGGGCGGATCCGAACGATCAGCCTCGATGTGCAGGTGCGACTTGTTCCTACCGGTGCTGAGCCCGGAGGCACCGCTCCGGACTGGCAGGTCTATGGCGTCGAACCCGCTGATGCTGACACCGCGCTCTGGAGCGTTGGCGCCGCCTGGACACACGCACGCAAGGACGGGGGATCCTACCTTGCCGTGGCGATCGACTGCCCGACCTTTGCGCGACCATTGCGCGCCCATCTCGTGCCGTCAGCAGACAAAGCAGATCAGCACCTGCTCTACCGGGCACCCTCGCGCGCGCGCCGGACAGAGGGGCCGGAGCGTTGAGCGGCGAACATGCAAGGCAGCAGGCAATCGCGCATCATGCTGTTGCCTGTCGTTCCCTCATCGTGCTTGTGGCCGTCCTGGGCGCGATCGGTGGTCCACCGTTGGGCATGTCGTTGGCGCTCGCACGCCCCGCAGCTGGTCTTTCAGCGGACAGTAATTTTGCGCCGCATGTGGAAACGGCAGCTCGCCGCTTCGGTATTCCCGAAGCGTGGATCTGGGGCGTGATGCGAACCGAGAGTGCCGGCAATTCGCGCGCTGTCTCGGTAAAGGGGGCAATGGGGCTCATGCAGCTCATGCCTGCCACCTGGAGCGGGCTGACGGCACGATATGGCCTTGGCAGCGATCCATTCGACATTGCTGCCAACATCCATGCAGGCACCGCCTACCTTCGTGAAATGTTCGACCGCTACGGCGATCTGCCGACTGCGCTTGCGGCCTATAACGCTGGCCCCGGCCGGGTGGATCAATGGCGCTCTCAGGGTCGACCATTGCCGACCGAGACCGTCAACTATGTCGCACAGATTGTCCCCTCTGTGGGTAGCGGGGCGCCGTCGGTTGACCGCTTGCCATCACCTATTGCGCCGCAGAACCTGTTGTCGTGGCGCGGTGCACAGCTGTTTGTGTCTCGCGCCGCGACGGTGTCTGGCAATGAATTGCGCAATTCTTCCGATCCACAAAATGACCGCCCAGAGGCGATCTCGGGCTCGGCAGGTCTCGCAGGGCCGCGCGGTGACAGTCTGTTCGTGGCCCGTGCCGGGCAGGACTGATCCTGGCGGTTCCCGGCTATGATGGCGCATCGCAGCGAAGCTCTGGCAATGATCACGGGTAATCCATGCACGCTTTCTGGAAGGGAGATGGCTGCAGGGCGAGATAAAAGGGCTGCCACCTGGCTGCGCCTATGTGGTTGTGGTCGCTGGATTTTGTCGGGTGGCATTGCACAGGACGCGGTGGCAATCTTCGTGGAATATCGCGGACTATCAGTCTGTTACGTGGTGGCGCTCTCCTGGATGGCCAGATGAGCACAGACGACAATGATTTTAGCGTTCGCCCGGGAAAGGGGCGCGATGCGGGGCAGGGGAGTGGGCGTCGCTCGCAGAGCCTGGCCGCACAGGTCAGGCGTGCGGCAGCCCGAGCGGGCTATGCCCGGCGGGGGAATGCAAGAGGCAAAGGGACAGGCACCCTTGGTCGCGGCCGGATCGCACAGTTGCGGTTGACGGCGGGCAGTCATCGCAGGCGCGTTGTGATCAAGGCACGGGTCGTCCGTCACAAAGGCGCAAGGTTTCGCGCAGCCCCCATGGCCCGTCATATAGCCTATCTCAAACGTGACGGGGTCACACGAGATGGACGCGAAGGCATCCTGTTCGACGCATCGAACGATCAAGCCGATGGCGAAGCCTTCGCCGGGCGATGCGCTGACGACCGGCATCATTTCCGGTTCATCGTGTCACCGGAGGATGCGGATCAGATGGCTGATCTCAAGGCATTCACGCGCGAACTGATGCGGGACATGAGTCAGGACCTGGAGACGCAGCTCGACTGGGTCGCGACCGACCACTGGAACACCGACAATCCGCACGTGCATGTGCTTGTTCGCGGTGTCGCGCACGACGGCCGGGATCTCATTATCGACCGCGATTACATTCGTGCGGGACTAAGGGCGCGCGCAGAAGAGCGTGTTACGATCGAGCTTGGTCTACGCAGTGAACAGGACCTGCGGACCGCGCTGGAGCGCGAGGTCGAGGCCGATCGCTGGACCAGCCTCGACAGGCGTCTGCAGCGTCTTGCCGAGGAGCTTTCCGGCATTGCGGATTTGCGCCCGTCGTCCGGCGACGATCCGGAAGTACGCCGCCTTTTGATCGGGCGGGCAGAGAAGCTCGAGCGGCTTGGTCTTGCCGGGCGCGAAGGGGCAGGACTGTGGACGATCAAACCTGATGCCGAAGCGACGCTGCGGGACCTCTCGATCCGCACGGACATCATCAAGACCATGCACCGTGCCTTTGCCGGAAAGGGGCGAGATCCTGATGTTGCAGCATTTGTGCTCCATGATGGCCCACCTGCAGCGCCGGTGATCGGCCGGCTTGCGGAACGCGGGCATTATGACGAACTCTCCGGAACAGCCTATGCCATCATCGAAGCGACTGACGGGCGCACCCATCACTTGCGCTTCGACAATCTGGAACTGACAGGCGACGCAGCACCGGGCAGCATCGTCGAAGTCCGAAGCTGGGCCGATCGCAACGGAACACCGCGCATGTCGCTTGCCACGCGCAGCGACCTCTCGCTCGGTGAACAGATCACGGCGCGCGGCGCGACCTGGCTGGACCGGCAGCTGTTGGCTCGCGACCCGATTGCGACCGGCACCGGGTTCGTCGATGAAGTTCAAGACGCCTTGGCGGCCCGCTCAGCCCACCTCGAGACGCAAGGCTTGGCGAAAGCGCAGCCAGGCGGGTTCGTCTTTGCACGGAACCTGATCGAGACCCTACAGGCGCGCGACGTCGCCCAAGCGGCAAATGAGATTGCGGTTGAAACAGGTCTCACGCACCAACCGTCGGCATCCGGTGCCTATGTGAGCGGCACCTATCGCGCACGCGTCGATCTTTCGTCCGGGCGCTTTGCGATGATCGACGACGGGTTGAGCTTCCAACTGGTCCCCTGGCGTCCAGCGCTTGAGCCGCATTTGGGCAAGCATGTCACCGGAACGCTGACACCCACGGGGTCGGTCGACTGGGCGTTGGGCAAGGGCAGGGGGATCGGGCTATAGCTTGCGCTTACGCGGGCAGAGTTGCACACGAACGCCGACGCAGGACGCGGTCAGAACGGAACATGTTCCATCTCGATGCCCCAGAAGTCAGCAGGGGCCGCATATTTGGAGATGGTGCTGCTCGAGCAAAATGCGACAAGACCGGAAGGAGGCTGCGCGGGGAGTTCATTAGCCCACCAGATGAACCACCAGTCCTGAGGCAATCTACATTCCGGAAACGCGCGCATTGTCATTTCGCGGCGAACGCCGAGAAGCTCCTTCAGCAGCGCCTTGTTGAAGGGCCTATGCTTGGCCTCGATCCCAAGCAGAAGTTCTTGCGGCAGCGGTCGGCCATCTGTGCCCGGGATGACGAGCACGATGTCGAGCTCGTGGCATTGCCCGAACAGGTGTCCCGTTGCATGTTTTGCGCTTGGGGGCGCACTGATTGCCACGAACTCGATGTCGACCCAGAGCTCGCCGACGGTGCGGTCCCCGTCACGAATGCGGATGTAAGGCCACTGGCCGCGATTGATCGGACCGCCCTTGGCGCGGAACACGAGCGAGGTTCCCGCTTCAAGGGTGAAGCTCAGGCCAGGGCGGAAGGCCTTGAGCTTTGCCATGAGCTCAATGAGCGCGGCCAGTTCATAGGCCTTGTCCTGTAGTGTCGCGCTCGCAAGCAACTGGCGCGCAGTGCGCGTGTTGATTCCCAAGTGGTTCTGGAAAGCGCGGTTGAGCTTGCGCTTCATCGCGCCGGTCGTCGGCGTACGGGTCGCCATCAGGCATCTCCCTCTAAGTCGCGACCACGGCCTTCTTCTTCGTCCTCGGCGGCCGCCGCGTCCCAGAAGGCAGTGCTCTCGCCGCTGATCTCGCTAAGGAACATCGCCAGTTCCTCGATCATCCCGTCAGGATCGTCGTCCCCTTCGAACAAGGGAAGATCGCGCCCCTCGAAATCAACCTGGATCTCGCGGACCGGTGCCCCACTTTCGGTTCGCAAAAACGCAGCCAGACGCTCCGCTTGCTTCTCGCGGATGGGGCGGGAGCGCAGCTTCAGGAAGCTGATGAAATTGCGTGTGTAGCGTTCGAGCTGTTCGTGCGGCGGAAGCATGCCGAGACGGTCGAAGGGGGCACGTTCGCCGTCCTCGAAATCGTCGCCCAGCGACTCGATGGTCGCCCGGTCCCATTCCCCGTAGCCCGCACGCTGGACCAGCAGGCGCAGTTCGTCGAAGATCTCCTGCCATTCCCCGTCGCTGAACTCGCTGATATCCACCTGCATCTCCCGCCAACAACCCGCGTGCCGACAGTCCTGGCTTAAAGGGGCTGGTGCACAAGAGATAGGGATCGCGAACTAAAATATTGGTGAGAAACTCGTCTTCCTGCGCGTCGATTTCAGGTTTGACCTTTGCGGATGGGATTGAGTGCTTTAGCCGCAGCCCGCGTCAAATTCTTGCCGAGGTTTCGACAAGATCAGGTCTACGCGCAGTTGTGTTGCGCTACGCCCTGTATTTCTGCGCTAGCCTACCCTCACAAACATCGCCGCTTGCTGATCCGTTCCTTCGCCGGCTCATTGACCGCTCAAGGAGCACATATGTCTGCAACCAGGATATTGTGGGGTCAGATCTGCGCTGTGGTCACGATCGTCTTGTTGTCGGTCTGGTGGGCGACCCAGTGGACGGCGGCCGCCTTGGGCTTCCAGTCCGAACTTGGCGCGCCCTGGTTCAGCGTTGGCGTCTATCCTGTCTATATGCCGCTGTCCTTCTTCTGGTGGTGGTTCGCATTTGATGCCTATGCCCCGCACGTTTTCGAGACCGGTGGTCTGATCGCTGCCGCCGGCGGAATCCTTGCCGTCGTGGTGGCGATTGCCATGTCCGTCTGGCGCGCGCGGGAAGCGCGGCGCGCGGAAACTTACGGTTCGGCGCGCTGGGCGTCTCCCGAAGAAGTCGCCCGCGCCGGGCTGCTGCGCCAGGATGGTGTCGTGCTCGGCAGGTTCGGCAGGGACTATCTGCGCCATGACGGGCCCGAGCATGTGCTGTGCTTTGCCCCGACGCGTTCTGGCAAGGGCGTCGGCCTTGTCGTACCCACCCTGCTGACCTGGCCGGGATCCGTCATCGTTCACGACATCAAAGGCGAGAACTGGCAACTCACCGCGGGTTTTCGCAAAGCACACGGACATGTGCTCCTGTTCGATCCCACCAATCCCGCCTCATCGCGCTACAATCCACTCCTCGAGGTTCGGCGCGGAAAATGGGAGGTTCGCGACGTCCAGAATGTCGCCGACGTGCTCGTTGACCCGGAAGGCTCGCTTGAAAAGCGCAATCACTGGGAGAAAACCAGCCACGCACTTCTCGTCGGGGCTATCCTCCACGTTCTCTACGCCGAACCCGACAAGACCCTTGCTGGCGTGGCGGCCTTCCTGTCCGACCCGTCGCGTCCAATCACCGCGGCTCTCAATCTCATGAAGTCGACGCCCCACCTCGGCAAGGACGGTGTCCATCCGGTGGTGGCATCCGCCGCCCAGGAGTTGCTCAACAAGAGCGACAATGAGCGCTCGGGCGTCCTGTCGACCGCCATGTCGTTCCTTGGCCTCTATCGTGATCCGGTCGTGGCGGAAGTGACGGGCGCGTCGGACTGGCGGATCGACGATCTTGTCGAGGGGAGGGTGCCAACATCGCTCTATCTCGTGGTTCCGCCCTCGGACATCAGCCGAACCAAGCCGCTCATCCGGTTGATCCTCAATCAGGTCGGCAGGCGTCTGACCGAGGAGCTTGATGCACGACGCGGGCGGCCTCGCCAGAATCTGCTCCTCATGCTTGACGAGTTTCCCGCACTTGGCCGTCTCGATTTCTTCGAATCCGCGCTGGCCTTCATGGCGGGCTACGGGATCAAGAGCTTCCTCATTGCCCAGTCACTGAACCAGATCGAAAAGGCTTACGGGCCGAGCAATGCGATCCTCGACAATTGCCATGTTCGGGTTGCTTTTGCGACCAATGATGAGCGGACCGCCAAGCGCGTGTCTGAAGCCTTGGGCACCGCAACGGAAATGCGGGCCATGAAGAACTATGCGGGGCACCGCCTCTCACCATGGCTTGGTCATCTGATGGTCTCGCGCAGCGAAACGGCTCGCCCGCTCCTGACACCCGGTGAAATCATGCAGCTGCCGCCAGAAGACGAGATCGTCATGGTGGCGGGCCTGGCGCCAATCCGCGGTCGCAAAGCGCGCTATTTTGAAGATCCTCGCCTGGCCCGGCGGGTCATGACGCCACCGGTTTTGGCAAAAAGCGAGGAACCGGCGGCGCCTCACGAATGGAGCTTAGTTCCGTCGGATCATAAGGCTGTGGCGCCGTCCAGCGAAGCGCCAGCTCGGGCGAGCCGGGAA
Source organism: Novosphingobium sp. CECT 9465 (assembly GCF_920987055.1). Lineage (NCBI taxonomy): Bacteria > Pseudomonadati > Pseudomonadota > Alphaproteobacteria > Sphingomonadales > Sphingomonadaceae > Novosphingobium > Novosphingobium sp. CECT 9465. Next base: position 1,482,260 of record NZ_CAKLBX010000001.1, read on the forward strand.
GGGGAAGGATGGCAAGGTGATGGCGCATCCCCGCCTGCCTCCGGGAACGAGGAAACGGAGGCAGCTGCAGCTGCAGAGGATGGAGGGTTACGCCAGCAGCCTGAACTGCAAGCGCCTGACGAAATGGAACCGACGCCGCGGGTGCCGGTCAACGAGTTCGATTTTGTCGAAGACGACATGGAAGTGGACGCCGCGCGTCTGCGGCGCGCGAACGACCGGCTGATGTCTGGTACGGCACGGACGGCGTCGCTGGACCCCGATGACGGGATCGATCTGTGAAAAAGGCGCCCGTGAAGCGGAGCATTCGCTTGTCGGCGGACCTTGCTCGCCATCTCGCCGATCATGCGTCAGCTCGCCGTGTATCGCAGGCTGCCGTCATCGAGGCCGCACTGTCCTCCCACCTCTCGCCAGATGGTCCTGAGCGACTCGAAGCCGCGTTTGCCCGGCGGCTGGATCGGCTCGGTCGTCAGCTGGACCGACTTCAATGGCATGTCGAACTCTCCAACGAGACGCTGGCGCTCTTCATTCGCTTCTGGTTGACGACGACTCCGCCCTTGCCTGATGCCGCGCTCAAAGCGGCCCAGGCCAGTGGCAAAGAACGGTGGGAGCGATTTGTCGAGACGCTCAATCGTCGGATCGAGCTCGGGCCCCGCTTGCGCGACGATGTCGCGATGGATCGCGACCCGCCTTCATCGCGACCCGGCTAAACCGGCGGCTGCCCTGGGTACAAAACCGTTACGGCTCAGGCCATTTTGATCGATTGCTATGGTAAACCCCGCGTTGCCATTTTGAAACAGTCAGGGCATGAATTGGCAGGGGGTAACCAATATCAAGGTATTGGCTTTCCGGGATCTTTGCTCAGAACTAGACCTGATGCGCTCAGATTTGGTGTTCGTGCCGGGCTTCGCCCGCCTTACTTCGTTTCTTGGTGCGTGTCCGTTCGCGAGTAGCAGCTCTTTCGTCCCCCGCGTAAATGGCTGGCGGCAAGGGATGGGATTGCGGTGGGGACGATCAATTCAGCAGTCTCTGAGGACACGAACTCCGTCAGGCTTGGGTTGCCGCGGCTGCAACCATGGATATTGGCACGTTCGGCAATCGCGCGGGCTGTTCTCGCGGTTGTGAGCCTGGTCGGAATGGCGAGCGGTGCACATGCCACCTGCTGGGCAGGTGGCGACCCGCTGGTGCAGCGCCTGCAGGCCAGCGTCGATACAAGCCCAAAGGCTGCCCTGCCAGCGATTGATGCGGCGCTTGCGCGGCTTGGTAAAGCTGAGCCGGATGGGAAGGAGCAAAGAGCTTGGCTGCTGGCGGCGCGTACTGCAGCGCTTGTGGGCTTGCTGCGTTATGAGCAGGGCGAAAAGGCCGCACGCGAGGGCTTGGCGGAAGCAGGACAAGATCCTGTCCTTCGGATTGAGCTGCTGGACCAGCTTGTCGCCATATCCTTCGGACGACCAGCGCCTGAACTGAAATCCATGCTCGATGAACTTGGCCGGTTGCGCACCAAGGTATCTAAAGGGAGTGCGGCTGCGGTCTGTGCTGGCAATGGCATGACCCTCCTTCAACGCGCGCTTGGATTAACCGAAGATGCGATGCGAACCGGCGGCGAAGCCTATCGGACAGCCAAGGCGCACAGGCTTGAGGCGCAGGCCGCCTATATCGCAGTCAATCTCTCGGTTCTGACGCTCGCATCGGGCGATGTCGAGCAGGCCGGTGACCTTGCAAATGAGGCCGCTGACTGGGCGAGGAATAACGGCTTCACTTATCAGCAATTGCTGGCTGCGTTCATGCAGGCCCGCGTCGCGTCATCCGGCGATCCCGCGCTCGCGGCCGAACGGTTTCTCACAGCCGCACAATTGTCGCGCCAACTGGGAATCCCATCGGGTGCTGCCGACCAGGGGGCCTGCGGTGCATTGCTGGCGCTCGGAAAGCTTGATGCAGCAGAGGCTTCTTGCCGACAGGCAGAACGCCACCTTGACCCGTCTGACGAGGCCGCCAGGGTCTATACGGGCAATATCCTGGGTGAAATCGAACTCGCGCGTGGGACCCCAGCCAAGGCGCTTGCGCGTTTCGATGACCTTCTCAGCCAGGCTGCCGGCCCAGCCTATCGCTTGGTTGCCGACAAGATCCGGCGCAACCGGGCAACGGCCCTTGCGCAGCTTGGCCGCCATCGAGAAGCCTATCAGGACCTCAAGACAGTCAATGAGCATATTGTGGCCCGCAGCGACGCCCAGCGCGCCCGCGCTCTTGCTGATGCGCGAGCACGCTTTGGGTGGGACCGTCAGCGGCTCGCCAACGCTGAACTTGAGCGCGATCTTGCGCGCGCTGCCGCGCGCGACCAGGCACGCCGGCTCTGGCTCTGGACGGCCGGAGGTTGGGCGGCGTTACTGGCGGCGCTGCTGACCTGGGTCATCGTGACCGGCAAGCGGCATCGGCGCAAGCTCGAGCGCCTGGCTGACGAGGCTCGGGACATCGCTCGCACAAAGGCCGAATTGCTCGCGAACATGAGCCATGAAATCCGCTCGCCGCTCGGCAGCCTGACGCTCGCCGCCACGCGCCTGTCGCAGTCGGCCGAAATCCCGGTCGATAGCCGACAGCGCGCCGAGCGGCTTGGCCGCGCGGGCGAACGGCTCATCGGGCTGCTCGACGACCTGCTCCTCTTCTCACGGATCGATGCGGGCAGACTGCCGGTTGTGGCAGCGCCGTTCGATCCTCGGCAGCTCCTGCGTGAAACAGCACTTCTGGCTGAACCCAAGGTGACGGCAGTCGGTGCAAGTCTGCTGGTCGAGATCGATGAAGCGGCCCCGTTGCTCGTAAACGGTGATGCGAACCGCTTGGGTCAGATTCTGACCAACTTGCTTGACAATGCGGTCCGTCATTCCGGCGCGACGCAGATCATCCTGTCGCTGGTGCCAGCAGAAAACGGGCAATATCGTGTGACCGTTGCCGACAACGGCATTGGCATTCCCGCAGAACGCCGTGAGCTCATGTTCCAGCGCTTTGCGCAGATCGACGGCTCGGGTGCCTCAAGTGAAGGGTCGGGTCTTGGCCTTGCCATCTGCAAGGGGCTTGCTGAACTGATGGGCGGCGAAATCAGGGTCGAGGGCGCAGCCCGGGGCGTGCGGATCAGCGTCACCATGCCTCGTTCGATCGGAAGCCACGCGTCTGCCCCGCTCATGGTAGCCGCGTGAGCAGTCCCGCTTATTGGCAGCTGGTCCAGCAGGGACAGCGGGGAGCGACGCTGCAGGGGGACAAGCTGGCTTCCTTGCTGTCCGTGACCGGCATCGTTGTCCGAAGAGTTCGGGAATTGGGCTCATGAACAGAGGGATCACACCCAAGGGTGATGCGCAGACCGCGTCGCTGCAAGGGACCGCGCATCCGGTCATTCTCGTGGAGGATGACGAGCTGATGCGCGATGAAATTGTCGGCCTGCTCTCCGAGGTCGGCTATGCCGTGCGCGCTTTTGCGGGCGCAGATCAATTATTTGCGGCCGAACCCGAGCCTTCCGGTGTCATCATCCTGGACTTGCGTCTCAAGGGCCCAAGTGGCCTGCTGATGCAGCAGAAGCTTGGCCAGCGCGCGGACATCCAGATCATCTTCATTAGCGGTCGTGCCGATGTCGAGGATGCGGTCGCAGCGATGAAGGCCGGTGCGTTCGAGTTTCTGGTCAAGCCGTTTCGCTCACAGGCTCTAATCGATGCCGTTGGCGGCGCCTTCGACCGGCTTGGGGATGCCAGGGTTGAGATGAGCCACGTTGAGGCTGTTCGCGCCGCTTACGAAAGCCTCACCGAAACGGAACGCGAGATTGCGTTGCTGCTGGCGGGAGGCCTGCGCAACAAGCAGGTCGCTTTCATGTCAGGTAAGGCCGAGAACACCGTCAAGGTGCATCGCGCGCGCGTGATGCAAAAGATGGGTGTAAACTCGCTGATCGAGCTGTCGCGGCAATTGCAGCGGATCGGAATAACGGGCGATGGCTCCGCCTGAAGCCCAGATTAGCCGTTATGATAAGGGTGTGAATTGCAGGCCGCGCGGATTTCCGTAGCGGCGACTCATTCCTGCAGCGTTGTCAGACTGAAACGCAGATGTTGCAATGCGTCATACGTAGCTTGATCTGGGCGGGGACATTCTTTCAATTGCAACCAACCGGGCAAATAGACGTTCGGAGTCTGGAGCGGTTGCGGGCCTGATCGCGCATGAGGCTGCGAACTGAATCGAAGGGAAATTATCCAATAGCGTCAAGCGCTTATGCAACAAACACTGAAACAGAATAACTAGTTCTGTTGCGGCACGCAAGCATCATAGCCGATTTCTCCATTTTTTGCGTGCGTTTTCTTTCGTGCGCGGGGGTTACGCCTTGTGGATCGCGGAAGAGACCGGTTGATCGTCCCTATTTCCGGGCTACTTGAGGGCTTCTCGCGAAATATCGGGTATTTTCAGCGCATTGATGCGCCACATGCGACGGGCAATGTTCCTCTCTTCGGGACCCATCGCTGCAGCATAGATGGCGGTTGTGCGCATATCAGCATGGCCAAGCCAGCGCTGGACCATGTTCAGCGGAACCTGAGACTGTATGGCTGCCACGCCAAAGCAATGGCGCAGGCCTTTCGGCATGGCGTGTGAGCCATTGAGGTCAACCGATTCCATAACCTTGCGGATGCGGCGATAGGCCGTAACGCGCGAGAAGGTCCAAAGTTTAACGGGCTCTTTGCCTTGGCCGATATGTCCGCCAAGGTCATGCACCTCCTGGAGCAGATCGATCAATTCAGCCGGTACGGGGACAGAGCGGTAGACCCCGCGCCGCCGCTTCTTCAGGCACTCAATGATGATCATGCGATCATGCCGGTCGATACTGCTGGCAGTAAGTGAAAGCGCCTCGGAGATCCGACAACCCGTCGCCGAAATGACCCAGCACAAAGTCAAGGTTTCCGGTTCAAACCTTGCAGCAGCGGAAAGAAACGACCGCCTCTCCGAGTTCGTGAGATATTTGCGTTGGCCATTGGTGCCATAGATCATCTGTTGCATCGGAATGCGCCCTTGTTCTGGATGTCAGCTGATTGGCAGGCCCGCGGACTAAACCGCAATCGCCCAACCATGTAACAGTTCTAGTTATTCCGTGTCGGCATGAGGGGGCGGACTCGCCCTCCAAGCCGGGGGCGTGAATGCGTATCGAACGGGTCCCAACCGGGACGGATGACTGGAGCGGGGCGGCGAGCCGATCGGTTCGCGCTCCGCAAGCGAACGCCGCAGTGGGTGCCGACCCGGCTCCAGAGATTCTGCTGTTTGCGGTGCGGATCGATAATCTCGATGCCATTGGTGAAACCTACGGCGCGGCTGTCGCAGAGCGGGTCTCCCGCGAAGTGCAGGGCTTTTTTCGGCAACGCCTTGAGAGTGCGCGCGATCTGGTCGGTGGAGTCGTCGGGCGGAGCCTTGCGGAGTTCGATCTGATTGTGCGGGGTCGCGCTGTGCCAGCGTTGATGCCGAGGCAAGGGCCGTTCGAGCGTATTGAGGCCTGGATGGCCGCAGCGGCGCGGCTGCCCATTCCGGGGCCGGGCTGGACTGCGCATGTAAGCTTGTCCTGGTCCTATGTTGAAGCGGACGACTTCTGCGAAGATCGGGAGCTTTTCGATCTCTTGCTGGCGGAGGCGCGCGGTCGCCTGCCTGGGCTGGTTCGTTCACCTTTGGCTCTCGGGGCGGAGCGTGCGGTGCGCGATATGGCGGCGGCGGCAGCGCTTTATGCCGAGCTAAACGCCGCAGGCCTGCAATTCGCCTGGCAGCCGGTCTGTGGGCTCGATGGCGATACGGTTCTGTATCTGCGTGCCTTCATCGCTGCGCCGGGGCGGGATGGTCAGATCGAGGACCGTCAGTCCGACTATCGCGCGATGGAGCGTCAGGGTCTTGCGCAGGCTTTCGATCAGGCGCTTGTCGCACAAGCGGTCGAGCATCTCGCGCGCTGCGACAACACGCACTCGGTCTGCATGGCGGTCTCGGCGTCGAGTTTCCGCTCGTCGGCCTGGTGGGATTCTATTCTGGCGCGGCTTGGGTGTGACAGGGCGCTTGCGCGTCGATTGTTCATCGCGATCGACTGCGCACAGTGCTTCGTGTCAGCCGGCGAGGCGGTCGCGTTTGCTGACCGTCTGCGCCGTTGCGGTGCTCGCATTGTTCTGGAGGGGCTCGGCTCCGGCCAGATCGCGATCTCGACGCTGATCGCCTTGCGGCCCGACGTGGTGACGCTTGATGCGCTTTTCCTTCGGCTGGCAGCGCCGCGCGAGCCGGACGAGCAGCTCTTCCGCCGCATTGTGAGCCTTGCCAGTGCGCTTGCGCCTGCCGTTGTGGTCGAAGGTGTCGAGGACGCCGCACGTGCAGCTTGCGCGCTGGAGGCGGGGATCCATTGGGGCATCGGTTCCCATCTGGCCCAGCCAAGCTGGCGTGGCCCTTCACGCACCGGGTCCGGCGCGGCACAGGTCAGCGCTTTCGGCGCGCTCCCACAGTATTTTTCCAGCAGGCGGGAGGGTTCGCAATGAGCCGTGACCCTGAATTCTCGTTCCAGTCCTTCGAGGAGGAGGACGCCTATTCCTGGCCGGACGAAGAGCCGTTCCGGTTTGCGCGCGGCATGATGCTCGCCCTGCCGCTCAGCGGCTTGCTGTGGATCGGCGTCTACTGTGCCTGGAACGCGCTGTGACCATGGCGTCCGGTCAACACATCTTCGGGTCGCAAACCGAAGCGCGGCCTTCGGGCCGCGGTGGCGGGGGAGGGGCCAAGCCCCACAACCCCAGTCCCTCCCCGTCACATATGGCGCGCTGCTTGCGCGCCTGCGGCCCTTTGTCCGGCGCGTTGGTGCCGGTCCATTTCAGTCCTGATTGGAGAGACCGCCTATGAGGCGTTTACCTTGGCGGCCGGCCTTGCTCGCGCTGCCTCTTGCTGCATTGTCGTCCCTGGCGTTGGGGCAGACGGGTTCGGCAAACCAGTCCACGCCTAGTGTGGCTGCTAGCGTCGGCGGTTCGGCAGGCGGCAAATCCGCGCCCGCTGCCGCAGCGCCGGCGCGGTTGTCAGCCAACTACTTCATGGCACAGGCTTTGCAGATCTCCGAGGCGGCCGGGAACGGTCTGCTCGACGGAATCTACGCGGGTGCTTCGCCGATCATGAAGGCTGCCCAAGGGCGTGACGCCTTTGTAGCGCAGAGCAGGGACGTTCTGGCGCGCTCTGGGTCGGCAACCGGGCGGGACTGGGTCTCTGTGCGGCGTGAAGTCGTGCCCGGCGGGCAGCCGCAGGCATCCGGCGCGCCGCCGCCCGGTGACTATGTCGTGGTGTTGATCGGCGCAGAAACCGGCGTGGGCCGGGGGCGGCTCGAGACCATCACCTTCCATCGGGACAGCGACAACCAGTGGCGTCTGTGCGGCTTTGTCGCAGCGACCCTCGGTCAAACTGCACCTTCCACCAATCCGCAAAAGTAAGCGCGCCCGCCCGGCAGATGGCGGCGCAGTTCAAGGGGTAACAAATGAACTACAAGACATATGAGGAGCGCCGGCAGGCACGGCACGGCAATCACGCGCATTTCGGCAATGCGGTCGGCATCCGGTCGGCGGGCAAGGGTGTGCGGCGGCGGATCATGGCGATCCTGCGCATGTCGTCGATGTATGTGGTGTTTGGGAAGAAGGCGCGGGTTGGTGCGCTGGGCGTTGGGGCTGCCGTTGCTTCAATCGCTGGGGTCGGGCTTCCGAGCATAGTATATGCGCAGGTTTACAATCAGGCCACGCCGATCGGGGACGCAAACGCTTCCGCCTTGGACTCCTGCCTCTCCTACAACGAAATATCGGGCCCTACTCTAGCTGGGGTCAGTGGTCCTGCGTGCAATGCAACCACGACCAAGGCCACGCAAACGGGCTACTCCCTCTTTTTCACCAGTGTATCCGGGGCAAACGCCGACAGTCTTAGTCTGGGCGGGCAGCTTTATGTAAACACGGGCCAGATCGGGGCTACGGATGTAAGAGGCGGCACCTATTCGCTTCGGATGGGCAGCACTGCGACGCTGAATGCGGCGGCGGGCGTAAATTCTATCGCAATTGGGTCCGCACAAACTTCAATTTCGAATGGTGGTACATCTCAGGCGACGGTTGCTGGGGCTGAGGCAAGTATTGCCTTCGGAAGTGGTGCCACTGTGGCAAATGGTGTGGGCTCTTTTGGGGGCATTGCAATCGGTACTGCCGCTACGGTGTCAAACACAATCAACGGCATAGCGATCGGTACTACGACGCTCGCTGGAGCCACTGGTGCCACGGCAATCGGTGCAAACAATACCGCCGGAGCCAGTGCCGGAGCAGTAGACAGTATTGCAGTCGGCGGGCAGGCGGCGGTGGCTGCCTCTGCAACGTCGGGCATCGGTATCGGGCGGGGGAGCGCGGTCAATGTAGCCAAGGGCGTCGCAATCGGTGACGGCGCAAGCGTGGGCGCCTCCGCGACGGCTGGTTCTCTTGCCATCGGCAGCGGCAGCAGCGTTGCTGCCGCGACCACAGGAACTGCCTACCTGACCGGTGTTGCCGCTCCGGCCAATGGCGAAGCGAACTTCGGGACCCGTCGTCTGACCGGCATTGCTGATGGCAAGAACAACAGCGATGCAGCAACCGTTGGCCAGCTCTCGACCGGACTGAGCACGGCGAGCAGCAGCTTGGCGGTGTTGTCGACCTCCACTTCGTCGGCGTTCGTGACGACGAACAGCAACGTGACCTCGCTGTCGACCAGCGTGGGCAACCTCGGCACGAGCCTGAGCACGACGAATGCGAACGTGAGCAACCTGTCGTCGAGCGTTTCGACGGCGACCACGGGCGTGGCCTCGCTGTCATCTGGTCTGTCTACGGCAAATAGCAATGTCACCTCGTTGTCGACGGGCCTATCGACGGCGAACAGCAAGGTGACCTCGCTTTCGACCGGTGTTGCGAACCTCGGCACGAGCTTGAGCACGACGAACTCGAACGTGAGCAACCTGTCGTCGAGCGTTTCGTCGGCGACCACGGGCGTGACCTCGCTGTCGACCAGCGTTGGCAATCTCGGCACGAGCCTGAGTACGACGAACTCGAACGTGAGCAACCTGTCGTCGAGCGTTTCCTCGGCAACTGCTGGTGTGACGTCGCTGTCGACCAGCATCGGCAATCTTGGCACGAGCCTGAGCACCACGAATTCGAACGTCAGCAACCTTTCGTCAAGCGTCTCGACGGTAGCCACGGGCGTGACCTCGCTCTCGACCAGCGTCGGGAATCTGGGCACGAGCTTGAGTACGACCAACTCGAACGTGAGCAATCTGTCGTCGAGCGTTTCGTCGGCAACCGCTGGTGTGACGTCGCTTTCGACAGGGGTGAGCGGTCTCTCCACTGGGGTGACCTCGCTGTCGACCGCGACAGCGAACCTCGGCACGAGCCTGAGCACGACGAATGCGAACGTGAGCAACCTGTCGTCGAGCGTTTCGTCGGCGACTGCCGGTGTGACGTCGCTCTCGACGGGGGTGAGCGGGCTCTCCACGGGCGTGACCTCGCTGTCGACTGCGACGGCGAACCTCGGCACGAGCCTGAGCACGACGAACGCGAACGTGGGCAACCTGTCGTCGAGCGTTTCCTCGGCAACCGCTGGTGTAGCGTCGCTCTCGACGGGGGTGAGCGGGCTCTCCACGGGCGTGACCTCGCTGTCGACCGCGACGGCGAACCTCGGCACGAGCCTGAGCACGACGAACGCGAACGTGGGCAACCTGTCGTCGAGCGTCTCGTCAGCGACTGCCGGTGTGACGTCGCTTTCGACGGGGGTCAGCGGTCTCTCCACTGGGGTGACCTCTCTGTCGACCGCAACTGCCAATCTGGGCACGAGCCTGAGCACGACGAACGCGAACGTCGGCAACCTGTCGTCAAGCGTCTCGACGACTGCCAACAGCGTCAACTCGCTGTCGACAGGTCTTGCGGCGACTAACAGCCAGATCACCTCGCTGTCGTCCACCGTTTCGTCGGTTGCCACTGCAGCTGCCGGTGATCGCATCGCGATTGGTGCAAATTCTGTGGCTCCTACTGCCGGTGGCAACAAGGCTGTAGCGGCAGGCGATGGAGCTTCGGCCGGCGGCAGCCAGGCGGTTGCACTTGGTTCGGGCGCTACAGCCTCGAATACGAAGGCGATCGCGATCGGCGCTGGTGCCACGGCGAGCGGTCAGCAGTCGATCTCGATTGGCGACGGCTCGGTCACGGGCGACAACTCGGGCGCCATTGGCGACCCCAGCACAGTCTCCGGCGCCGGCAGCTATTCGGTCGGCAACAACAACAACATTGCTTCCGATAATGCAGGCATCTTCGGTAACGACGGTGTCATCGTGAGCGGCGCCAACGGCGCGCGGATTGTCGGTAACGGTAGCTCGATCAGCACGGGTGCCAGCGATGCGATGATCCTGGGCAACAATGCCCTGGTATCGGTCGCCGGCGGAGTCGCCATCGGCTCGGGCAGCGTTGCCAGCGTCGGCTCGGGTGCAGTGGGCTGGGATCCCGCAACCGGGGCCGGGTCGGCTTCCTCCAGCGCGGCTTGGAGGAGCACACTGGGTGCCGTTGCTATCGGCAATGGTTCCACGGCGACGCGGCAAATTACAGGCCTCGCGGCCGGTACGAATGCGACTGACGCAGTCAACGTCGCACAGCTGAGCACGTTGTCGACGGCGACGGCTTCGCGCCTGATCTCGGTCTCGACGGCGGCATCGACCGCGACGGCCTCTGGGCTCACCTCGCTCTCGACCGTTGCATCGACGGGGCTAGCGTCGCTTTCAACCGCAACGGACAGTGGCCTGACGTCGGTCTCGACGGCAGCGTCGACCGCGACGGCCTCCGGCCTGACGTCGCTATCGACTGCGGGTGCAAGTGCGCTCGGGTCCCTCTCCACCGCGACCACCAACAGCGTGAACTCGCTGTCGACTGGTGTTGCCTCTGCGAACAGCGGTGTCACGTCGCTCTCGACGGGCCTGGCCTCGGCGAACAGCAACCTGACCTCGCTTTCGACTTCAACGAACAGCGGCCTGACCTCGGTCTCGACAGCGGCATCGACCACGACCGCCTCCGGGCTCACGTCGCTCTCGACCGTTGCATCGACGGGCTTGGCGTCGCTCTCCACCGCAACGGATAGCGGCCTGACCTCGGTCTCGACTGCGGCATCGACCGCGACCGCCTCCGGGCTCACGTCGCTCTCGACTGCGGGCGCAAGTGCGCTTGGGTCCCTGTCCACCGCGACCACCAACAGCGTGAACTCGCTGTCGACTGGTGTTGCCTCGGCGAACAGCGGCGTCACTTCGCTCTCGACGGCGACCGACAGCAGCGTGACTTCGCTGTCGACCGGCGTTGCCTCGGCGAACAGCGGTATCACTTCGCTCTCGACGGGCCTGGCGTCGACGAACAGCAACCTGACTTCGCTCTCGACAGCGACGGACAGCGGCCTGACCTCGGTCTCGACGGCAGCGTCGACCGCCACGGCCTCCGGGCTCACGTCGCTCTCGACTGTGGCGTCTACTGGTCTGGCGTCGCTCTCCACCGCGACGGACAGCGGGCTGACCTCGGTCTCGACGGCAGCGTCGACCGCGACGGCCTCCGGGCTCACGTCGCTCTCGACTGTGGCGTCTACTGGTCTGGCGTCGCTCTCCACCGCGACGGACAGCGGGCTGAGTTCGGTGTCGACGGCGGCATCGACGGCCACCGCCTCCGGGCTCACGTCGCTCTCGACTGTCGCTTCGACCGGCCTGGCGTCGCTTTCGACGGCAACGGACAGCGGGCTGACCTCGGTCTCGACGGCGGCATCGACCGCCACGGCCTCCGGGCTCACGTCGCTCTCGACCGTTGCGTCCACTGGTCTTGCGTCGCTTTCGACCGCAACCGACAGCGGGCTGAGCTCGGTCTCGACGGCAGCGTCGACCGCGACCGCCTCCGGGCTCACGTCGCTCTCGACTGTGGCATCGACGGGTCTGGCGTCGCTTTCGACGGCAACGGACAGCGGGCTGAGCTCGGTCTCGACGGCAGCGTCGACCGCGACGGCCTCCGGGCTCACGTCGCTCTCGACTGTCGCTTCGACTGGCCTGGCGTCGCTCTCCACCGCAACGGACAGCGGTCTGAGTTCGGTGTCGACGGCGGCATCGACGGCCACGGCCTCCGGGCTCACGTCGCTCTCGACTGTCGCTTCGACTGGCCTGGCGTCGCTCTCCACCGCAACGGACAGCGGTCTGAGTTCGGTGTCGACGGCGGCATCGACGGCCACGGCCTCCGGGCTCACGTCGCTCTCGACCGTTGCGTCCACTGGTCTTGCGTCGCTCTCCACCGCAACCGACAGCGGGCTGAGCTCGGTCTCGACGGCAGCGTCGACCGCGACCGCCTCCGGGCTCACGTCGCTCTCGACTGTGGCATCGACGGGTCTGGCGTCGCTTTCGACGGCAACGGACAGCGGGCTGACCTCGGTCTCGACGGCAGCGTCGACCGCGACCGCCTCCGGGCTCACGTCGCTCTCGACTGTGGCATCGACGGGTCTGGCGTCGCTTTCGACGGCAACGGACAGCGGGCTGACCTCGGTCTCGACGGCAGCGTCGACCGCGACCGCCTCCGGGCTCACGTCGCTCTCGACTGTCGCTTCGACTGGCCTGACCTCACTGTCGACTGCGACGGAGAGCGGATTGACCTCCGTTTCAACGGCGGCCTCGACAGGCGTTGCATCGCTGTCGACGGGTGTGAGCACGATTTCGACCGGCCTGACCTCGCTATCGACGGCGACGGAGAGCGGACTTACCTCCGTTTCGACGGCAGCATCGACGGGCGTGGCCTCGCTCTCGACGGGTGTGAGTACGATTTCGACCGGCCTGACCTCGCTGTCGACCGCGACGGAGAGCGGATTGACCTCTGTCTCGACGGCGGCCTCGACAGGCGTGGCCTCGCTGTCGACCGGTGTGACCTCTCTCTCGACTGGGGTGAGCTCTCTGTCGACCACCACCGCATCGGGACTGACGTCGGTTTCGACGGCAGCGTCGACCGGGCTGGCTTCGCTCTCGACGTCAACCGAGAGCGGTCTGACTTCGGTGTCGACGGCTACCTCGAGCGGCTTGTCCTCGCTTTCGACCACCACGGCAGCAAGCCTGAGCACGGTGGCAAGTGACGTTGCTTCCGTCTCGACGGCGACCTCGTCGGGCCTCGCGTCTCTCTCGACCACGACGGCGGCCAGCCTGAGCACGGTTGCGAGCGAAGTGGCTTCCGTATCGTCTGCAACCTCGACGGGGCTGGCGTCGCTCTCGACGACCACGGCATCGGGCCTGGCCTCGCTGTCTACTACGACCTCGTCGACGCTCAGCAGTGTCGCCAGTTCGATGAGCACGCTGTCCACGGCGGTTGCACCGATCGTGCAGCAGGCGGCGGCAGCAGCAGCGAACGGAGGCGGTGCGGTTGCCACCAACATCGGTGGCGCCAATGCGGACGGCACGTTGCAGACACTCGGTGGTATCGCTGGCGGCAGCACGCAGACGGCGGGTAACGTCTCCGGTTCCTGCACCACGGCTTCGGGAATCGATGCTACGGCTACCGGCGTCTGTGCCCAGGCCAAGGCGACTGGCGCAACTGCCTACGGCTCCAATGCCTTTGCTTCGGACTCCAACGCTACGGCGGTCGGTTTCCGCTCGTCGGCAACCGGGGACTCGAGCACTTCGATCGGCTATGCCAATATCGCATCTGGCGGTAGCGCCGTCGCGATCGGCAACGCCAACCAGGTGTCGGGCACCCAGTCCATCGCGATCGGCTACAAGAACGTGGTCACTGGCTCGAACTCGGGTGCCTTCGGCGACCCGAACGTGGTCAGCGGCAATTCGAGCTATGCCGTGGGTAACAACAACACCATCGCTTCGAACCGCGTGTTCGTGCTCGGCAACAACGTGAACGTTGGGGCCGGGAATGATGGGGCGGTTGTTCTGGGCGATGGCAGCACGGCAAGCGGCGCCAACACGGTGTCTGTGGGTTCTGCCAGCCAGACCCGCCGGATCACCAATGTGGGTGACGGCATTGCCGACACCGATGCGGCGACCGTGGGGCAGGTGAACCGTGCGACGGCTACGCTCGGCAACCAGATCGTGGGTGTCCAGAATCAGGTCTACGATCTGGCGCGGTCCACCTCGTTCGGTATCGCCGGTGCCACTGCGATTGGCATGATCCCCGATATTGATCCTGACCAGCGCTTCTCGATAGGCGGCGCTGTCGGCGGGTTCGATGGCTACCAGGCCTTCGCGCTCGGCTTTACCGGCCGCGTCAGCGAGAACGTCAAGGTCCGGGCTGCTGCCTCGATCTCGGGCGGCAAGTCCACCTACGGCGCCGGCGTCTCGTTCGGTTGGTAATCGATGCCTCTGTCGATACGCCCGGACCCACCTAGCCGGGCGTATCGAAACCCGGGAGTTGCAGGTCTCCCACCCTGCAACTCCCACCTTTTTCCCTTCCACAGCCGCCCTTTGGGCGCAGGCCAGTGAATAGCTTCAGATGCGTATCGGCATTTCCATCATCACCCACGCCGGCCAGAACATCTGGAGCAATGGCATCGGTCAGCATGTCTATCACCTCGCGACGCTCTGCCGGCATCTGCCCTTCGTCGAGGCGGTCTATCTGCTCAACTGCGGCGATCAGGACCAGGCGCCTTCGGGTGTCGGCGATTTCAGCCACAGTGTCCCGCTGATCCGTCTGAGCGAAGCCACCGACCTGGTCGATGTCGCGATCGAAATGTCAGGGGTGCTTGATCCCGAATGGATTGCCCGGTTTCGTGCTCGCGGCGGACGCGTTGCCTACCACAGCATAGGTCAGCCCTATGCCGCTCTGGTTGATCATACCACGTTCGGCAAACCCGGTTGCTTCGTGGGGCCCGATCGCTGCGACGAGGTCTGGCTTCTCGAAAAGGATGCCGCTTTCGCACCCATGGTGCGCAGCATTCACCGCTGCCCGCTGCACATCGTGCCGCTGATCTGGGCTTCCACTTTTCTCGATGAGACCGTCCGCCAGCCCGACGGGATCAACTTTGGCTACAAGGCCGGAACCCTGTCTTCCGGGCCTGCGACTGCGGCCGTCTTCGAACCCAACATCTCGCCGATCAAGATGGGATTGATCCCGCTCTTCATCTGCGAGGAGGTGCAGCGCCGCAGCCCCGAGCATCTGGCGCATGCTCAGCTGTTCAACTTCGTGCAATTGCGGGAGCATCCGACCTTTTCTTTCATGCTCGACAACACCGACCTCCAGAAGGTCGGTAAAGTGTCCGTCCATCAGCGCGACTATTTCGCCCATGTCATGGCGCGCGGCGCGAATATCGTGGTCAGCCATCAGATCGATTGCGGGCAGAACTATCTCTATCTGGATGCCCTCGCGGGTGGCTATCCGCTCATCCACAATTCGCCCTTCTACCGCGACGTCGGCTACTACTATCCTGACTCCGATACCGAGGCTGGTGCTGCGCAATTCCTTCGCGCTTGCCGTGAACACGATCAGCAACTGGGCGCTTACAAGGCCGCTGCTGCCACTCTCATCCACCGTCTCGATCCCTGCAACCGGGACAATCTCTCGATCTTCGGACGCCGACTTCTCGACCTGGTCTCCGAACGGAAGCGCGCAGCATGAGCAAGAAGATTCGCACCGCCAAGTCGTCGGGCCTCAAGGTCGGCGTCACGCTTTACGTTCGCGATGGCAATCAGTCACTCTGGGAGAACGGCATCTTCCAGAACTGTTATTTCCTGCTGATGCTGCTGGCCCGCTCCCCCGCCATCGAGAAGTGCTTCATCGTCAACGGCGGCCCTGGCAATCCGGCAGAGGCGGGCGATTTTCTCGCTTGTGCGCCGGCCCCGGTGCTGTCGCTTGATGAGGCCATGAACGAGCTCGACATCATCATCGAGCTGAGTGCCCAGCTTAATCCGGACTGGGGACGCCAGTTCGCCGACCGCGGAGGCCGCATCGTCGGCATGCGCGTTGCCAATGACTTCGTCATCGACGCCGAGCGTATGGCGTTCGGGCTGGATCACGCACTGTTGATGACCGCAGTACCTTATGACGAGATCTGGACGCTGCCCGCCTTCGAGAAGACCTGTGGGCACTATTATCAGACTGGCTTTCGCGCCCCCGTGCGCGTCATGCAGCACCTGTGGAACCCGACGCTGCTCGACCGCGCCATGGAGCGGCACGGTGTGACCGAGCCCTTTGCCTATCAGCCTGGACGCCAGCGCTGGCGGCTCGCCGTGCTCGAACCCAACATCTGCACGGTTAAGACCTGCCACCTGCCGCTCCTGCTGTGCGACGTGGCGCATCGCCGCGATCCCCGCGCAATCGAGTATTTACGGGTCTACAATGCGATGACCATCAAGGAGAATCCGGACTTCATCGCTTACGCGCGCTCGATGGACCTTGTGCAGCAAGGCCTTGCGTCCTTCGAGGCCCGGTTCCCGATTTTTCACGTCATGGGTGCGAGCGCCGATGCAATCGTCTCGCACCATTGGGAAAATGCCCAGAACTACCTCTACTACGAGGCCCTGTACGGCGGCTTCCCGCTGATCCACAACTCCGACCTGCTCGACGGCTGCGGCTATCGTTACCAGTCGTTCGACCCCGAGGATGGCGCGCTTGCGCTCCGCCAGGCGCACGCCGAACATGACCGTAATCTCGCTTCCTATCGGGCAGATGCCAGCAGGCTGCTGCAGCGGCTCGACCCCGTGTCCCAGAGAAATATCGCCCTTTACACCCAAGTGCTCCAGGAACTGGTCGCCAGGCGGGCCGCCGCATGAGGAAACAGGGCGCTTGGAGGCGTCGTGCGCTGGTGACCTTGCCACTTGTTGTGGCGGGGTTTCTGTGCGGTCACCTGTCGGCGGCGGGGCAGGGGGTTCGTCCCGCCAAACCCGAACCGCTCGTCGTCTCGGCCGCCCGGACGCTCGGGGTGAAGCGCTGCTTGCCCATGATCTCCGGAATCGCTCAGCGCGCGACAAGCGGGGCTACGATGCAAGATATTATCGTTGATTGGGATCGCGCGGCGCCCGACGCGGCTCCTTTTTTCTCGCTGACCGGCCTTGGCAATGGCAGCCAGCGCGCCGCGTTGACGATCGCCGCGATCCCGACCCAGGCCGGCTGCGCGGTCCTGGTCGAGCGCGCTTCGTTCTCCCAGCAGACCTGCACGGCCGTCGCCGCCAGCGAGCTGCAAGGCTTCCCCTCGGCGCGGTTGATCGACGGCATCATGGTCTACCAAAACCCGGCACAGCCCGGTGAAACCTACACCCTCATCACCAACACCGGCGGCTGCCTGATCCTGCGCCGCCAGGCTTCACTCAAATGGCAGGGCAAATAATGGAACGCCGCGGATTGCGCATCGGCATCACCATCGGGCTACACGCGCCCGACGAAAGCCTGTGGATCAATGGGATCAAGCAGAACGCGATCTTCCTCGCCAAGCTGCTGCAGAACTCGCCTCTCGGCCACGAGGTGGTCCTGCTTAACACCACCAGTGTCCCGATCACCGACCGCCTGCCCTGGGACGTGGCGCTGCTGCCGACCGCGCGCTTTGATGACCGCTGTGACGGCCTCGACATATTGATCGAGCTCGGCGGACAGATCGGTCCTGATCAATCGGCCCGGATCAAGGCACAGGGCACCAAACTCGTCAGCTACAGCTGTGGCTCGGAATATGTGCAGAACATGGAGGCGATGATCTTTCGCCGACCTCTGTGGGACGGTCTGTTCATCAACCCGGACTACGACGAGATCTGGGTCATCCCGCAAAATGCCCCTACAACGCTGCCATTCCTGCAGACCTTCCGGCGCTGCCCGGCACGTGCCGTGCCGTTCATCTGGGACCCATTGGCCATCGAGGCAGTCTCGAAGGACTTGCCCGAAGGCGGTGAATATCGGCCGCGGGAGGGGGCGCGCCGCGTCTCGGTCATCGAGCCCAATGTCGATGTCCTCAAATTCTGCATGTACCCGATCCTGGCGACCGAGCAGGCCTTTCGGCAGGCTCCCGATCAGTTCGAAATCCTGCAGGTCGCGAACAGCGACCACATGGTCCACGACGATCGCGAATTCGCTGGGCTCATGCGCCATCTCGACATCGTCAAGGCGGGCAAGGCGTTCTTCCATGGCCGCGTCCGCACACCCGATTTCCTGAGCGCGCAAACCGACCTCGTCGTCTCGCACCAATGGGGCGTGCCGCTCAACTACTTCTACCTCGAATGCTGCTGGCAGGGGTTCCCGTTTGTTCACAACGCCGAGTTGATCAAGGACCTGGGCTATTATTACCCGGAGAACGAGATCGACGTTGCTGCCCGCCATATACTTGCGATCTGCGCGGACCATGATGAGAACTGGCTGGAATATCGCGAACGGCAGCGGGGCCTGATCCAGCGCTTTCTCGCCAGCGATCCGGATCTCATCGCCACCTACGACGACCTCCTGTTTGGCCTCTTTGGCGACGCCAAGTGTGCGGGGTCACGTGCGGAGCATGTGTGTGCGTGAGCAGCATTTGCCGGTCGGCGTGCACCGCGCCCGCCTTGGATCGCCAGGCTGCGTGAATGGCGCAGTGACCGGCCCTTCACGAAAGACCCAGAGCTATGTTCAATCCATTGTCGCTCGACTTGCGCACCTTGCTATGGGTGGGCGCAGGCTTTTGCATTCTTCTCGCCATCGTCGGACCCTCATGGCTGGAGCGTCGGCGGCGCCGTCGGCCGTTCCAGCGCAGTGTCTGGGCACCGCGCTCCGAAACCTTGATGTTCGCAGGCATGTTCGGCGCATTTGCGTTGGCGTTTCTCGCGATGCGGGCCTGATCGGCGAAGTCGCCCTTCCGGATAGGCAAACGCACACCGTCCAGATGTTCATGACCAGGAAAAATCTATGCTGACGCTCGCGCTCCTGTTTGCGCAGACTTTGCCCTATCTGCCCGTCGCTTCCAGTTCGCCCGAGGTCACTGCACAGGTCACCTTTGGTTGCGATGCAGGCCCCGGTCATAGCTGCGGCTTTGCCATATTCTCGGCAAACCAGGCGCGCTTTGCGCTCAGGCTCGATGGCGGTCAGCGGGCGGTGGTGCGGGTTTCGCCAAATGTCGATCGCTACGTCGTCGTCATCGACGAGCCGACGCCGCTGCGTGCAGACGCTTGTCCGGCCCTCGTTGCAAAGGGCAAGTTCTGCAAGGTGGCCGTCGTTAGCGCCGGCTACAACAATTAAGCGTCTTATGGTCCGCGGCTCGCAACCGTTCGTGCAAACGCCCCCCGTGATCGACTATCGTCGGCTTGCCAGTCTCCTGACGAACCTGGGGATTTCGCCAGACCGTCTGGAGCTGGCGGTGGAGCGGGCCGTCCTCGAAGACGATGCTCAAGGTCTTGCGCGGCTGAGCGCGGCCGAGAAGCGGCTGGTCTATTATGCGCTTGGCGAAGGGCTCGCATCGCTTCGCCATGACCAGGACGCAGCATTGCGCGCCACAGGGCTCACCGTGTCCACCTTTCGCAGCGAAGCGCGCCTGTATCAGGGCGCGTTCCTCTGTGCTTCCCGTCGGACCAACTGGCTGCTTGCAGCCCTGATCGTCCTCACTCTGGCAATCTTGCTCCTCCAATGGGCCGGGATGGGGGCAGTGGAGCGGGGCACCGCCTTGTTCTGTCGTCAGACGGTCGCCGCCGGTTTGCCGGTCGTGCGCGATAGATTGGTGGTCCCAAGTCTGGCTCTGGGCTTTGGTGAGCTGGCGGTGCGCACGTCTGCGCCTGCGCGCGTGGCCCGCAGGCTCGCGACCAATTCCGGGCAGAGCCGCAGGATTGCGGTGCGTGGTCCAGGCGGCGTGGTTGCGCGCCGCTTCAGGGTCGCAGGAGCCGGGCGTGCATAAGCTGCTGCGCGGTTTCGAGGAATCGAACGTTGACACTCCGCCCGTCGATCCAGCCCGCATCCGGAGCGCCATTGATCGGATCCATGTGGAGACAGCGCTTGCACTCAATCTCCACGGCAGCTTTCGCAAGGCCGCCGAAGCGCTGAACATGAAGCCGGCGACGGTCAACCGCCGGATCCGTGATCTCGAGTTCCTGGTCGGGGTGCCGCTGTTCGAACGGCGGCATCGCCGCGCCGTGCCAACGCGCCTTGGCAAGATATTCCTGCGCCAGAGCGGGCGCATGTTCGTGGACTTCCACACGATGGTCGACGGCATGCGCCGCATCTCAAACGGGCAGGCGGGCGAAGTCTCGGTCGGCTATTATGGGCCGCTTGGCGCCGGCCCCCTGCATGACCTGCTTCTTCGCCAGGACGCGGAACTGGGCGACATCCGCCCGGTGCCCATTGAATTTGCCAGCGGCTGTCTTTTCGATGCGCTGATCGCCGAGACCATCGATCTGGCGGTCGTCCATGGCCGGACGAGCGAGTTCAAAGGGCAAAGCCAGATCCTCTGGCACGAGCGCGTGTTCGCCGTCATGCCGCAGGGGCATCGCCTGACGAGATTTGCCTCTCTCAGCTGGGCCGATCTCGTCGGTGAAACTTTTCTCCTCTCGCACAGCGAGCCATCGGAGGATGTCCGCACGTTCCTTGCCGACCGCATCCGACCTCAAGGTGGCGCGCCGGTCGTGATCGAGCATAATGTGAGCCTGCCGACCATCTTCCGGATGGTCCGTGCGGACCACGGCCTGTGTCTCTGCCTCGAATCTGCGCTGGCAAGCGCTGGAGACGGCTTGGAATGCCGCGAGGTCATCGGATCCCAAGGGCCCGAACTCGTGCCGACCAGCGCGTGCTGGCTCGCCGAACACCAGAACCCAGCACTCGGGCGGCTCCTGAGTCTACTGCGCCGCAGACACGGCACGCCTGGGGGCCGGGGTTAATCCCGGTCCGCCAGACAATGCCTTCCGCTCCCGTTGACGGGACGCATTCGACCGACCGGAACTGAACTGCGCCATGAACCCATCATCTCCCATTTTTGGGCTCGATGCTCGCCGTTATCGAAGCGGCTTGCAGGGGCAGAGCATCATCTACCGTCACATCGCGCGCACTGGTCTCACTCTGGCCGGGACCGCCGTTTGGACGTCCGACGAGATTGCGATCCTCCGTCGTCACCATGTCAATCGGGAGGCTTTGCCAGCGCTGCTCCCCCGGCGAACAGTCAAAGCGATCGGCAACAAGCTGCGCCGACTGGGGTTGGTGTGCGCGCGACGTATCTGGAATGCTCAGGAAACTGCGGCTTTGCGCTCGCCCTACCGGACAGGCGTCCCCATCGACGATCTCCTGACGATGTTTCCCGGCAAGTCTAAGCGGCAGATCTGGGGCAAGGCCTTTGCCATTGGCGTTCGGCGGCCGCGGCGGGCACCCAAGCCGACCGGTCTTGCCCTCGTCGATGACGTGCGCGCGCGTGCCTTTGCTTATCGCCTCTCGATGACAGATCTCGACAGCTTCCTGGGCACGCATGGCTATTTCGTGCGGCCACGGCATCTGAACTGGTCCGCTCTTCACAAAGCGATCGAGCTGTTGGGTGGCATGCCGGAGCTGGTCTGGCGGGATGTGCTCGTGTCGTGACCTCTCCCCGATCGGCATCGTCTTGGACGGCCGAAGAAGATCAACTCATCCGCGCGCTCTATCCCGATTATGACCGCCTGCAACGGCAACTGAAGCTTCGCACGCGCTCCGCGCTCAAGCACCGCGCCCGACGCATCGGGGTCACTGTCGTCCGCCATGTCTGGACCAACATCGAAGTTGCCTCGCTGCGCGCACTCTTCGCGCAGGGCATTGCGGATCGGGATTTGGTAGGGAAGTTTCCCCATCTTCAACTGGGGCAGATCCGGGCCAAGGCGCAGCATCTTGGGCTGACGCGGCCAAGGCGTGCACCTGTCTTGCTGGGTGTGCCCTTGCTCGATGGCATCCGCCAGCGCGCGGCGCTGGCCGGATTGAGCCTGGTCGAGCTTGACCGGCGCGCAAGTACCGGGCGTTACTTTCAGAGTTGCAGGCGCAATCTGGACCTGCGCTGCATCTGGAGAGCCGCGCAGATCCTCTCAGGCGAAATCCGGGTGAACTGGCAGGATCCAGATGACTGAACAGGCAGTGCCCTCTTGGCCTGTCAACTGCCGTTCACCACTGCGCGGGCTTCGGGCGGCGGACGCCGGTAAAGTCGGACGGCTCGTGCCGGGTTCGCCCCATCGGGGCTGTTCGCACGCAGGACATCCAGAGCGCGCAGGATCTGAAAATCGGCGGCGATGTCCGCATCGTCCGGCAGGGGCTTTGCGAACAATGGTTTGTCGGGCTGCGGACCCTCGTCAACCGGACCCTCCACGGTGTCAGGCTCGTCGCGCTTGAGCTGCATTTCGTTGTCCGGTGCGTTGAACACCGATGCTTCGGTGAACATCTGTCCACCCTTGACGGCGGCCTCAGCTTCGCGCGCGGTACGTGCAACGACAAGATCCGGCGTCACGCCGATGCGCTGGATGGAGCGCCCGGACGGCGTGTAGTAACGCATCGTTGTTACGCTGAGCGCACCTTGTGCACCCTGCGCCAGGGGGAAGATGTTCTGCACCAGACCCTTGCCGAAGGTGACGAGCCCAATCAGGCTGGCGCGATGATTGTCCTGAAGTGCGGCCGCCACGATTTCGGATGCACTCGCACTGCCGCCGTTGATCAGCACAACCACTGGGAGTCGGCGGAGTGCCTCGCCCTGGTCCGAAGCAACGATTGCAGTCGTCGCGCTTGCGGATTTTCCGGTTCTCACGACGACCGCGCCAGGCTGCAGAAACCGGGATGCGACATGCACGGCCGCATCAATGAATCCTCCGGTGTTGTTGCGCAGGTCGAGAATCAGCCCTGTCATTGGGCCTGCCTTAAGCAAGTCGGCCTGGGCCTCGCCAAGTTCGCGGTCGGTCACCTGGGCAAAACCGGTAATGTGGACATAGCCGATCGAACCGATGCGACGCTGGTAGACGCTGTGGAGGTGGATGGTCTCTCGCGTCAGGACGAGCGGCACTTCATGCCCACTGCCATCGATAAAGGTGATCGCGACCGTCGTGCCCGCTGTACCGCGTAGCCGCCGTGTCGCTTCGATGAGCGTGGTTCGCTCGACGGTCTGGCCATCGATCGAACGGATGAACCATCCAGCCCCGACGCCAGCGCGGGCGGCAGGACCAGCGTCGGTTGGCGCGATGACGCGCAGCTTGCCATCGGCGACCTCGATCACCGTGCCGATCCCTGCAAACTCTCCGGTCGCACCGGCCTGAAAGTCCTTGAACTCCTGCGGTGTCATGTAGACCGAGTGCCCGTCGAGCGATCCGGCCATAGCCTTGAGCGCCGTGCTGGTCAGGCCGTCGGGATCGACCGGGCCATTGTAGTTCTGGCGGATGATGTCGAGCGCCTGGCCAAACAGTGCGGCTTGCGCGTGGCCGTCGGTTGCGGAGGCCGCCGGGCGTGAGTCTTGTGCGCCGACCGGGGACGATGGCGTGGCATTCTGCGCGGCGGCGGGATTGGGCGATGTCGCCAGCAGTGCGAAGGCAATCAAAGCCGCACCTCGAAAAACGGGCATGGAAGTTCAGCATCTCCGAGAAGGGTGGGTGAGGGTGCGCGGTTCCTGGAGGCAATACGAGTGCCCCTCGGCGCGCAGCAGGCTCGTCGAGAGAGGCTTGCATGAATGCTGCACCGCCTTCTTGGCCGTTCACCAGTGGATCGCGAAGCCTGCTCCCGACATCCGAAGATCGAACATGCGTCTAAGACTTTGTGTTCGATCCTGAAGATATAAGTCTTGTATCCGGGCAGTGCTTGGCACAGGATGATGAGTATTCACTCGATGGAATATTGTTGCCATGCTGGAACGCTAATTTCACGGCGGGGGCCTCCATGAAACTGAGCGACATCGACCTTGAGCGATTTTCTGAGGCGGCAGGACTTGCTCCGGCCGCAGCGCCTTCCGCCAATCTGGTTGCCAGGCGCTTCAAGTTTCTTACGGCAGACGGGCAGTCAGCCACGCCGCTCGAGCAGGAAGCCCTGCTCGGCACCAACGATCTGCTCGATGTCAACTTTCTGGACCGCTGCAGCCTCGCGCGTCGCTGCGTTGGACGCATCCGCGTACAAGGTGGTGGTCGGCAGGGGTGGGCAACCGGCTTCCTGATCGCGCCAGGTCTCATTCTTACAAATAACCACGTTTTCCCCGATGCAGCTTCAGTTGCGAGCTCCCGCATCGGCTTTGACTATTGGTTTGATGTTTCGGGTCAGCGCCCTGCCGATCCTGACGAGTTCGACCTGCGGCCGGATCAATTCTTCGCTTTCAATGCCGACCTCGACTACAGCGTGATCGCTGTGGCACCGCGGTCTTCTGCGGGCATATCCATCCTCGAGCGCAAATATTTGCGGCTTTTTGCCGAGAGTGGAAAAGCGAAGCAGGGCGACTTTGTCACCATCATTCAGCACCCGGACGGCGTCCCCATGCAGATCGCGCTGCGCGAAAACGAAGTCGTGCGCGCTGCTGAAGACGAACCCTATATCTGGTATCAGGCCGATACCGCGCATGGCTCCTCGGGTTCGCCTGTGTTCAACGACAGCCTGCAGGTGGTGGCGCTCCATTCCAGTGGGCGGATCAAGCGCGAAGGCAGACGCTATGTTCTGGCCGCCGGTGGCACTACGGACAGTCTGGACGGTCTCACGGAAAGTGATGTCGCGTGGGAGGCCAATGTGGGCTTCCGCATCAGCCGGATCATCCAGGATTTGCTCGAAGCGGTAAAGTCGAACTGGCCCGTGCGTCTGCCCGAGATCGAGGCTGCAACCCGCGGTGGCGACATCATGTCCTCAGCGATCCAGTCGCTGGCTTCAAATCCACCGCCCAAGTCAGGGGTTGCGTCTCTGCGCGAGATGGAACCCGAGATTTTAACCGAGGAGGCCGAGCCCATGACCGTGTCATCCAGTGCGACCAGCGTCGTCATTCCGTTGCAACTGCGCGTCAGCCTTGAAGTGAGGCAAGTTGCAGGGGCCGCGGCTCCACTGGTCGTCCAGACTGTGCCGATCGAGACTGAAGCCTTCGAGATGCGCACGCCCGTGATCTACGACGGCCTTGATGAACGCGCTGGCTTCGATCCACGCTTCCTCGACGAAACGGCACCCGTTCCGGAACCCGTCGTCACGCCGGCCGGCAAGAAAGTGTTGGCGCCTCTGCTCGAAGGCAATGATTCCGAACTGCGCTACAGGCACTTCTCGGTATGGATGCACAAGGAGCGACGGCTTACGCTCTACACCGCCTCCAATGTCGACTGGCGCAAGCGGGCGAAGATGGTCGATGGCAAGTCGACCTCACGCGACGGTCTTGCCGGATGGCCGCAAGGGGCGACATACGCAGAACTCTGGGTCGAAGATCCTCGCATCGCCTCTCGATACCAGCTCCCCGACGTCTTCTACAGCGAAGACCGCGGCGCATTCGACAAGGGCCATATCGTTCGCCGCGACGATGTGTGCTGGGGCGAGCATTTCGAAGAAATCCAGATGGCGAATGGCGACACGTTCCATGTCACCAACTGCTCGCCCCAGACCAAAGTGTTTAACCAGGGCGCTGCGGGCCAGGACAATTGGGGAGATCTGGAATCGGCAATCGCCGCCGTGACGAAAAAGGATGCCCAGGCGGCCTGCATTTTTGCTGGCCCGATCTTCGCCCCGGACGACCGCTGGTTCTACGGGAAGGATGTCTCAGGCAAGGCCCGCATTCAGATCCCGAGCCGGTTCTGGAAGATCGTGGTGGTGAAGGAAGGGAATGCGTTCGAGGCTTACGGCTTCATCCTCGAACAGGACGTCAGGGCCGTGACCGAGCAGGAATTCTATGTCACCGACAACTGGCTGGCGGCGTGGAAGCCAATCAGGGAGATCGAGAGCCAGCTGCGGGGATGGCTTGATCTTGCTGAGCTGATTGCTATCGATCGGCATCTAGCGGCTGCAGGCTGACACAAGCTGCAACTTTTGCCGTCACGGGCCACAACGCCTCATGAGCCATGGCGACGCTCTGCAGTCCGGCCTGAGCCTGTTCCAACCGACTTTCTGGAGGCCGAGCCCTAGTCTGACTCGGCAGGTGCAGCCGAACCGAGCCGCTCCATCGCCGAAGGTTCAGAAGCTGCCTTGAGCAGCGCAGGCCAATCGTCGGGCGGATTGCCGTCATCCAGCATCCCCTTGAAAACATGATAGGCGTCGGATTTGGCACCATAGGTGCGTAGTGTCGTCTCGTCGTTGACCCACGCAAAAATGATCACTTTGGCAACCGAGTCATAACGGAAGAACAGGCGAAAGCGACCGTTGCCAAATTTCGCGCGGAACCAGTGCTTGTAACTGTCGCCGAGCGTCGAGCCCTGTCGGTAGATCGTTGCCGTCGGATCGTTCGGAATGGCCTCGAAGACAAGTTTGTTCAGCATCGCCAAGAGCTTCGTATTGGCGTGCCTTTGATAGTCGTCGGGCTTCTTGGTTTTTAGCGCTTCGACCGCAGTTATTAGCCTGTCCAGCTGATCAAGAAAGAGCGGATGCGCGAGGATGGTCCAGCCATTGATCGTGAGCATGGCTAGAGCGCGACATCCCCGTCAATCTCAGTGTCGAGGCCAATGTCCATGCCTTCAACCAGCGCGGCCATGCGATCGCGCATGGCCGTCGGCAAGGGCACGATGGATGTGTCCGGGCGACCAGCCATATCGCGTGCAAGAAACTCCAGAAAGCGATCGACAACCGGATCGCTGAGCTCCTCGACTGTCTTTTCGACATAAACCCGGCGCGCGTCGTCCACGACAAAGGTGATGCGTCCACCATAGTCTACGCCCAAGGCCTGCCTGACGGACTTGGGGACCGTCGTCTGCCCCTTGGCAGTAATTGTGCTTTCTTCCTTGAGTAGCGCGGACATGATCTGCTCCTGGATGATGAGGGTTGAGGTAAGGAATTTTCATTACCTTGTCAAGTCGAGCTGTGCCGCGGGTAAGCAGAAACGGTCGGAAGAGACGGATGCAAGGCAGTGCGCTTTCGTTTGAAAGCGGTCATCTCGACACGCGCACTACGCTTCTCCCTGTCGTTCTGCGCCAGGCTACGACGATGCCTCATCTGTGTTGAAATCGCGCGATTTCTGCGTCTCTTAATCATCCCCAGCGCGCTGTGAGCTTCTTTTGCGGCGCTTTCGGGGAGTGCGAATGAGCCCGCTATCTGTCCAGTCCGAAGCCAGTGTACGCGGCGCGCGCATGTTGCGTACCGCGATGGGCGCGGACATTGCCGGATGGCTCGCGGACCTCGCAGTCATCGAGGTCATGCTCAACCCGGATGGACGCCTGTGGGTCGACCGGCTCGGGGCAGGCATAGCTGATAGCGGCGTCCTTCTCTCGTCGGCCGAGGGGGAGCGCATCATCCGCCTCGTCGCCCACCATGCCGGCACCGAAGCCCATTCGCGAAATCCGCGCGTCTCGGCCGAATTGCCCGAAGGCGGTGAGCGCTTCGAAGGACTGCTTCCGCCTGTCGTCACCGCACCAACCTTCGCGATCCGAAAGCCAGCAATCGCCGTATTCAGTCTGGAAGACTATGTGGCGGTCGGCATCATGGGGGAAGGGGAGGCGGCTTTTCTTCGGCGCGCTGTCGCTGAACGGAAGAATATTCTGGTCGCGGGCGGCACTGGGACCGGCAAGACCACGCTTGCCAACGCGCTGCTGGCCGAGGTGGCTGGCAGCAACGACCGTGTCGTCCTCATCGAGGACACCCGCGAACTGCAATGTGCGGCCCCGAACCTGGTTTCGTTGCGCACAAAGGACGGCGTTGCATCGCTGAGCGATCTTGTGCGCTCGTCGCTGCGCCTGCGTCCAGACCGCATTCCCATCGGCGAGGTCCGCGGGCCTGAAGCCCTCGATCTGCTCAAGGCATGGGGGACAGGGCATCCCGGCGGCATCGGAACAATCCACGCCGGGACGGCCCTGGGTGCGCTTCGGCGTCTTGAGCAGCTGATTCAGGAAGCCGTGGTCACCGTGCCACGCGCAGCAATTGCAGAGACCATAGGCGTCATCGCCGTGCTGGTCCGCGACGCAGGGAGCCGTCGCCTTTCGGAACTTGCCTGCGTCGACGGGCTCGACCCCGGTACCGGCGACTATCGCCTTTCCTCTCCATCCTTACCCCTTGGAGTTTTTGCATGACGCCATTTTATCATCGCGCGCCCGTCGCCCGCCGCGCTCTTCATTCGGTTGCGCTTCTGAGCGCTGCGCTGCTCGTTCATTCGCCGGCCCTTGCCTCTGGTTCGTCCATGCCGTGGGAAGCGCCGCTCCAGTCGATCCTGCAGTCGATCGAGGGGCCTGTCGCCAAGATCGTCGCTGTGATCATCATCATCGCGACCGGGCTTGGGCTGGCCTTCGGGGACACGTCCGGCGGCTTCCGGCGCCTGATCCAGATCGTCTTTGGTCTGTCGATCGCCTTTGCTGCTTCGAGTTTCTTCCTCTCCTTCTTCTCGTTCGGCGGCGGGGCGCTCGTCTGATGTCCGGCGAAGAGGTCGCAGGTTATTTCGCGCCGGTGCATCGCTCGCTCAGCGAGCCCATCCTGCTGGGCGGCGCACCCCGGTCCATGGCCATCGTCAATGGCACCCTTGCCGGCGCAATCGGTCTTGGCCTTCGCCTGTGGCTCGCGGGACTCGCCCTCTGGGCGATCGGCCATGCCCTCTCGGTCTGGGCCGCCCGCCACGATGCGCAGTTCCTCGAAGTGGCCCGGCGCCACCTGCGCTACCCGGTCTGGATGCGGCCATGATGTCGCTTCGCGAATATCGCTCGCGCGCCGCAACCCTGCCGGACTTCCTGCCCTGGGCGGCTCTGGTCGCGCCCGGCGTCGTCCTCAACAAGGATGGCGCATTGCAGCGGACGCTGCGTTTTCGTGGTCCCGACCTCGACAGCGCGACGCCCGCAGAACTCGTCGCGGTGACCGCCCGGCTCAACAATGTCCTGCGCCGCCTGGGTTCGGGATGGGCGCTTTTCGTCGAGGCGCAGCGCTTTCCGGCGCTGGCCTATCCGGAATCCCGGTTTCCCGATCCGGTTTCTGCCTTGGTCGACCGTGAACGCGCGGAGCAGTTCCGGGAAGAGGCAGCGCATTTTGAAAGCGGCTATTTCCTGACCCTCCTTTGGCTGCCGCCCGCCGAGGCGGCGACGCGTGCCGAGAGTTGGTTGTTCGAAGGCCAGGCCAAGCTGCAGGCCGGGGCAGGGGAGTGGCTGCGGACCTTCATCGACCGCACCGATCGCTTGCTCGGCCTGATCGAGGGTTTCATGCCCGAGGCGGCCTGGCTCGATGATGGCGAGACGCTCACCTATCTCCACTCCTGCATCTCGACCCGGCGGCATCGCGTCCGCGTGCCCGAAGTGCCGGCCTATCTCGATGCGATCCTGCCCGACGAAAGCCTCACCGGTGGCCTCGAGCCGCGGCTTGGCGAGCATCATCTGCGCACGCTGACGATCAACGGTTTTCCCAGCGCCACCTTCCCGGGCCTCCTCGACGAACTCAATCGCCAGTCCTTCGCCTATCGCTGGTGCTGCCGCGCTATCATGCTCGACAAGACCGATGCTACGCGCGTGCTGTCGCGGATCCGCCGCCAATGGTTCGCCAAGCGCAAGTCGGTCGCGGCCATCGTCAAGGAGGTCATGACCAACGAAGCCTCAGTGCTTATGGACAGCGATGCGGCTAACAAGGCGGCCGATGCCGACCTCGCCCTGCAGGAACTCGGCGCCGACCATGCCGGGCTGGCTTACGTAACGACCAGCGTCACCGTCTGGGACCGGGATCCCGGCCTTGCCGCCGAGCGGCTGCGTCAGGTCGAAAAGGTCATCCAGGGCCGCGACTTCGCCTGCACGAGCGAGCGCATGAACGCACTCGAGGCCTGGCTCGGCAGTCTCCCGGGACATGTTTACGCCAACGTCCGCCAGCCTCCGGTCTCGACGCAAAACCTGGCCCATATGCTGCCCCTGTCCGCCGTCTGGGCTGGACCGCCCGACGATGCCCATTTTGGGGATGCCCCGCTCTTCCTTGCCAAGACCGAGGGCTCCACGCCGTTCCGCTTTGCCCTGCACATCGGCGACGTCGGTCACACCTTGGTGGTCGGACCCACCGGCGCAGGCAAATCAGTCTTGCTCGCGCTGATGGCGCTGCAGTTCCGGCGCTATCGGAACAACCAGATCTTCGCATTCGACTTTGGCGGATCGATCCGCGCTGCGGCGCTCGCCATGGGCGGGGACTGGCAGGACCTTGGCGGTGCGCTGCATGCTGATGACGCCGGGGTCGCGTTGCAACCGCTCTCTGGCATTGACGATCCCGCGGAGCGCGCATGGGCTGCGGAATGGCTAGCGGCCGTCCTTGGTGGCGAGGGCGTGGTTCTTGATCCATCAGCGAAGGACCATCTCTGGTCCGCGCTCACCTCGCTCGCTTCCGCACCGGTCGCCGAGCGCACCTTGACCGGCCTTGCGGTCCTGCTCCAGTCGCAGCAGCTCAAGCAGGCGCTTTTGCCCTTTTGCGTGGGTGGCCCCTGGGGCCGCCTGCTCGACGCTGAGGCCGAGCAATTGGGCCACGCAAGCGTCC
The DNA here is from genome assembly GCF_920987055.1 of Novosphingobium sp. CECT 9465. Classification (NCBI taxonomy): domain Bacteria; kingdom Pseudomonadati; phylum Pseudomonadota; class Alphaproteobacteria; order Sphingomonadales; family Sphingomonadaceae; genus Novosphingobium; species Novosphingobium sp. CECT 9465. Next base: position 1,512,760 of record NZ_CAKLBX010000001.1, read on the forward strand.
AGGCCTTCGAAACCGAGGGCCTTGTCGGCGCGGGCGCTGCCGCCGCCGTTCTCTCTTACCTTTTCCACCGGATCGAGCGACGCCTCGACGGGCGACCGACCCTCATCATCATCGACGAGGGCTGGCTCGTGCTCGACCATCCCGCGTTCGCGGCGCAGTTGCGCGAGTGGCTGAAGACGCTGCGCAAGAAGAATGCGAGCGTCGTCTTCGCGACCCAGAGCCTCGCCGACATTGAGCGCTCCTCGATCGCGCCTGCCATCATCGAAAGCTGCCCGACACGCATCTTCCTGCCGAACGAGCGCGCCGCCGAGCCGCAGATCCAGGCGGTCTACGAGCGCTTCGGGCTCAATGCCAGGCAGATCGAGATCCTCAGCCGCGCCACGCCCAAGCGCGACTATTTCTGCCAGTCCCGGCGCGGCAACCGCCTGTTCGAGCTGGGCCTGGGAGAGGTCGCTCTCGCCTTCACGGCCGCCTCGTCGAAAACGGATCAGGCGAAGATCAGCCAGATGATCGCCGGACACGGGCGCGAGCGCTTCGCCGCCGTCTGGCTTGCCGCGCGCGGCCTTGGTTGGGCTGCCGAGCTTCTTCCCACCATGTCCTTGGAGGTCTGAGCATGTCCATTTCCCGTTCGCGTTTCGCGCGTTGGTCCGTCGCTGCTGGCCTGGCTATTGCGCCGGTGCTCCTGCTGGCGAGCCCAGCCCGGGCTCAGTTCGGCTTTGGCGGCATCGTCTATGACCCGACGAACTACGCCCAGAATGTGCTGACGGCCGCGCGATCGCTGCAGCAGATCAACAATCAGATCCAGCAGATCCAGAATCAGGCGCAGAGCCTGATTAACGAGGCGAAGAACTTGGCCAGTTTGCCGGTCTCCACGCTCTCAACCCTCGAGGCGCAAGTCCAGCAGACCCGCCAGCTCATCGGCCAGGCACAGCGCATCGCCTATAGCGTCAAGGATATCGAGAGCGCCTTCGGCAACCGCTATTCGGGATCAGCGCTGACCGGTTCGGCCCGCGACATGGTCGCCAATGCCAATGCGCGCTGGCAGGACAGCGTCGCCGCCTTCGAGGATGCGCTGAAAGTGCAGGCGGGCGTGGTCGGCAACATCGATGGCGCGAGATCGTCGCTGTCGGCTCTCGTCACGGCCAGCCAAAGTGCGAGCGGCGCCTTGCAGGCGGCACAGGCGGGCAATCAGCTTCTGGCGCTCCAGAGCCAGCAGCTCGCCGACATGACCGCAGCCCTAGCGGCGCAGGGGCGGGCGCAGGCGCTGGAATCGGCGCGCAATGCCGCCGCCGAAGCCGAAGGGCGCGCTCGCTTTGCCCGGTTCCGGGGGCGCAACTGAGATGGGACCGGGAAGGAAAGGGATGCGTGTGGCGGGCGTGGCGGCAGGCGCTGCGCTGGTCATCACGCTTGGCGTTGTTGCACTCCGGGCGCCTCAGCGCCCGTTGGTTGCCTCGCCGGCGCTTTCCAGTCCTGCAGGTCCCGAGCCAGCACCGCCTTCGTGCCGGACAGCCACCGCGCCAGACCCGGTCTGCGGTGCCTATTGGGCGGGACGCCGCCAGCGCTTCTTCGCGAGGCCTTCACAGCCATGAACGACACCGGCATCATCGACACCTTCCTCGGCGTCTTCACCCGCTATATCGAATCCGGCTTCGGCCTGCTCGGCGGCGAGGTCGGCTTTCTCTCGTCGACGCTGATCGTGATCGATGTGACGCTGGCCGCCCTGTTCTGGGCCTGGGGCGCCGACGAAGACGTGTTGCAGCGTCTTGTCCGCAAGACGCTGTATATCGGAACCTTTGCCTTCATCATCGGCAATTTCGGGCATCTGGCGACCGTCCTGTTCGAGAGCTTCGCGGGCCTGGGCCTCAAGGCTTCGGGAAGCGGAATGGCGATCGGCGATTTCATGCGGCCGGGCGCTGTCGCCGCGACCGGTCTCGATGCCGGCGCCCCTTTGCTCGATGCAACTGCCGACCTGTTGGGACCGGTCGGGCTCTTCACCAATTTTGTCCAGATTGCGATCCTGCTGATCGCCTGGCTGATTGTCGTGCTCGCCTTTTTCGTGCTCGCGATCCAGGTCTTCGTGACCATCATCGAGTTCAAGCTGGTCACGCTGGCAGGCTTTGTCCTGCTGCCGTTCGCCTTCTTCGGCCGCACCGCCTTCATGGCCGAGCGTGTGCTCGGGCACATCATTTCTTCGGGGATCAAGATCCTCGTGCTAGCCGTCATCACCGGGATCGGTACGACGCTCTTCAGCCAGTTTACCGCCGCCGGCCTGGGCGAAGATCCGACCGTCGAACAGGTGATGGCGATCGCGCTTGCCGCCCTCACGATGCTGGGGCTCGGCATCTTCGGACCCGGCATCGCCAATGGCATCGTCTCGGGTGGCCCGCAGCTTGGTGCTGGTGCTGCCGCTGGTGCGACGGTCGCTGCCGGCGCCACGCTTGCGGGCGGAGCGGCTGCCGCACGGATGGCCGGTGGCGCTGCGATCGGCGCTGCCAGTTCCGCCGCCTCTGGCACGGCGCGTGCTCTCGGCGGGGCGAGCCAGGCTTATGCAGCCGGAGCAGCCGACAAGATCGGCGTGAGCGCCGTTGCTGCAGGTCTCGCCAATGTCGCGCAGGCCGCAGCCTCACCGGCCGCGTCACCCCTTCGCCGTGCCGCCGACACCCTCAAAAGTGAATTCTCAAAAGGGCAGGGCGGCGCTTCAACCGACGTGCCCACCGATGCCGCATCCGATGAACCGCCCGCATGGGTGAGCGCGATGAAGCGGCGGCAGGCGCTGGGGCAGGGGGCAACCCTCACCAGCCACACGCTCAAGGGCGGCGATAGCCATGGCGGCGGCGCCGGTCCCGATCTCAGTGAAAAGGAATGAGCGCTATGCTGTTTCGACGCCCATCGGTCCGCTATGGCGACACGCCAAGACCGGAAACACCCTACCAACGCGCAGCACAGGTCTGGGACGACCGCATCGGCTCCGCTCGTGTTCAGGCGCGCAACTGGCGTCTGGCCTTCTTCGGAAGTCTGTCTCTTTCTACGCTGCTGACGGGCGGTCTCGTCTGGCAATCCGCACGGGGGACGATCGTCCCCTGGGTGGTCCAGGTCGACCGGCTTGGCGCCGCCGAGGCGGTTGCACCCGCAAGCCCCGACTACCGCCCGACCGATCCCCAGGTGGCGTTCCATCTTGCCCGGTTCGTCGAACAGGTCCGCAGCATTCCGGCCGACCCGGTAGTACTGCGACAGAACTGGCTGCGTGCCTACGACTTCGTGACCGAGCGAGGGGCCACTTCGCTCAGCGATTACGCCCGCACCAACGATCCATTCGCCGAGATCGGCAAGACCCAGGTCGCGGTCGATGTCTCGAGCGTCATCCGGGCCTCCCCGGACAGCTTCCGCATCGCCTGGACCGAACGGCGCTATACCGATGGCGCTCTTGCGGAAACGTCGCGCTGGTCGGCGATCGCGACGGTCCTGACCCAGACCCCCAGGACGCCCGACGCCCTGCGGAAGAACCCGCTCGGCATCTACGTCAACGCGCTCAACTGGTCGAAGGAGCTCAGCCAATGACCAAGTCACCCTTTGGCCTCTGGCCGCTTACAGCCGCAGCCCTGCTGGGCTCGTCCATCGCCACAGAGGCGCTGGCGCAGCCGGCTCCTTCACAGGCAGCCGGGAAAGCGCCGCAAGCGCAATTGGCGCCCAGCCTTTCCAAGGCAACACCTGCGCACACCGTGGGTACACGGCCCGGTAAGCGGGCGAGGGCAACACGGAAGACCAGTCTTTCGGACCCGCAGCGCCAGGTCGGAGCGGCCAATGCCGCCGCCCGCATTCAGCCGAGCAAAGGCGGCTACTTCAATGCGATCCAACAATATGCCTATGCCGACGGCGCGCTCTACCAGGTCTATTCGGCACCCGGCCAGATCACCGATATAGCGCTCCAGGAGGGCGAGGAGCTGGTGGGCTCGGGGCCAGTAGCGGCCGGGGATACGGCGCGCTGGATTATCGGCGATACTGTGAGCGGGGCAGGTGCAGCCAAACGGGTCCACATTCTGGTCAAGCCGACCCGCGGCGATATCGCGACCAACCTCATCATCAACACCGACCGGCGAACCTACCATCTCGAACTCAAGGCGACGCTCTCGACCTACATGGCGTCGGTCTCCTGGACCTATCCGCAGGATGCGCTCATCGCGCTGCGCCTGGCCGATGCGGAACGCGCCCGCACAGCGCCGGCCGCCACGGGACTTCAGCTCGACGGCCTCAACTTCCGCTATCGCATCACCGGCGACCGCGCTGACTGGCGCCCCCTTCGGGTCTTCGACGATGGCCGGCAGGTCATGATCGAGTTTCCCGAAGCGATCGGTACGACGGCCATGCCGCCCCTGTTCGTCATCGGGGATGGCGGCACCGCCGAACTCGTGAACTACCGCGTGTCCGGCCGCTACATGGTCGTCGATCGCCTCTTTGGGGTCGCAGAGCTGCGCCTTGCATCGCGTAAAGCCGAGCAGCGGGTGCGGATCGAGCGCGAAAAAGCCAAGCCGCGGAGGGCGTCATGAGCGAGCGCGATCTCTCGGGGGACGGTGGTATCCCTTCCGGGTCGGCGGCAGAGGGTTCGCACTCCGGGCGGCCGGCGGTTCTCGCGCCATTCCGCCTTGGCGGCGAGCCGCCGCAAGTCATGCGTCTGTCGCGCAAGGCGTTAGCGCTCGGCGGCGGGGTTGCCGCCTGCGCCATAGCGGGCGCCCTGTTCTACGCCTTGCAGCCGCGCGGGTCCTTGCCGCCCGCCAACCTCTACGAGCCGCAGGCAAACGCAAAACCGGATGCTCTTGCCGGAGCACCGGCGAGCTATGACAAAGTCCCGAGGCTCGGACCGCCGCTCCCGGGCGATCTCGGCCGGCCGATCCTCGCGGCCCAACAGGACGGGACACCCGTTCCGGTGCCACCGATGGGCACTCCGACTGCACCACCGGTGTCTGCCGCGGCTGAAGCCGACAGGCGACAAGCCGAAGCGCGCCAGGCTGCGATCGTGAGCAAACTGTTCCTGGCATCGGGGAGCACCACCGGCTCTGAGCAGCGCGTAGCTGCGCCCGCGGCTGCGTCGCCAGATCCCGCGCAGCCCGGTGCCTCAACCGGGCGCGAAGCAGATGGGCAAGCGGCACGCCGCGCCTTTCTCTCGCCGGACACGCGCCGGGTCACTGCGAGCGTGCAGCGCATCGCCGTTCCGGTTTCGTCCTACTCGCTGCAGGCAGGCAGCATCATTCCCGCCGCACTCATCACCGGCATCCGCTCCGATCTTCCGGGCCAGATCACAGCGCAGGTCACTGAGAATGTCTACGACAGCGCCACCGGCAGGCTCCTGCTGATCCCGCAGGGCAGCCGGCTCATCGGTGAGTATGACAGTGCTGTTGCTGCGGGCCAGACCCGCGTGCTGCTTGCGTGGGATCGGCTCATTCTGCCCGGTGGGCGCTCGATCTTGCTCGACCGCCAACCCGGCGCCGATGCAGCCGGCAATGCCGGGCTTCAGGACAGCACCAATTATCATTGGGGCAACATGCTCAAGGCGGCGTTCGTCTCGACCATGCTTGGCGCCGGCACGCAGTTGGTCGCGCAAGGCGACGATGAATTGACCCGCGCGATACGCTATGGCGTTCAGGACACGATCAACCAGACCGGCCGTCAGCTCGTGCAGCGCGAGATTGCCGTGCCGCCATCCCTGACGGTCCGGCCGGGCTTTGCTCTGCGCGTCCTTGTCACCCGCGACATCGTTTTCGATCCCGCGGATGGGGAGAGCGGACAATGAGAAAACTTCGTCTCGGACCGATCCTTGAGGACAAGCCGGTGAAGGTCTCCGTCGAATTGTCCGCAGAGCTTGCGCGAACCCTTGCTGCCTATGCCGAAGCCCATGCCCGGGAAAGCGGTCTGTCCGGGCCGTTGCCCCCGGAACGGCTGATCCCGGCCATGCTCGAGCGCTTCATGGCGACAGATCGAGGCTTCAGGCGCGCCGGGGGAAGCTGAGCCTGCAGTTACCCTGCGGTGGGGTCTGTATGCCCTGTCAAGTTCCCCCTGACGAGCGATCTGCGCTCCATGGGTGACTAGACCGGCTCTGCAATGTCTGAGCACCAGACTAGGACATGCATTGCGATCAATGCCGATGAGGGGGGGGCTTCATGCCTGAACACGCAGCGCCCATGTGGGAACGCCATCAGCGGTTCGCCGCATTCTTTCAGTCGCAGCTGAACGCCGTCCAGCAGGGTGCTATCGCGGCGCAAGCGGGTATCCCGATCATCTTCCTCGTCCTCGACCGCGCTTGCGTTGCAGCAGCGCAGCCACAGACATGGGCGATAGTGTGGATCGGCTTGCTGGCCTGGCTACTTCTTGGACTGCAAGTGTTTCGCGCTTTCCAGACAGATGCCCATCGCGTGCTGGCGACCTATGAGGCGGAATGGGAGCTCGAGTTTCCTGAAATTCCGGCGCAGCGGCTCGCGAGCTTCCTTCTCAATGCGACCTACCGGCGACGGGAGCGCAAGCGCAGATGATCGGCGGAATTTTGCGTGGCGGTGCAATGCCGGAACCGTCCAACCAAACCGAATGGGCATGGCCGCTCGTGTTTCCTCGACTTTATGTCTAGCTGGCCAGTGTCTTCCGAAGGGTGGCCGCTTTGCGCTTGACGCCCACCGCAGGATCATTTCGCAGGGCGTCTTCGTAGTCGCGAAGCGCCTCTGCCAGCTGCCCCTCGGCCTCAAAAACTTCTCCGCGTAGTCGCAGAGCCCTGGCCCGACTGCGATGGTCATGGGCCTTCGAGACGGCTGCCTCCAGACCGGTCATCAGCACATCGCGGGTGACGGCGGAATGTCCTTGTGCGATCTGCTTGATTGCACTTTCGATCACCCAGAGATTTCCGGATGAAATTCGCTCGCTGCTCCACTCGTCCCGATTGAGGAATTCCCCTGTCAGCGAATAGCGGGCGCAGCAGCCGTCCCGATAGACCAACTCGATGCTTCGGCCATCGGGAGCAAAGCGATAGCTATCGGCCCATCCAGACGGAGCCTGCCAGGACGCAAGTTCCCGAGCCCCGACAAGATCGAACACCACCAGAATGGCGTTGTCTGGCCCCTCGGCATGGCACGTCTGGCAGACCGCGAGGCTGCCGTCCTCGCTCAAGCCGTTGTTCAATAAGTTCGCGTTGAATTCGCGCGTCAGGATCACTTCCCCGGTTTCAGCGTAAGCAAGGAAGCGGCCTTTCAGACCCTCCCCAAACCGCCAATCGTTGATGATGAAGGTGCCGTTGTTGGCGACCTTGCCATCGTTAGGGCGTTCCGCCCGCCCGTCAACGATCGGGACACCACTCTCGAGGAGCAGGTAGCGGCCATAACCTGACTCCCGATGCCCGCCAAGAGTGCCGCCCTGATCGCGATCGGACCACGCAAGGACGTAGCGCTGATCCGGCGATCGTGATGCGCTCCCGAAAAAGTCCAGCTCGCGGATCGAAATGAATGAGTCGTCGCCGCCGAAAGGTTCCATCTCGATCGCAGATGACTGCGCGGATAGGCTTTCTGATCTCGGGGCACTGGAATTGCCGAAAATCCGCCGAAGCCAGCCTATCATGTATCACTCCTGCCAATGCACGCCGATCGTCTCATACATACGGGTTTGGCCAGCTCATCGAAACGGCGCTGTGCCGCCGATCAATCTTGTGTCAGATCTTCGATGTCGAGGGCGATGTACGCTTCCGAGCCCACCGGCCGGACCGGGCGACCAAGGGCCTTGAGAAAAGCTGCCTGGACGATGCGGTCGTGATGCTCGTCCATCCAACCCACGAAATCCGAGCGATCGCGTAAAGGGCGACCGATGATCGCCTCGACCGTCGTTCGATAGACCCGACCGTGGACAGCTGGGATCAAGGCATCGGGCTCGCCTTCGATCTCCAGATAGTCGGGGCAGGGGTAATGCAAGGAACTCGCTCCGTTATTCGCGATATGCTCGCAGTGATTCGAGTTGGTCCTGCTGAGCCTGACGCAACATCCTCGCGCTAACAACCGCTTACGCCATTGCCTGTCTTGTTACGCCAGACTTGGCTTGGCGCCGAAGTCTGTTGCGCGGCGCCGGACTATGCGTCTCTTGAGTGTCCTCGAAGCCCCGACACCTTCGTCGCGGGCCAAGGGGAGCATCCATGCGCAAGCAATTAGTCTGTGCTGGCCTGACTGTCGGTCTGGCCGTCGGCACTTTACCCGCCCGGGCAAACAACCTTGGCGAAAATGGTGCCTGGCAATTCCGGTCACCAACAGACCTCGCCAATCTGTCCCTCGTCCTCGAGGCGATCGAGAAGAAACGGGCAGGCGGCTACGCGGCGCCTGCCTACACCACAAACATCGAGCGGCAGTTCAACTGTGGCATTACCGCGAGTGCACTTGGCAACTCGTCCGGCCAATCGGCGGTCGTAAACTCTCCTACCGCCACAGCCGCCTCATCATCTGCGCAGGGCAATTCTGGTGACAGCTGGAGCGGGCGCGGCGGAACAATTTCGACCAGTCAGCAAAATTCTGGCTCCGTTGGTGCCTCGGCCACGGGCGATGCAACGGCCCTTGTAAACGGCAGCCCCACGTCGGTCTTCAATTCAACGCAGACCAATAGCGGGGTGCAGTCGGCAACAGTCACCGGGTCTACCGGATGCGCCTTCGGGGTGCTCAACTGATGCGCGCTAGTGAGGCATCTGCCGCTCTGCCTATAACTGGTGCGGCCGTGCTTGTGCTTGCGAGCACCATGCTCGCCGGATGCACCGGTATGCACGGTATATCTCTTGCGCCACATGAAGCCAAAGTCCTGGTCGGTCCGCCTGTGCGGGCAAACCGGACGCCTATGGATCCGGTATTGGCGTGCCTCGCCGGGCAGCTTTCGACCGGGCGGGGCAAGCCTTTGGTGATCGCCGTGGGTGATGTCCGCGACTACACCGGCAAATACTCCGTCAGTGAGGGCAACGCCGTCACCCAGGGCGGAGCGCTCATGGTCGCCTCTGCGCTCGGTAAACTCGAAGGCCGCGTCCACATTGCCGAGCGGTTCGATCCCACGATCGCGGAGCGGGAACTTGGCTACACGGATCGGCGCCAGCTCGGTGACGGTACAGTGCATGATCTGGCAGGGCCGTCGGGGAAGCAGACCGTGCCCTGGCTGCCTTACTATGGCGGCAGCATCGCCGCCTCCGACTATTACATCGTCGGCGGCATCACCGAACTGAACTACGATATTCGATCCGGCGGCCTTCAGACCGGCGTGGGATCGATCGGCCCCAAGCACCGGACCTACACACAGTCGGTCGCCGTGGACCTCCGGATCGTCGATACGCGATCATTGCTGGTGGTCCGTACCGTGAGCCTCACCAAGCAATTCACCGGCTACGAGACGGGCTTCGGCATCTTCCGGTTCTTCGGCTCCGACCTCTTCGACATCAACATCGGGGCCAAAGGCCAAGAGCCGCTCCAGCTCGGTATCCGCACGGCTCTGGAAGAGGCGACCGTCCGGCTCCTCGGCGCGGTTGCCCGGATCGACGTGGCGCCGTGCCTCGCCAAGTCGGGCTGGGCTGAGACCGCTGTCACATCGCCGTCGGACACGGGACTGCCGGTGGCGTCGAGATTGCCTGCAGTCGGCGATCCGTTCAACGGATTGCCACACGCAGCCGCGCCAGTCGGGGCCGATGTCCGCATCGTCTTCGAGGTTGGATCTGACGCGCTGAGCGGCGCAGCTTCTGCACTCGTCGAGCGGATCGCGGCAGACGCAGCGCGGGGACCAGTGTCCGTGACGCTTTTGGCGCGGGACACCGAGACGATCGAGCCTGCGAAACGAACAGCCCTGACGGACAGACGGCTCACCGCACTGACCGCGGCGTTCGCAAGTCGGGGCATCGATCCCGCGACCCTCACGATCACCTGGCGTCCTGCACCTGCCGACACATCGCTTCCGTCTGACGGCGCCGGGCTGCTGCGCCTTGCCCAGCTGCGCATCGGCTGAACCCCGGCGCGCCCGCAATTTTACTCCCACCAAGTTCCCCAACCTGAAAGGACCACTGCCATGACTTCCCGAATTCACGCCAGGCGCATCCGCCGCCATCAGCTTCTGCTTGGTGCCGCAGCAACGGCGCTGAACATCTGCACCGCCGCGACCGTCGCGGCCCAGCCTGCGCCGCCTGTGGTACAGGCTGATGGCAACACGATCCTCGCAAGCGACCAGCACCAGTCCGATGCATCGGTCAAATCGATCGTCGCCGGCCCTCAGGCTGAGCTTCAGGGAGCAGCGGACGGTAGCACGCTGCATGTCTCCGACAATGTCCTGCGCGCAAATGCGCGTGTCAACGTCGCGGCTGCGACATGGGAGCTGGATACCACGGGCTCACTCGAGTCGGAGGCAGCCACTCTTTCGACCGGATGGTCGGGCACCAGTGCCAGTGGCGGGATCGTCATCGCGTCCCGCCAGCAGGCTCAAGGAACTGCCGTCGTCGGCAAGATTGGCGGTGCCGGTTCGTCGACCCGCCTTGGCGCGGCCTTGACCAATGTCTCGGGCAGTTCGGTCCATGTGGATGCCAACATTCTGGAGGCTGGCGGCACCGGCAACGAAGCGTCGTCCGCGCTCTCGCTCAACAATCTGTCCTCTGGCCTCAGCGCCGGGATCGTCAACGACCAGTCGATCACCGATGCGTCGACGGTGAAAGCTGTGCGGTATGGTGACCTTCGCCTCTCTGCGAATGCGCTTACGGACTCCAGCGTCGAGGTTTCCGGCAACAGCACTCGAGCGCTTGCTCATGGCAACAATGCCGCGAACGCCTTGTCGGTGAATGCTGTCGCTTTGCGGGGTGTCGGCGCAGGCGGTACGCCTTCGACGGTCGATACTGGTTCGAATGAAGGGGAAGTGCACGCGCAGTTCGGCGTCCTCTCGAACCAGCGGTTGGACGGAAACGTTGCGGCGAAGAATGCCGGAAGCGCCTTGGTGGAGATCGGCGGCGCTGCGAGTGGCTCGTCGATCGTGAATGACGCGAACCAGCTGGCTGCCGGCGGCTATGGCAACCGTGTTGACAACAGCCTCTCCCTCAATGCCCCGACGATCGCGACGGACGACACCGGGGGAGGGACCGCCAATGTCACCAACATGCAATTGGTGAATGCCGTTGCGGTCAGCGCGCGGGCCGGCCAGGGACCGCGCACGGTGGTCCAATCCGATCTCGCCGGATCGACGGCCTCGCTGTCCGGAAACTCGGTCACCGCTGCAGCCACGGGCAATCAGGCAGATGGCAATCGGCTGACCGTGACCGCCGCATCCCTGATGCCTGGCCAGGGCAGCGGCGGGGAAGGGGGCGGCCATGGCCCCGGAATTCCGCCGGTGATCGGCACAGCGGCAGTCACTGAGGTCGGTGACATGACCGTCTCGGCGCCTCTCAGCGTTCAGAACGTGCAGATCAATCAGGGCCTGATTGCCGCGTCGCAGGAGCAGTCGCTGAACAGCCTCTCGGTTGGCGGCGCGCTTTCAGGATCGGCGCTCGATCTCTCGCGCAATGCGGTCACCGTCAGTGCGAGCGGAAGCCGCGCATCGAATGATCTCGCCATCTCGGGTTCGACCGTCGGCTCGTCGGCAGACCTCAACAACCTGCAGCTTGGGCTTGGATCCATCTCGGCCACGATCGGATCGACGACAAACCGCAGCGGCTTTACCGCTTGGACGAGAGGGGCGATCGACGACAGCACGGTCGCAGTCCTGGGCAATGAGCTCACGGCGAGCGCGAACCAGAACAGTGCGACGAACGCGCTCAGCGTCGAGGGCGCGCGCCTGGTCAGCACCAGTGGCCATTCGAACGCAGAGGCCGGCAGCCTTGCCGAGGGGCTGGGCGCCGCCGGCGACTTCGCGCTTGCAAACACCCAGGAAATCCTGGGAGGCTATCAGTTGCCGGCTGTCATCAGCGTTGAGGTTCATGGCGCATTCGGAGCAACCTCCGATGGGCCGAATACCGGTTCTTCGTTCGCGGTGCGTGACAACGGCCAGACTGCATCGGCTACCGGCAATACCGTGTCGAACGAGCTTGCGCTCAAGTCGGCATGGCTCGGCGCTCCGGGCGAGGGCGCGACGGGTTCTGCTCTCGCTTCGACGCAGAGCGCGCGGGCCGAAATCATGGCCGCCTCGGACATGGTTCTTTCGGTGCCGGCCGGACTAACCAGCTCCTCGGCAGAAATCGCTGGCAACAGCAGCATCGCCTTCGCGCGCATGAACAGCGCATCGAACGCGCTTTCCATCGATGCTGCGCTCATCGGACCGCTCAGCAATCTCCCGGCGTTCGTCGAGAACAGTGCAGGCGCGCCGCCCCAGGCCATGGGTGACCATGTTCTCGCCAACACCCAATCGGCTACTGGCAGTGTCTCGGCTTCGTCGTCCATCGGCGCTATTGGCACCAACGGACAGCTCGACGGCGCATCGCTGGTGCTCAACGGAAACACCGCACAGGCCTCGGCTGCCGCCAATTCGGCATCGAGCTCGCTGGCAATGGTCAGTGGTGTTGCACCGGCCGCTTCCGTGGCCCTTGTGAACTCCCAGTCGAGCATGGCCGCTGTTGGGGCGACCGCACGGCTCGACGCGGGTGGCACGGGCGCGCTTTCGAGCTCGCAGAGCGGCATTTCGGCAAACTCGGCGATCGCACAGGCGACGGGCAATGGTTCGTCCAACGCCATGACGCTCTCCGGCGCCCTTGGCTACGATTGCGTGCCTGACCTGGCGTCCGTCACCACCGGACCACTGAACAGCGGCGTGGGGCCAGCTATTCTTTCGAATGCGCAAATGAACGCTGGCACCGTGTCTTCATCGGCCCTGATCCGCAATGCCTCGCTCACTACGCCGACCGGCAATCTCACGCATAGCGCGGCCGACGTGACCGGCAACATCGCCACGGCGACTGCCTACGGCAACTCGGCTGCCAACAACATCACGCTTACGTCCGCAACGGCGTTCCCAGCGGCCGGGATCGTCAACAATCAGGTCAACACGGCGTCCGTAACCGCCATTACCGGCGCAGCTCTGAGGCTCACTCCCGCCGCCATGACCGGCTCGCGCGCCACGTTCGCGGGCAACGCCGTGACCGCTCAGGCGGTGGGCAACTATGCAAGCAGCACGATCAGCTTTGGGCGCTGAATAGCGGGGGTCTGCCTAGCCCCCGGTCAGGCCCCTGCGGGCCGCCGCGTGTCCCCTGGCGCGGCGGCCCATTCCTTTTAATGTCAGAGGGCTAAACCCCCGTCTCGCCCTTTCTCGCGAAGTTCGTCCAATGTTCGGCCTGATGACCAATCCTCGTCTGACGGTTCGAGATAGTAGGCCTGCTCCTCGAAGTGCGCTGGCATCGCCTGCCCGGGGTCGCCCGCGAGCCAGCTGGCCCAACTCGCCCGGGGCAGGAAATAGGGCATGTTCGCGGCGGCTTGCGCGACCAGCCCGGTGGCCGGAACGAGAAGGCCTGCGCAATGGAGCTTACTTGCCGAAGGCGCGCAAACCCCTGCCCAAGCGAGATAAGGTTCATCCCAGGCGCCAACCCAGGTTCGCGTCACAGCATCCCGGTCTCTGGTAGGATAGGCGACATCTTCCACGATGATCAGGCAGCGGACGAAGCTGTCCGCGTCAAGCAGGCGACCGGCCCCTGGCACGAGATCGCGCGCGAACAGATTGCTTCGTCGATCAGCAGGCTCAGCGCTGATGAAGCATGACGCCGGGAGCCACCATCGAGCCAGTTTGATCTGCGGGCTGCCCGGCGCATTGGTCGCAACGAGGACATCCTCGCCCGGCCAGATGGTCGGCGTCCATCTGAGCGCACCAGACGGGGTCGCAGAGAAGTGATTGGCGATCTCTGACAGCGCGCCCCGGCACCGAATCAGTTTGGTCATGCGCCTTGCCTAGCAGCGCCGCGGATCAGGTGCCGATACCCTCGCTGCAAGCCATTGAGGCCGCCAAAGCGACCTCAGTGATTACGTGGCGATTACGCGGAGCGATTACGCAGCGATTACGCGGGGCATTTTGAGGGCATTTCGGCAGCCAAGACGCCTCATCGACAGCCGTGCGGAAAAAATTTCCCGAGGATATTTTTCTGCGCCAGAGCACGCGAGGATACGCCAGCGCACCCCGAAAACCGATTACGTGGCGATTACGTGGGCCGAATTCGCTTTGGGCGAAAACGGCGTAATCGGTGCTAAGTGATTGAAAATATGGTGGACGCACTTGGGCTCGAACCAAGGACCCGCTGATTAAGAGTCAGCTGCTCTACCAACTGAGCTATGCGTCCGTTGCCATTCGGCAATCCCGTTCGGGAGCGGCTCCAATAGCGTTTTTCTGGAGCCTGCCAAGCCCTAATTTCACTTTTTTACGACAGGCCTCTGGAGGTGGACCTGCTCCAGCGTTCCACCGCCATGATCGTGCCGATGCAGATCATGTTGGTCATCATCGAAGAGCCGCCGTGGCTCATCCACGGCAGCGGGATTCCTACCACGGGTGCCAAGCCCATGACCATCATCAGGTTGATGCACATGTAGAAGAAGATCGTCATGGTCATACCCGCAGCCAGCAGACGCGAAAAGCGGTCTGGCGCTCCGGTCGCCACCTTCAGGCCCCAGCGGAAGATCAGTCCGAACACGCCGAGGACGAACAATCCGCCAAGCATGCCCCATTCTTCCGCCATCGTCGAAAAAACGAAGTCGGTGTGCGATTCTGGCAGGTAATTCAGGTGGCTTTGCGATCCATCGCCGAAGCCCTTGCCGAAGAATCCGCCCGAACCGATCGCGATCTTCGACTGGGTGATATGATACCCTGACCCAAGCGGGTCGCTTTCGGGATCGAGGAACACCAGCACACGCCGTCGCTGATAATCATGGAGCAGCGTGAAGAAGGCGAGCGGTGCGACGACCAGCATTGCGGCGCCGGCGCCAAGAAACCAGCGCAGCGGAAGGCCCGCGAGGAACATCACCACGACCGCCCCGAACGTGATTGCAAGGCCGGTGCCGAGATCGGGCTGGAGCATGACCAGTCCTGCCGGAATGCCCAGCAGGATCGCCGCCGGACCAAGCGCACGCCAGCTTTGCGTTTCGCCAACCGGAAGCAAGGCATAGAACCATGCCAACACCAGGACGATGCCTGGCTTCATCAGTTCGGACGGCTGCAGGGTCATGAAGCCAAGGTTCAGCCAGCGCTGGCTGCCACCGCCGATCCCCCCGATCAGTTCGACCAGAACCAGCAGCAGGCACAGCCCGACATAGACCGGGATTGCCATCTTGCGGAACAGTTCCTGCGGCAGGCGAGCGATGACCATCGCCATCACCAGAAACACCCCGAAACGGATGAGGTGCGACATCGACCATGTTTCGAACCGGCCGCCAGCCGCGGAATAGAGCACCGCCGACCCAAACCCGACCAGTGCCATCAGCGGGAGCAGTACGCCCCACGGCTGGCGGGCGATAGCGGCGGGGACATAGGCGCGGGGCATTACGGCGTACCCTGCAGTGGCGGGCTGGCAGCAGACACATCGGGCGCTGCTGCGGGCGGCGGTGGCCGCAGCACGACCGGCTCAGGCTCTGGACGGGGCGATGCAGCATCGGTCTGCGCATCGGCCGGCTCGGCATCGGGTTTGCGGGCCTGTTCGACCTGTTCGGTCAGCGCTTCGTCGTCCGGGGCCGGCTTGGGTGCACTGCCGCCGTACTTGGCCGCAAACGAATCATACCGTGCGACCATACGCTGCTGCACGTTGCCGCCCCACTGCTTTTCGAATTCGTCCAGCACGGCCATCGCTTTGTCCGGGGCGAAAATGTAGGTCATCACGTCGCGCGCTATGGGATAGGCGGCGCCCGATCCGCCGCCATGCTCGATGGCCACCGCGCAGGCATACTTCGGCTTGTCGAACGGGGCGAACGCGATGAAATGGCCGTGGTCGCGATACTTCCATGCGCCGCTCTTGCCATTGGCGACGTTGAGGCCGACGACTTGCGCGGTGCCCGTCTTGCCCGCCATCAGCACGTTTTCGACCGGCAATTTTGCCCGGCCCGCCGTGCCGCGTCCATTTACGACTTCGCTCATTGCGGCGTGAATGTAATCGAGATGATCCTGCCGGAAGCCCATCGATCTGGGTAGCGGCGCTTTGCGATCAAGCAGCAGGCGCGGCATCACTTCGCGGCCCGAAGCAATGCGCGAGGCCATGACCGCCTGTTGCAGTGGATTCACCAGCATATAGCCCTGGCCGATGGTGGCGTTCACGGTATCGTAAAGCGCCCATTCCTTCTGGTACTTGCGCATCTTCCACGCCGGATCGGGCACCGTGCCATAGGACTGCCCGGCATAGGGCATCGGGAATTCCTGCCCCAGTCCCAGCCTGCGCGCCATCGTGGCAATGACGTCCATCCCCAGTTGTTGCGCGAAGTGATAGAAATAGACGTCGCACGACTGGTAGATGCCCTTGGCCATGTCGACCGTGCCGTGGCCGCGCCGTTGCCAGCAGTGGAAT